>JAGBDV010000013.1 GCA_017937305.1 Bacilli bacterium
CACACTTTTTTTCAAATAAAAAAGATGAAGTACTTGAAATTTTACATTTCGTACTTCATCTTATTTTTTTTACTATCCCAAAAAACTTTGGAATTCATTTTTTATAATCTCCCAAAATCCCAAAAATCTTGGAAGAGCCAGTTTTGTTTACATAAGGCTTTTTTTAACCCCAAATCATATCAGCAAATTCTGGATGATCAATAAATGGATTACGATTATTTTGAACTGAATAACATCTTTCGTTTCTTGCAACTTCAAAATCATCAACTGGATCTGATTCATGCCATTCAAGTAACATATTCATAGATTGTGCTACATTAGTAATATTATAAGAATCAGCTTGAGAATATCTTACTAATAAATAGAAAATAATTCTTGCTACATCACCTTTGAAATCATCAAGTGGTTCAAAGTATGAACTTGTTTTATACGCAACTACTTCTCCACAACATTTAACAGCAGTACCATTGGATACTTCACCATAAGGTAAATTACCATGAATACTATTTACAGATACATTTTCAGGCCTAATATGATGAATGTCACAACCTGCACCATCTTCATTAAACCATCCTTTGCTCTTTGGCCACACATGTTCACGATTCCATGAAATTGCTCCATCCCATTTTGCTTCTACTTCATGATGTGAGAAAAGTAGCAACATCTTTGATGAATCTGTTAATGAAGCATCAGTAATAGGTAATTTATATCTTAAATCACCATAAGAAATTCCTTTAAATCCTGTTGTGATAATTACTCTTAAAGCTAGTTTTAGTTCTTTACCATCTAGATTATTTGCATCTTCATAATAACCAGTATATGAAATAGTACTTGTCCATTTAGCATATAAAGTTATATTACCAGTCGTTTTATTTGAAATAACACTTATTTTTTCACCACTAAAATCAGTATTTAGATACCATCCTTCAAATGTATTATTATCTTTAGTAGGATCAATTAAGAATACTGTTTCGCCAACTGTATAAACTGTAGGAGCATCATTTGATAAAACACCACCATTTAACACATATGAAATAGTATATTTAGATACTGTAGTACCATTTGGATCTTTTTGTCCACATTCACAAACACCATCTATATAAACGTGTGTATGTGAGGAAGTGTTTTTAGTTAATGTAATGTCTTTTTTATCAGAAACTAAAGAATCTGTATACATTGTAGAGCTTGAAACAGCTTGAGCAGCAAGTTCAAACTCACCATAGCCTAAATATATTTCAAATCCCATTAAAGCTTCTTCTTCTGAAACAGCATATTTACCTTTTAGACCATTGTCTTGATAAACATATAAATAATAACTATCTGCATTTAGTGTATCTTCAATAAACACAGTAACATTTCTATCATCTACTAAAACTGTAAAATCAGGTGATGTTAACTGACTTGTAGTAACTCCTTCCATTTCACAACCATATAATGTTGCAACAACAACTAGTATAAACATTAGACCAATAGTTTTAAAAATTTTATTAATAAGCTTCATTTTATTCTCCTATATATTTTTTCATATCTTGTGGCATATTAGCATAAAAGTCTACCCAGTAGCCAAGTATTGGATGCACAAATCCAATGTGACTACAGTGTAACATCACTCTTTCTACATCATCATCTTTACCATACATCTTATCTCCTAATAATGGATGTTTTACCGAAGATAAATGTACTCTAATTTGATGAGTTCTACCTGTTTTAATTTCTACATTTAATAAAGTATTACCATTATAATACTTCATTGGTTTAAATAAAGTAAGCGCATCTAATCCACTTTTAGATGCCATCATTAGATTATTATGCCTATTTCTAGAAATTGGTGTTTCAATTTTACCACTTTCCTTTATTATACCATATACTAAAGCATTATATTCTTTTTTAACTTTACCATTTTCAAATAAATTTGACAAATAACTATGAGTTATGACATCTTTTGAGTAAACTAAACACCCAGTAGTATCAGTATCTAAACGATGAGCATGTCTAATTGTTTTATTTTGATTAGTCTTTGTATAGTAATAAGCAATATAATTTGCCATAGTGTTTGATAATTCTTTATTTTCAGGATATATAATTACTCCTTTTGGTTTATTTACTACTAACAAATACTCATCTTCATAAATAATTTCTAAATTATATCTTAACGGCAAATAATCAATTTGTTCATAGTTTGAAATATCAATTATAACTTCATCGTTTTCATTTAACAAATGTTCTCTTTTATAAACAACATTATTATTAATAGAAATACATTTATTATCTATTAAATAATTAATCTTATTTTTAGCAAGATTAAACGATTGTAACAATTCTTTTAAATTTTTTCCTGATTCTTTTGTTTTAACAGTATATTTAAAATAGTTCATAACTCCTCCATTAACAGGAAAAAACACAGAAACCTTCTGTGTATTTTTTTATTTAAATTCAGTTGCAGCCTTGTATGTTACTACAACCGTTTCAGTAACAAAACTATTATAAGTTAAATTCATTATTTCAATTACTTCAGTCTCAGACAAAATATCAGCAACAACTAAAACTTCAACACCTGCATCAGTTTGATGAACAAAAGCATCAGTGTACCCTAAATTAATGATGGAAAGCTCCATTAGCACTTCTTTTTCTGTCATATCTGAAATAGTTTGTTTTTCATTAATTGCATAATTCTTTTGCGCAATTGTGCTAGACTCACTTGCAATTACTTTATCCAAAGCAGCAACTTCAATACTTCTTTCTTGACGAAGTGCTTCTCTCATTTGCTTTAATGCATCAAGTCTTGTTGATTCACCACTAACAATTAAAGAATTATCATCATCTTTATTAAGATTAAGTGGCGATTTAATATACCATACAGCTAACATAACAACAGCAGTTAAACATAATAATGCAATTTGATTTTTTTTCATAAAATAACCTCCATACCTAATTAATTGTATGAAGGATATTTTATTTTATTCATAAATTTAAATTAAATATTAACCAATAATTGAAGTATCATCTGAAATCTTTGAATACTTAATTGGTTCTTTTTCCTTTTTAGTGTTCTTTTCTTTATCATTTTTATTATTTTCATCATCCATTGTATTAATTCTAAATGTAGCAATAATATAATAGATACTTGCAATAACAAGCAATGCAAAAGAAATTTCTGTATAGCTTACAAAAAATCCTGCAATTAATGCAATAATTGTTGTCATTCCAAAGCACATTGAACAAATAGCATAATATTGACGGAATTTATTCATATAGAAACTTCTAGACATAATCCATGTGATTGAAGATAATAACAATGGGAAGAATAGTGTAATAACGAATGAAACAATTAAACTTTGAGTTTTTAATATTCCAGCATTATATACAATTAAAGCATTCTTAAAATCCTTTTGGAATGTATTAATTGAAGTATTAAATACTTCTACATCAAGCCCATTAAGTTCTAAATAGCTATATGTAATAGCACCACCATATAAAGCATTTGTAATATTCTTTAATCTACGATATGCAGGTGTAATTTCACCAACCATTGCAAGATATTGTTCATACGAAATACTTAAACCTAATTTATTAAAATGTTCTTCACTAGCAGCAAAATCTATTTCATCAGTACTTGTTGTAAGTCTAGTCCATTTAGTAGTATCGAAATCACCATATTGATTAAGAGTTAATTCACTTTCGTCAAGTGGCAGATAATACTTTAACTCACCCTTATCATTAGTTTCAAATAAGGCACTATTTGTTGGGGCTTTAGTGCTTTTACCATCTTTTATTTGATCTAAATCAAATAAGTAGAATAAATTATCAAAAGTTAAAACATATAAAACATATTCAGTATTTTCTTTTTTGTCTTGTTGTAGATAACCTTCAATATCAAAGAATTCAACATATGCAGGATCATCAAGTGTTCCATAAACAGAATACAATGTATCATCTACAACAACTGTTACATCTACAGTCTTATCATCTTTTTTATATTCACCATGATAAACACCATTTTTATCAGCTTTTAAATATTTAGCAGGGGAATCTACTTCAATAATTTCTTTATTATAACTTACTTCAAGTTTATATACTTCTTCTTCAATTGTAAATCTTGTGATTTGTTCATTAGTTGTCATTTCTGTTAAAACTAAATCATCAGGTAGTTCTTCAAATAATGCAGGAAACTTTAAAGCTGCCTCTGTATCCTTTCCTGCTCTAGTATTAGAAGTAACAATGTTTAAACATGATGAAACTAGTAAGATTAATAAAGCCAGTAAAAAAGGCATATTCATATGTTTAGCCATTTTTCTTGGTAAAAATATTGATTTTATAAATTCAATTATCTTTTTAGAATTTTCTTGCATTTTACTTTCCTACACTTTCTTTTACAAAATAAATTGAATCATCTTCATAACGAGCATTAAATTCTTCATCATCTGTTTGCTCAAAAATTATCAATTTAGAATCATTATAAAAATAAGTAACAAACATATTGATAAATTTATTTTTCATTTTCATAAGTCCTTCAAATTCTTCTTTATGAACATAACATCCATCAAATAATTCCATTGTGTCAATTACATTTAAATTTAAATAGATACTACTATCTGCAAAAGTTTTAATACCATAAAGTTTACAAAGACTTAAAGCATTATATAGTTCTTCTTTAGTAGTTTCCTTAGTATAATGAACAATAATTGATAACGAAACATTTTTATTTTGATATTTTTTATACACTTCCACTACTTTTCTTTTTAATAGACTAATACTTTCTAGTGCAATAAAACAATCATTCTTATTTTCTTTAATATATTTATTAAGTTTATTAACCGCTACTCTTTCATATTCTAAACTATTTTCTAAATGTTTAAATCCCTTAGATACATAGTTTAATAAAGGCATTTTAATAGATGAATCTTTTGAAAATACAATTTCATTAACTTGATATTTACTTTTATTTAATTCAAATGCATCATTACATAAATAATTAATATAAGTTAAATATTCATGGTATATAAACTCAGTAGGTCTAACTTCTTTTAAATATTTAATAATTTTTGTAAAATCCATTTTATTATTTACATCAGTAGGAGCTAATAAAGTAATATAGAAACTATCTATACCTTTTAGTAATTTCTTTACATCAGTTTTCTTAATTTTTTTATCTACTGCAAGCATATAAAATCCATCTTCACATGCACAAACATAATACTTATCGACTAGATGTAAAGATTCTACAAATTCCATAAAACCATTCTTTTTTTGGCTATAATCAACAATAATCAATGTAAACTCATTTGATAAGCCAACTTGATTAAGTGATGATACATGTAAATAATTATCTTTCTTATCGTCAAAATCATCTTTATTTACTGAATAAACAAAATAATCTTCATATGGAAATTTCAAATTAGATTTCCTTACTAAATGATGATTAATGAATAAACTAACAAGTTCATCACTTTCTTTAACAGGATTTTTAACATTAAACTTATCACATAAATTATTAGATAGATACACATATTGGTTACTTGCTTGTTTAATACAATAATATAAATCTTCTTCATCAAGTAAAGTATTAATAACATTTTGTTTAAAGCTTACTAGTTCTAAATTAACTAAACTATTAAATAGTAATGTTGCAGATGAATCTCCAATTTTAAAATCAGCATCATATTCATCAGCATAAATAATAATTGAACCTATTGTTAGATCATCTTTAATAACAGGGTATAAGTATAAATAATTAAATTTTAAATCTTGAATATTTTTACCAGAATACACTTCTTCTAATTCAAAATTAAAATCGCTTTTACTAAATATATTAAGTTTATCTAAATCTCCACAAAAAGCTAACAATCCATCAAATATCTTTTCAAGTGGGAATTTTTTTAAATAAATTCTAGGTAGTTTAACATCATACGCAAATAGTTGTTTACCATCTAATAATTTACCACCTAAAGAGTCTGATTGATAATCTTTTCCATAAACAAATACTGTCATTTGTTTAAATTTGATCTTAGATAAACTATCAAAATTTTGACCAATAAAATCTAAAATTACTTTTCTTTCCATTTTAAAATTCCAATTCTATTGTGACAGGTCCATCACAAATTGGATCAAGAATCATATGAGCACCAAAAATACCTTCTTCAACGACCATATTATATTCGCTTCTTAATATTTCATTAAATTGTTTATACAATTTAATGGCAGGTTCTGGAGACATACTATTTACAAATGAAGGGCGATTTCCTTTATTACAATCACCATATAGGGTAAATTGAGAAATAGATAATATTTCACCTTTAACATCATTAATGCTTAAGTTCATTTTACCACATTCATCTTCAAAAATACGTAGTCCAACAATTTTCTTAGCCATTTTTTTTACATTTTCAATTGTATCTGAATGAGTAAAACCAACTAATAGCATAAACCCTTGACCAATTTTACCTGTTATTTTATTATCAACAGTGCATGATGCACTCAATACTTTTTGTACAATTACTTTCATATTATTTAAAAATTCTTTCTACAGAATACATTTCTGGCATTTTATTAAGTGCCAAAATAGCACGGTTTAAGTCTTCTAAATTTGCGACTTGTAACTTAAATTTTGCAAGACACTCTTCATTTTTTGTTTTAGTTGAAGTAACTGATAAGATTGTAACATTACAATAATTTAGTGTGTTAATCATATCAGCAGTTAAATTACGACGATCTCTTGCAAAAACTTTTAATGTTGTATTGAATACTTTTCCACTAAACATTAAGTCCCATTTAACATTAATAAATCTTTCTTGATCTGATCTTAACATATTTGGACAACCCTCACGATGAATTACAATACCATATCCTTTTGAAATATAGCCATAGATAGTATCACCAAACACAGGTTGGCAGCAATTACCAAGCTTAACTTGTGCTTTAGGAAGACCATCAACATAAACTCCATAATCATTTTTTGAACTCTTATGTTCTCTTGAAGACATTGTGTCTTCACTATATTGCTTAAGTGCTTGAGCATCATCAAGTTTTACATCAGTTATACATAAAATACGATTAAGGGAAGCTTGAGCAGAAATCGTTCCTTTTCCTATTTCACAACATAAATCTTCAAATGTTTTAATATTAAGTTTAGAGAAAAATTCTTTAACTACTTTTTCATCAATTAATTTAATATCATATTCTTTAATTTTACATACTTTTTCAAGTTCGGCAAGACCTGCAGCAATGAAATTATCACGTTGCTTTTTGTTAATATACGTTTTAATTTTGTTTCTAGCATGAGCAGTTTTTACTAACTTTAGCCAAGACTCAGTAGGTCCAGATGTACTTTTTGAAGTTTTAATTTCAACAACATCCCCAGTTTGTAATTTATAAGATAATGGCACTATTTTACCATTTACTATAGCACCAACTGTTTTATTACCTACTTCTGAGTGAATACGGTATGCAAAGTCTAAAGGCATTGATCCATTTGGAAAATCATAAACATCACCAGTAGGTGTAAAGACATACACACTGGCTGAGAATAAATCATCTTTTAATGTATCTAATGGATCATCACGTTCAGAACTTTCCAAAATTGATCCAAGTTCTTTATACCATTTTAACTTTTGTCCAATTTCTTTTTGTTCTTTTTCAGAAGAATATCCACTTCCTTCTTTATAAGCCCAGTGAGCAGCAATCCCTAGTTCTGCTACATTATCCATTTCATAAGTTCTAATTTGTACTTCGAAGATTTTTCCACCAGCACCAACAACTGTTGTATGAAGCGATTGATAAAGGTTAGTCTTAGGAACAGCAATATAATCTTTAAAACGCTTAGGAAGTGGTGTCCAAATACTATGGATTAACCCTAAAACATGATAACAGTCTCCAACAGAATTTACAATTACTCTTAAAGCAAGTAAATCATAAATATCATCAAGGCGTTTGCTTTTAGTAACCATTTTATTATAAATGCTGTAAATATTTTTAATACGCCCCTTAATTTGATAATTTCCAATATTATTTTTTTCTAGCATTTCAACTAGTAATTTTCTCATTGCCTCAATGTCATCTTCTCGTTCACTCTTTTTTGAGACGATATCAGAAGAAATTTCATAATAAGTTTCAGGATCAATGGCTTTAAAACTTAAATCCTCAAGTTCTGCTTTTAAACGATACATCCCTAAACGATGCGCTAGTGGAGCATATAAATCTAAAGTTTCTTTAGCAATACGTTTTCTTTTATCTTCAGGTTGAAATTCAATCGTACGCATATTATGAAGTCTGTCAACCAATTTAACTAAAATTACACGAATGTCTTTAGACATTGCAATAAGTAATTTTTCATGATTAGATGCTAGAGCTTTTTCTTTAGTACGATATTTTAATTTACTAATTTTAGTTACACCATCAACGATTTCAGCAACTTCTGCATTAAACTCAGCTGCCATCTCTTCTTTTGTCATATCAGTGTCTTCTAACACATCATGTAGTAAACCTGCACAAAGTGTATTAGGACCAGCCTTAAGTGTAGCTAATATATAAGTAACTTCTAGAGGATGTTGAATATATGGATCTCCCGATTTTCTATATTGCCCTTCATGATAAGACTTTGCAACATCATAAGCTTTTGTGATTAATTTAATATTTTCTTCATTTAAATATTGACTAACAAGTTCTACCAAATCATTAATTGTATGAGGTTTATCCATAATTTCACCACCTTTCTAGTTTTAATAATAAATATTTTAATATGGATATTGAGTTAATGCAAATACATCAATACCAGATAATTTTTGTCTACCTTTTAATTCAGTAAGTTCAATAACAAATGCACATCCTACTACTTCAGCACCTAATGATGAAATTAACTCAACAGCAGCACCAATAGTTCCACCAGTTGCAAGTAAATCATCAATAATTAAAACTTTATCACCTTTTTTTACTGCATCAGCATGCATGCATAATGTGTTAGTACCATATTCTAAAGAATATTCTTTACTAACAGTTTCACGAGGAAGTTTACCAGGTTTACGAATTGGAGCAAAACTTAAACCTAAGTCTACTGCAACAGGACATCCAAAAATAAAACCACGAGATTCTGGCCCAACAATAACAGTAGCCCCAACTTTTTTTGCATAAGCTGCAAGTTCTTGTGTAATTGATTTAAATACTTCCCCATTTGAAAGTAATGGAGTTATATCTTTAAATGAAATTCCCTTAATTGGAAAATCTTCTACTATTGCAATATAATCTTTATAATTCATACTATTTTCTCCTCTTTTTTTATTGCTTTACATTATATTATACCAAATTTAGAAATATAATTAAAGTAAAAAGACTAAACATTTAAATTTTTACATAAAATTTATTAATAAGTTAAGAAGGAAGAATATAAATGAAAATAAATAGATTACTAAAAAATACTTTAATCATTATTATTACTGGTTTAATTGTAAAAATAATTGGAATGATTGGTAAAATTATTACAACTAGAATTTTAGGAATAGAGGGAATGAGTAAATACGCTTTAAGCTATCCAACACTACTTTTATTTATTAATATTTCTGGTTTTTCAATGAATAATACTATGTCAAAATTAGTCTCAGAAGCTATAGCATCAAAACAATATTCTCCAAAATTACTACTAAAAAAAGGAATCAAAACTACATTTCTAATATCAAGCATATGCATTATAATCTACTTATGTTCAATCAATTTTATTAGTAAAAATCTTCTAAAAGATAATGAACTGATTATGCCTTTACTTATGGGAACTTTCTTAATTCCACTTGTAGGAATTAGTGATGCATTAAGAGGATACCTTAATGGAATTAAAGCAGTAAAGTTTTCATCTACATCCTTATTTTTAGAACAACTAACAAGAACAATATTTTCTCTATTAGGCATCTATATTGGACTAAAGATTAATATAATAATAGCAACTTCTTTTTTATATCTTGCATTATCTATCGGAGAAATAGCTTCAATTATATTTTGCCTTATTTATATAAAAAAGCATAAATTGATTCATTATCAAAACACACAAGGAGAACAAAAAATAATTTATAAAACTGCCTCTTATTTAACTTTATCTAGAATAATTGGTAGTATTTCTTATTTTCTTGAACCAATTTTATACACCAATATTTTAATCTACTTAAATTATTCTAAAGAAATAATTCATAATACTTATACTACTACTGACATTTACATTGTACCACTTCTCACAATTATTTCATTTATTCCCTTTTCTTTATCAACTGCAATAATACCACATATTTCAGAAGCTTACGCAAAAAATAATACCAAAAGCCTTAACTATTACTTAAATAAAGCATATATTTTCACTCTTTTCCCTGCCATAATTTGTTTATTATCAATACACTTTTATAGTAGTGAATTTATGAACTTACTATTTAAAACAACAATTGGCTCTACACTTGCGAAAAAGGTATCACTTCTTTTTATCTTTTACTATCTTCAAATCATAAGTTCATCAATCCTCCAAGCAATAGGTCAAGTAAAAATAATATTAATAAACTCATTTTTATCTAATTTATCAAGATTAGCACTGATATTAGTTTTACCATTTTTTCCTACAATAAATATAAACTCAATACTTTATGCAGTTGTTATTTCAATTATAATATCCGCAACTTATCTAATAATTAATGTATTTAATAAAACCAAATTCAATATTTATATTAATGAATTTATTTCACTAACATTTTTAGTTATCATTTCATATTTTGCTTTTGAATTATTTATATACTTTAAACTTAATTTTATTATATCATTATTAATCGTTTTAATTTTTAATGGACTTGGATTTATTAAACTTTTTAAAAAAAATTATAATGGTAATTGATCCACTTCATTTACCATTATAATTTAATTTTTTTACAATATTTAATTTATTATCAATTATACAAGCTCCTAAAATTTCATTTAATATATACCCTTTTTCACTTAACTCTTTCAGAAGCCATTCTTCATTTTTTCCCAAACTTTTTAATATAACATAATCAATTTTACCACTTACAATAATCGGAAGACTTGCATCAATATCTTCTTTTTTCTTAAAAGAACTAAGTTTTCCACTTGTTTCAAGTACAGCAATTTCAACTTCTTGAATTGATTTAATCCCCTCACTTCTAAGTTGTGTATATAAGTCATCCATATTATACCTTTGTTTTTTCATTTCATTAGTATCAACCATACCATCAATAATAATATAACTAGACTTTCCATCAACAAGATTCCTTATTTTACTAAACTTTAAAGACAAAAAAGCAATTAAAACTTGAATTACTGCAACAACAATCATCGGAATTAAACTATAAAGAATGTCATCTTTAAACCCATCAATTCCAAGTACCATTAAATCTGCCATACTTAAAATTATTATTAAATCAAATAGACTTAGTTGTCCAACTTCTCTTTTACCCATAAATCTCATAAGTATGAAAAAACTAAAAAAACCAATTAATGTACGAAATATAATATTAATGTAACTTTCCATTCTAAAATCTACCTCAATATAATATAATCAAATAGGTGATAAAATGCAATTTATAAAAAATACTGCTAAATCTTATCTCTTTTTTCTTATTATTACCAGTATTTCATCAATTATTTATACTTCAATTATTTATTTTTCTAATACTCAAATTTCTACTAACACATTAAACATAATCTCTTTCTTTGCATCAGTAGTAATCTTTTTTATTTTAGGTATCTATATTAGCCATATTTTTAAAGAAAAAGGACTAATGAATTCCTTTATGATTTCATTAATCCTACTATTATTAATTTTATTACTTAAAATTATAACTAAATCTTTTAGCGTATCATGGATAATTAAAAGTATAAGTTGTTTACTTGCTAGTTCAATTGGGGGAATAATTGGAATAAACTTTAAGCGTAAAAAAACTATTTAACTTTTTTAAAGCGCTTATAAAAACTAAGATCAATAGGTAATGCTTTAGAAGAATCAGATAAAGAAGGAATAATAATATATTTATAACCTAATTTAGCAGTTAGTCTTAAATGTTTAAGTTCAATTTCAGATTGAAGTTCAAGAATTTTTTTATCATTATTGATAATTGAACAATTCTTAATAACTTGTTCTTTTGAACAAGTAAGTCTTATTACTGAAGCACTAGAGAATAATGCTTCTTCAAATTCAATTTGATCATTCACTTCAACAATTGGTTTAATTGATTTATCAACTTCTTTTACTGCTTTGATGGCATCATCAATTGATTCAAATCTAGCTATTGTGTTACTAGACAAAACACAATAGTTTTTATTTTCTTCGTATAAAATACCACCGCCATGAGTAAAGGCAAGTCTTGCAAAATCGTCTAAACCAGGAGCAGAATGACCAGAATATAGCAATTTTGTTTCTAAATTAGCAAGCTCCAAATTAAACTTCGCAACAGCACTTGCAATACCAGACATATAACGTACAAAATTAAGTGCTAAATCTGCAACCCTTAAAATTTCATTCATTGGTCCAGAAATTACACAGATAACATCGCCACGATTAACGTATGTTCCATCTTCTTTTAATATTCTAAATCCTATTTTACTGCTTGATTTTTTAAAAATATATTGTGCAATATTTATGCCTGATACAACTCCTGTTGTTCTCGATATAAAATTACAAGAAGTTACGTCTGTATTTTTCTTAAACACTTCTTTAATGGGGTTTTCTTCTTCTTTTATGTTACTAATTAATTCATCAATATATTGTTCTAAAGTTTTTTTCATATAATCACCTAAATTTATTATACCAAATTTAACGCTTAATTAATAATAAAAAGATAACAAAATAATCTATGATTAAAAATCATAGATTATTTACTTTTATCCATATATATTAACCAATAATAATAACAATGCTACTAATGCAATAATTCCAAAAATAGTTAATAATATTTTAAGAATAGATTTAGGATATTTAGCTTTAAGTTTCCCATTTTCTCCATTAACTATAAAACGATATTTTTTATTTTTATAGTCTAAAATTCCAAACCAAACTGGTAATAAAACATATTTATATGAAACCCTGTTATAATGAGTATCGATGTTTAAATCACCTACAACATCATAACTATAGCCACTTAAAATAGAATATCTAATTCTTTGATTCATTATATATTTAGCGGATTCAAACCCACTTTTAACATCTTTTGTATAATGTTCAGCCTTAAACCCAGCAAGGTATCCTTCTTCAAATATTATCGAATCATTTGTATTAAAAGGAGAAATACTATTTAAATCTTCTTGTGATAATGATTTCCCAGAATTAATTAAAACATCGTCAAAATCTAAAAGATGAGTACCGCTTATACTATACCATCTAATTTTAGTTACTGTTCGCTTATTTTTTCCAGTGCCAACAGTTACAGTATAGCGCTTTCCTAAACGCCCAGTATAAGTAGAAAATGTGTTTGTATCATATGTCCAAGAAGGAATATATACTCCATTTATGGATAAATCTAAATGCATTTTTTTAACTTTACTAGGAACAAAAAATTTCTTTTTTATCTTATTTCTATATACAGTAATACAATCATCGCTAGATAACTTAAAAGGAATTACACGATTAGGTTTTATCCCAGGAATTTCATCATAAGTAATTACTTGTTTCGAACCACAAAATGGACAAATCGTGCTCATTTCTTTTTTGGAAATTACATTTTCATTACCACAACTAGCACACCTAATTAATTGATTTTCTTTTTGCCATGATAAATTATCATCTGATTCACTATAAAAATCTACTTCACGATCTGAAAATACTTTATCCAAATTAATTATTCGATTGCAATAATCACACTTTAATGAAGCAGATTCCGGGTCATACTGCATCGGCGCTCCACATTCAGGACATTTATATGTATTATTATCAACTTTTTCAACAAATTCATCTTGATGTTCCATAAAACACCTTAGATTTGTTTGCCACATTCAGGACAGAATTTTGCATTATCTGGAACTTGGTGACCACAATTAATACAGAAGTTTTTTTGTGCAACAGGTTTTCCACAACCAGGACAGAATTTTGCATTATCTGGAAGTTGTGTATTACAAGAAGGACAGACTTTACCTGTTGGTGCAGCTGTTTGAAGAATTTGATTATTATTAAGGTTATTTACCATGCTTTGACCTATAGCAGCACCTGCAGCAATACCAACTCCTGCAGCAGCAAGACCCCCACCTTCATTTTGTGCAGCATCTCTTATTGCATCAGCAGTTTGAAGTCTAGTATAATCATCAATAGCTCCTTGCATAGCTCCTGTTGAAGCGCGTTTATCAATTGCTTCTTCTACCACTTCTGGAAGAACAACTGATTCTACATAAAATGCACAAGCAGTTAAACCAATCTTATCAAAGTCATCTTGAATTTCATCTTTCACTAAATCTCCAATTTCAATATATTTTGCAGGAATATCTAATGCAGAAATCTTAGCTTCACCAATAACATTAGTAAAATTGCTTACAATAATACTCTTAAAATATTCAACTAAATCAGCAGTACTGTATCGTTTAATAGTACCAAATACTTCACGCATGAATAAAGCGGCGTCAGAAACTTGGAATGAATATGTACCACGGGCACCAATTCTTACAAGTCCAAAGTAATCATCACGCATTGGAATTTTAGATGAAGTTCCCCATTTCATATTAATAAATTGCTTAGTATTTACAAAATAAACGTCTGCTTTAAATGGAGAATCAAATCCATACTTCCAGCTTGCAAGTTTTGTCAAAATAGGCATATTATTTGTTGTAAGTTTATGATCACCAGGACCATAAACATCAGCAATTTGTCCTGTAGAAACAAGTAATGCAACTTGACTTTCTTGAACGATTAATTGACATCCATTCATAATTTCATCACGGTCTTCCATTGGATAGCGATAAACTATCGTATCCTTTGTTGGATCATCCCATTTAATAACTTTTAATAATTGTCTTCTAATAAATCCCATTTTTAAATTTCCTTTCTTATTTATACATTAATGTAGCATTTACAGCTTTTTTCCAACCACTAATTAATTTATTTCTTGTTTCATTATCCATTGAAGAAGTAAACATTGAATCAATCAAATGTAGACCAATTACTTCTTCTTTAGATTCAAATAATCCTACTTTTAAGCCACAAATATATGTAGCTCCTAATGCAGTTGTTTCTTTACAAATAGGTCTTTTTAAAGTAACATTTAATAAATCAGCTTGAAACTGCATTAAGCAACTATTAACACATGCTCCTCCATCTACACCCATAGTATTAATCTTTACATTAGATGAAGCTTCCATTGCATCTAAAACATCTTTAGTTTGATAAGCAATAGATTCAATCGTAGCAGCAATAATATTATCTTTTGTTGTAGTTCTAGTCATTCCAAATATTGATCCACGAGCATCTGAATCCCAGTATGGGGTACCTAAACCAACAAAAGCAGGTACCATATAAACACCACCACTTGGATTTTTTCCTTTTAATGATTTTTCACAATCTTTAGACTGTTCGAAAAATTCCATTTTATCACGTAACCACTGTACACCAGCACCAGCAATAAATACTGAACCTTCTAATGCATACTCTAATTTTCCATCTAAGCCCCACGCAATGGTAGATAATAAGCCATATCCAGGATTCTTAATAGGCTTTTTAGTATTCATAAGCATAAAACATCCAGTACCATAAGTATTTTTTGCATCACCTTGTTCAAAGCAACATTGTCCAAATAAAGAAGCTTGCTGATCTCCAATCATTGATGCAATAGGCACATCTTTAAAATCTTCATCAATTTCACACAATGATTCTGCATAGCCAAATATGCTATTAGAGTCTACAACATTTGGTAATAAAGATCTTGGAATATCTAAAATATTTAATAATTCACTATCCCAACACAAATTATAAATATTATAAATCATTGTTCTAGATGCGTTAGTATAATCTGTAGCATGAACTTTTCCATTAGTTAATTTCCATAATAAATAGCAATCAATAGTTCCAAATCTTAACTTTCCATCTAAAGCTTTTTGATAAGCTCCGTCAACATTCTTAAGTAGCCATGCTATTTTACTTCCAGAAAAATATGAATTAATAACTAAACCAGTCTTTGATAAGATTAGTTGTTCATATCCACCTTCTATTAGCTCATCACAAATACTTTGACTTTGTCTGCTTTGCCATACAACGGCATTATAAATTGGTTTGCCTGAATCTTTATCCCATAAAATAGTCGTTTCTCTTTGATTTGTAATCGCTATCCCTGCAATCTCTTTTGCAGTAACTTTTGATTGTTTCATCACATTTTCTATTGTTTGATACGTTTTCATCCAAATTTCTAATGGATTATGTTCAACCCAGCCATCATTTGGACATATTTGCTCAATTTCCATTTGGCTAATGGAAACAATATTAGCCTTCTTATCAAACAAAATACTTCTTGTACTGGTAGTTCCTTGATCGATTGTTAAAATATATTTTTTCATATTCATTTCCTTAATATTATATAAATTACTTTTATAAATGTCAATAATTTATTTTAAATTATTGATATTTTTTGTACACTCCTATAATTTCTCCAAAATATTCATGATGGAATAAACCATCTTGATAAAGAGGCTTATTTAAAACCTCTTCAGATAAAATATTTTCTTTATTGATTGGATTTTGATAAATCTTTTTACAAACAATTATTAAAGAAGCCTCTTTATATGCAATCCCACCATCTAATTCAAAAGGTATTAAATTGCATAACTGTTCTTTATTTACATCTCTACCACTTTGGAAGCCAAAAACTTTATTAACTTTATCCTTTAATTCATCAAACCACATAATTGTAAAACAATCACAAGTATTTGCAAAATCAAAAGAATATCTTGTAGGTTTAACATATACAGTAGCAATTTCTTTACTCCATAAACAACCAAGAGTTCCCCATGCAACAGTTAAACCATTATGTTTATCCAGATTTCCAAATACAACTATCGGACAATCATTTTT
This sequence comes from Bacilli bacterium, assembly GCA_017937305.1. Lineage (GTDB taxonomy): Bacteria > Bacillota_I > Bacilli_A > ML615J-28 > CAG-313 > UBA1737. Next base: position 17,018 of record JAGBDV010000013.1, read on the forward strand.
AAATAACTTTATTGCATTACCTTCTATTTCATATGAATTAATCTTTTTAAACATAACCTTCACCTCTTTTATAGTTATTATATCATATTTTATACAAAAATTAAATAGATTAAAGAAAAAAATACCTTCAAAAAGGTATTTATTTTTTTATCATTAAAGTAATAAATAGATAATTTATTAAAATCCATACAAGAATTATACCAAATGAACATAAAAGACTATAAATAAAATCTAGCTGTAAGACATAATGATTAAGAATCATAAAAGTTATTAAACAAATAGCAGTTATAATTCCAGTTGTAATCATTAATATTTTTATTTTCTTTTCCTTATTCATTGTATTCAAACTCTAACACATGATTTTTTGCAAAAAATTCTTTAATAGGACTTAACAATTTACTTGCATATGGATCTTCTAAATCATCTACAACAGTAGTAATAATTTCTTCAAAACAATTATACAGCATTCTGCTAAATGTTATTTTACTTTTAAGAATTGAACTTTCAATTTCATGATCAACTAAAATACTCATAGTAGCAACATCTGGTACTTGTTTCACATATTGAGAGCTTTCATTATAAACTGCTTCTTCTATTTCTTTAGATGGATAAGTATCTCTTATTACATTGTAGTTTTTAAAGAAATCTGAAAATTTAACTAAATTTTTAATATAATTTAATTCTCCCACTTCAAAACTTCTTTTATGTAAAACAGCTTTGACAATTATACATTGAATAAAAGCATCAAAACTAATTAATACACTATTCTTATCCATTTTAAATGAAGGATTTTTTTCCATATTAGTAAAAACTATCAATAATTGTTCTGATAGTTGATCATATAATTGTTTAATAGTTGTATTATTATTTAAATTAATCATACTAATTTTCTCCTTATTGTTATTTTATCATTTATTTTAATTTAAATCAAGAGTTTAAATTATTAAAGTGTATATTATTATAAATAATTTGTACTAATTAAAAAAATTATGTTATAATATAATCAAATAAATAAAAGGAGAAAAATAATGAAAAAATATTTAATTATCTTAATAACTATTCTAGTATTAATTACTACAAGTTGCCAAGCAAAAAACAAAACAAACATTTACATTGGCGAAGATGGTTACTGGTATATTGATAATGAAAAAACAGGTTCCTACAGCATGGGTTCTGATGGTAAAAGTGCTTATGAATTAGCTTGTGAACAAGGATATAAAGGTACTTTAGAAGAATGGATTGCTTCAATCACTGATAAAAAAGGAAATCTAAGCGTCATTGATAGAGAAACTAATAAACAACTTGATAGTCACATTGAAACTATTAATGGTCAAATCTTTTTGGTAATTGAATATCTTGAAGAAGTAACTCACCGAGAGGGTGTTTTAGCGGAAATAGTTTATGAAGGCTATTCATACTATGAAATTTTTGAAGAAAATAATTACGCTCCACTTAATATGGAAGATTTAGATACAGAAACAGATTCTTATACAAATTATTCAGGTCAAACAAAACTTCAAACAAAAGTTAACTTTACTCCTAAAAATGCATTATATGTAGAAGGAAAAACTTCACAACAATTAATGTCTGGTCTTACTTATAGTGGGAATTGCTACATTGCTGCAAAAGTTAATTGTACTAGATATGAACAAGGATACTTAGGTATCGTATTTGGAACTGATAAAGAAAAATATCAAAACACAACAGTTCAACATACTACAGATGGATTTGTTACTGTTAGTGATATTCAAACATTATCTGCAGACAATATTTTTATCGGTAGTGCAATTTCTGCTAACTTAGATGGATATATTGATGATACAGTAGTAATTAATCTTGCAATGTTCAGCACAGTTCCATCTAAGGAGCAATTAGATAAAATGTATGAAAGATACCTTCAAATTTGGAAAGGTGAAGTAAAAGAAACTTCAACTACAGAAACTGTTGTAAAGAAAAAAACTTATTTATTAGGTGAATCTAGACAAGAATTTACTGATAAAGAAGCTAAAGAAGCATTTATGTCTTATATGAATAAAAAAGCTACTGATATTGGGATGCAAAATACAACATTTGTTGATGCTGCAGGATTCTATAATCGTACTACTGCATATGATTTATTAAAACTTGCTGTTTACGCAACAGCTTATGATGATCTAGTAGATGCATGGCATAAAAATACTTATACAATTACTGTAAATGGAAAATCTCCAAGAAATGTTTCAATGACTACAACAGTAGCAAGTGATTATTTAGAAGACTACTACTTCTTATTTGGTGGTAAAACAGGTACAGTAGATGGTCAATCTAATTTACTATGTATAGTAGAAGGTCCCGATGAAAGATTATTTGCTTGCGTAGTACTTGGAGCAAGTATCAATAGATTCCAAGCTGCAAAACAAGCATTAGATGCTGCAATGATTAAATATTATGACCGAGATGCAGATAATAGTAATTATACAGTAGAAGCAAAAAGTGCAGCAGTATGTATTGTTCCAAAACATAATACATTAGCATATGCTGATTATCCACTAACTATGTTATACGAAAAAGATATCTACACTAGTCGTACACCTGCATCTATTACAAAAGTAATGACATCTATTTGTATGTTAGATTTCGTTGCAGACATTAATGAATCAATGATAATTAAACAAAACGATTTAACCGCAGGTTCAGGTTATTATTTCTATGATGGAGATATTATTACATATCGTGAATCACTTCATGCAATGATGCTACCTTCAAGTAATACTGCAGCTGAAGCCACTGCAACAGCAGTAGGACATAAAATTTTAGATTATGCATCAAGATAAAGAAAAAATAGGTTTTTAAACCTATTTTTTTAATTTATTGGTATCGGGTCATAAGTTCTACCAGAATGATATCCATTAATAATTCTAACCAAACAATTATCTAAATATTCCACAACTAAATCACTAGAATTAGAACTATCAATATGTTCATCTCCAATATTAGAGTGATTTGTTATTGCAACATAAGTACCATTTGTAATCAAAGTCATTGCTCTAAATAAATACTCAGTCTTCTTGTTTACTCCACTTGATGCAACAGTAATCATTTGGATTCCCATGCCACTTAACTTTAAAACAGCCTTATACCACTTATTAATATCTTCATCATGAGCTGGAGCGTCTGCTATATGGATTAAAACCTTAGTACTATTTAAAGACCAATTTTTACTTGCAGCTTCTTCTATCGCAACATCAACACATTCTTCATAATCTCCACCACCATATGCAATTTTATTTTCTAAGAACTTTACTTGTTCATTTACATCATTAGTAAAATCAGAATATAGTGTTTCGTATATTTCTTCTTTATCTTTATATAATAAAATAGAAATATTAACATTACAATTATTGAAAGAAGTTACCCTTTCAATTACATCAGTAATTTCATTTTTTAAATAGCTAAGTTCATCACCCATTGATGCAGTAGTATCAACTACAAACATTAAATCAATTTCTTCTTTTTCTATTTTATTAGTATTAATGTTAAGTTTTAATTCGTTAATTACATTAAATTTTTCTTCTTTAAATTCTTTAAGATAAGAATCATAATATTTAACTAATACATTATACGAATAAGAAGACCAATTAGGAAACAAATAACATATGCCATTAACATTAGGTATTGTTGTATAAACAATTTCATCATTACCATTTAATAAAGAAACCTCAAAATTATTTCCAACAGGAGTGTATACTTTAATTCGATTATTAGTATATAAAGAATTAGTACTTTCATAAAAATTAAAATACCCCATATTACCATTAATCGCATTTAGCCAAGCATTATAATTAATATTATCATTATGTGCAACACATGTTAACTCTACTTCTTCTATAGTTTTTATATCACCAAGTAAAACTGGATCTGAAGAATAGCTATCATTTTTTTGTGGTGCACCACACGAACACATAGTTAAACTAAAGAAAACACAAAAAATAAAATAAATTATCTTTTTCATAAACTATTACCTTCTCTTAAATCAATTACATTACTCACTTGGAAATCATACCCGTATCCTTTATTTTTATCGATTTCATTAATATACACAATAAAGCCTAACTCAAAACGTTCTGTAGAAGATAAAATATTTTTTATTACATCCTTTTTGAAGCAGATATCTAAATAATGGATATTAGTATAAGTGTTATCAAATGTTAATTCAAAAAATAATTCATCATCTACATTAACTTGTTTAATCGTCACTTCACCATTATTTATTTTTATATCTTCAATATTTAAATTGTATGCTTTAATGTATATTTTTTGGTAATTGATTTTATTATTTATAATAATAGTCACAACATCATATTCTTTTGTATAAATGGAATAATAATGTTCAATGAAAACAGTATTTTGAGTATTTGGAGATAAGTTTGGAGCGTATCCTTCAAAAGAACTATTAGGACCATCAGTATTAGGCTTTGATAGGTTATCATTCATAATATTTTCAAAGATATTTCCATTAAAAATATCATTTGATACAATTGCTTGTCCTAAATTAATAGTACCAATTAATGTAACAACAAATAAAATTATCGAAGTAAATGCAATAATAAAAGGTTTTTTGAAGAAGGGAATAATTTTTTTACTTTCTCTATTTACTGCTGTTTGATAAATTTTACTACTTAAATTAGGATTAACTTTTGGTATATCAGAACCAATTTGTTCTAACAAAACATCTATCTTGTTATCCATTGTAAGCCTCCATTTTCTTTTTTAGAATATCTCTTGCACGCTCTAATCTTTTTCTTACTGCAGCTTCAGAAATATCTAATAAATTACTTATCTCTACTGTTTTCATATTTTCGAAATAGAACAAAATTAAAACAACTTTGTACTTTTCAGGTAATTGTTCGATAAAGAATCTAATATTATCTTTATCAATGTTTTCTTTAGTTTTATCAGAAGTGGAACGAACTATATCTTCATCTAAGACAATTTTTTTCTTATGACTAGACTTAACAAAATTTATACTTTCATTAATCGTTACCCGAATTAACCAGTATTTTTCATCATTGTTAGTCCTAAAACTATATTCATATTGTAGTAATTTAATAAAAACATTTTGAACAATATCTTCTGCATCCTGGACATTTCTAGTGTAACCATAAGCTACATTGAATAGATCCTGAGAATACATTTGATATTTTAATTCAAATTGCTCCTCTGTCATTCTTATTGCCATAATAGTTCTTCCTTCTTCACATATAAAACAAACTAAAGAGTTGATTTGTGACATTATTTTATTAATAATTTAACAAATTTTTAAATATTTATCAACTATTTTATACAAACATCTTCATTTTTATGATATAATAGTTACAGATTTATATGGAGGGCTTTATGAAACCAACAATTATTGGAATCGCTGGTGGAACTGCATCAGGTAAAACAACTATAGCAAAACAATTATATGAAGAAGCAAGAAATATTGGAAGTGTTGTATTAATTAGAATTGACGATTATTACTTTGGAAAAGTAAATGTTCCAATGGCAGAAAATGGCATACCAAACTTTGACCATCCTGATGCTTATGATGTTGATTTAATTGTTCAAAATCTTGAAGACTTAATCAACAATAAAGCTATTGAAAAACCAACATATGACTTTGTTGAATCAAAACGTACAGATGTTTACGAACATATTGAACCTGCACAAGTAATTATTGTTGAAGGTATTATGACTTTTGCAATTGAAAAGTTAAGAAAATACTTTGACATTAAAATATTTGTTGACACTCCTTCTGATATTAGATTAATTAGAAGATTAAAAAGAGATATGATTGACCGTAAACGTTCTTTAGAATCAATCATTAATCAATACCTTGCAGCAGTACGACCAATGCATGAAGCTTTCGTTGAGCCTTCAAAAAAACATGCTGATATTATAGTTCCAGACGGTGGACATAATAAAGTTGCAATGGACTTTTTAATTACAAAAATCAAACAATTAATAAAATAACTTAGTAGAAATACTAAGTTTTTTTAATATTTATTTTAATTATTTGTTTGACTTAAACTAATTAAAGAGGTATAATGTTAAGGCTTAAAAATGTAGAAAGGAGTAAAAATATGTTAGTATTTTTTACAGACACAGACTGTGATATCACACCTGAAATAGCTAAAGAATATGGTTTTCAATTAATAAGTATGCCATATTTAATTAACGAAGTTGAAACTAAACCTTATGAAGACTTTGATGAATTTGATGCTAAGACATTTTATAATTCACTTAGAAACGGAGTATTACCTAAAACATGTGCAATATCTCCTGGAAAGTACATCGAATATTTTGAACCTCATTTTGCAAAGGGAAATGATATTTTATATGTTCATTTTTCAAAAGCAATGTCAGGAACTTTTAGTTCCATGAATATTGCACTAGAAGAATTAAAAGAAAAATATCCTGATCGCAAATTCTATTCTATTGATACAAAAGCAATTACTGCTTTAAGTTATTTAATTATTAAAGAAATTGGTAAGTTATATAAAGAAGGAAAATCAATTGAAGAACTATTAGCTTGGGCAAATGAAAACGTAGATAAATATGCTATATATTTCTATGCTGATGATTTAAAATTTTTTAAACTTAGTGGAAGAGTAAGTAACTTCTCTGCCACTATGGGAAATATTTTGGGTATTCACCCCATTATTCATATTAGTCAAGAAGGTATTATGACTAATGTTGCAAAATCAAAAGGAAGACTTTCGACTATTACTAAAATACTTGCAATGGTTGATGAAATTCAAGAAGACATTACCGAATATCCTATAGTAATTGCCCATACAGACGCTCCTGAACTTGCTGAAAAGCTAGCTGAAATGGTTAAGCAAAAGTATGGAGAAAATTTAAAAATTGATTTTGTAATGGTTAATCCTACCGCAGGAGCTCACTGTGGCCCTAATTGCGTCGGTATTGCTTTCCATGCAAAGCATAGATAACCATGATTACTGTAAAACAAGTAAAAACAAGAAAAGAACAAAGAGAATTTGTTAAATTTCCATTAAAACTCTATAAAAATAATGAATACTTTGTTCCTTGTTTATACATGGATGAGCTTGCAATGTTTCATAAAAACTTTGTATATAACGATCAAACAGAATCTATTTTCTTCAATGCTTATATTGATGGAAAAATGGTTGGACGCATTCAAGGAATATTACAACATGCAAGTAATCAAAAGTGGAATCAAAAAAGAGTAAGATTTACTAGATTTGATTCCATTGATAATCAAGATGTAGCAAATGCATTATTTCAAGCGATTGAAGATTGGGCAATTTCAAAAGGAATGGATGAAGTTGTAGGACCACTTGGATATTCAGACTTAGAAAGAGAAGGTTTATTAATAGAAGGTTTCGATCAACTATCTACATTTGAAGAACAATATAACTATCCATATTATCAGAAGTTAATTGAAAATAATGGTTATGTTAAAGAAGTAGATTGGTTAGAAAGAAAAATTTATGCCCCAAAAGAAATAGATCCTAAATTTGAAAGATTATGTTCTCTTATAATGAGAAGATACAAACTACACTTTAGTGAAGCCAAATCAACAAATGAATTTATAAAAAAATATGCAGATCAATTTTTTGAAATTGTTGATTCATCTTATTCTGAACTATATCAAACGGTTCCTTTTACAGAAAAAACAAAAAAAATGATGATTAATAATTTTAAATTAATTGTTGATATAAAATATGTTTCTCTTATCCTAGATGAGAATGATAAAGTTGTTTGTTTTGCATTATGTTTTCCATCAATTGCAAAACCTATTCAAAAATGTAAAGGGCATTTAAATATTTTTACAATTCCAAGCGTGTTAAAAGCGCTTAAAAACCCTGAAGTCATTGATTTTGCATTAATAGGAGTTGTACCTGAATATCGAATGAAAGGGGTAGCATCTATTCTTCTTTACGAAGCAATGAAACTATTAAGTAGCGGAACCATTAAATACGCAGAAACTAACCTTAATCTAGAAGATAATCATGCAATTCAAAATCAGTGGAAATCTTTTGAAAGTGAAATACATAAACGAAGACGATCATTTGTAAAAAAAATTTAATAGTCTAAAATTAAAAACATCTCATAAGATATTATGAGGTGTTTTTTTATGCAAATTATAATTGATCCAGGCCATGGCGGATTCGATCCGGGTGGCGGAAGTAATAACTTTTTTAAGGAAAAAGATTTAAATTTACTAATAAGTAAGTATCAAAATGCAAGATTTAAAGAACTAGGTATAAATTCTAACTTAGTAAGAGATAAAGATGAAACACTTACCCCTAAAGCAAGAATAAATAGAATAAACAGTTTCTCCCCAACTTCTTCTGATATCTTAATTTCTAATCATATAAATAATGGTGGAGATATTGGTGGTGAAATTATATACTCTGTTCGGGGAAGTAAAGATTTACCTAATCTAATAGCAAATAATCTAAAAACAAACGGACTTAAAATTAGGAATGTTTACCAAAGAAAAAATAGACTAGGTAAAGACTTTTATTTTATTCAAAGAGATACTACCCCATCGAACTCAATTATTATAGAGTATGGCTTTGCAGATAATGAAATAGATACAAATAGATTGCGTTTCGAATGGCCAAACTTAGCAGAAAGTGTCGTTAAAAGCATTGCATCATACTTAAATGTACCATACACTAAATCAGATACTATTACATATGTTGTTAAACCAAATGATTCACTCTATTCTATTGCGAATAAGTTTAATACTACAATTGAAAAAATTAAAGAAAATAATAATTTAAATTCTAATGAAATTTATCCAGAAGATATTTTATATATTAATTAGACTATTTTTTTTATTAATTCTTCTATATTTCATCTCAAATAAAGAGTATTTTTATTCTTCTTTTAAAAATACAATCATTTTATGGTTTAATTATTGTCTACCACCAATTAGTATTTCCTATATAATTTCAGTATTTTTGTCTGATTTTCCATTTATATCTAAACTCTTATATCCATTATTAAAACCAGTCTTTAATTTTGAAAATGAAAAATCTTGTAGCATTTATTTAATTTCAATCTTAGTAGGCAATCCTACATCTTCTAAACTAATTATTCAAGCAGTTGATAATAAGCAAATATCAGTTGATGAAGGAAATAGATTATTATGCTTTAGTTCTTTTATATCAACCATATTTTTATATTCCATACTAAATTTTAATCTTTTTATAATAATATTTATAATTGAATTATTAATTTCGATAATTATTTCAAATGTAAAAACAAAAAATACAAAACAATATATTATAATTGAAAATAAAAATAATACAATACTTGATACTTATTTTAATATTATTAACAATCTTCCTTCTTTATTATTATCCATTTTATTCTCAATGATTATTACTAATCTATTTAGCAGTTTAATTACTAATACTTATTTAAAGTCATTATTTGAATTAACTATTGGTATTAAAATATTAACTTATAATATAAATATCATAAATTTAATTTTTATATTTATACTAATATTTAGTCATGGCCTTGCTATAACATTACAAATATACTGGATAATAAAAAAATCAAACTTATCATTTAATAACTTTATAAAATATAGACTATTATCTATATTTTTAAGTTTAATAAGTTTGATAATTATTTATTTATTTGTATTTTTCTTGTAATGCTTTATTGACAACATCTGGCACAAATAATGAGACATCACGTTTAAATTTAGCAATTTCTTTAACACTACTACTTGATAAGAATGAATACTCATGAGAACTCATTATGAAAACAGTTTCTATAGAATCATCTAACTTTTTATTAATTGTAGCAAGTTGTAATTCGTAGTCAAAGTCAGATACCATTCTTAAACCTCTAATCATTGCAGTAGCATTAACATTTTTAGCAAATTCTACAGTTAATTTATCTGTTGCAACAACTTCAATATCAGGATAATCAACTAATACTTTCTTTATTAAATCTACTCGCTCTTCAGTAGTAAATAATGCACTTTTACCAATATTAACAGGGACAACAATGTAAAGCTTATCAAATAATTGATGAGCTCTTTTTATTATATCTAAATGGCCATTTGTAATAGGATCAAACGTACCAGGATAAACACCAATTTTCATATTCATTACTCCTTTTCTAATATAAGTACTTCACTACTAGAATATCTACGACATAATTTAACACGATATCCATCATAATGCTCTTCAACAACATCTTCCATTGGATATTCTGCCATAATATATCCACCCTCTGCTATCATATCATTATTTATTAAATAAGATATTAATTCATCAATTACTTTTAATTTAAATGGTGGATCTATAAAAACTAAATCAAATTTCACATGTTTAAGTTTATCTAATACATTTTTATACTCTGAATGATAAACTACTAGTTCACTTCCAACTTTTAACTTTGCAGCATTACCTTTAATAATATTAATTGCATCAATATTATTATCAATAATATAAGCTTTTTCAGCACCTCTACTTAAAGATTCTAAACTTAAAGCTCCACTACCACCAAAAATATCTAGTACAATAAAACCAGGAATATAACCTCCAAGACTTGAAAAGATTGCTTCTTTTGTTGCATCAAGTGTAGGTCTAGTTTTAAGTCCTTCTAATGTATTTAATTTACTACCACGATATTTTCCTGCAATAATTCGCATAAAAATTCTCCTTACATTTATGTATATAAATTAATATAATTGTTAATACTATTTATGCAGAATAAAATTTCTGCTTCTCCTCTACTCTATATCATATTTTGAAAAAGGCAATATAACCAATAAAATGGCTATATTGCTTTTTTTAGTCTAATACCTTTTCAATATAGTAAAAATCATCGGCACTATCATATTTAATTGTATACTTAACACCAACAACCTCAAAATCAGGATAGTTTTCAGCTTTTTCATAAGCTGTATTATGATTTAAAATAATCATATTATCAGTATTATCCGGACCACCTAATGATATAGGCTTAATATAAGAAACTACCCAGCCAACTTGATTTTCAACTAAGTAATCTTCTCTTTTTACTTTTCTTCCTGTAAAATCATGAGCATAATCTACATCTCCAAATTCATGAAGCCATACTTTTAATGCATCTTCTTTTTTCATAATTTTAACCCTTTCTTTTTTTTAAGTATATCAAATATACAATAAAAAGTCAACAATTTTTATTTGAACAATTTAAGTAAGTCATCCAATGTTTCTCTTCGTGCTACTACCTTTGGATTATCACTTAAAAATACCACCGCAGGTTTTAACATATTATTATAATTTGAAGCCATTGAATAATTATATGCACCTGTTGCATAAACCATTAAAATATCATTTGGTTCAGGTTTTTGAATCAATGCATTATAAATAATGATATCACCAGATTCACAACATTTCCCCGCAATATCACATATTGTATCTTTTTCATTATTCATTTTATTTGCAATGTCACATGAATACTCAGCACTATATAAAGCTGGTCTAATATTATCAGTCATACCACCATCAATGAATTGATAATTTTTATCTCCATATGTGTGTTTAAAATCACCACAAGTATATAAAGTTACACAAGAGTTTCCAACAATACTACGACCTGGTTCAATATAAACATCACTTGGAACAAATCCTATTTCTTTACCTAATGAATTTATTAATTCAACCATTTTAGAAGCTGTAAGTTCTTTATTTAATGGTTTATCATTTTGGACATAAGGAATTCCAAATCCTCCACCGAAATTAACAGAAGTTAATTGATAGTTATATTTATCAATTATTTGTTTAGAAAAAGACAACATCTTACTAACATTTAATAAGAAAGGTTCTAATTCTTGAATTTGCGATCCAATATGAGAATGGAAACCTAATAGCTTAACATATTTACTGTTAACATATTCTCTCATAATTTTGTCTATTGTTACTTCATCAAACATACTTTCACCAAATTTACTAACATATGTAGCAGTTTGAATATATTTATGAGTATGCGCATCAATGCCTGGATTAACTCTAAACATTGTCGATATGTTTTTATGATTTGTTTCGCAAATATTATTTAGTAAAACTAATTCTTCTAAATGATCAACTACAATGACACAATTATGTTCTACAGCAAATTCTAATTCAGCTTTTGATTTATTATTTCCGTGAAAAATAATATGATCCATTGGAAAACCACTTTTATATGCTACATATAAGTCACCAAGACTTACTGCATCCATCCATAAGCCATGTTTTACTAACAGTTCACACATAGCAGGAACTAAAAAAGCTTTAGATGCATAAACTGTATGACAATTAAAATTACTTGACTTAAAATTATCTACAAATAATTTCATATTATCTTCTAGTTCATATTGGTCAAATACATATAATGGAGTCTTATATTCTTTTGCAACATCAATTAAATTAATATCTCTAATGTATGCAGTATTATTTTTAATATTTAAATATTTAGGTTTCATAATAAATTATCTCTTTATATACTTATAAATTATTTCAATATCTTTTTTATATTTATTTAAATTTTCTTTACTTTCGATATTACGTATCAAAAGTAATATTGAAAGTAGACATTCTTCAATAATATCGCACCCTTTAATATCATTAGAACTATCATATTTAGCAGTGATTTTATCAAAGAAAGCAGCAACCTTAATAAATAAAGGTTCAACTTTTAAATTATCTTCGGCAATCAATTTAATTTTAGAAAGCAATTTATCATCTAACTCTTTAACTTTTTTTATTTTTAGTTTCTTAAACGGATCAGCATATTCTCCTATTCCACTTAATACATTTAAAAATCCAAGAGAAAGCTCATTTGAGTTTATTAAAGATAAAACAATTAACGATTGAACATATGAATCAGTTTGTTTTAACATCTTTTTTAATGAAAATGCCATTTCATTATAAGATGCTAAAGTTTTATACATAATTTTAGATGAATTAATTATCTTTTGATATTTAAGTTCAAATATTTCTAGGTATTTTTCTTCCATATTATCACCTATTTACTAGTACTTCCAAAGCCACCATTTCTTACTTCTGTTACTTCATCGTCAACAGTAATTCCATATTCTAGGAAAATTCCTTGAATAAACGCACTACCTTTTTTAAGAAGTACTTCTTTTTCTTGTTTAGCATCACAAGTAATCTTACAAAAAATATGACCTTCATTATCAGAATAATAATAATCGCTATCTATGATACCAACAGTATTATCAAGTTGTAAACGGAACTTAAATCCAAGTCCACTTCTAGGGTATAATTTTAATACCCAGCCATCATTAATTTGTACTCTAATACCTGTTGGAATCAATACAGTTTCACCTTGTTTTAACATTACAGCATCAGGCATATGAAAATCATATCCTGCTGATCCTGTTGTTGCTCGCTTTGGTAAAATAATATCATCATAAATTTTACGAATAATTTCAATGTTTGTAGGACCTTTAAACATTAAATAAGCAGCAGCAAAGTTATCAAATGAAACCTTTTCAAATTTCGCAACTTTTTGCATAAGTCACCTCTATTTTAATTCAATAATTCTTAAAGTATTTGTAATACCATGTTTTGCATCAAAACCAGCAGTAATAATAATTTTATCACCAGACTTAAAGCCTAATCCTTCAGCAACAGATTTTGCAATATCATCACACATATTTACATTATCTACATATTTTGCAATAACTGAATTTATACCACGATAAAATGCTAATTTTCTACAAGTCGCTAAACTATTCGTACATGCAATCACTGGAACTTTAGGTCTAAATTTAAATATACGTTTAGCTGTACCACCAGTTTCAGTAAATGCAAAAATAGCTTTTACACCAGGCATTGTTAAAGCAATTTCAGAAGCAGCCATTGAAATGGCATCATTAATTGATTCATTTGAGTTATCTCTTGCATTTGAAAATACTTTCTTATGATCAATCATTTCTTCTGCAATTCCAGCAATTTTAACCATATATTCAACACTTTGAACTGGATATTTTCCAATTGCTGATTCTCCACTAAGCATAATAACATCACAACCATCTAAAATAGCATTTGCAACGTCACTTGCTTCTGCACGTGTAGGACGTGGATTTTCAATCATTGATTCAAGCATGTGTGTTGCAGTAATTACAACTTTACCGTACTTATTAGCAAGTTTAATCATTTTCTTTTGATACATAGGAACAAGTTCAGGAGCTACTTCAACACCTAAGTCACCACGTGCAACCATTATACCATCAGAAACCTTTAAAATCTCTTCTAAATTATCAACACCTTGTTGACTTTCAATCTTAGAAATGATTTCAATGTTTGGTGTGTTAAATTCAGCTAATAATTTTCTAACTTGTAATACATCTTCTGCAGTTCTAACAAATGATAATGCAAAAGCATCTACTCCATTTTCACAACCAAACTTTATATCTGCATAATCTTTTTCAGATATAAAAGGCATTGATAAATTAATTCCAGGTGCATTAATTCCTTTATGGTTTTTAACAACACCACCATTCAAAAATTTTACTGTTATAGTATCAGACTCTACTTTAATTACTTCTAAAGTAATCTTTCCATCATCAATTAGTAATTTATTTCCAACATTTACATCATCAAATAATTCTTTACATGTAATATGGAATCTATCTTTATTACCTAACACTTCTTCTTTAACTAATTTAACAGTATCGCCTTCGTAATATGTGCATGAATCGTTTTCAAAACACCCAGTTCTAATTTCCGGCCCCTTAGTATCAAGCATAACTGCAATATGTTTATTTGCTTTTAAAGAAGCATTTTTAATTCTTTCCATTTGTTTAATTGCTACAGCTGGTGTTCCATGAGAAAAATTAAGTCTTGCAACATTCATCCCTGCTTTAAACATTTTAACTAACATTTCTTCATTATCAATAGCAGGTCCTATTGTACAAATAATCTTTGTATTTCTATTCATCATAATATTCACCTCTTATTCTGATATATTTTATCATATTTTATCATTTTATTCAAGTAAATAAAAACTTATAATATTAGCAAAAAAGAGTTAATTATTAACTCTTGTAATAACTAACTCTTTTTTTAAATGCTTAATCTTTAAAATTCCAAAAATTAATGAAATAATAGAACATACAAAACAAAAACATGATGTAATAATTATTAATAAATTATTATCTATTATTGGAAAAATAAATCCTAATACTGAAAAAATCATCAAACAAATATCTACTAATAATCCATATAATGGATAATTTTTTGAATTTTTTCTATTTTCATAAAACCCTCCAATAATAGAAAAAAAGGCATGAATAAATACTACTAACATCATTACATAGAATAATTCGTTAAATACTATAAAGTTTAACTTGAAATTTAATATAAGCATTACTGCAATAACAATATCTAAAACCATTTCTATTATTGCAAGAATTTGATTTACATCTGTTTTTTTAATAGCTTTATAAAGTAATACAAAAAAAACGTAACTTAATATTAATGCTGCTAATAAATATTGTAACACAATTATACCTATATTAGTAATTCTAGGAAGAATTAAAATTCCCATTATTAAAGTCAAAACACAAAAAATAAAACTCATTATACTTATAAACTTATTATATTTCATTATATATTTCCTTTCTTTTTTACTATTATTAACCAAAAAGAAAAAAAGATTCAGTAAATTTTACTGAATCAAATTTTTTATATATTGTATTTTTTTAATAAACTAATTACTACATTAATCATTGATGAAGCTTCATCTAAATCAAGATATTCAAATGGACCATGATAGTTTTGTCCGCCTGTACCAAGGTTTGGTGTAATTATTCCTTCAAAAGTAAGTCTTGCTCCATCTGTTCCACCTCTAATTGGTTCATATTTTGGAACATAATTATTCTCAATTAATGCTTCTTCTACTAACTTCAAAACATCAGGATATTTTAAAACAATTTCTTTCATATTATAATAACTATCTTTAACTACTACATTACATAAATCATAACCATATTTTTCATTTAACTCATAAGCAGCTTTTTCAAACATAGCTTTTTGTTCTTTAAAAATTCCCATGTCATGATTTCTTATAATATAGAATAATTGTGCAGAAGATACCGTTCCTGAAATTTCAACTAAATGATTGAACCCTTCGTATTTTTCAGTCATTGAAGGAATCATATTTTTAGGTAATAGATCATTAAATTCAATAGCAACTAAACTTGCATTAACCATTTTATCTTTTGCAGAACCTGGATGAATTGACTTTCCTAAAATAGAGACTACACATGATGCTGCATTAAAGTTTTCATAGTTAATAACATTAGGTTCTCCGCCATCAAGTGTATAAGCTATCTTACACCCTTTTTCCTCATAATACTTATAGTTAAATGCATCCGTACCTCTACCAATTTCTTCATCTGGAGTGAATGTCACTATAATATTTGGATGAGGAATGTTAGAATTTAATAAAAGTTCAACTACAGTCATGATTATTGCAATACCAGCTTTATCATCTGCTCCTAAAAGTGTAGTACCATCAGTAGTGATTAACTCATGACCTATTTGATTTTTCAAATAATTAAATTCTTCTGGATTTAATGATAAATTAAGTTCTTTATTTAATAAAATTGTACTTCCATCATAGTTTTTTACTATTTGTGGATTAACATTTTTTCCACTTGCTTCATCAGAAGTATCAATATGAGCAATAAGACCAATAGTGTTTTTTGAATCACAGTTAGATGGAATATACCCATATACATATCCAAATTCATCCATATGACTTTCTACAACACCAAGCATCTTAAGTTCTTCACATAGATATCTTCCTAAATCTTTTTGTTTTTCTGTTGAAGGAATTGTATTTGATTGATCATCTGATTGTGTATCAAATGAAATATATTTCAAAAATCTTTGTTTTAATTGCTCATTAACCATATAAACCTCTATCTAATTACTTTTATAATCTTACTTTGTTTTTCAACTAAAGTATCACTAAATGAATAAGCTTCATATACTTTTTCTACTGCAACATTAGTATTTTTTCCGTTAGAATGAACATACGCAAGAGTATCATTTGGATTAACTAAATCACCAATTTTCTTGTTTAATACTATTCCAACAGCAAAATCTACATCTTGTTCTTTAGTTTCACGTCCTGCTCCAAGCATCATTGCAGCTTCACCAATAGTTAAAGCTTCAACTTTTTGTATATAACAAGGCTTTTTACCTAAGTATTTAACTTCTATAATCTCACTAGCTTTATCAAATAATGAATAATCATTAATTACTTCCTTATTTCCATGTTGTGCTTCAATCATTAATGAAAGTTTTTCTAATCCTTCACCATTGGCTATTTTTTCTAATACTTTTTCTTTAGCTTCAGTTTCTGTATTACAAATTCCACAAACTAATAAAATTTCTGTAACAAAGTAAATACATAATTCAACAAAATCTGCTGGACCATTTCCTTTTAAAGTTTCGATAGCTTCAATAACTTCTAATGAATTTCCAACTGCACAACCCAATGGTTCATTCATATCTGTTAATACAGCTGTTGTCTTTCTATTAGCAAGATTACCAATATTTACCATTGCATTTGCTAATTCACTAGCTTGTTCTACATTTTTCATAAATGCTCCATCGCCAACTTTAACATCAAGTACAATATTATCAGCTCCGCTAGCTAATTTTTTAGACATTATAGATGATGAAATTAGTGGAATAGATTCTACAGTACCCGTTACATCTCTTAAAGAATAAAGTAGTTTATCAGCTGGAGTAATATTTGCAGTTTGCCCAATTATCGCAAGACCAATTTTATTTACTTGATTGAAAAATTCATCAGATTCTATAGAAATGCTGCATCCAGGAATGGATTCTAATTTATCCAAAGTTCCACCAGTATGTCCTAATCCTCTACCACTCATCTTTGCCATTTTTACACCACATGCAGCTGCAAGTGGTGCAACAACTAAACTAGTTTTATCTCCTACGCCACCAGTTGAATGTTTATCGCACTTTACGCCTTTTATTTTAGAAAGATCAATTTCTTCTCCACTTTTAAGCATTGCAAGAGTAAGATTTAATCTTTCTTCATTAGTCATACCATTAAAATATATAGCCATTAATAAAGCACTAACTTGATAATCAGGGATTTCTCCTTTAGTATATCCATTAATTATATAGTTAATTTCTTCTTTAGATAGTTCTTCTTTATTTCTTTTCTTTAAAATTAGATCTACCATTCTCATATTAATCACCTCATAATATATCAGTAAATTGTGTATATAAATGTACAAACTTTTTTTAATAATTATACACTATTTTGTGAAAATATTATACCATATTTTTAAAGATAAATCTAAAAATAAATAAAAGTATTAATAATTCTAAACTATATCCTCAATATATTCTTCTTTTTTGTTTTTATTTGAAGACAAGAATACAACACGTTCGCCAATTACATCAAGTGTTGATATTTTCTTTTTTAAAGTTTCGCCATCTTTTTCAAATGTAACTTCTGACGTTTTAGATTGAATTCTTCCCCTCACAGCAATACAATCTCCTTTTGCACAATAATCAGCTAAATTTCGCGCTACAACATCCCAAAATACGCATCTTATAAAATCGGTATCATACTCACCATCATGATTTTTAAATGGTCTAGCTACAGCTAAAGTTATTGTTGTAACAGACACTTCATTATCATAAACTCTTAAGACTGGCGTTTCAACTAATCTTCCTATTAAAATTACTGAATTTAACATTTTATATCCTCCTATGTTTGTACACGCTAAAAGTATACATTAATATAAAATTAATTGCAAATCTCCTAAATGAGGTAAAACTTTTATATATTAGTTAAAAAAAGTAATTTACTTAATTATTTTAAAAGAATTTTACTAATTTAATTATATTTTATTATTTTTTTTAAAACTTGTTAAGTTAAGCACAATTTAAATTATTTTTTTGAAAGATTTGGTTATAATATTTAAAAAGAGGTATTATTCATGACAGAAAAAATAAAAGTTATCATCTTATCCACATTATTAACGTTAATTACTGCTTCTATTGGAATTACTGCTTTAATTTCAAATATTTTTAAAGGTTCCACAATTTATATAATGTTATCTAGTTTAATTATAATCATTGTTCTAATAAGTTTTTTAGACATAGGAAACATTAAATTAAAAGATTTAATAGACAATCAAGTTATAAAATTATTATCAATTATTTTCCTTAGTTTTTCTATAATTTATTATTTAAGTATACTAGGAATTATAATTAATAATCTATTTTATGTCATAACTCCTATTAGTATTATTATTTCGGCATCTTTAATTTTAATTATAATACTATCTATTAACAAAAAAATAATTAATCTTAATCTATTTTTTATTTTAGGTATCATTATTTCTTTTGTCTTTATTTTTTTTACCTTTTTATTTCCAAAAAGCAATTTATTGCTTGAAAATACATCAATTGATTCCTCTAATATTTATTTATATTCATATATTATAATTCTTGTAGACTTAATCTATTATAAAATCTACTTTATGACAAAACCTAATAAAAAAGGATCTAAATTACTAATTTATTCAAGTATCATTGCCATAATTGTCTTAAGTTTTTATACATATTTAGATTTAACAATTACTAGTATTCATTATACAAATACCCCATTTAGAAACATTCTTAAATATTTATTAGTATTACCAAATAATAGTATTTATTTTGACTTACTTTATTTAATGATTGTATTTTTGTTATTCTTATTTAAAATACTAGTTTTTGGAGATTTATTACGAATAATGTTTTTAATAAAGAAAAATATCAAGAACTATTTTTTAATTTATTTGTTTATATTTTTAGTAGGAAATACAATTATTAATCTAATAACAGATGAAACTAATTATTTATATAATTTACTAGCCATATTGACTCTTATAGGTATTTGTTTAACTATTGTAATTGGAGGTGTAAGAATTGCTAAAAGAATTTATTTCTTCAATAAAAAATAGAGTAGATGTTGTATATGATAAAATTAATGATGTTGAATTTATTTATTTAAAAAATGGAATTTTAACAGAATTATGGATAAGAGATTACCTTCCTAAAATAATTAATAATGATTTAGATGAATTATATTCAGGACTATTTAAAGAATTACCTATACTAACATATAGTGATTATAATAAACTTCTTGCAAATGGTGCTGTATTAGTAACAATAAAAGATAAAAGCTATGCAGCTTTCTTAAGCTTTCCACCAAAAAGAGGATTAAATGATAGTTTATGTGATCCTTCAAATTTATTTGGTTCTAGAGATGGTTTTAATGAGATAATTGCAGATAATAGAATATTAATAAGACGTAGAATTAAAACTAATAATTTAATCTTTGAAGAATTATTTTTAGGTGATAAAACCGAATGTGAAATAAACCTTGTTTATTTAAAAAAGAATGAATCTATTGCAAATTCAATAAAAAAACAATTAAAACTTCATAAAAATCATAATATTACATCTGTTTTAGATTTAAATAATATACTCTCAAATAAAAAAATTGTTCCTAATTTTATATTTACTGGTAGTCCAGAAACATGTGCTAATTCTTTGTTAAAAGATAAAGTTGTAATATTAATTGATAATTCTCCTATTGCAGTAATCGTTCCTGGATCTTTACTTGAACTAACCGAAAATAATAATGAGACTAATGGATTTAATTACGCAATAATTTTTAATAGAATTTTTGTATTAATTTTCTTATTTATTTCAATCTTTTTGATAGGTTTATTTGTTTTATTAACCTCTCATCATCCTGAAACATTAAGCATTTTATTTATCACTAATTTCCAATTATCAGAAAGGGGGACAACATTTCCTTTATTTATAGAAATATTAATTGTGCTAATACTATTTGAATTTTACAGGCAGCTTGCATCTAGAAGTCCATTATCCTTCGTTCAAAATATTATTATTATTTTTGGGGGACTATTTATTGGGCAAAATGCTCTTGATGCAGGACTAATCGGTACCACCGCAATAATTGTCGCATCACTTTCTTATGTTTCTAGTTTCGCAGTAACAAATAATTCATTTTTAATAACTTCTTTTTCTATCTTTAGAGTATTTATCTTACTAATGTCTTATATATTAGGAATGATAGGCTTTTTAATTAGTAGTTTACTTGTAATTAGTTATCTAGCAAATATTAAAATATTTAATAGGTATTATCTAGAACCAATTATTCCGTTTAATTTTACTAAACTTAAAGCTTGGCTAATACCTAAAAAGGAGTAATATATGAAAAAATTATTGTTTATATTATTAATTTTAATTTCACTTTTATCTTTTCCTTATTATAATAATGATTATATCGACATTACCTATATGATTAATGTTTCCAGCATAGGAATAGATTATCAAAATGAAGAATTTACAATATATGCATATGTAATTAATAACTATACGATGAGTAAAAGTGATTTTAACACCTCTTCTTCAACTACACCAGCAACAATAATTACAGGAAAATCAAATACAATTGAAAATACTTTTTTTAAACTTTATGATTCTGTATTTGTTAATTTAAACTTTTCTCATATAGAAACGCTTATTTTAAATGAGAGTTTTATCTCTTCAAAAAATATTCAAGAGCTAATATTATATATTTCATCTCTTCAAGAAGTTTATCCAAAATTTAATGTCTTTATCACAAAAGAATCTTTAAATGATATTTTTAACATTGATTACTTTAGTGATACTTCAAGTTATTATAATATTCTTACTGAATATAAAAGTGAAATTGAACATCATCATACAACTTTTATTGATTTAATAAACGATTTTAATGAAACAAACTACTTTGTTATGTATCCATCACTTTTATTAAATAGAAATATTATCAAAAATAATAAAATTAGTACTTCTTTATATATTGATGGTTTTTATTACTTTGATAAAAATGTTTTAAACAAAATTACATATAAAGACTTTCCACTATTATATCTTTTATATTCTACAAACGATATTAGTTTTAAATATCAAAATATTAATTATTTTCTTAAAAGTCTATCCATTAAATCATTTAGACTTAAAAATAAACTTTACATATTATTTTATAGTAGAAGCAATTATCCATCTTCACTTAAAAAATTAATAAAGGAAGTAATTAATGATTTATATAAGGATAACATTGATGTTTATAATTTAAACTATTTTAATATATCAATAAATGATTTAAAAATTATATCAGTTGAAAAAATAAACAAAAAGTCTATAGAAAACGAATAACTCGCTTTCTATAGACTAATTTTCTTTTGGTAATACTACAAATGATGATAATGCATCAGTAGAGAAATACTCATAAACCTCTTTAATATCACTTAGTTTTAAATTTTGTAATGTTTCTATTTTATCAAATAGTTCAGTACCATCAATATATTCATCATTAAGTGAATTAGCAATGGCTTCTACTGAATTAAATTTTCTTATTTGATATGCAATATGACTTCTAATAAAATTATTAAAACGTTCTTCATCGAATTTAATATTAGGAATGTTTAATAATTCTTTTCTCATTGTATCAATAAAAACATTTGAATCAAATGCTTGTCCATCAATTGTTATATAGGCATAAGTTTTACATAAAGAAAAATTGAATGTAAATGTATAATCAATAATGTGATCTCTTAACCATTTTTGATAATTTTTTGAAGAATAGTCAAATTGTTCTTCTAAGATAAAATCAAATAATACTGCAATTTTCAAAATCTCTTTTGGAGTTTTACTAGATAAATCTAATTTTAGTCCTACACTTACACAACTTATATTTACATCCATCATAAAACTATCATATTCTTTTTTTACTTTATTAGACTCTAAATGATAAATTACCTCTGGATTTAAATATGGGCCAAAATCTTTATTGTTTTGATTGTTTTTTATTAATTTTAACGTACTTTCTAAATCAAAATTCCCGGCACATACTAAAATCATATTATATGGATGGTAGAAAGTATTATAACACATTTGTAAAGTATCTTTATTAATTAAACTAATTGATTCTTTAGTTCCACCAATATCATCAATAACTTTATTTTTTTCAAATAAATTTTTAAGTATTCCTTGATAACATACGCTTCCAGGTCTATCAAGTGAAGACATAATTTCTTGTTCGATAATTAGTTTTTCACTTTCTACTGATTCTTCTATAAAATAAGGTGTTTGTACAAAATCTAATAACAATTCTAATGATTTTTCAAAATTCATTACGGTTTGAAAATAATAAGAAGTATTTTCATGTGATGTATAAGCATTAACATCAGCTCCTAATTCTGCAAAAAGATTACTTGCATCAACACCTTCTGGCATTTCAAACATTTTATGCTCTAAAAAGTGCGCAACACCTGCTGGTGTAGTAATTATGTCATTTCTTCCAGAAAGTCTAAATTCTTGATGAATTGAGCCATATTTTACTGTTAACATTGCATAAGTTCTTTTAATCAATGGTTTAGGAAATAACACAACAGTTAAGCCATTTGGAAGAATGCATTTATAATAAGACTCTTTTAATAATTCATTAGTAATCTTTTCCATATTACGCTCTTCCTTTCAAAATATAAATAGTATCTAAAACTAACATATTAGCAACTTCTTTAATATCATCTTTAGTTAGATTATTAATATTTTCAATTATTAAGTCATCAGATATTTTACCAAATCCCATTAATTCTTCTTGTAAATCAAATAAAGGATTAAATGGAGAATCACTATTTTTTAATACATCATTAATTTTTGAAGTTTTAGTAAGTTCAAATGTTTTATCATCAATTATACCATCTTGATATTTTTCTATTTCTTCAATGATTAATTTTTTAACTATATCAATTGAATCTTTTGAAATCCTTGCGAAAACATGAATAGCACCTTTATTCATCTGAGTAGTTGTTCCAATAGAATATGCAAGATTATATTTTTCTCTTATAACTTGAAAAAGAGTAGAGTGAAAATATTCTCCAAGCATAGCTGATAAAAATGTATAAGCATAACGATACTTAGTATTTCTTCTAATCGTAGAACGATATCCCATAAATAAAATAGTTTGATTAATGTCTTGTTCTTCAATTACTTCATTTGCTTCGTTAATTATTTTATTGTAGCTATCAATAAATTCTAACCTTTCATTATACTTATAACTTTTAAATCTTGATAAATCATATTTATTAAGTTCTTTAATAATAGGTTCTTTGGGAGTATCACCTGTTACAAATAAATAACATGGAGCATTAATTAAATATTCATATGCTGCTTTAATTGAATCAAGCGTTACTTTCTTAACTGAATTAATTGTACCTGCTGAATCAACACTTTCAATTTCTCCATCATACATTGAATTATAAAACTGACGTGATGCATATTTAGTTTTATTATTATAAATATTTTGATGATACTGGATTAAAATATCTTTTTCTAGTTGTAAACTATCTTCATTAAAATTAGGATTTAATAACGTATCAAACAAAAAGAAAATTGATTCTTCTAAAATATTAATATCTTCAATTATATATTTAGGATTTATAAATGAAATAGATACTCTTATACTTTGCATTTTACCTGTTCTAGAAGATGTAATATTAAATGCACCATCATAAATACTTTTTAAATGATATGCAAAAGACTCTTCTGTTGGAAAACGTTTAGAAGTCTTTTGTAACATTTGAGCTAACATTAAAGTTTCAGGAATATACTTTTCTTCAATTGGAAAATAAAAATATAAACAAACAGCAATTGTTTTAAATCTGCTATCATAGTTATAATATAAATTTAAGTTATGTAAATTAATTATATCCATAATAACTCCTTTCTAGTTATAATAAAACCACTATATAAAATAGTGGTTTGTTTTTTTAGTATTTAATAGCTGTTTCTAGTGCTAATTTCATCATTGTAGCAAAAGCTACTTGACGTTCATGAGATGTTGTTACTTCATGAGTAATAAATGAATCTGAGATTGTTAAAATACAAGCAGCACTCTTACCTAAATGATTAGCATTGTGGAATAATGCAAAACTTTCCATTTCAACACATAAGCAGCCTTCATCTTTGTTAAGTCTTTTCCAAAGATCTGCATCTGTACCATAGAATACATCAGATGAATGAATAGTACCATAGTGAACATCAATATTTTGTTCTTTAGCTGTTTCTAAAATTGTATTAGTTAATTCTTTAGTAGCTTCTAGATGATTTCTAGTTTCACCATTTTGTAAATGTGCATAGTTAGAATGAGAGAATGCATCTTTTGCGACAACTACATCATATACTTTACACTTAGCATCATATGCACCTGCAGAACCAATTCTAATGATTCTTTCAACACCATATACACTAAACAGTTCATATGAATAAATACCAATACTTGGCATTCCCATACCAGAACCCATTACTGAAACTTTATGACCTTTATATGTTCCAGTAAATCCAAGCATACCACGAACAGAGTTAAATTGTTCTACATCTTCTAAAAAGTTTTCTGCAATAAACTTTGCACGAAGTGGATCTCCAGGCATTAAAACAGTTTTTGCAATTTTACCAACTTCAGTTACTTCAATATGAGGAGTAGCTTTAATCATCTTATTCACCTACATTTGATGCATCTTTCATAATTTGGATACCACTTGAAGCTCCAATTCTTGTTGCACCATTTTCAACCATTAATTTTACATCATCGAAACTTCTTACGCCACCACTAGCTTTTACACCCATTTCAGCACCGACAGTTTCTCTCATTAATTTAATATCACTAGCTGTAGCTCCACCAGTACCAAATCCAGTAGAAGTTTTAACAAAAGTTGCACCTGCAGCTTTAGCAGCTTTGCAACATTCAACTTTTTCTTCATCAGATAAATAACAAGTTTCAATGATTACTTTAGTAGTTTTCCCAGCAGAAGCTGTTACTACACATTTAATTTCATCTTCAATGTATTCAAAATCATGTTCTTTTGCTTTACCAATATTGATTACCATATCAATTTCATCAGCACCATTTTTAATAGCATCTAAAGTTTCTAAAGCTTTTATTTCTTTTGTATTAGCTCCAAGTGGAAAACCTACAACAGTACAAACTAAAACATCACTACCTTCAAGTGCTTTTTTTGCAAGTGCTACATTTACAGGATTAACACAAACGCTCTTAAAATCATATTCAACAGCTTCTTTACAAAGTTTTAATACTTCTTCTTCAGTAGCAAAAGCTTTTAAAATTGTATGATCAATTAATTTATTTACTTTCATTTTAATTCTCCTAGCTTTCTATTAAATTAGTAATTTTAATTTCTTCAAAGTTAGTATATGAAACAATTGCTTTACGCATTTTTTTAACTAACTTTTTAGCTTTTAAAGCTGTACGTTCATTTAAATATAGTAATTTAAAATCAACATCTTTAACTTCATTCATTAGTTTTTCTACATATTTATAAAAAATTTCAATAGGTACAAGAGCAATTAAATTTTCTTCTTCTTCAACTTGTACATAATTTAAGTGTGGTGGAAAAAGTGTAGGAGTTCCTACTTTCCAACTAATACTAGTACATACTAAATTAGTTCTTTTTTCACGCATTATATTATATTTTTTTACAATAACATCGCCTTTAACTAAACTTGGAAGTTCATTAATCATTGATTGATAACAACACATTTCATTAAGCACAGGCATAGGAACTTTATAAGTTACTACGTCTTCGTTTTCTTCTAAGTACTTAACACGATCTTTTCCAAGAGCAGTTATAAGTTCAAACATATCAAATGAATGAATATTATCAAATAAATCACAATATACTGCAAGTTCAAACTTTTCGCATATTTCACTTATTTGTTTAAAAATTAATCTACTAATATATTGAGGTAATACACTTGGAATTTCACATAAGAAATGTAGATTAGTGTAATCACGATTTAAACGATATAAACTAGAAACTCGAGAACGTTTAGTAATTAAGAATTTATATGTAAAATCAAAATTGCTCATATTGATAGAAATTTCAACTTCATCATCATTAGATTTGATAACACAATTTTCTAAATTATCGAAATATCCATCAACTAATTGATAAAAATCAATTCGTGGTTTAGTTCTTTCCCTGAAAAAATGAATAATCATTCCAAGTACCTCTTTTCTATATAAATTTAATAATATTTTTTAATAAAACATTTATTTATTAACAATCTTTTGACAACGTTCACATAAACAATCTTCATTAACGTTATCAACAATTTGCCAACATCTTGCACAAGTAACACCTTCACATGCAGTAACTTTAATCTTTGCAGTAGGATATTCAACACCATCTTCTAAATTTGAAACAACTTCACATTTAGAAACAATGAATACTTGACCAAAATTTAAATGGAAATCAACAAGCTCTTTAGCCATTTCATCAGTTGGACAAATTACTAAATGAGCATTTAAGCTCTTACCAATAATTTTTTCATTACGAGCTGCTTCTAATGCTTTTAATACATCATCTCTTAAAGCCATAAATTTAGTGAATTTTGTAATAATAGTTTCACTACCATCATAATATACTGGTTTAACCATATCACATAAGTAGATAGATTCTTTCTTTTCACCAGGCATATAGCTATAAACTTCTTCCATAGTATGAGGAAGGATTGGAGTAAGCATTGTAGTAATAGCTTTTAAGCATTCAAAGAATACTGTTTGAATACTTCTTCTTTCAATACTATTAGCATCATGAATATACAGAATGTCTTTAGTAAAGTCTAAATAGAATGCAGATAAATCATTAGTTAAGAAATTAAGAATTAAACGGTAAACTCCATCAAATTCATATACATTATAAGCATTATGAACTTCTTTAACAACTTCATTTAAACGACATAAAATATATTTATCTACTTCACCAAGATTTGCATAATCAACTTTATCATTTTTAGGATTATAATCAAATACATTTGCAAGTAAGAATCTTAAAGTATTTCTAATCTTGCGATATGATTCACTAATTTGTTTTAATAATTCTTTTGACATTGGCATATCAGATTGATAAGCAACACTTGATACCCATAGTCTTAAAATATCAGCACCTGATTCTTTACATACTTGAATTGGATCAACAGTATTACCTAAAGATTTAGACATCTTTCTGCCTTGACCATCAAGTGTAAAGCCATGTGAAATAATTGTCTTATATGGTGCTTTACCTTCAAGTGCAACACTAGTAATTAAACTAGAATTAAACCATCCACGATATTGGTCAGAACCTTCTAAATATACATCAGCAACGCAAGTACCATATTTCTTTAAAAGTGCACCATGATGTGATGTACCAGAGTCAAACCATACATCCATAATATCAGTTTCTTTTGTGAAGATACCATTCGGACTTCCTACATGAGTAAATCCTTCAGGAAGTAAGTCTTTTGCATCTCTTTCAAACCATACATTTGAACCATATTGTTCATAAAGATCAGCAACATGATTAATTACATCTTGATCTAAAATAGCAGTACCATCTTCAGCATAGAATACAGGAATTGGAACACCCCATACTCTTTGACGAGAAATACACCAATCTTGTCTATCTTTAATCATATTAGCAAGTCTTACTTCACCCCAACTAGGATACCAGTTAACTGTTTTAATTGCTTCTAAAATATCATTCTTAAACTTATCAATAGATGCAAACCATTGTGGAGTGGCACGGAAAATAATTGGTTTTCCTGTTCTCCAGTCATGAGGATAGCTGTGCATAAAGTTATATTTATTTAATAGCATACTTTCTTCATCAAGACGTTTAATTACTTCATCATTTGCAACTTCATAGAACATTCCTGCAAATTCACCAGCTTCTTCTGTCATGAAACCTCTTGAATCAACTGGGCATAAAACCTCAAGACCATATTTTTTACCAACATTAAAGTCGTCTTCCCCATGTCCAGGAGCAGTATGAACTAACCCTGTACCTGATTCAAGTGTAACATGATCACCTAAAATAACAGGAGAAACACGGTTATATAGTTTATGTAAGTATTTAACACCTTCTAAACTTGCACCATTAATAGTTTGGATAATTTCATAATTTTCCCAACCAATTGCTTTAGCTGCACTTTCTAATAATTCAGCTGCAACAACAAAGAATCTTTCTTCAACTTTTACAACTACATATTCAAATTCAGGTCCTGCACAAACTGCAAGGTTAGCTGGAATTGTCCAAGGAGTAGTTGTCCAAATTACAAGTTCACAGTCATTTGATAAAACATCTTTACCATCAACAACAGGGAATGCAACATAAATTGATGTAGCAGATACATCTTTATATTCAATTTCAGCTTCTGCTAAAGCAGTTTCAGATGATGGAGACCAATAAACTGGTTTTAATCCTTTAAAGATTAAACCACGAGCAGCCATTTTACCAAAACATCTAATTTGTTCTGCTTCAAATGAGTGAGTTAAAGTAATATAAGGATCTTTCCAATCACCTAAAATACCAAGGCGTTTAAATCCAATCTTTTGTTGAGCAATTTGTTCTAGCGCATATTTTTCACATAATGTTCTAAAATCTGCAACGCTCATTTCTTTACGATTAACTTTTTTATTCTTAGTTAATGCTTGTTCAATTGGAAGACCATGTGTATCCCAACCTGGTTGATAAGGTGAATAAAATCCATTCATTGTTTTATATCTAACAATAAAATCTTTTAAGATTTTATTAAGTGCATGACCTAGATGGATATTACCATTTGCATAAGGAGGACCATCATGTAAAAAGAATGGTTCTTTACCTTCATTTTTCTTAACAACCTTTTCATAAATATTTAGTTCTTCCCATTTTTCTTGAATAGGAAGTTCATTAACACCTAAATTACCACGCATTGGAAAATCTGTTTTTGGCATTAATAATGTATCTTTAAAGTCTTTTGTTTTTAAGTCCATGATAGACTCCTTTCTAATGTTTCACACTAATTTTTACAATTGTACGGTTTTTCTTTGATAAACCCATAATTTCTAATATTTCTACACGGCCAAACTTTCTAATCGAAAGTAAGTCATTCTCTTTTACTGTATGAGAAATATTTAAACATTCTTTATGATTAATTAATACAAGACCTGAATTTATTAAATCAACTGCTTCACTACGTCCACAGTTTATAGCTTTTGCAACAACCGCATCAAGTCTCATACTTGCAACATTAATTGTTTGAATAACTTCTTTTTTTTCAGTTTGAATAAAATTTTTTATAATTTTAAAGTTCATTCTTTGATGAGATATCATTGTAAGATTATTAATTAAAAAATCACTAATTTCTAAACTTGCAAATATTGTAATTAAATTATTTTCAACTACAATATCTCCAAAAGTATTTCGTTTAATTCCAAATGCCATAATAGTACCAAGCACATTACGATGTGAAATCTCACCAAATTTAGGATCGTATGAACTTTGTAATATCACGATATCATAATTTAACTTAGAATTATCTAAATATCCAATAAGTGCTCTTTTTCGTTCAGCACCATCATATCCACCATCTAAATATAAATCAATATCATGACTCTTTACAGCATAAATCTCTTTTTGTTCTTCGAAATCTAAAAAATCAGTAAGTACGATATCTCCACGTAAGACGATTTTTTTATAATCACCTAGTTTATCTTTAATCATCGATATGGCCAAATTCCTTAACCCATTTTTCTAAACTACCATCTGAAAATGCAGCATCTGATGCAATAAGATATGACTCTGCACCAATTTGATAAACACGACCTGCAATAGCATAGTTTAAACCAGATAGGAAAGATAAAACTCGATTACAAACATTAACATCTTTTACTGTATCAAAATTTAATAATACTGGGCAATCACTAAGAATTGCTTCAGCTAGTTCAATCATTTGATCATCAATAGTTCCATCATCTTGTAAATTATAGCTTAACAAACGATCAAACGAAGTACCTAAATTCTTTTTACTTATTTTCTTCTTTGCAGCCATTTTAAATCACCTATTTAGATAAAATTTGTCCTAAACGTACAAACGTAGCACCATGTTCTATTGCTATCTTATAATCATTACTCATCCCCATTGAAAGGTGAGTACATGGAGCATAAGGAAGATTAAGTGCTTGTACTTCTTTTTGTAGTTCAACCATTGCATCAAAATATGATGCAATTAAATCTTCATCAAATGTATTTTTCCCAGTAGTCATTAATCCTACAACTTCAATTTTTTCATATTTTGCAAGACTTTTTATAAAAGGAATGACTTTTGATTCATCTAGTCCTGCTTTATTTGGACTACTTGCGATATTTACATATACAAAACATTTTAAAGGATCTTTTCTTTTTCTAGCTTTATTAATTGCATTTGCAAGATCAATACTATCTAAAGAATGTAAATAATCAATAGCATCGATAAAAGCACTATTTAATTTTGGAGGAATTTTAATAATCCCAAAATAATGCCATGTAATTGGATACTCCTTTAATGCTTCATATTTTTCTAGGAATGCATCTTTTCTATTTTCGCCTATATCTGTAATTCCAGCTTCTACTATTTCTTTTGTTTTATTAATATCAAAGTATTTTACTGCTGCAACTACTCTTACGTTAGTGTGAGCTTCTAAAGTAGTTCTTACTTTAATAACTTGATCTTTTACTGCCATGTTCTCACCTCTTTTTTTATATGCATTTTATTCTTTCTTATTATACCATATTTTAGAAAATATTACAAGTTATTAAATCATAGATATTTCATAAGATTTTTTTGCACTAATATTATTAATTTTACAAAATAATTTTTAAAAGTATTTTTATTTTATTGCTAATTTTTTTTATTCTACAATGTTTTTATAATCT
Source organism: Bacilli bacterium (assembly GCA_017937305.1). Taxonomy (GTDB): domain Bacteria; phylum Bacillota_I; class Bacilli_A; order ML615J-28; family CAG-313; genus UBA1737. Next base: position 48,909 of record JAGBDV010000013.1, read on the forward strand.
TCTTCACTTGCAAAAAAGCACTACTTATGATAAAATATATAAAGCCACAAATATTAAAAATAAGAAAGGAAAAACAATATGGTAAAAGAACGAAGAATTTTTACATCTGAATCTGTTACTGAAGGCCATCCTGACAAAGTGTGTGACCAAATTTCTGATGCAATCTTAGATGATATTTTGGCACAAGATCCTTCTGCTCACGTAGCATGTGAAGTATGCGCAACAACAGGATTAGTTATGGTAATGGGTGAAATAACAACTACTGGTTACTGTGACGTACAAAAAATCGTTAGAGAAACTGTTGAACAAATTGGCTACAATCGTGGAAAAATTGGATTTGATGCTGAAAACCTTGCTGTACTTGTTTCTTTAGACTCTCAATCACCTGATATTGCAATGGGTGTTAAAGATGGAGATGGTGCTGGTGACCAAGGAATGATGTTTGGTTACGCATGTAAGGAAACTGAAGAATTCATGCCACTTCCAATTATGCTTGCACATAAACTTGCTAAGCGTTTAGCTGATTTAAGAAAATTAGAAGGACATAATGAATTACGCCCTGACGGAAAGACTCAAGTGTCTGTCGAATATGATGAATGTAATAATCCTGTAAGAATTGACACTATCGTTATTTCTACACAACATAATGAAGAAGTAACACAAGAATACTTAAGAGAATTAATGATTAATGAAGTTATTAATAAAGTAATAGATTCATCTTTAATAGATGAAGAAACTAAAATCTTTGTTAACCCTACAGGAAGATTTGTAATTGGTGGACCAAAAGGTGATACAGGACTTACTGGTAGAAAAATCATTGTAGATACATACGGTGGTTATGCACCTCATGGTGGAGGAGCATTCTCAGGAAAAGACCCAACTAAAGTTGATAGAAGTGCTTGTTATGCTGCAAGATATGTTGCTAAAAACTTAGTAGCTGCAGGATTTGCAGAAAAACTTCAAATTCAAGTTTCTTACGCAATTGGTGTAGCAGAACCTACAAGTATTTGCATTGATACATTTGGTACATCTAAATACACAGAATTTGAGCTTATTAAAATTGTGAGAGAAAACTTTGACTTAACTCCAAAAGGAATTATTAATACCCTTAACCTAAAGCGTCCTATCTATAAACAAACTGCTGCATATGGACACTTTGGAAGAACTGATATTTCACTTCCTTGGGAAAACTTAGATAAAGTTGAAGCTTTAAAAAAATATTTAACTAAATAGTAGGTATAATATGCTTAATAAATTAATGAATGATATTCGTAAAGAAATTTACGAAACAATTGAAAAATTAGGTTATCTTGATAATCAAGTAATCCCTAATCAAGATGCAATTGTTTTAGAAACTCCAAAAGATAAAAGTTTTGGTGACTACGCAACAAACGTTGCAATGCGTCTTGCAAGAGTAGCTAGAAAAGCACCACTTGTAATCGCAAATGAAATCTGTACAAATTTAGATATCAATAAAATTCATTTATCTAAAATCGATGCAGTAGCACCAGGATTTATTAACCTAACACTTGATTTAAACTACTTATCTAATATTATTAATCAAGTATTGAAAGAAGGCTCTTCTTATGGTTCATTATCAATTGGTGAAAACGAACATATTTGTTTAGAATATGTTTCAGCTAACCCAACTGGTTATTTACATGTAGGACATGGTCGTGGTGCTGCATATGGAGCATCTTTAGCTAATATTCTAAAGAAAGCTGGTTACAAAGTAAATAGAGAACACTATGTAAACGATGCAGGCAACCAAATCACTAACATGGCAAAATCAGTTTATGCACGTTATGAAGAATTATTTGGTAGACCTTTAAACATTCCAGAAGATGGATATCATGGTAAAGAAATCATTACTGTTGCGGAAGAATTCAAAAAGCAATATAATGATGAATATCTTGATAAATTTGATCTTAATCTATTTAGAAAGTTTGGTACAGAAAAACTATTAAACAATTTAAAAAGAGACTTAAAATCATTCAATGTAGAATTTGACACATGGTTTTCTGAAACTTCACTATATGAATCAGGTGCTGTAGAAAACACTTTAAATCTTCTAAAAGACAATGATTTCACATATGTTAAAGATGAAGCATTATGGCTAAAAACTTCAACTTATCGTGATGAAAAAGATAGAGTAATTGTAAAATCAGATGGAAGTTTCACTTATCTTCTTCCTGATATTGCATATCACGCAAATAAGCTATCACGTGGATATACTCACCTAATTGATGTACTTGGAGCTGACCATCACGGTTACATTGATAGACTTCATGCAGCTGTATCTATGGTTGGTGGTGATTCAAATCTAATAGATGTTGAAATTCTTCAAATGGTAAGAGTTATTGAAAATGGTGAAGAAGTAAAAATGAGCAAACGTAGTGGTAAAGCAATCACTCTAATCGATTTAATCAATGAAGTAGGAACTGATGCTTTAAGATACTTCTATGTAGAAAAGTCTCTTTCAACTCATATGGACTTAGACTTAGGGCTTATGAAACAAAAATCAACTGACAATCCAGTTTACTATGCTCAATATGCTCACGCAAGAATTTCAGGCATCTTTGAAAAATGGAATAGTTTAGGTAATGAATTTACTCCAGTTACCGAATTTAAAGTATTAGATTTAACAAAAATCAAAGATCTATGTTTAACATTAATCAAATACCCTGCAGTTATTGAAGAAGCAGCAACTAAACGTTTAGTTCATAAACTTCCTCAATACATCAACCTTCTTGCATCTAATCTTCATAGTTTCTATAATGATGAAAAAGTAATTACAGAAAACATTGATGAGACATTAGAAAAACTTACTGTTTTAAAAGCAGTTCAAGTAGTATTAAAAGATGCATTATCTTTAATTGGTGTATCTGCACCTGAAAAAATGGAACAAAAATAAAAATATCAAGAGTTCAACTCTTGATATTTTTTTTCATATTTTAGAATAAACTTTGAATTAATGAATAAAGTGCTGTAATTACTACAAATAATGTAGTAGCTACTGTTGACATCATCTTAATAAAGATATCTAGTGCAACACCAACAACGTCTTTTCTAGTATCACCAATTGTATCACCTGTTACGGCAGCTTTATGAGCAGCTGAACCTTTTCCGTGACCTTCAATTGCTCCTGATTCAATATATTTCTTAGCATTGTCAAATGAACCACCTGAGTTACCCATGAAGATAGCACGTGGAATAGCAACAACTGTAGCACCAAGTAAAATACCAATTACAAATTCTGGACCTAAGATTGCACCACCAACAAATGGAACTGCAAGAGCAATAACTGAAGGAAGTAACATTCTCTTAAGTGCTGTCTTAGTAGCAAGAGCAACTAATTCATTATAATCAGGATCTTTTTCACCAGCTAAAATAGCAGGATCAGATAATTGTCTATCACCAACATCAGCAAGTTCTTTGGCAGAAGCGATTGTATTATCTGTTAATAATGCACAGAAGAATTCAATTAATGCACCACCAATAATACATCCAGCAATTACCATAAAACTATCAATAGTTGGAACAACTTTTAAGTTAGAAACATAAGCACAAATTAATGAAACTGTAGCAAATGCAGCTGAACCAATAGCAAAACCTTTACCAACTGCAGCAGTAGTATTACCAACAGAATCTAGTTTATCAGTAATATTACGAACTTCAGGGTCTAAGTGACATGATTCTGCAAGACCACCAGCATTGTCTGCGATTGGACCAAATGCATCAATTGATACAGTAGTACCTACAAATGATAGCATACCAAGTGCAGCGATAGCGATACCATAAGTTCCACCAATTGAAGCAGAAATTACTAATGAAATACCAATAATAGCAACAGGAAGCATAACTGATTTAGACCCAACAGCATCACCTTTTGTAACTACAAATGCTTCACCTTCAACAGCATATTCTGCAACTGTTCTAGTTGGTTTAAAGTCAGCTGAAGTGTAGTATTCTGTAATCATACCAATTGCAACACCACTAACTAGACCTAAAATACAACAAATCCAAGGAGTAGCCCATCCAGCTTTAAATCCAACTTCTTTTAAATCCATTCCTGTATTTGCAAATGCAATATATGAAAGTACACCTACAATTACAAGTGTTAAACCTGCTGAAATATATGTTGCAAGATTTAATTCTTTAGAAGGATTATCACCCATTTTTCTAAATTGAACAATTAATAAGCCAATAACACATGAAAGTAAACCACCACCAGCAACTACAAGAGGGTAATAAACTGAAGAATTAAAGAATTTTTCAGTTACATTTACAGCAATACCAGAGTTTCCTAAGAATGCAATTGCAAGAACAATTGAAGCAGAAATTGTTGCAACAAAACTTTCTAAAAGGTCAGAACAGTTACCAGCGATGTCGTTAACGTTATCACCAATAAAGTCAGCAATTACATTTGGAACACGGCTATCATCTTCTGGTAAATCATTACGAATTTTACCTAAGATATCTGCAGAAATATCAGCAGCTTTAGTATAGTTACCACCAGCAACACGATTAAACATTGCAACTGTAGAACATCCAAGTGAATAAGTTGTGATTCTCATTATTGCACTATTAGTAAGAAGTGCTTTAATTGGAATTAAACCATTACCTTCAAAACCTTTTATTGTATCAAGGTTTAATAAACTACCAATAATTGTATCTTGTTGAGGACCTACACCACTAATTAATACAATAATTAAGATACCCATTAAACCTAATGCTTGTACACTTAAACCACTAATTGATCCCCCTTTTAATGCAACTTTAACAGTTTCACCAACATTTAAAGATTCTCTTGCTTTATTAGCAGTTCTAACATTTGCATAAGTTGCACTCTTCATACCTAGAATACAAACAATACTTGACATTGTAGCACCTAGAATATAAGTAATACCACTAAATTTTTCAATAAATAATGTGAATAATACTGCTAATGAAACAATAACAATTGCGATAGTAGTAAATTCTTTTTTAATAAATACGTTCGAACCATCACGAATGATTTGACTCATTTTGATCATTCTGTCAGTTCCTTCAGGCATACGTTTAATTACAATGTAGTTATAAACTACAAATAATAATGCAATTAAACATATTCCTAAAATAATCCATAACCATAAATTACTCATATTTTCTCCTTTTTATAATTATTATTTATATTTTACCTATATAGTATACTACTTTTATGTTTTTTTTGCCATTAATATAAAAATAAAAGATATAGGAAGTCCTACACCTTTTACTTACGATTAATTGACTCTTCTTTAGTAAATCCATTTTTATATCTTTTTGAAAACTTTTCTATATTACCTTCGAATACATCTTCTAATTTTACATCTAATACATATGCAATTTCTGCAATATACCAACAAACATCACCAAGTTCTTCAATTATTTTTTCTTTATCAAGTTCATGACCTTGGGCATGATGTTTTTTTACAATATCAATTACTTCTCCAGATTCACCACAAAGTCCCATAACTCCATTAATTAAAACATCTTCTTTAGATAATTTATTATTAAGAAAAGTCATTGCTTTAGCTTGATATTCATTAAATGTCATTTTATTCTTCTCCTATCCAATATCTTTTATATTCTCTTGATAGAAGTTTTCCTACTTCTTTTCCAATAACTTCCATTCCAGCAGCATTAGGATGAGCTCCTGCATACATATATTCGTATGCACCATTAAAATCAATTAGACCTACTAAATCAATATAGAATAATCCATATTCTTCTGCTATTGATTTTATCGATTCATTCATTTTTTCCCTTGGTTCATTAAAAGACATTGCATATTTATTAAATGGCATATTAAGAACAAATATATCAACATCATCATACATCTTTTTAATGTTTTCTATCATTTGTTTATACATAGTTGTAAATTTTGTTAAAGAAATATTATGAGTTAAATCATTAGTTCCCATATTAATTACAACAACATCTGGATCTACTCCATCTTTAGATAATAATTCAATTCTTTTTTCTGAAGCACCATACATTGTTCCTTGTGAAACATAAGAACCACTATATGAATTATTTGCTAATAAATTAGTCATAGACGCCTTTAACGCAATATTCCACCATGTTTTATCAATACTATCGACATCACCTGCTGGATAATATGTTGGGAATCCTTCAGGAATAATTCCTTCATAAGTAGTAATACTATCACCTAAGAATGAAACTAATGCATTTTTTCTAGTCTTTTTAACCCATAATGGATAAAGATTTAAATCTTCTTTTGATGTTAAATCAATTTTTCGTACTCTATTTATACATTCTGGTTCTTTATACCACCCTCTAAAGAAATACCCTAGTTTTTTAGGAACTGGTAGTAAGTATTCTAGTCCTTCAATATATTTAGTTAAAATTTCAGAAGGCATTTCTACTTCTTCATCTACAGTATAAGAAATATTATGATAGATATTTTTGTCATTCCATTTTGCAACAAGAACAACATCACCATATGAATTTTCTGATATCTTTTCAATAAGTTCATCGTTTAGATACCATCCTAAAAATTCCATTTCACCTTCACCTACTGGATCACCTATGATTAAAGCTTTACCAGTACTATATGTTAAAGGAGCATCAAAAGGAAATCTACCTCCATTAAGTTCATATGTAATATTCCAAGTAGTACCATACTCAACAAATTTAGCAGTAAAAATTGCATCATCAGATACCTCTATTGACTCTACTTTATTGCCTTGTTCATCAAACCATCCTGCAAACAAATGATTTTCTAAGTATTTTTCTTCAAATGAGTAAGTCTTACCTACTTTTATAACAATAACTTCTTCTTCACCATTACATACCAAAGTAAGTTCTCTTTTATTTCCTTTACAACTTCCCATTGTACAAATTAATAAACATATAATTAAAAATAAATAAATTTTCTTCATAACTAACCTCTACTTTTATGGTAATAAATGTCCACTAGCTAAATATAGACTATACCATTCTTCTCTTGTAAGCTTTATATTTTCTGCTTTTAACATTTCTAATAAATGCTCTTTACTTGTAGTTCCTACAATTGGAGTAATATTTGCAGGAAGTCTTAAAATAAAGCTTACTGCAATAGCATTTTTAGATACGTTATATTTATTAGCTAATTTTTCTAATACTTGGTTTAACTTTTCATATTTTGGATTATCAATAAATGTTCCATCTTCCCATGAAGCCATTACTGGAGACCACGCTTGTAAAGAAATATCATTTAACATTGAATATTCAATCATTCCACCGCTTCTTGATGGTGATTCACATTCACTCATATTAACAAATATTCCTTCACTAATTAAGTGAGAATGCACGATACTTAATTGAACTTGATTATATTTAATCTTATGATCTAAATACTTATTATAAAGTTCTATTTGCATCACATTCATATTTGATACACCAAAACTTTTAACAAGTCCTTTATTATATAAATAATTAAATGCTTCATTAACTTCTTCATACTCTACTAGCGCATCAGGTCTATGAAGTAATAAAATATCTAGATAGCCACAATTTAAAAGCTTAATACTTTCTTCTACTTGATTAATAATATGTTCTTTTGATAAATCGTAATATCCTTTACAAATTCCGCATTTGCTTTGAATTATTATTTTTTCTCTAATATTAGGATTTCTTTTAATTATCTCTCCAAAAAGCCTTTCACATTCTCTTGCACCATAAATATCAGCATGATCAAATAGTTTAATACCATTTTCAATAGCACAAAGAATTAACTTTTCTGCATCTTCAAAACTTAATTTAGATAATCTCATACAGCCTAAAGCTAATTTACTATAATTCATATATTTTTCCACCTTATTATATATTTTAATTATAATAATTTGGCACCCTAAATAGGAATCGAACCTATATCTTAAGAATCGGAATCTTATATTTTATCCATTAAACTATTAAGGTATATGCCTATAAATTATTAATATTTAATTTATCCCAAAGTTTTCCTTTTGGTAATACTTTAAATTTCATTGGTTCTTTAGTAACAGGATGAATAAAAGATAAATAATAAGCATGTAGGTGCATATGTGTTTCACCTTCACCACCATATAACTTATCTCCATATAAAGGATTACCCATATTAGAGAACTGAACTCTAATTTGATGGTGACGACCAGTATGTAGTAAAATATCCACAACACTTAAACCATCTTTATATGTTAATAAATTATAATCTAAAACAGCTAATTTACCTAACTCTTTAGTTGTTGCAAATGACTTAACTAACTTTTCATCTTTAATTAAATAATCTTTTAAAGTTCCATGATCATTTACTTTCCCATTTACTACTGCAACGTATTTTTTCAATACTTCACCATTTCTTATTTGCAAAGATAATCTACTAGCAGCTTTAGATGTTTTTGCAAAAACCATAACTCCACTAGTCATTCTGTCTAATCTCATTACAAGTCCTAAATATACATTTCCTTCTTTTTTATATTTTTCTTTTAAATATTCCTTAATTAATGAAAGCATATCCGGATCTTTTGTATAGTCTTCTTGACTAAGCACTCCAACTGGTTTTAATGCTACTATGATGTGGTTGTCTTCATATAATATTTCTAATTTCATAACCATACCTCTTGTTAATATTATTATATAACATTTAATAAAAAAATAAAAGAAATTAGACAAATTATTAATAACAAAAATGTTTAACATTATTACATAATTATTTCCTATTCATTTTATTTGAAAAAAATAATAAAATCTTGTATAATACTATTAATGAATTATTAATAACTATGAAAGGAGTCATTATGAGTACACAATTAACTGATGCAATAAACATTAATGATTTTACTCTTGATGAAAAACCCAAGAAATTATCAAAAACAGAAAAGAAAAAGCTAAGAGTTATCACTTCTTTAATCAATGGTGAAATTAACGGAACTCAAGCAGCTGAAAAACTAGGAATCACAACTCGTCAAGTAAGAAACTTAAAACGTCAAGTTTTAAATGAAGGACGTGATGGTGTAATTCACAAAAATAAAAACTATAAACCTTATAACACTTATGATGAAGAAATTGGTGTATTTGTATGTAAAGTATATCGTAAGAGTTATCGTGGCACAAACTTTAGTGAATTTGCAAGAATCATTCAAGAAGAATATGGTGTTCAAGCATCACGTAGTACAATTTATAATTTCTTAAGAAAAGGGCGTATTCGTTCACCACAACGTAAAGCTAAGAAGCGTAAAGTAATTAGTTACGATGATCAAGGCAATAAAATTATTCAAATTGTTCGTATTTACGATAGAAAAACTACCAATAACCCAAGTGGTAAAAAAGTTATCGCAAGTACAACAATCAAACCAGCTAGAAAACCTCGTACTACTACAAAAGCTACTGCTTCTAAAGCAAAAGCTACTAAAAAAACAACTAAAAAATAAACTAACTCTAAAGCTTCTTTAGAGTTTTTTTAAAAAGGAGTCCTATGAGAAATACAAAAGAAATAAAAATAGGAAATATTTTAATAGGTGCATCTAATCCTATTGCAATCCAATCTATGACTAATACATCTACTAAAGATGTATTAAAAACTGTTAATCAAATAAAAGAATTAGAAAACGAGGGCTGTCAAATTGTTAGAGTTGCAGTACTAGATATGGAAGATGCTTTAGCTATAAATGAAATAAAAAAACACATTAACATTCCAATTGTTGCAGATATTCACTTTGACTACCGTCTTGCAATCAAAGCAATTGAATCTGGAGCAGATAAAATAAGGATAAATCCAGGAAATATTGGAAGGCGCGACAATGTAAAAAAAGTCGTTGATGCTGCAAAATTATATAATATCCCAATTAGAATTGGGATTAATAGTGGTTCAGTTGAAAAAGAGTTATTAGAAAAATATGGTGGACCAACACCAGAAGCAATGCTTGAAAGTATAACAAATCATGTAAAACTTCTTGAGTCATTAGATTTTTATAATATTGTTTTAAGTATCAAATCAACAAATATAGAAAACACTATAAAAACTAACAGATTACTAAAACAACATTTTAATTATCCTATTCATATTGGATTAACAGAATCAGGAACCATACTTGCAGGATCTATTAGATCTAGCTATGCACTTGGAGTTTTACTAAATGAAGAAATCGGTGATACCATAAGAGTATCATTAAATGGCGATCCAGTAAATGAAATTCCTACATGTAAAGAAATATTAAGCATGCATTCTTTATACACTAAACCTACACTTATTTGTTGTCCTACATGTGGTAGAACAAAATATAATATGGTTGAAGTGGTAAATGAAATAGAAAAGTTCTTAAACAAAATTAATTCAAACATTACTGTCGCAATAATGGGATGCGTAGTTAATGGACCAGGTGAAGCAAAACATGCTGATATTGGAATAGCTGGTGGAAATAATGAAGCAGTGCTATTTAAACATGGCGAAATTATTAAAAAAATAAAACAAGAAAATATTGTTGAAGAGTTAAAAAAAGAAATTCTAAATATCATATAATAGAAAAAAGGTATAACACATTAGTTATACCTCATTTTTTTACTTATTTTCTCTTTCTTAAGAATACGTATGCAACAGAAGCTGCTGCTAATGCTGCAATAATAATTTCTGCACTCTTCTTACCACACTTCTTCTTTACTGGAGCAGGTTCAGGAGTTACTTCTTCATGTAAATATTCTAACGCATCTGATTCAACTTTAATAGTATTGCCTTCAGCATCTAAATATTCAATTACTAATTTAATTGTATATTCATTAGCTTCATAGTCTAATCCTGTTAAAGAAATAGAACCACTCTTAATAGTAACTTCTTTTGCAACTTCACCATTAACTAAAACATATGCTTTTTCTACAACTTTATCTTCATCTAAATATTCATAACTAATTGAAAGTGTTGAAGTTCCTTTTCTTGCTTCTTCAAATGTTACGATACTTGGAATACTAAATGGAAGTGTATAGATATATTGTGGATTTGAAGATAAATGATATTCTTTACCACTAGCAGGATCTACAACAGTATATTCAAAATATACTTCATATTCAGTATCTTTATCTAAGCCATCACAAATAAATTCAGAATTATTACCCATATTGTAAGTTGCTCTACCTACATGAACGATTACATTTTGAATCCAACTTGCAGTTTCAAGTTCTGTATTCTTTTTAACAACAAATGAATCATGATTAATCTTATCAATTGATAATCCATGTTTTGGAACTTCAAAACTATGAGTAGTAAATGTTCTAGTTTGAGAACTTTCTACAACTTCTAAAATTTCAGGATGTTTATTAATCTTATATGATACTTTAACTTGATAATCAGTAGTTTCTTCTAATCCATCAAAGTTAATACCATTTGCATCATAATCTTTAGTAACACCATTAACTGTAACTTTTACATTAGAAATTTCATTAAAGAAATCTTGATTAGTAATGTCTAACTTAACTGTTGCTGAGAATCTTTCAATATTATCAACTTTAATTTCAAAGCCAGGGTCACGCTTAACAAAGAACATTGCGTTACCATCACTTCTTTCGTTTCCATCTTCATGCTTATTAAGCGTAGTAAATCCACCATTATTATCACGAACAAAGATACAACTTGATCCACCACCATCAAATAAGAAACCATTTACACATCCTAATCCTTTAAGGAATTCACCACATTCTTCATAAGATGCACCATAAGTACCTTTTTCAACTACCATCATAATTGGAGTACCATCAGCCTTAAATCCCATAACAGTTCTATTTTTGATAGCATTAACATAATCAGTATCACAATCAGTAATTTGATTATAATCTAATACTTCACCATTTTTAAGTATTTGATTATAAAAGCTTGTAATATTTGTTAATCCTTCCCATTCACCTTCAAGTTTACATTGACAACGAATTTCATCACCAACTTTTAATGAATCTAAAGAACCATCTTTTGTTACTAAATAGCTTGTTGCAGTAGCATCATCAATTTCTAGAGTTGTTAAATCATTAACGATTTCACTAATTACACCCTTTACATAAACACGGTGTTCTCCAGCTTCACTACTTCCTGAACGGTCATATCTTTGAGTTTCATAGATAACTTTATATACTGTATAACCAGTTACATCATATGGAAGTGTTCCACTATATGCAATATCTTTATATGGAGTATTACAAATAGCAAATCTTGTAAGAAGTGTAACACCAGCTTCAGTTGGTTTATCATCAACATCATTAATCATTGCAACATCTGTATATTTACCATCAGATCCTAAAATTTGAACATATTGTTTATCAGTTTTATCAACTAAACCATAAACATAACGACCATCATTGTCGAAACCAATTGCCATATGACCACCATAATAATTACTATATGGTTTATAGAAATGACCTTCTTGCATTGAAGTACCTAAAACTTCTGAATTATCACTAATATGGAAGAAATCACCATTTGTTCCACCTACAACAATCCATCCTGGATTTTCTTCTTCATAAATCTTTGCAAGTTCTGTAGGTTTTTTACCATCCCAGTTTGTTGCAGAACCAGCAGTATAGTTAACAATTCTTAAATCAGAATTATCTAGGCTAACATTTGGTTCAATCCAATGAGTCTTATGATCAGCAAGTTTTGAAGATTGAATAACTCTTTTATTATATGATGTAATTGTTGTTTGGTTAATAGTTGCAACACCATATAAATCAGTAGTAACAACATCTGTATAAGACTTAATTGTTTCAGTTTTAAAGTTAACAGTAGGATTTGCTTTAACTACAAATATTGTAGATAAGCTCACTAGTAATACAAATACAAGTAATGATTTTATTAAATTTTTCATAATTTTTTCCTTTCTTTTATTGTTCTCGTATTTTTTCTTTTAAATTTTCTTCAAATATTCCATTTTTAATCATATTAATTTCATATTTATATGGTGGAAAGTTTTCTTTATTATTTAAAGATGGAACATATGGAGTTTCTAAAATTTTAGGAATATTAATAAATCTAGGATCATTAAAAATTTTCATAATCGTATTAAATCCTAAACTACCAAATCCAATATTTTCATGTCTATCTTTATGAGAAGCAAGAGGATTTTTTGAATCATTAACATGAATAACTTTTAAATATTCTAGTCCAATTACTTCATCAAATTTATTTATAACTTCTTCATAATTATTAACTAAATCATAACCACCATCATTAATATGACAAGTATCTAAACATACACCAATTCTTGATTTATCATTTACATTATCGATAATGAATTTTATTTCTTCAAAAGTTCTACCTACTTCATTACCTTTACCAGCCATTGTTTCAATTGCAATAACAGTACGAGCATTAGGAGTTAACTTGATTATTTCATTAATTCCTTTTGCTACTTGATTTAAAGCATCGCTTCTTTCAGAATCAACAGCAGAGCCTGGATGAAGAACTAAATATTTACAACCTATATTATGAACACCACTAACTTCAGTTGCAATAAATCTCACTGCAAAATCAAACTTTTCTGGATCTTTTCTTGCAAGATTAACAATATACGGAGCGTGTATAATAACATCCTCTAAACTAATATTATTTTCTTTTGCAATCAAAGCCATTTTATCAGCATTCATACTTTCAATAGGTTTACGAATTGTATTTTGAGGTGGTCCTAAATATACCATAAAACAAGTAGCGCCATAGTTTAATGCTTCTTTGATACTACCTTCTAACATTAAAGGACCACTATTACCTACATGACATCCTATTTTCATTTTTTGCCTTCCTTAGCCTTTCGCTTATAAATTTCAGAAATATATTCACGTTTAGCTTTTCTAATTTTCTTATCAATTTCAGCTTTACGTTTTTTCTTATAACCAGGTTTAACCTTTTTAGGCATTCTTACTTGTTGATGAACCTTATCTTCTATTTCTCTTACAAAACTTCTAGTAGGTCTTTTTACTAGTTTTGTTTGAACTAATTCACCATCACTAATTTTAACAAACCTTACTACAAGCCCTTTTTCTCTTAAACCATTTACATAAGCATCATCATCATAAGCATATAAAGAAATTGCAGTACCTGTACTATTAAATCTAGCAGTACGTCCTGTACGATGAATATAGAATTCAATATCAACAGGTAAATCAAAATTGATTACATGACTTACTCCTTCAATATCAATACCACGAGCTGCAATATCACTTGCAACAACATATTTAAATTCAAGATTTTTAATACGTCTTAACATTTGTTTACGGTCTCTATCATCCATTGCACCATGTATTTTTCCAACTTTATATCCGTTTTGTGCAAGTGTTAATGATAATTCTTCAACTTTTTCTTTTTTATTTACAAATATTATTGCAAGATAGGGATTTATAATATTAAGTAAATCTAATAATACATGCTCTTTTTGTTTAGCTTTACATTGTAACATTAAATGTTCAATACTAGCTTTAGTAAGATTTTTTTCTTCTAAAACAATTGTTTCAATATTTTGTAAATATTTATTTAAGAAAGCTCTTAGACCTTTAGAAATAGTTGCAGAGAATATTAGAAATTGAGGCATATCTTGAATTTTACCCATAATATGGTCAACTTCCACAATTTCTTTTTCTTCAAATATCATATCAGCTTCATCAATTACAATAGTTTTAGCATTATGAATTTTTAATACATTTGATTCAATTACTAAGTCATGAATACGACCAATTGTTCCTATTACAACCTGAGGTTCTAACTTTTCATATTTTTTTACTTCTGTATCTCTATCCATTCCACCAATAACTTTCGCAACAGTTATTTCTTTCTTAGAATGTTTTGCAATTTGCATCGCAACATTATATAATTGTTCAGCAAGTTCTCTTGTTGGAGAAATAATTACTGCTTGACAAGATTGATCATACACATCTAAGTTTTGAAAAATAGGAATCATAAATGAATGGGTTTTCCCACTACCAGTAGCACTTTCTACCATTAAACTATTACCTTTAATTGCTTTAGATAATACTTTAGCTTGAACAGTTGTAGGAGAATCAAAATGTATTTCATTTAAGGCATCATAAATATATTCTTTAAAATGATAGTCTTTAAACTTACTCATAAATTTCCTCCATTTCTCCATAAATTTTGTCGTTTTCGTAAGAAGTAATTCTCACCTTTATAATCTTATTTTCAAGATTTTCATTACTCTCAAAATATACATCTAAATAATTGCTTGTATGTCCATGCCAATACTTGTCCTTAGAAGTTTCAGCTAAGACAAATACACTAGTATTAATGTAATTATTTATATAATCTTTCTTTAATTCTTTTGCAAGTTCACCAATTTGTTTTGCACGAAGAGTAATAACTTTTTTACTTAAATGACCATCTAATTGGTCCGCTTTTGTTCCACTTCTTCTAGAATATGGGAATACATGCATTTCATAAAACTTCATTCTTTTAATAAATGCTAATGTTTCATTAAATTCATCTATTGTTTCACCAACAAAACCAGCTAGAATATCAGTAGTTAATGCAATATCAGGAAATATATCTCTAATATCCTTGATTCTATTTTCATACTGAACTAAAGTATATTTTCTATTCATTCTTTCTAGTACAGTTTGAGAACCACCTTGACAAGGAATATGAAGATGATTTGCAACACGAGATGAATATTTATTAAGAACATCTAATAATTCATCAGTTATTTCCATAAGTTCAATAGAAGAAAGTCTAAGACGATAAAGATTAGTCTCATTCATGATTCTTTCTATTAAAAGAGCTAAATTAATATTACCTAAATCTTTACCATAAGTACCAGTATTTATCCCCGCAAGAATTACTTCTTTTGTTCCTTGGCTTACAAGATTATTAATTTCATCTATTACATTATCAGGTTTTCTACTTCTAATTTTACCTCTAGAATAAGGGATAGCACAATAACTACAATAGTTTTCACATCCATCTTGAATTTTAATAAAAGCTCTTGTATGTGTATTCAAAGTACTAACTTTCATCTCTTCATATAAAGGATTATTTAGCACATCAGTAAGTTTAATGATTTGTTTTTTTGTATTTAAATAACTTTCAATTAATTCAACAACATCTAGTTTATTATTAGTACCTATTACAATATCTGCATCTTTACTTGCTGCAATGCTATTTAGTTGTGAATAACACCCCATAACAACTACTACTGCATCACTATTACGTCTTCTTGCAGCATGCAACATTTGACGAGATTTTTGATCAGACGTACTAGTAACAGTACAAGAATTTACTATGTAAATATCACATACTTCATTAAAGTTTTTTAATTCGTATCCTTTATCAATCAGTTTATTAATTAAAGCTTCACTTTCATAACTATTTACTTTGCATCCAAGAGTTAAAACACTAAATGAAATCATTCTTTAGCCTCCCATTCATAACTAAGAGCACTCATTACATAAAGAGGTGCTACTTGAGTTCTTAATATACGAGGGCCTAAACTAATAGGTAAGAAATTATTTTTCTTTAAATCTTCTACTTCTTTATCACTAATACCACCTTCAGGTCCAACTAAAACTAAAATATTTGTATATGTCTTATTTCTTAATAATTGTTTTAGTGAGTCATCTTTAGGTGATGCTTCATAAGCATATAAACATAAGTCATAATCTTTTGCACTACTTAAAAAGTTTTTCCATGTAGTTACATTTTTTACTTCCATAATCTTTAAACGATGACTTTGTTCAGCAGCTTCTTTAGCTATTTTAGCATATCTTGCATTTTTCTTTTCCATTTGTTCAAGATTTACTTTAACAATAGATCTACTCATTACAACAGGAATATAAGATGATGCTCCTAGTTCAGTAATGTAATCAATTACTTCTTCCATCTTTTCACGTCTTACTAATCCTTGTGCAATAGTAACACTAAATGGTAATTCTTTTTCTTCATGTAATTCTTCAACGATTTCTAATGTCACTAATTCTTTTTTAATTTCTATAATATTTGCAACAAAAGATCTTTCCTGATCACTTACATAAACCTTATCACCTGGTTTCATTCTCATAACAAGACCAATGTGATGACAGTCATCACCAGTTATGTAAATATATGGATTTTTAATAGCATCTTTTTCTACAAAATAACGTTGCATAAAAACTCCTAAATAATACTTTTACCAAATTTATTATAACAAAAACTATTGATTTTTGCAAGTAAAACCTAACATTATTTAAAAATAAAAACCTAACTTAAAGTTAGGTTAAACAATCAATAAATTATTCAATATCCTCTACTACTGTAATAATAAGCGTAATACTATCTACTTTAGGTTTATCTCTTAAAGAAATAGTAACTTCACACACTCCAGGTTTTAATCCAGTAATTTGTCTATTAACAATTTTTACAATTCCACTTTCTGAAATTGAAAAATCATATCTTGGGGCAGTAATATTTTCAATCTTAGGTTCAAATAAATAAGTTTCTCCAACAGCAATCTCAATATTAGTTTCTTCTACTTCAAATACTACTTTATTTTGACAACTAGCTAAAATACATAGCATAAATAAACTAGCTATTAGAAAACTCAAAATTTTAAAGGTTTTCATAATTATCCTCATTAAACTATACTTTTTTTCTATTATAACATATTTAGTTAAAATATGTTATAAAAATATTAATTATTTTTAATTTTTCGACATTTTCTTTTAATAAATTTAAAAAAACTAGTTCTAAAAGTAACCTGTTCGTTAAAAACGGACAGGTTACTTGAACTAGTTTTTATTTACTAAATCCAAATTTCTTACGAACCCAAGCTTTGTACCATACTCCCCATTCCTTTAATGCTTCATCACTAAAGTCTACTAAGCTCTTTGTCTCTGGTTTTAAGATTGATGCACTACCTTTACTATTAGATAAATTCCATGCAACATAACTAATATTTCTTTGATCTAAAATACGATACCAGAATTCAATATGTTCATAGTTAATTGCACCATCTCCACTACTTTCCATTCCGCCGTGTTCACTAATAAAGACAGGGAATCCTTTATCATATGCAGTTTGAACTTGTCCAGTATTAAAATGGTCTGCAGCATAGAAATGATAAGTATACATAATATTTTCATATCCAACTAAAGGTTTTTGCATTACAACATTTAAATTAGCAGTCCAATGAGGATTACCAACTAAAACAATCGCATCAGTATTTTCTCTAATTTTAGGAATTACTAAATTAGCATAGTTAGTACATGATGCCCAAGTTGTAGCACCATTTGGTTCATTCATAATTTCATATAATACATTATTATAATCTTTAAATTCCGCTGATATTCTTGAGAAAAATTCCATTGATTCATTACGATAATACATTGGATTTTTATCATTTACATCATCAGCACCTACCATGTGCCAGTCAACAATAACATACATGTCAAGTTCTGTTGCAATTCTAATACCATCAGCTACTAGTTGATAGAAATATTCTTTTTTTGCATCATCAGACTCACAATAACCACCTTCAGCAGTATACATTGCAAGACGAATAACATTAATACCAAATTCATTATGTAATGCATCTAAAGTTGCATAATTAACATAGTGACCAAACCATTGTAATCCGTGAGTAGAAATACCTATTAATTGGAACTTTTCTCCATGCTCATCTACTAAGTCAGGTCCATTAACAGATAATTTTCCATGATCTAGTACACCATTATTAGCATATTTAACAAGTTTTCCTTCTAAGCCACACATGTGACATACTGGAAGTTTTCTACCTAGTTGACGATCTGTTGCTTGAACAATAACTTGGTACTTATATTCGTGAACTTCTGTTTTAGGATAAGTAATTGTATAATCATAATCGCAATCAGTACAATATTCTTTGTAGTATCCATCTTCACTACAAGTTGCTTCTTTTTCTTCAGTTGCCATATTATGTTTTTTCTTCATTACTGCTATTTCCATGGCTGCACCACATTCATTACACTCCTTTGTAGCAAGAACTTCTTCTAGACATTTTGTTCCTTCAGGGAATACCCAAGTTCCTTCTACACATTCATGAGGTGGTTCATCATTTGGCTTTTTTTCTTCACAACCACTTATAAATAGTAGCCCTAAACAGATAAATAAAAATAAATACTTTTTCATCGTTTTTCTCCTTATTTTATAATTGTAATAATATTCCCACTTGCAATATGAGAAAAGCTAGCAGAAATCCTTAAAACTGCATAAGCAGATTGGATTTCATCTATTATTGAAGTCCCAAAATTAAACGCAACATAGAACTGGATAGTAGAATTATTGGGGTTAGATAATTCAAAACATTTAATCACTTCCACCAACTCTTCAAAACTTTCGATATAGCAATCATATAAACAATTACTATCGCTAACATTTATTAATTTATACGCATCATAATTATTATCACAAATTAACTCTTTAAATTCATGCTCTTGATATTTTTTACTATAAGAATCATTGCTGACTAAAAAGTATTCATATGATAAAATTTCAAAGGCTTGATTAATAATCGTTCCATCACTTGTAACATCAACAATATACCATTTACCATCTAAAAAGACTTTATTCCACGCGTGTCCTAAACCATTTGGATTTTCTACTTGTGATCCAGTAACACTTACGCAAGGAATTCCTTCAAGATTACACATAGCAGAAAATGCTTTACTAATTCCATCACATACAGCAAGCTTATCAATAAATACACCTTCTAAATAAAAACCATTATAAGCATTAACATCTTCAACATTTTGATAAGCAAGATTTAATAAATCATTATCATACGTAACATTTAAAATAAGATAATCATGAATAGCTTTAATCTTTTCATAATCACTCATCCTATCATCAATAATATTTCTTAATACTTCTTTCATCTTTTCATACACATTAGAAACTACACTTCCACTTTTAACATTTGGAATAATTCCTCTTTCTAATACGTAAACAAGTTGATCAGTATAATCTACATCACAAGTATTTGTAGTGTTTTTATAAAGTCTAAAATCGTTATAATCACTACTTCTATTACTTACATATGGTTGATAGTTAATACTTATGTATTGCTCATACGCAGGCTCCTCGGCTGCTTTTTTTGAAGCCATTTCTCCATACTCTAAATTAAATATAAAAGTATTATTGCTTAATCCACTTACTTTTTTCATATTTACATGAAAGTTAGCATTTATACTGCAATTATTTACTAACGTATCAAATAAATTTTGCTCTGTTTTGTAATCAAAATTACATTCTAATTTAAAACTAGTAATATATCTAAATATTGCAGCATCAAAAAATAATTGTGCTTCATCAATAGAATCGCATTGGTTAGTACTTGCAATATCGACTTTAGTAGTTAATACATCAATATTTAAGTGGATTGTAGAAGGAATTACCTTTTCAATCTTATCGCCACATACACTACATACTTTTACCATTAAGCCTTCTTTTAAAGGTTCTGCAAAAACTATAGTTTCCCAATCTGAATAAGAATGTCCTAAACTTGAAGATAATATTTCTTTTTCTTCTTTTTTACATATAGAACATTTTTTTAAGTTATACTCATCACTATCACAAGTTGCTTCAAAATGTGTAACTTCAAATTCATGATTATCACTTAGATATTTAACTTGAGCTTCATAGCCACAATCTTGACATTTTTGAATTTTTAATCCTTCTTTAATGCAAGTTGCTTCTTCAATAATTTCTGAATCTAAAAAATTATGTCCACTACTTAATATTGCGTTAGTGATTTTCTTATTACAATTTTTACATTTTAATGTTTCATACCCTACTTTTTCACACGTAGCAGGAATAGTTTCTATTATTTCATAATCATGTTTGCAAGTAATACAAGAAAAGATATTCATCGATAATATTGATATAGTTGCAAACAAAAATATTGTTTTATTTAATTTCATATCATCACCTATACATTATTATATCATAAAATATAAAAAAAAGATATGAAAGAAAAACATTTTTTTCTTTCATATCAATAAATTATTTATTATTTTGTCCAATATTTTTATTAATACCTACTACATCATCTACAGGAACTGTAAATGCAATACCTTGACCTGGAGTATCTAAACCTACTTTTTCATAAATAGCTTTTAAAACATTTTCTTTAATTTCTTTACTAATAATAATCATTACAAGTTCTTTTTCTGATGAAATAGAAATTCCAAAGAATTTTTCGATTTCAGTATTTGCAGTACCACGAGCATTTAAAATAGTACCACCAGTAGCACCACATGCTTTAACAGCATCCATAACTTCTTCAGTATAACCACTATTTACAATAGCAAAAACCATTTCAAATTGATTTTCCATCTTATTCACCTCTATTTGTTCTATTATTAATCATAAATTGATAAATTGAAAGTCCCATTACTGATGAAATTGGTACTACTACTGCAACACCTTTTCCATTACGAATAGATTTAAATTTATCATCTAAAGTATTTAATACTTTTTTAATTAAATCATTTCTTACTACACTAAAAATAATCCCTTTTTCATTATTAAGTCCAAGACTTTGTAACACTCCATTAGGAGCAGTACCATTACCATACATTACCATTTGAAGATTACTTTCAAAGCCAGAAATAACATCAGCATAAAATTCTGTTTTATTACGATCAACAATTGTAATAATTAATTTTGCTTTTTTAATTGACGAATTACGTTTATTTTCCATAATATCACCTACATAAAATTAATGATTTGTTCATCATCTTCACTTAAGATACGTCTCATTGCAATAGTTTCTTTTACTTTATTTCCAACAATTGCTTTAAAACCAAGTAATTGAATTGTAATAAGTGGAGTCATTGCAATTAATGCAACAATACCAAACCCACCACGAAGGATAGCAGATTCTCCTAACAATTCGTAACATGCTCCAATAGCAAAAGGAAGAATAAAAGTAGATGCCATAGGACCTGAAGCTACGCCCCCTGAGTCGAATGCGATAGCTGTATAAATTTTAGGAACAAATAATGAAAGAGCTAAAGAAATAAAATAACCAGGGATAATGATAAACATTAAATTGAAATCAAAAATAATTCTTACCATTGATAAACAAATTGCAATACCTACACCCACACATAGACCAATTGTCATAGATCTTTTAGTGATGTAACCACCTGTGATTTCTTCAACTTGCTTCTTAAGAACATGTACAGCAGGTTCAGCTAATACTACAAGCATTCCCATTACAAAACCAACAGGAATTAAAACAAACTTACATGAAGCAGCAATTTCTAAGCCTAATTTATAACCAACCGGCATGTATCCAATATTAACTGCAGTCAAGAATAACACTAAACCTACAAATGTATAAATAATACCAACAAATATTTTCTTAAGATGCTTCCAAGGTTGTTTTAGCCATATAAAGTTAATTACTAAAAATGATGCAACAACTAACCCTAATGCTAAAAATACTTCTTTAATTACTTCAAAAAATTTATTAACAATATCAGTAAACAAATCACCACTAATTAAATATTCAGGCATTTTATAATCTAAAGAACCTTTACTAAATACACTTAATAATAAAACTACTAAAATAGGTCCTACTGAACATAATGCTACAATACCGAAACTATCTTCTTTAGCATTCTTACCACTTAGGATATTTGCAATACCTACACCTAGTGCCATTAAGAAAGGAACTGTAATAGGACCTGTAGTAACACCACCTGAGTCAAATCCAAGTGGAAGTAAATCTCCATTACCATTTATTAATACAAGCATACCAATAGCAAATAATAACATGTAAAATAGCATTAAAATGTTAGATAAGCCTTTTTTAAAGATAATTCTAACTATTGCAATTATAATAAATAACCCTACACCAAAAGCAATACCCACAGTTAAGATGGTTGGATTCATTACATTTGCTACTTGTCCTGCAAGAACTTTTAAATCTGGTTCAGCAATAGTAATTAAAAAACCAAGTAAAAATGAGATTATTAATAAAAGGCCTAATTTTCTCTTTTTAGCAAGACCAGAACCTACACTACTTCCCATTGGTGTCATTGCAAGGTCAGCACCTAATGTAAATAGTGCAATACCTAAAATTAAAAATACAGTAGAAACTAAAAACGTTATAAGTTCTGTATTAGTTAAACTGGCAAAAGGTGTTAGCAATAAAACTAATACTATTGCAACAATAGGTAAAACTGACATTGAAGCTTCTTTTATTTTGTCTAATAATACTTTCATGATATGCTCCTTTCATCAACTATAAATTTCTAATTAAAAAAGTAGAAACATAATATTTTCTACTTTTTACTTATATATTTATTTTACCATATTTTTGACTTTTTTTCAAACTATATAGTCCTTTAATTTTAATTAAAAAAGTTCACTTAAAATTAAAGCAATCTTTTCTAAAATAGCAGCATCTTTTTCATTATAATTATTATATAAATTACTATCTAAATCAATAACGCCAACTACTTTTTCATTTTTAATAATTGGAACAACAATCTCTGAATTAGATAAAGATGAACATGCAATATGACCTGGAAACTCATGCACATTAGGAACGATAATTGTTTTTTTATCCGCTAAACACGTTCCACAAACACCACTTGCATATTCAATATACATTGTTGCAGTATCACCTTGAAAAGGACCTAAATATAAATTATTTTTATCATCTGTTAGATAAAAACCAGCCCAAGATGTATTAGCAATATTATCAAATATTAATTTAGAACAATTTGCAAGATTACTAACTAAAGGAAGTTCCTTATTTACTGTAAAATTTACTGCAAGAACTAAATCATCAACAATACCTTGAATAACTCCACAATGCATATTAGAATCTATTTTGATATTCAATAACTTGATCTAAAACATATTGTTTTAAACAAGAATTAGGAAGTTCATTATTAGCAAGTTCTAATGCCCATAAAATTGCACCAAGCACTGGTGGTTCTTTTAATACTATAAAATCACATTTTTTATTTGTTAATTTAAGAACTGTTTCTTTAAAACAATCAAGCATTTCAAAGTTTGTAGCTTTAGCCCAAACTGACCCTGCAAGAATAACTTGAACAGGTTCTTTTATATTAATTTCAGCGATACATCCTGAAATACTTCTACCCATGTTTTCACCAGCAGTTCTTAAAACTTTAATAGCCTCAGCATCTCCTTCATTAGCACAACTAAATAATGCTTTGATAAGATAAGTTGAATCAACTCTTTTCCCAACTATAGCGTTAGATAAATCTTTTTTAGAATCAATTTCATACATTTTAAATACATATTCTGTAACTTTAGTCTTTCCACCAAATCTAAAACATTCATCAAAAGCAAGTCTTACTGCCGCTCTTGCTAAGAAACTTCCACCTGCTTCATCACCTGCAACATAGCCGATTCCACCTACTTGCATCCAGTTTCCATCTTCATCAATACCAACGTTTACTGTACCAGTACCATTAATACTACATACACCAGTACCAGTTTTAGATGCAGCCTTGATACCTAAAAAGCCATCATTTACAACAGCATATTTAGTAAAACCAATTTTTTCAACAGCACTTTCTAAAGCTTTCTTTTGGAACGGAGCATCAACTCCTGCAAGACCAAAAGCACCAGATACTACATCTTTAATAGTTAAATTATTTCTTGATAAAAGTTCAGTAATTTTATTGTTCATTTCAATATATGCGCCTTCAAAACTACCAATTTTTGGAGATTCGTGGCTGCATGTTCCACAGCGCATACCATCAATAAACTTGCCAGTTACATCAAATAACAAGTAATCAGTCTTAGTGTTTCCACCATCAACACCGATAATATATTTATTCATTAGTTTTCTTCCTTTACAAATTGTGGTAAGAATTCTTTATGAGCTTCTAATAATTCATCAAAACAAGCTGAAGCTGTTTTTAAATCACCACAAAGAGGATTAATTACAAGAGCACGCATAGCTTCAATCTTAGAACCTTCAAGTGCAGCTTTTACAGCATGTTTTTCATATGCTTTAACTTGACGGATATATTCTTTTAAGTGATCATTTACAACACCAGTAACTTTTAACGGTGTAGCACCATTTTTACCAATACGAGCGCAAACTTCAACAGCATCATTATCATCTAAGAAATCCATTGCACCTTTATTAAGTACGTTAACTACTTGAATATCACCAACGTCATTCCAAATAGAGTTAACAAGATTAATTGCTACTTCTGAATAACGAGCACCACCACGTTGAGAAAGTTGAGCAGGTTTTACATGAAGTTCTGCATTTTGATAAATTTCAAGAAGTTCTTCTTCAATTTCCATACATCTTTCACCACGTGATTTTTCAGCATGTTTTAAATGATCTAACTTACTATCTTTGAAATAATAGTATTCAAGATAGCTTGTAGGAATAGCACCAATAGCAGCAATTTGTTCTTTAGTAAATCCACTTGAAGGAATATTCTTCATTGATTCACTGTTTAAACCTGCTTGTAATGCTTCTTGTAAATAATCTTTACCATCTTGTTCAATCTTTGTGATAAATGCAAAGTGGTTAAGACCCATATATTCAATTTCAGCATTTGGTAATTTCATTGCACGTTTAATACCATCAATAGTATTAATAGGAACATTACAAAGCCCCATCATCTTAACATTAGTATGGTTAAGTAATGCTTCAGCAATCATACCAGATGGATTTGAGAAGTTAATTAACCAAGCATTAGGACAATGTTTTTCCATAAGTTTAACAATATTCATCATTACTGGAATAGTTCTTAAACCTTTAAACATTCCACCAATACCACAAGTTTCTTGACCAATTAAATTATATTTTAGTGGAATCTTTTCATCTTTAACACGAGCAGGAAGTTTACCAACACGAATTTGACAAAGAACAAAGTCAGCTCCTTCTAAAGCATATGCATAGTCATTTAATACAAGTTCAGTTTTACATGGAAGACCAGCTGCAGTAATCATTCTTTGACAAAGACTACCAACAATATTTAATTTTCTTTCATCAATATCCATAAACACTAAATGTGTTACAGGAAGAGTTTCTCTTTTATTAATAATACCTTCAACTAATTCTGGTGTATAAGTACTACCAGCACCAATAATACAAATTTTCATAAATGCCTCCTAAGTTGTCTATTATTTTTTTATCTATTATATTATACTCTTTATTATTTTTTATTTCAAACAAAGTATACTTATTTTAATATTTTCATATTTTTTACTTAATAAATTTTTCCTAATAAAAAAGGAAGAGTTACTATTCTTCCTTTAAAATTTGATCTATGAATTTATTAATTTCAATACAGTTTGAATCTTCTTCTTTTATCATTACAGCATATTTAATTGCTTTATCCAATTGTCCTCTTGAATAAAAATATCTCATCAATAAAGAACATTTATTAATTTTATCAAAACGATTCTTTTTATTCCATGCAACCCTTTTCTCAATATTTTCGATAATTTCAGTTGTTGCATAAACTTGATACACAATACATATAGAATCATAAATTGCTTGATAAATCTTATTAGAATATCTTACTTTAAAAATATCCATGTAAGACTTAGCTTCGTCAAACTTTTCTTGTTCAATTAAAAAATTAATTTGAAAAATATGATATACAACGTTATTAGAAATAGGTTCTTTAACATTATTCCACATTAATAAAGCTCTTTCTTTATTATAATTTAACAAGATATTAGCAAAATCAATTAATAATAAATTTCTAGTTTCAGAATGTAGATTTTCTTTTAATATTTCTTGTAAACTATTTTCTAATTTATTAAAATCCAAATCTTTATAGAATTTTCTAATTGCTTTATGAGCTAAATTTGAATTATAACTAATTAATAAAACCGAAATACTAAAATATAAAAAACAAACAAGAATACTAACAAATAAATTATTTGTAATATTTCTAAATAAAATAAAGACAAAAACAACAATTGCACCTGTTAAACAACTATGTGAAGTATTAATTTTTTTACTTTTCTTACTATAAAATCCAAAAGGAAGTTTACCTTCTTCATTCTTAACAACTGCCATAATATTCACCTCTTAATATAATTATATACTATATAATTATTAATTTCAATA
This sequence comes from Bacilli bacterium, assembly GCA_017937305.1. Classification (GTDB taxonomy): domain Bacteria; phylum Bacillota_I; class Bacilli_A; order ML615J-28; family CAG-313; genus UBA1737. Next base: position 75,995 of record JAGBDV010000013.1, read on the forward strand.
AAAATATGCATCTTATTATTACTATTTTATACTAATTATCTAAACTAAAACTCATTATTTGATTTCTTGCTTTAACCAATAAAACAAATAAAAGAATATACGGAGCATTATAAATTAACAAGTAACTAATTAAGTAAATATATTCTAATATTGTCTCAGATGAAAAAATACCTGCTATCATTAAAAGAAAACTAGGAAAAAGAATTATTCCATATATGATCATTGCAATAATTAATTGATAAGATTTTCTTTTTTGTTTTTCTATTTCATAATAGTTATAATTGTCAATTACTCCGCTAATTACAATATTTAAAATACCAATAATACCTATTATCAAACCAACAAAAATCATTAAAAATGGAATTGATTGAAATAAAAGTAATATAGCACCAATACCAATCATCATCACATTATCAGTTTGAGGTGGTTCTACTGGTCCCATAATTAATCTAAAGATTAATCCTACTATAAAAGTCAAACCACCAACTATCATTAAAATTATTCCAATTATTTTAGATATAACTCTAATAACTGTTAATAACTTATTTTTATTCATTATATCACCTCATATATAAAACAAACTAAACATTTATTTGTGACATATATTCTAATATTCTAATAAGTCTTCAATATTACAACCAAGTGTTTTAGATAATTTAAGGAGAATATCAACCTGAGCTTTATTTATATCATTGTTTCTTTGCTCATACATTTGAATATTTCTAATTGATACACCAGACTTAACTGCAAGTTCATTTTGTGATAATCCTGCTGCTCGTCTAATTTTTTTTAAATTTGTTTCTTTTTTATTATTATTTATAAATTCATCAGCAATATCATAAAATTTTATAATATCTGCTTCATGTAATGTATTATATAATGATAACACTTTTTCTATAGGAAAATCTCTATTTATATCAAAAAAAGAAATATTTCTAAGATTTTGATATTGTGCAAGTACCCATCCCGCCCAATAATACTCATTTGGAATATAAAAACATTCAGGTGTTATATATTCAGATTCATTAATGACATAATTAAATAGATCTATAGCTGAATGTCCTACTAAATAAATGGGATTGCCTTTTTCAATTTCATTTGAAATATTAGATGTACAAAACATATCCCAAAACATTTTGGGATCATATTCACAAGATACTGCATACTGAAACATCGTACCAATATTTACGGAAGCATGTTCTAAATAAATTTTATCATAAGATCTCATAATTATACTTTCCCATTTTTAATTTTATAAATTCATATACATTATATCAAAATATTAATTATTTTTTATTATATATAGTAATCAATTCACCAATCGCTTCTTTTAAAGAATCACTAATCCCATCTCCTAAATTATCAATGTCAGTTTGTAATGCATCAATTCTATGATTAAGTCTTTCTATTTCTTCCCAAATATTTAGATCATTTTGAAAAGTTTGTTCTTCTTCATTATTTTCTACTTTTTCCTTAATAAATATTACACTATTGCCTTTTAATGAAACTTTAATATTATTTAATTCACCAATAAAAATGTGATCTGTAAAGAAAGATTTATTAAATGAAGGATATTGATTATTAAGAGAAACTAGTCTATTATAATTATATTTAACAATTTTTTTAAGTCTATTTGGAACAATAAATTCAATTAGAGACTTTGCTTCAACAGTATTCCAAGGAAGAGCAAGAACAAAACCATCATTAGGAATAACGAATTCAAAGTCTTTACAACCTCTTCTATTATCATAACTTGATTCAACAACCAAACATGGATTATTGTTTTTCATTCCATCAATTTTTGAATAAAAAAATCCATCAGGTCCACAAGTAGGCAAGAAATAATTACAATGTTTTGATAAAAAACAAATTTCACTCATCATATCAACAGCAATAACCAAATAATCTTTAGGAGCAGGATGAGTTTTTAAATATCTTTTACCTGGTACATGATAACCATTATTAATTACAGATGCCGGTGCAATAGTGTTATTATACAAAAAATCTGTCCATAGCATTATAGGTGCTTCTTCATTAATTTTAGTATTTATACTAAATTCTTCTATTTCATTGCTGCTTTTATCGACTTCTAAAAAATAATTAATATCCACCCCAAAATGTATTGAAAGCTGTTTTAAGCAATCAATAGATGGTGTATTAATGCCATTTTCCCATTTAGAAATTGATTGATATGTAATACATAAAGCATCAGCCAAATCTTTTTGTGTTTCATTTTTTGATAATCTTAAATTCTTAATTTTATTTCCTATACTATTCATTTTTAAATCCTTTCATTATTAAGTAAGCTTACACTAATATTATAACAACTTTATTCATAAAATACAATAACAAATTAGTTGAGGCTATAAAAAAACAACTCACCTATTAGGTGAGTTATTCGAATGGTTTAAACTATCTTCTTTCTAAACATACTACACATTCTGTATTTGAAGTTTGTGGGAACATATCAAGTGGTTGAATAGATAGGATATGATATTTCTTTTGTAAATGATTACAGTTTTTAGCAAGAGTAGCTGGATTACAA
>JAGBDV010000003.1 GCA_017937305.1 Bacilli bacterium
AACAGCAAGTGCTCTTGCAATACAGATTCTTTGACGTTGACCACCAGAGAATTCATGTGGATATCTATCATAATATTGAGGTTGCAATCCACACATCTTCATAATCTTTCTTATATGTGCACTTACTTCTTCTTTAGGCACTATATTATGAACTTTTACAGCTTCTGATAAAATTTCTCCAATTGTCATTCTTGGAGGTAAACTTGAATAAGGATCTTGGAAAATAAGCTGAATTTCTGTACGAAGTTTACACATTTCTTCTTTTGTAAGAAGTGCTAAATTAAGTCCAGTTTCATACATTGATTCATATTCAATAAAACCTTTATTATTCTTTAGAGGTTCTTTTAAACGATTAATTTCATCTAAAACATTTGATAATTGAAGATTTAATTCATCAAAACTATCTTCATTAAAATTCTTTTTTGCAATTTTATTTTGAAGTGTAAGTTTCTTAATAAATAAATCAACAACATTTTTATCACTTAAAATTAATCCACCAACATAAGGAGCAGTATTTTCAATTAAATTGATAACATCATTTAATACTTTAATTTCATCTTTAATTTGTTTTGCTTCTTCATCTGATTCATGTTCGACATTTCTATTAACAAGTTCATTTAAAGCTAGTTTATATCCACTATATGATCTATCAAGATTAAAATTAATAGTATCTAAACAATCATTTAAATCATTAAATTTATTAATATTTTCTCTACATTTCTTTAATGCACTAAGATAATACTTAGGCATAAATTCATATACTGTATGACCATAATATAAAGTCTTACCACCTGTTGTATCGTATAGTTGTAAAATTGTTCTACCTAGTGTTGTTTTACCACAGCCAGATTCTCCTACAACACCAATTGTTTTTCCTTTTTCAAGTGTGAAAGAAACATCATCAACAGCTTTTAGTGATGTAAGAGTCTTTCCTAATAAGTTTTTTGATAAAGGAAAGTGCTTCTTTAAGTGCTTTACTTCTAATATTAAATTAGATTTTTCATTCATTAGAATTACCTCCTTCATCATATAAATAACAAGATACATAGTGTGTATCAGAAAGTTTTACTTCACTTGGATAATTTCCATTACATTTATTGATACATTTATTACATCTATTTTTAAAGAAACATGTATTAGGTAAATTGATTGGATTAGGTACTTGACCTGGAATTGAATAAAGTGGTTCATTAGCATCAGATGTAATAAGTGGTTTACTCTTTTGTAACCCAATTGTATAAGGGTGTTTAGGATTCTTAAAGATTTCAGATACAGTTCCTTTTTCAATCACTTTACCAGCATACATTACAACAACTTCATCAGCCATTTCCGCAATAACACCTAAGTCATGTGTAATTAGCATAATTGCACAACCTGTTTTCTTTTGAATATCTTTTAAAAGTTCTAATATTTGTGCTTGAATAGTTACATCTAGTGCAGTTGTAGGTTCATCTGCAATAATTAATTTTGGATCACCTGCTAGTGCCATTGCAATCATTACACGTTGTCTCATACCACCAGATAATTCATGAGGGTAAGAAGCATATACACGTTCTGGCATTGAAATACCAACTAAATTTAACATTTCAATTGTATGTGCTTTAACATCTTCTTTTGACATTTCAGGGTAGTGAATAAACATTACTTCATCTAGTTGATAACCAATTGTAAATACAGGATTTAGTGAAGTCATTGGTTCTTGGAAAATCATTGTAATATCTTTCCCACGAACATTAAACATTTCTTTAGTAGGCATTTTCGCAATATTATAAGCTTTCTTTTTACCATCTTCAGTATAACCTAAATCATCAGAATTAAATCTAATTTCACCACCAACTACTTGACCTTGAGGAGCTTGAACAAGTTGCATGATTGAAAGTGAAGTAACACTTTTACCACAACCAGATTCCCCAACAACACCAACTACTTTGTTTTTAGGAATATTAAAGCTAACACCATTTACACTTTTTACAGTACCATTATCAGTAAAGAAATGAGTTTGTAAATTATCAATTTCAATTATATTATTTTCATCATTCATTACAGATGTATATTCTGATACATCCATTTTTTTCTTCTTTAGAGATTCATAGTATTTCATTTGTTTAATATTATATGAAATAATTTTACGACTCTCTTTTATTGTTAGGTAATTACTATTTTTCTTACTCATATTAATCACCTACTTCTTAGATTTTGGATCCATTGCATCTCTTAAGCCATCACCAACAAAGTTAAAGCCAAGTACCGCAAGCACGATTAAAATACCAGCTGGAAGCCACATATTCATATAATAAGTAAGAATAACAGGGTCTTTTGAACTTGAGATCATTGTACCCCAAGCAGCATAAGGTATTTGTACACCTAGACCTAGATAACTTAGTGTAGATTCATAAAGAATAATTGAACCAAGTCCTAGCGTCATATTAACAATTAATTGGGGCATTACATTTGGAATTAAATGCTTGAAAATTCTTCTCCAAGTAGGAAGCCCCATAACTTCTGTAGCAACAATATATTCTTGTTCACGAAGTGATAAAATTTGACCACGAACCATTCTTGCGCAACCACTCCAACCAAAGATAGTAATGATTACCATTAAGAAATAAATTCGATTTGAAGGATCAAAATATTCACTAAGTGAATCTAGTACAGCAGATGCAATAAGTAAAATTGGTAACATTGGAATACAGTTGAAAACATCAACTATTCTCATAATAAGTTGATCAACCTTACCGCCAAAATACCCTGCAATACCTCCAAGGATAACACCAAGGATTGTTTCTAAAATTACTACAATAAATCCTATCGTAAGCGATATTCTTCCACCATACATAAGACGTGTAAAGATATCCATACCATAATTATCTGTACCAAGTAAATGATCTTTACTAGGTGCAGCTTTATCATTTAATGTTTTAATAGTTTCAATTTGTTGAATAACAGTAACTTTTTCACCGTATTCATTTATATATTCATGTGGAATTTCAATAATTTCAACAGGTTGTGTTCTATCTACTTCAATTTCTCCCCATCTGTTATATACTACAGGACCAAGGAATGAAAATAAGAATAGGAACACTAAAATAACAAGTCCGACAACAGAAAGTCTTGATCTAAAAAATCTTCTTAAGATAAGCTTAAATGGGCTCATCTCTTTATATGTTTCTTCTTGAACCGGAGTTTCAGTAACTTCTTCTATTTGATTAACTTTTTCTTTTTCATCCATTACTTACTTACCTCCTATTTACCAAGTTTTACACGTGGGTCAACTACTGAATACATAATATCTGAGAATAATGTACCGATAACAGTTAACACCGCTAAGAACATATTATATCCCATTACAAATGGAATATCACCTTCACTAAGTGCTTTATAAGCAAGACGTCCAATACCATCTATTGCAAAAACTTCTTCGGTAATCATCATCCCACCAAATAATGATGGTAATATTCCTGCAAGAAGTGTTACAAGTGGAATCATAGTATTTCTAAAAGCATGCTTATAAATTACTTGTTTTTCAGGAAGACCTTTTGCGCGAGCTGTTCTAATATAATCTGCATTTAATACTTCTAGTGTATTAGTTCTTGTATATCTCATTAATCCACCAAGTGATAAAATTACAGTACAAAGAATAGGTAATACTAAGTGATGTCCCATATCTAAAAGTTTTGCCATAAATCCTGCAAAATCTTTAGTATATGTTTCTCCTGCTGATATTAAACCAGTAGAAGGGAACCATCCTAGTTCAACTGAGAATACTTTTACAATAATTGCTGCAAAGAAATATGTAGGAAGACTGATACCAATCATTGTAAATATTGTAACAGCGTAATCACGTTTTGAATATTGATGGGTTGCGCTTGTAATACCAAGTGGTATTGCAATAGCAAATTGAAGCACTGTAGCAATAACTGCTATTGCAAATGAAACCCACATATTATCACCAATTACTTCAGCAACAGGTTTTTCATATTTAAATGAAGTACCAAAGTCACCTTTTAGCATATTTGTAAGCCATGTAAAGTAACCATCAACTAAACCTTTAAATGAATTATCACCTATTCCATATTGAGCTTTAAACTCATTTAATTGCTCAACTGTAATAGTACCTTGACCAAGTTGTGATGCGAATTTGATATCCAAATAGTCATTTGGCATCATTCGAACTAATGTATAAATTATAATTGAAACACCTAGAAGAACAAATATTGAAATGAACAATCTTTTAAGAATATACTTTAACATATTATTCCTCTTTCTAATTCATTTTTTATTTTGTTTGATTTAATCTAACAGTATGAATATCTGATAATAAACCACTATATGGTGATAAATCTTGATTTAATGTTGATTCATCAATTTTATTAATATTATACGCAAATAAATCATCTCTTTGATATGTAGGTAGTTCTACTGCAAGCATCATTACGATATCAAGTGCTTCTTTATAAATAGCAGCACGTTCATCTTGATCAGTAGTTTCACGACCTTCTTCAATTAATTCTGATAATTCTTCTACAAGTGCTAATTCTTCATTATATTTACCACCTGTATTTTGAATAATTTGTTTATAACCCCAGTTAAGAGTTGAAGTAGCAGTTGAATCTTTATGATAAACTTGATACATGTCAGGATCAATAGTTGAACTCCATGCAGCAGCCCATACAGCTAAATCCCCATTAGCAAGTTTAGATAAAGCTTGACCATCAGTCGAAACAGTAACTTCGAAATTAATTGCATTTAATAATTCACTAGCTTTGAAGAATGTATTAAACGCAGGGTGGTCTGTTTCATTACCTGCAATAGTAAATGTATATTTTAGTTTAGTAGTACCATTTGTATAAACACCATCACCACCGATTCTGTAACCAGAATCTTCAACAAGTCTAACTAAGAATTCTTTTTGTTCTTCTAAAGTGAAATAATCACCAGCTTTTTTACCTAATTCTTCACAATAATCTGCATAATCAGGATTTACAACATCTAAGTCTGATGGAACTTGACCACCAATAAATGGATAATAAGCAGTTGCACCAGTAGGATAAGCCCAGCTTGTAAGTGACATTGAACGATAAATTGCAGAAGCAGTATTACCATAATAACTTACAGTCATTGAAGTATCTAATGAATGCATAATTGCTTGTCTAACTTTAATATCAGGAACAAATCTTGCATTAACACCAATATAACCATAACCAGAAGTTTCTACTGATTTATTTTCAATACCTTGACCTTTTTTACCATTTAATTCTTGAATAGTTTTAGGGTTTGAATTTGGTTGTACATAATCTACTTCATTGTTATATAAAGCATTAAGTAATCCACTTGATGCAACAACTTGGTAATGAATATTTTTAATTTGAGGAGTACCACCAATATAATGTTCATTTCTAGTGAAATATAAAACGTTATTATTTAAGAAATCACCTGCTCTTACACCTTCTGTTTCATGATTTGAATTACATGCAACATATGGCCCAGCACCAACAGGAACACCAATCTTTTCTTCATTTTTAACAACATTATTCATAAATTCTTGGCTTGAATATTCAACACCAAAATTAGATTCAAAGTCAAAAGCACTAATATAAGGTTCAGCAGAATAATAATACATTGGAGCAACACTAAATGCAAAGTTCCAAATAGCCTTAGGGTCAACACCATTGATTGTAATAGCTAAAACTTCATTTGAGCCATTATTAACACTACCATCTTCAGCATAAGTAGGAGCAGCATATGTTTTACCTTTTACAGTAACTGCAGAATCTTGATTAGCAAACTTAATACCAGAAATATTAGTATATGTTCTTTCATGAGTAGCATGATATTCTTCTAATGCAACATTAACTAAATAATCATATAAATCACTAGCTGTTTGCCAGTATAATGCAACTTCAATTAACGACATTGGAAGTTTATCTTCATAGATTGTATTAATTGCTTTTTCTTTAGTCCAGTTTTTAAGTTCAGCTACATTATTAGTAAGTGAAGATTCTAACTTAGCTTCTTTTTTATTAAAGTATAAATAACCTTCATTATATAAGAACATTTCAACATCAGTTGTAAGTTGATTATAATAAGTAGTTCCATTACTATCTTTAAATGTTACATTTTTATAAGCACCATCACCAGAATTTTTATAGTCAGTTTCTAATTCTTCTTTAAAGAACTCACATACTTTATTAAAATCATTTACAATATTTTCAAAACCATCATCTTCAGAATATCCTTCTAAAGCATCTTTAAACTCATCTAATGAATAAGCATAATCTTCTTTATCTTCATAGATATATTCAGCAGCTGTAATTAAATAGTTGATTCTACTTTCTGCTTCAATATTAAATTGTTCCATGAATCTTTCTTGTGATTTTTCATCACCTTGTTGAGTACGATATTCTTTTAACCCAACAATATCAGTTGAATAAATTGTACTTGAACCAGTATATACTGGGTCTAAATAAACATATAAATTAAATAGTACATCTTTAATTGTAAGTGGTGAACCATTTGAGAATTTAACGTTATTTTTTAGTACTAAATAATAAGTTGTTGTATCTTCAATTTCATCATAAACAGAATCTACATCTAGTGCAACAACTGCTTCATCTTCTCCATAAGTAACATTACCTTTTGAATCGTTACCTAGCATACCAATTTGTGTCATACCAACAATTTGGCTATCTGGAGCAGATGATGAAAAGAACGGATTAAATACTTTATCTAATTCTTGAGAAGAAAGAAGTAGTGGAGTATCTTCGTTCTTTTTATTTTTCTTACATCCGTTCTTACAGCTAGCTCCTGCAAGAACAGTTAACACTACTAGTGTTAAACAAATAAATCTTTTCATTTTTTCCTCCAATAATTTTAGTTAGATAAATCGGTAAAATTAATTACAGAATCATCACTAATAACAACATTTTCTAATTCTTTATAACAGAACTTATCTGTCGTAATAACTTTTTCACATTCAGGAATTCTTGTAATCGTAAAGTTTCCACTAAATGATACATTTTCAAGTGTTGTATTTTCCATTTTAATTGCAAGTGGAGCAAATACTAAATACTTAATTTGTGAGTTTCTTGTATTAATGTCAACAATGATATTATCAAATGTAATATCTTTAATAACTGCATCTTTTAATTCAAAGAATAACGATACATATAAATGATTAGCACCATTTGATAAATCATCAAGTTCACCTTTTAAGCCACTTCTTGAATCATCATAATCAATTGTAAAATTAGATACTTTATATCCATTACCTAAAATTTCACCTGAATAGTTAGTAAAACTAATCTCATCTTCATCAAAATCAATATCATTGCAAAGATAAATATTTTCACCCTTAGCTATTGCATTCTTAAATTGTCTTGCAGTCTTTACAACAGTATAATCGCCTTCAATTAAGTCTAAATATACTTTGATTGAAAGATCTTCATCACCACCTGGATGAGTAAAGTTTGCATTCCAAGGATTACCTTCACTATCTAAGTAGCCTAAAGAAGTATATCCATCAACAGTCTTTTTATCTAATTGACGTTCACTAAATTTAGCTCCTTCTTTACATTCATAGCTACTTAAGAATACATCATTTCCTAGATTATCTTTGTAATATAGTTCATACTTATAAGTTCTATTTTCTTCCCAATTTGCGTATAGAGTAACTCCGTCTAAAGTCATTCTATCTTTACTAAAATCCCATTTATCTAAATATGTAATACTACCATCAGGATTAGTAATTTTTGTTTGGTACCATCCTTCAATATGGTAACCATTTTTAACAATCATATCGTTTGCATTAGTTTCTAATACATTAGGATCCATAATTAACATATCAATAGTAGTACCATCAAAATTATATAAATACGATACTTTTTCATATGAATTTTGGCAAATACCGCCTTCTAAATAGAAGATTGCTTTACCTGTACCTTTTAAAGCATATAAATATGTTGTTTTAATTGAAGATATAAATCCTGTAGGATTTACATAATTAGCAGAAAAACTCTTTAATTTCCCATCTTCAACAATGATTTCAATATTCATATCTTTAATATTACCTAAGCTCTTATTTAAGAATAATGAGCTTATTTGTTCATCTAATACATCTGCAGTTAATGTATATTTTTTATCTTCAACATTTAATGTATAACCATTTTCTAAGAAATCTTCAGATAATACAAATGTTAAATAATATGTAGGAACTGTATATGGATTTTCATATGTTGTTCCATTAACTGTTGTGTATTTAACATCATCTACAGTTTTATATTCAGTTAGTGTTTCATCATATAAAACACTGCCAGATGTTGATAATTTCTTTTCTAAAATACTAACTTCTGATCTTACTTTTTCACCACGAATAAGTAACATATTAGTATTTTTGTTATAAACTTCTAAATCTTTATCTTTAATAGTTTGTACTTCATTGTATCCTGCAAGAATACTTTCAGAAGTATAAATATCATTTACAAACTTTTCAAAAGGTGTTAGTTTATTTTTACCGCAGGAGCTTATTACAAATATAAGCACAGCAGTAAAAACTACTAATATAAATCTCTTCATTATAATAAACTCCTTATCTTAAAATTCTTCTTTTAATTAATATAAATGCTAACATTGATAATCCACCAATACCAAGAACACTTGAGGTAACAATTAAACCTACTTTGTTAACAGATGTTGTAGGAAGCGTACTTATTTCAGTTAGAATATTAACATCATCATTTAAATCTTTAAAGTATTGATCAAATTCTTTTTTGAATGCTTCAACATTAGATTGATCGATGTATTTCTTATCGTGTCTATCAACGATATCTAAACGTTTAACAATTGAATAATAATCATTAATCTTATTAAAGTCATATTTAGAACCTAGTTCTTCAATGTCATTAATTAAATATTCATAAACATGGCTGATACGTGCAGTATTAAGTGCATTCCACTTAGTTTCTGCATTTACTAACTTTTCATATAAACTATCTAAATAGTCTTTTGAATATCCATATTTTGTTAAATCTTGAGTTAAAACATTATAAGCAGTTCTTGCATCTTGAATAATATATTCATCTGAAAGTGATACATCATCACTTATTAATGATACTTTATTTAAGTAATCAATTGAATAACTATCAAGTGCTTCATAACTTGAAACAACCATATTTTCTAAATCAAAATATAATTGATATAAGATATTGTCATAACCACTTACATCTTCATTAGCTGGGATAACAATATTCATCTTTTTAGCTTTACCAACTAAATCTTTAAATTGAGCATAATATAAAGGATAATAACCATTGAATTGGAAGTACTTATTAAGTAATTGATAAATTTCAGATGAAGGATCATATTCAATACCTAAATCACTTACTGTACCTTCTAAAGTAGGAGCTTTAACAGATTTAAACTCAACAGTATTTAGTTTTGTACAACCATAGAATGCCATATTTCCAATATACTCTAATGTATCAGGAAGTACTAATGTAACTAAATTAGTATTAAAGTATCCTGCATATTCATCAACTCTTACAGTTCCAAATAATACTTCATACGAATCATTTGATTTTGCAGTAGGGTAACATGTAAGAAGTAATTTATTATTAGCCGTAGTAGTGTATAAAACACCTTCATCAAGAGTAATATAGTCATTAATTACACATGTATCTTCACCTTTTAAATTTGTGAATTTAGTCATATTAATGTTGTAATAGAATGCAGTAGGAGCGATATGTTTTAATGTTTCAGGTAGAGCAATACTTTCTACTCCAATACAACTTAAGCTTTGAGCTTCAACTCTTTCAACAACTGGAATATTTACTATAGTTAAATTATTACACATGATAAATGCACCAGCTTCAAGAACTTTTACCTTTGGAAGATTAACTTGTGTTAATCCTAAACAACTAGTAAATGCTTCCATACCAATATATTCAACATTAGATAAATCAATCTTTTCTAAAGCAGTACAACTCATAAATGCACCACCATCAATATGTTTAATACCACTAATGTTTACTTCTTTTAACTTTTCATCATTTGCAAACATACATTCACTAATATATTCTACTTTTCCACTAGTAAATGTTTCAAGACTTGTTAAATTACTAAATGCAAACTTACCAATAACTAAATTACTTGATGCAATATTAACAGATGTAACATTTAATGAGCCATAGAATGCATAATCACCAATCATTGTTAAAGTATTACCAAAGTTAATACTTGTAAGTTTATTACCACTTTGATTATCAAGTGTTGCAAAAGCATATTCTCCAATTGAAGTAACTTTATCAAAATCAATAGTTTCTAAATTCTTACATCCTGCAAATGCATAATCACCGATTTTTGTTACACTATCACTTGAAACACTTACAAGGCTTGTACAATTTTTAAATGCATTATTACCAATCACTTCAACATTATCTAATGAAATTTCAGTTAACTTAGAACAGTTTTCAAATGCAGATTCTCCTATATATTTTGTATCAATATAAGCCTTTGTTAAATTCCAACAATTCTTAAATGCAGAAGCATTAATACTATCAGCTTTGACAACAACTGTATTTAAATTAGTAATTTCATTAAATGCTCCTTCTTCAATAACACTAGTATTAATATCTAAAGTATTAAGCTCAGTACTTGCAAATACATAAGCGCTAAATTTTTCAAGTTTATCGATGTTATTAACTTTCTTTAAATGATAACAATTCATAAATGCAGCATCTAAAATTTCTACTTTTTCACTAGGTAAAGTAACTTCTGCAATTATAGTGTTACCATAGAATGCTTTTTCTTTAATTAATTTAATATTAGAATTGATAACAACTTTATTTGCATGAAGTACACCACTAAATGCACCTTCGCCAATGATTTCATATTTACCATCAACTACATAAGATTCACTCTCAAATACAGGTACTAAGATATATGTTGAAAGAACAATTTCTTTTAAGTCTTTAGTAACTAATAAACCATTTTCAAAGTTATAATAATCACTTCCATCTACAACAAATTCAGTTAATACGCTACAACCTTTAAATACATTTCCATCATTTTTAGAAATATACGTATTTTTTTGGAAAGTAACACTAATTAAGCATGCACATTCAGTGAAAATTCCTTCTTCTAAATAAACATCACTATTCGGCAATACTATCGTTTGTAATAATTCACAACTTGCAAATGCCTCTTTATAAATAAATTCGCTTCCTGCATTTTCACTAAAAATTGCAGATGATAAATTATCACAATCATAGAATGCTTTATTACCGACATAAACTAAACTATTTTCAATTAAAACATTAGTTAAACTATCACAATTTTCAAAACAATTATCTGGAATTCTATCAGCATAATAAGTAAGCGTAGTAAGACCTGAGTTTTTAAACATTCTATCTGAGAAATTAGAATATTTACCATTCTTAATAGTTTTTAAATTAGTACAATTAATAAATGTTGCTTCACCTGCATTTCTTAATGCTGTAATATCAACAAAACTTAAAGATTTACAGTTTGCAAAAGCACGTCTACCAAGTGCATAAGTACTATCTAAATTAATATTATCTAAACTTTCACAATCTTCAAAGGCATTATTACCAATCATATTAATATTTTCAAGATTAATATTTTTTAATGCTTTAGCTTTTGAGAAAGCAAATTCACGAATAATTTTACATGAATCACCTTTATCATTAACTAAGAAATTAACAGTTTCTAATGCCGTACAATTATAAAACGCATACTTTTGAACTTCTAACACATCGGAAGGAATAGTAACACTAGTTACTGTATCATTACTTGCTGGAGTTTTACCTGCATCATAATCACCTTCTGGAAGTTCTATTGAATAGTCTGTAGTATATAGTGAGAATGCAAATGGTCCAATATATAAAATACCTTCATCATCTGGAATTACAACATCACCACCAAGACCTTTATAAGCAACTAATGTTTGACCTTCAATAACAAATTCGCTCTTAACAATTACACGTTTTGATGCAACAAGTGATGATACCCTACCATCAATTTCTACTTTTAAAGTAATTGTTGCATTACCTTCTTTTAAGGCTGTTACAATACCATTTTCATCTACAGTTGCAACTTTTTCATTAGTAGAAGACCAAATTAATTTATAATCTTTTAAATTCCAAGGTTCAAGTTCATAACCTAGTTGAACTTGTTCACTAGGAAACATTGAAATATTATGTTTTTCAGTAAAGAAGAATCGATCTCCTGTTTCACCAATATCAGAAGTTTCATTACCATCAATAAATGCTTTTAATGTGTCAAAATAAGTAAATTCAATATCTGTTAAACGACCAGTTTCTTCATTAATAGCTTTATCTCTAACTCTTATTCTTAAATTAACTGAATACATATACCCAGTTTGATCTAAAGTTGAACATGTAATCATACATGTTCCACTAGAAACAGCTTCAATTTGTCCATTTTTAACTTTAATAACATTTTCATCACTTGAAGTCCAATTTAATTTTGCAAAATAATTAGCTTGAACTTCTTCATTAGAATCTAAAGTTGGATCATTAGATGTTAACATCTTAGTTAAATCAAGTTCATCACCAACATAAATATCTTTAAAATATTGATATGTTCCATTAGATTTAGAAGAATAGTATTCTTCTTTGTAACTAATTTCTGAAGAATTTGTACCAGGTAAAGTAACAAACGAATAAGATTGGTTTAATGCATAGTCATCAACTAAGAAACCTAATCCATTGGCCATTGGGAACTCTCCATTTTCAAGTTCACCATATTGAAGTAAATCCATATAATCAGTTATTTCAATTGTAACTTTATTAACACTACCTCTTTCACCATAAATAGGAATTACATTATCTACTAAAGATACAAGTTTGTCATTGACAATTGTAAATGGTCTAATAGATTGAGCATAATGGTTATCATAAACATAAACATCTGTATAATAACGATAATCTTTTAATGATTTATCATACTTAGTATAATATTGAACATCTTTAATAATCGGAGCTTCATAATCAACATAGAATGAGAATTCAAATGTATTATTTAAGTTATTACTTAAACCACCATCACCATAGTCTAATTCTGCAGTCATAGTAAATGTATATTTAGTATTATTCTGTAAGCCTAATTCAAGTGCTGTAATGTTAATTAAATCATAACCTGGAACAATTGTTCCACTAAAGTAAGCTTTGTGTTCATCAAACTTTACATGTTCATAAACAACTTCACCTGTAGATGAGTTCTTAATTACTGTTGTCATCTTCTTAGCATTACGAAGTAATCCTGCATAAACAGTTGTAATACCATTAATAGTTTCTAGATTATATCCAATTGCAGCTTTATCTTCAGTTGCAGGAATAGGATCATATTTTGTTTCATCGATTTCATACACATAAGTTCCAAGAGGGATGATATAACTATAATAATATGTACCTAAAGGAGTAGTAGCATAATAATCAGCTTTTAATTTATCTTCATCATCAATTGAACCATCATGTGCTTCAGATTCAACTTCAAAATAAGTTTTATCGAAAAGTGGAGCCTTAGTCCAGTCACCAAAGAATGCAAGGAAAGGAATAGAAAGGTCAATTTCATCAGTATTTTGTGATTCTAATACAACGAATCCTTCAACATAAATACCATTGATAAATGATTCTCTAATATATTTCTTTTCTTCATCAGATAACTGGATTGTGTAAGTAACATGTACTTTACCACTTGGATCTACAGTTAATTCATTTCCAGATAAACTACCATTACCATTAATTTCAATATTAACATTAGGATTTAACATATATGCTTTTTCTGCAACATAAGTTGGGTCTGCAGTAGATAAACTTTCTGTCATCGTTAAATCATTTAATGTATATTTAAGTTCAGTATTAGATAAATTATTTACATCAAATTCTAATTTATAGATACCTTTTTCTTCAGGGTCATCTTTACATTCAATTTTCGCTTTAGTAGAACCTTCAACTGATAAATACGCAAGAGTTTCTAAAGCATACTCTAAATTACCTAAACCAGCACCTTGTTTTCTAGGTGAGTAAGGATTACCATATTCATCTAAAATAATTGTACCTGTTGACATTATAAGTTGATTTGCAAGATTATTTATTTCTTGTGATGTCATATCTGGGTATCTTTCTTTTAAAGCTTGACGCATTAAAATTACAACACCACAAAGGTTTGGACAAGCCATTGAAGTACCTGAAATTTCATCATACCCACCACCAGGAACGCTAGATAAGATTGAACCACCATGAGCAGTAATTTCAGGCTTTAACGATAAATCTGATACAGGACCCCATGAAGAGAAATCACTCATAAATGGACCTGCTAAATAATTTTTATCTAAAGTTAAAACACCTGTTCCTTTAGCAGCTAAATATTCGCCATCATCTTTGTTAATTGAGCATAGTGGAATTGCAAGACCACTACCAGCATTCATATATACTTCACCAGCAATGTTATTATAAATAATACAACCAATAGCACCTTGTGATAAAGCTACTTGTGCTTTTTCTTCAAAGCTTGTTTCACCACGCTTAACTAAAGCAATTTTACCTTTAACATCAATATTTGAATAGTTAACTTTTTTACCAACACCAGGAACTGTAACATATTCAATTTCCATTGTAGCATCACCAGTATCTAACTCTTCATATAACATTTTGTAGAAATCATATGCTTTACCAGCATTATTATTTGCGTTATTAAAGAAGAATGTATATCCAGTCTCATCAATAATATAACTACTCTTTACACCACTTATTGAAGCAATAGAGAAAGTTGACTTATAAGTACCAGGAGAACCTACTGTTGCAGAATCTGGATTAGACGCTTTATTTGTATTAGAATTTTCTCCACCATATCCTGAACTATAGTCATTGCTTGCAGCAACTAATAATGAAATACCAGCAGCTTCGATATTGTCATAAACTACATTAATATATTCATTATCTGATGAACGAGAAAAACCACAAGCTGTACCAAGCGATAAGTTAATTGCATCAACACCTAGTAAAATAGCATCTTCTAATGCTGCTAAAATATCATCTTGAATAGCACCATTATTAATATCACCGAATACCTTCATTAAAACAAGTTGTGTATTTACTGCAACACCAGTGATTACGTCATCTTTACCACCAATAATACCCGCAACGTGAGTACCATGATCTGAATCATATGGCGATACATCAGCATCTTTATCTGCATAGTCATAAGCAAAAGGAATTTTTGCATTTAGATATACATCTTGAGATTTAATATCATTTTTATATCCATATGCTTTAGTTTCATATAATACTTCTTCAATATCTCTGATTGAAAGCATCGGTTGATCTGGCATATTTTGGAATACTGTATGATGAACATCGAACCCTGAGTCTAATATTGCAACACTAGTGTTATTTCCATCATAACCAACACCACTTGAATTGAAGATACCTGTTTCATATACATTTACAAAGTTAGTTACAGTTCCAGCATTTGATGAATCTAATGCTTCTGTACTTTTAACTTCATATTCTGGTTGAGAATATACTTCTGAAATAGACACCTTAATATCTAGACCTGCTTTTTCCAACTTCTTTAATTGACCATAAGTTGTACTAGCAGAAAAACCATTAAGTAAAGTTGTGTAAGAATGATTAACTTCATTAATATATCCTGCGTCAATTAAAGTCTTCATCATTGCTTGTTGCTCATTTTCCATCTTAGAAATATTAGCACTTGCAAATCTTGAAGTTGCATATGCACTTAATGTTTGATAGCCTTTGTTATTTTCGTTATAACTATCAACTAAACCAGATGATTTTAATGAAATAATTACATTTACCTTATCATCATCATCGAACATATCAACACTATAAAGTAAATCTTTGTTTAAATATTTTTCATTATCTGTAATACTTGCAATTAAATCAGCATGCTTAATATTTAAACTAATCTTCTCATTAGTATTAATACTCTCTTCATTTGCATCGCCTAGATTTGTACTACATCCAGTTACTAATAATAGTAGTACAAAAACTAAACATTTACGAATAAAATTCATATTTACTACTCCTTTTTTTTATTTTACCTTTAAAAAAGCCATAGGGCTCCTATTTTATCTTATTCTACCAAATTTGTCGATTTTTTTCAAGTAATAGATTTTAGGATTTCTTCTAAAGCGTTTACATTCATCTTTCAATTTACTTACTCTTTCAAATTCATTCGATAATAGTTTACTGATTATTTCCTATATAATGTAATTATTTTTTTAACTTTATTGAAAAAAAACTAAACTTGTGATATATTATATAAAAAAGGAGAACGTATATGAAAGACTGGATGATCATAGTTATTATTATACTTTTTTCACTAATTGTACTAACACTTTTAACAACTTATATTTGCTATAGAATGGCTTTTTATTCCAAAAATAAACCGCATAAAAAAGATGAAATAAACCTACCTGATAATGAAATATTTAAACATTTTAAACCATTAATATTATCTGATATTTTTGCTGCGAGGGCGATGGAATATCAAGAATTTTATGTTAAATCATTTGATGGATTAACACTTTACGGAAAATACTATGAATCATTTAAAGATGCTCCTATTGAACTAATGTTTCATGGATATCGTGGTGATGGAGAAAGAGATTTAAGTACTGGTATAAGACGTGCTAAAGAATGTGGAAGAAACGTTTTAATCGTTGATCAAAGAGGTCATGGAAAAAGTGAAGGACATACAATATCATTTGGAATAAATGAAAGACTTGACTGTTTAGTATGGATTAATAAAGTTATAGAAGTATTTGGACAAGATATTAAAATTATTTTAACAGGTATATCAATGGGTGCTGCAACAGTACTAATGGCATCAAATTTAGATTTACCATCTAATGCAATAGGAATTCTTGCAGACTGTGGATATGACTCACCTAAAAATATTATTATTAAATATATTAACGATTTACATCTTCCTGCGAAGATTTTCTATCCATTTGTAAAACTAGGGGCTCTTATCTTTGGTCACTTTAATATTGAAAAAGCTTCACCAATTGAATCAGTAAAAGAAGCTAAAGTTCCAATTATTTTTATTCATGGAGAAAAAGATACATTTGTTCCTTGTTCAATGAGTGAAAAATTGTATAAAGAATGTATCAGTAGAAAACAATTAACTATTATCAAAAATGCAGAACATGGTATTAGTTATTTATTTGAACCAGAAACTTATGTTTCTGCATTAAAAGAATTCTTTAAAAATGAAAAATAGAACCTTATAGGTTCTATTTTTTTAAGTTATATTGATATATTTCTTCTACTGCAAAACCAATCTTAGTAATTACATTTGGTTTCTTAGGATATATAAAATATGAATCATCTTCACAATTTATAACAAAACAATCATAAGGTTCAAGATGAACATAGTCATATTCAACATGAAGTGAATTTGCTTGAAGTGGAGTTCTAATAATACGATAATCACTATTATTAAAATGCCCCTCTAAAACAAACCCTTTATCAATTGTATGAGATATTCTAGCATCACCTAGATATGGAAGATAAGTTGTTCTAGGCATTGAATAAACTCTACAATCATCGTTAAAAAAGTACGTTCCATTTAAAACTTCTTTTCTGACTTCTTCTTTCTCCCATAAATACCAATCAGGTACATGACTAAATTCAGTTATTCCTTCAAGGGCAGATAATGTTCCATCTTCATTTAGATTCCATCTTTTACCACATTCTTCACAATAAAGAATTGTTCCTTTAGAATTCATCTTCGATTCAGTCATACAACAAGGACATTTATAAAGGATTTTATGAATCCCTTCAGCTCGGTATTTTTCAGTGATTAAAATATTATTTTCTTTTTGATACTTATAATCGTCATATACAAAAGCTTCTTTAATTACTTTATTAATTTCATCAATACTTAAAGAATCAACTTGTTCTTTTGTAAGTACTTGTGTTAAAGTTGTATAAAGTGGCACTCGTCTTTTCTTTCTAAAATTCCAAAATGGTGTATGTAAATGATTCCCACGATGTATTACAACTACAACAGGAACTCTACTTTTTTTAATTAGCTTTCCAAGTGAATCAGGAATATAAGATGTAATACCACAAGCTGAATATCTAGCTTCAGGATACATTCCAAGAACATCACCACGTGATAATACTTTTTTTATAGATTTAATTAAATGTAAATCATTGGAGAATTTTCTTGTACAAATACCACCAATTAATTTCATTAGCCATGCGCGTCTAATATAACCATCAATATTAATAACATTATTAACACGGTGCGGAAAAGTACCAAGTGCTGCTAGCTCAAAATCAATAAAGTATTCATGATTAGAAAGCATAAAATAAGGAGGTTTTAATCCTTCCATATTAATCTTTTCTACTTTATATTTTTTTCCTATCATTGCAAACTTACTTAATATCCAAATTAATACAACAATAAATAATGGTTGTCTAATTGGATAAGTTGCAGTTTTAAATCTTTTTTTATTTTTATAATTAACTTCTATTTTTTCCATATCATCTTCCTCATTAATCAGTATACTTTAAAACTTTAAAAATATCAATTATTTTAATTATATTATTAGTAATATTCACTATTCCTTATTATATATAAAAAAAGACCTATAATTATTATAGGTCTAGTTTATCTAAAAATTCATTTATTGCTTTATCATATTTTTCCATATTATTAATTCTAATCATGGAGTGTTTTCCTTCATCAAACCAAACTATTTCTTTAATTTTTGATCCTGCTTTATCAAAAAGCTTTTGGGCAAAATCAGGTTTTGATGATAGGTCTTTTTTACTATTTAACATAAGTAGAGGAACATCAAGTTTATCAATAACATCATATGGACCAAATTTCATCGAATGGCCAGTATAATGTTTCATCCAAAAATCAATTAAATCAATAAAGATAAAGACTGGCTTTTTCTTTACAATTAAATTGTTTTTCATTGACTCATAAAATCTTGGAAACATTCCTTCAGTTACAATAGCTTTAACATAAGGGCAATCTCTTAAAATTACACTCAAAACCCCTCCTGCAGCTCCTATGCAAATACCATGAAAGATAAATGATTCTAACCCAAATTCCTTATTCATAAATTTAACCCAATTAGTTATGTCTTTACTTTCTTCAAAACCAACTGTATTAAATCTACCATCACTATAGCCATGGCCTCTTGGATCTAGTACTAGAATATTATATTTATCAGTATATGGTGCTGCAAAGAAATAACCATAACGAAGACTTTCCGTTCTACCCGACAAAATAATTGCACAAGTCTTTTTACCAAAGTCATAGTACTCACCATATAGATTTAACCCTTCACTTACTATATGAACATCTTTTTTATAATTTATATGTTCACTACTCCATTTTAGTCCTATATCATACATTTCTAATGATTGAGGTTCAAGACTTGAAGGAATATCTCTACTCCAGGAATCTTTAGATACTCTGCTTAATGTTTTTTTATAAACCAAATATGAAGCTATAATATAGGTTAAAATTAACATAATGATTCCAGAAGCTATTAAAACACTTACTATCCAAATAAATATTGGATGTTTTATGATATCTAACATAATTATCTTTCTTTCTTTTTGTTTTTTAAATTTTCAAGCTCAGCACGTAATTCTAATGCTCTTGTGTGAATATAATTATTAAGTCTTTCACGATCTTCTTTTTTAGTAGTTTTACTATTTATATCCATAAATTTAGATACATCGATTTCTTCACTAATAATTACACTTGTCCTTTTAGATAATCCATAATTACCATCAGTAATAACTAAAACAATCGGAACATTTGCGCGATGAGCAATTAGTGTATAACTTGCTTTAAACTCATGAATTTTACCATCTGGGGAATTCTTTCCCTCAGGATATATTTGAACAAGTTGTCCTTTTTTTAAAACATTTGCACATTTATTAATAAAACTCATATTTTTAGTTTCTCTATTAGCCTCAATTACTCCAAAGAATTTCATTCCAAATTTTAGTAATTTATTTTTAAAAGGTATTTCTGATGCAACAACATTAAGTTTTCTAGGAAAAACTATAAATGATGTAAGTACGTAGTCAAACATGCTGAAATGATTAGAAACTATCAATTTACCACCTTTAAAAATGTGTGTATTTTTTTTATCTACGTAATAAGTTTTTCTTTTAAAGAACAATAGTTGAAAAGGATACCCTGTTATTAAGCCTATTATTCTAAATATTTCATAAAACATTATTTATCCTCTTTTAGTTCTTTACCCATTAGTGATATATCTTTATTAAATCCAAATGTCATCATAAAGCCAATTACACAAGTAAGGCTTGCAATAATAGGAAGTAACCAAATGCAATCAAAGTTTTTAAGAGCTACTAAAATAACGCCCGTTGCAATACCTGCAGCTACACCTTCAAATACACCCTGTACTGCAAAATACATTGCTGAAACAGTTTTCCCAGTTCTTTTATATTCTAGTTCTGCAATATTTGAAGGAACTGAATATGTAATTGAGAAAAATGCACCAATTGAAAATGATATAAATATTCCACCAAGTACAGCTACAATATGAAGCCCAAGTGGAGTTAGATTA
Organism: Bacilli bacterium; assembly: GCA_017937305.1. Lineage (GTDB taxonomy): Bacteria > Bacillota_I > Bacilli_A > ML615J-28 > CAG-313 > UBA1737. The sequence continues at coordinate 20,636 of JAGBDV010000003.1, forward strand.
AATGGATTAAAATAACAGAATAATAGAACTAACATTCCTATTGCAAAAACAGTTAAAACAAACCTGTAAGCAAATCCTAATCCACGTTTTTTCATAAACTTATTATAAGCCATTATTGTAAGTGGTACTGGAGCAAAACTAGATGCCATTACTACAGTCATGTTTAAACCAGTTGAAGAAAATACTTCATTAATACCACCTAAGAATAATTGTAAACCAATTGTTACAACACTTATTGTACACATCCAATAAATAAATGTTTTATTTTTAAGTGAACATTTAAAAGAATCCATTAAAGTTATACGTTCGCTTACTTCTAAAGATTTATCACTTCTGTCTTCTTTTAACATAAAGAATGGAATGAGCATTGTAAGTGATAGTGGTAAGAAAATAAGTGCAACCATTCTAATATTTAATTTCATACCAATAAATATTGGAATTAATGCAAAGCCAAGTGAGAAATAAACTACGTCAAAGATAGACTTAACATTCGATAAAAACATTACATCTTTTTCAGTAGCACAAACTTCTCTAAATGTTGCATAATAAGTTAACATTGTTAGTGTATAGAATGAATAGAATAAACATAATATAACACCAAACCATACTGTATTTAGAATTGTTGCAGAATCATTAAGGGGAATTAAGAATAATACAAATGTGATAATTGTAGGAATAACACCAATTAATAATCCTGTTTTACGACGTCCAAATTTTGTGTTAATTTTATCAATTAAATAAGCAAAAGGTAAGTCAATAAATCCATCTAAAGCTTTTGCAAAAAATGCAAGTACTGTCCAAAGAGCATATACTACAATATCTTTATTTAGATATGTCCATTGTTCAACATTATCAACAAATCCGCCTACTTGTAAAGCACTACAAAGGTAAGACCCCATAAACAAAGATAACATATTAATACCAAGGCCAGAACAACCATATAATATTAATTGTTTTTTACTAGTAAATTTTTTCATATTATTCTCTTTCTACTCAAATGTAATAGTTAAACAATAAACCGATTCTTTAGTTTCTACACTTGCTACTTCTACATCTAAGTCTAATTTTAAAATTAAATCTATTATATATTCAATATATTCTTCTGATATATTAATACCATAATATAAAGTAATAACATTATAATTATTATTTACTAAAATATCTTTTACTGTATCTACAGTAATATTATCTAAAGATGCTGCTATATTAAGAATCTTTTGATTACTAAGTGCAAAGAACTCATGTTCTTTTACATTCTTTCTACCAAATTTAAAATCCTTATTTGCTTGATAAATAGATAATTGATATATTCTAGAGATTGTATCATTTACTGCTGCAACAGCATTATCAATTGATTCATTAAAATCAATCATTAATAACGATGCATAGCATTCTACAATTGATCTACAATTAAGTACTGTAACTTTAGCTTTTTTATACATACTTCCAGCTTTCATCGATGTTAGAATAGAATTTGAGCTATTTGGAAATACTAATATTTTCTTTGCTTTAATATGACTAAAAGAATCAATAAAATCTTGAGCTGATGGAGCTATGTCACATTTAATTACAACATCTGCACCAATCTCAAAAAGTTTTTGTTGCATTAAAGAATTGTTTGCCACACAGACAATACCAAATTCTGCATCATATTGTTCTTCATTAATCAACAGCTTTTGATCTTCAATTTGACTATTATTATTTTGAATATTTTGAACAGTCATATTCTCAATCTTAATTTTTAAGAATTCTCCATAATCTTGACAAAGATCAGTAATCTCTCCTATTTGATGGACATGAACATGAAGTTTTACTTTATCTAATTCTAAAGTGGTAACGATTGATTTACCAATTTTACTTAGTTTTTTATTAAAATCCTTTAAATCAAAATCTGATAAATCAATAGTTAATTGCAATACTCCTTCAATACAATAACCATATTCAAAGTTTGTATCTTTATTAAATAATGATAAATCAATATATTCTTCTTTGGCTTCTTCAAAAGAACCTTCTATTTCTTCTCCATTTAAGTATTTTACTATTCCTTCAAAGAAATATACCATTCCAGCTCCACCAGAATCAACTACACCAGCTTTCTTTAAAATAGCTAAAAAATCTGGTGTTCTTTCTAAAGAAAGTTTTGCTTCTGTTAAAAAGATTTTAAATAAATCATCAAAGTTGTCAATAGGAAGTTTGTCCAATACTGCTTTCGTAGCATCTTTTAACACTGTAAGAATAGTTCCTTCTACTGGTTTTGCAACTGATTGATATGCAAAATTAACTCCATTACCAAGTGCAAGAGCAAATGCTTTACAATTTACTTCCTCTTTATCTTTTAACCCTTCAGATATACCTTTAAAAAACTGTGATACAATAACACCTGAGTTACCTCTAGCACCAAATACTGTACCTGTTGCAAAACTGTTAACTATTTCAACTAAAGAAGCATTCTTATTTTTAATTGCTTCATAACCATATTTCAATGTCATAACCATGTTAGTACCTGTATCCCCATCAGGAACAGGGAAAACATTTAAATCATTAACAATATTACGGTATTTATCTAAATTTTTTATTCCACTTTCAATTAAATCTATAAAGATTAAATTGTCTATTCTTAATAACATATTTTTATAACCTTTTATTTATTAATCATTTTTTTCTATTGCTTTAAGTAAAGTATCTTTCTCTAATTGTAAATCACTTGTAACTGGATTTCCTAAGAAATATACACAAATCATTCCTGGTCCAATATTAGTACCACAACCACTAAATACATCACCTACAAATATCTTTTTGAAATTACATTCATTTTGGAATCTATCTTTTAATTCATTTGCATACTTATCACGATAACTATGTAAAATAAATAAGTATTGATTTTCTTTATTAACAGCAAGTGTTTTTACATATTCTACTGTTGCATCAAGTGCTTTTTTAATACCTTTTACCTTTGCAAGAACAGTAACATAACCATCTGCATTAGAGTCACCCATTGGCTTAATTCCAACAAAGTTACCCATAATTGCTTTACCTTTAGAAATTTGACCACGGCGAGCTACAAATGTTAAATCATCAATAGGACCCATTTGGTGAACACAAGCTTTAGTATCTTCTAAGAATGCAATTACTTCATCAAATGATTTTCCTTCTTTTTGTAGTTCTAATGCATAACATACTAAAAGACCAAATGAACCTGACATTCTTGTTGAATCAAAGCAATAAATATTTGCGCTAGGGTTTTCTTCTCTAACACGATCACGTGCTTTACAAGAGACATTATATGTTGCACTAATCTTAGATGATATAGACATACTTAATACACTATATCCATTATCGACATATTTTTTAAATGCTTGATAATATTCTTCAGGAGTAGGTGCTGCACTACTAACTTGATTTTTTTTGTTACTTAAAGTTTTATAAAAATTATCTCTTGAAATATTTTCCCAATCAAGTCTTGTTTTCATTTCCTTACCATTAATAGTTACATATCCCATTAAATAGTCTTCAAGACCAAAATAATCTCTCATTTCCTTTGATAAATCACAAGTTACATCAGGAAGAATAATATATTTACTCATAATATTTACCTCTTTTCTAAAATTCTCATCTATTATTTTATCATATTTTGTCGATATTGTAAAGTAATTTCTTTATATGAGTAGAAAAAAATAACCCAATGGGTTATTTAAATAAGTTTCTACAATTATTAAAGTTTTCTTGGATATTTTTAAACGCAAGTGATAAAGGATAACCATCTACAAAACAATGATTAACTGTAATATTTAGAGTCATTAAATATTTATTATCTACTTCCACATATTTATCCCAACATACTCTTGGGCATGATAAAGACTCATAATTATTATCACAAAGTGGATGAGTCATACCATTAATAGATAACCAAGGTAAACAAGTCATATAATAATCATTATATAATAAGGAATCATTAAAAGTTTCTTTAATAAAATCTTGGTTCTTAATATGATCAATCACTTGTTTTGCAGTAGCATAAAATGTTTTGTAATCATCAATCATCTCAAATCCAGTATTTTCATATACACCACTTTTAGTCATAACCGTAAATGTCGGATTAATCGTATCATAAAGTCTTATTTCACCATTAACTTCTCTTAGTCTCATTTCTTCTACAGAATTTAAACCAATAGTTATTAAATATAATATATTTATAAAAAACGATGTTTTAGTTTCTTTCGTATATTTTACTACTTCAGTTATATCCATTTTAACATTTATTCCATAACATGGATTTGAAAAAGTTCTAAACCAATTATATTGTTTTCTTTTCTTGAAATTTTCTAAATTAATTACTTTATACATATAATACCTCTTTTATATGTATAGTATATCATAATTATAAGTTTTCTAATGTATAATTAATTATTTTATTTTCAATTAATCCATAATCACTAATTACTTCGTATATTGCATTTTTAATGTTATCATGCAGATTCTTATTATTATTTAAGAATTTAAGTGCTGAAATAGTTCCCATATTCGTTGCTTTAAGAGCTGCAATACAAATATCAAGTGGTGTATCAAAAATTTTCATTTTTTCTTTGTATACACCAAGAATTCCAGCAGCAGTTAAACTTGAAGTTGCTTCTTCATTAAATGACTCAATTAATGAAGCTATAGCCTCTTCATGTTTCTTAAATACTTCCATAATATCTTTAAATAACATTTCTAGTTTCTCATCATTAAATTTATTAGATTCATTATAGTATATTCTATAAACACTATTGCCCATATGAATATACGATAAAAACTTATTTAGTTCATTTGTCATTTCCATATAAAAATACCTCCAAATATATTTTTACCAAACATAAAAAAATTATGCCAAAATAATTTTGACATACTATTTTAGACTAGGTCATATTTAAAAGAATATCAATATATTTTAAAAAATATTTCATAATGCATCTTGTTGTTCATCACTATAATTTTATTAATAATCTATAAGTTTTTTATATCTAGAACGCAAAAAGAGAACTAGCATGTATTGCACTAGTTCCTATGATTTTATTTTATTAAAAATGCCTTATATAAAGGAATCGTATTAATTCCATTTGTATTTCCTATGTTAGTATTAGCAAGTTTAAAATTACTACTAATATCATATTTATCTTTATTATTTAATACTTCTTTTAATGATTTTGCGTTACCATTATTTGATTTTACTTTAATTAATGTTAGTTCATTATTATATCTAGTAACAAAATCAATTTCAAGACCAAAATATTCTCTTAACTCTTTTGATAAATCCATGTTTCATCAGGAAGAATTATATATTTACTCATAATATTACCTCGCTTTTAAAAACTATAAATCAATTTAATATATTTTGTCATATTTTGTTATAAGTGTAAAGTAATACTAAATAGTAATAGTAAAAATTATACTTAAAAAAACCTGTGAGTAAAACTCACAGGTTCTTGAAATTTAAATAATTTGAATAGCATAACGCATTGTTACATCTGCCCCATTAACTGAAGCAGTTATAGAAAAATAATAAATACCTTTAGTTGCAAAATCAATATCATCAATATAAATTAATGTTTTCTTAATAGTATTATCTGTAATAACACCATCTTTTGTAATAATTGTAATATTATCATAGAATGCTTTTTTAGCTAATACTTTATTTGAAATTTGTTTTAATTGGAATGCAGCAATTTCAACAACAGCTCCATCTTTAATGTATGCATTAATAAACCTTTCACTTATAAATGATTCATTTCCTAAATATTTTACTGTAAGTGAATTATTAAATGCATCAATATATAATTCACCTTTAGTTCCATATTCAAATGATGGATTAATATTTACATAAGTTAAAGTAATTAAATTACCTACTTTATTGTATTCAAATGTTGTTTCTGCAAATTGTTTTTTATCATAATTAATTAAGCCCATTCCATAACCATCTAAGAAAATATACATATTTTCAGAAACATATCTACCATAACATGTATTTTTTTCTAAAATAGTAAATGTATTATCATCTAAATTTAGAATAAGTTTATAACTAAATGGTTCTTCGCTATTTGATCCTTCAGAATAGATATATGCAATATCATTTTCATAGTCTAGTCCACCATATTTTTGATTGCGTACCGCAGCACCACTTACAGAGAATATTGACTTAGCTCCAATTTTTAAATAGAAACCTTCATTTTGATCAACACTTAATACAGCGGTTTCACCATTATAAGTAGTTGTAAATGTTTTGTTTGCATATTTATATAAAACTTCACTATCTTTAGAATTAATCTTACCAGCATTTTCTGTTGTCATTGTAAATTTATATGTTTCATTTAGATATGTAAATTCTGATGAAATACTAGGTTCAAGTGCAAAATTATCACCAAAAACAACTTCTCCATGATTTACAATATATTTATAATCACTAGTTATTTTTTCATATAAATTAATCTTTAATGCATACCACATATTATCACTAGTTACTTTATTAGTGATATTAAAGATATCAAATGAATAACCACTATAATTTTGTTGTAAAATATGAAGATCACTTATATTAATAACTACTTTTTCTTTTAACTCCCAAATTTCTTCATTAAAATAAATTAGAGGACGTTTATCTTCAATAAATGGCATTCTTAAATCATTATTAGGATCTATAACAACAATACCACTATTATAACTTAATGTAAATTCATAGTTATTAAACTTAATATACATTGTATTTTCATCAATACCATATAGTATTTCAGCTAATGAACCATTAACAGACATTTGTCCATCTGCAGTTATATATAACTTTTTAAGAGGAGATGCAGCTGTTCCAGCTTCTTCATATCCATCTTCATCACTAGATCCCTCTGTTGGAATAGTAGTTAATAGTGTATCATATACACCAACCATTTTTAAGTTTAAAACAATAAAATCAACTGTAGATACGAAGCCTTTGTATTCAAGTTTTACAGGATATACGCCTGGAACATTAGTATTAATTTTTCCTTCAATCATTTCTTGAGTAATATCAACATTTTCACCATTTAATAAAACTGTGAAGATATCTTTTGTATAAACTGTTTCTCCTTCAAATACAAATGTTTTATTTACATTTATTTTTACATCAGCTTCAACAACAACATTAAATGAAACTCTAACAGGATCGTTTTCAGGACCATTAACATATACATCAACTAAAATTTCTTGGTATCCTACTGCATTAAAATCAGGAGTAGTAATCACTTCAGCATAGGTTGCAAGTGTAGATGCTTGAGATGCGATTTTAGTAAGTTTTTGGTTTACTCCGTTAATTTTTACCGAAAGATTTTCAAATGCATCAAAAGAATTATTATCAGCCTTTAACACTAATGTTTCATTTAAAACCTTAATATTATAGATAGTTTTAACAACATTATATGTGATTTTTTTAGTAACAATATTACCTTTTTCTGCACCTAAACTTGTATCAGTATAAGGAACTTCAATAGTTACAGTATATGAACCAAGTGTATTAAAATCTACATTGTCTGTTTTGATATAATCGCTAATTTCAGTAAAGTTAATTCCATTTACAATCACTATAAAATCAGCTGCAAAATTATAATTTTCTTTCGAAGTCCCTTTTGCAATTTCAATCACATCAGATTTTGCATAATTAATGATTACGCCTTGTTTAACTTCAACAACTGCTTCAACTTCTTTTTCTAAATAGTTTAACTTAATAATATTTTTTCCAACTTCTGCATAATTAATTTCACCATTAATCATATCTAAAGTTACTGGAATTTCAATATTATTTTTTGTTATCGTAAATAATGTAGTTAAATCAATATAACTGCTATTAGGATAAATAATTAAGTCTTTATGAGTAATTATTATTTCACTATTTGGAATAACCTTTATTTTACAAAAACCAGTCTTAACAGCTTGATTTTCAGTATATGTAATTTTAATTTCATAAATTTCATTTTCAATTGGATTACTTAAACTTGTTAAGTCAATCATATCAGAAGTAACTTCGCGATTAACACCATCAAGATATATACTAAATAATGATGTATAATCAAAAGTACTTAATTCATCTAATTCAATTTCTTTTAGTGTATATGAATTGATTATTTCAATTTCATGATCAGATATTACATTTACATTTAAAGTCATAGATGTTTCACCAAGTGAAACAATATATTGATATACACCAACACTTGATGTAACATTAGAATTTACCATATCAGGTGTAATAGGTTGGATTTTACCATCAACTACTACTATAAATAATTGGTTAAAATCATAATTTTCCACTTCAGATTGTTTAATAGTTATTTCACGTGTATTAAGTTTAATTTGGTAATTTACTTCTTCTACTTTTACACTTAATGAAATACTTTCATCTTCATATTTACATACTACTTTATAAATTCCTTCAATCATTCTCAAATTAGATAAATCCAAATATTCATCCTTAACTTCTACATTAATATTATCTTTTGTAATTGTAAAATATTGTTTATAATCATGTTTAAATACAGTTAAGTTATTTACTATAACTTCTTCTTTAGTAAGTGTAAGACTGATATTAGAAGTTTTGATAACTTCTACATATATTGACGCCATCTTTTTTTCATATGTACATAAAATAATATATGTCCCTGTTTCTTCTTTTAAATTTGATATATCTAAGTATTCATCCTTAACTTCAATGTCTGAAGTTCCTGATTTAATTGTAAATAATGATTTATAATCATAATCAAGAACTTCATCGACATTTAAAGTAATTTTTTCTTGAAGCGGAGTAATTATTATGTTATCTACTAAATTATTTTCACAACCAATTAAAACAAGGGCAATCGCAATCATTAAAATTGCTAAAAAACGAATATTTTTTTTCATAAAGCCCTCCATCCTTAAGATCTATTTTAAGATCCAATCACCTAAGTGATAGAAATAGATGCTTAAATGTTTAGTATGATTATTAGAAATAACGATCTCAATATCACCTTTAACCATAGTAACATATCTGTCACGTAAGCCAGTAGTACCACCTGACATATCAGTATTTGCACCATCTAAAGTATAACCTTCTTCTTGTAAAGCAGTTATTAATTCATTCATTAATTCTTCGTAATTTGTAATTCTAACATTTTCATCAAATTCACTACTTTGAACGTTAATTGAAACATACTCTTTATATACTACATTACCAAGTTCATCAGTTGAAGCTCTCCAATCAAAGAATGGACCAAACACTAAATCATCAAATACTTCTAAGAAGATTTGTGGTGAAGGTAAATTTTCAACTTGATCACCAAATACATGTTTAAATACTGTTAGTGCATTTTCTTCATAGCTATTACCTGTATGAGTAGGTTGGAAATATTTACAAACATATTGATCCCAAGAAGTTCTCCATTGTCTTGGAACATAACCTTCAAATGTATCAGCAGCAAGTTCAACAGCATTGAAATCACTATATTTTGTAGTGATATTACCATAGTAAACGTCAGATAAGTTATATGCGTATGAAGTAGAAACTACATAACCATTTTTATCAATATCAATTGAGAAAGTTTTAGTACTTGATTTTTCAGCATCTTCAGCATAACTATGCATTGAAACTTCAAGCGCTAAATCTCTTGTAACATCTGTTGCTTTAAGTTTAAATTGATAAATCATATTTTCACCAGTACCCTTAGTACCAACAAATTCAAAAATGTCAGCAGAGAAATCAAAACTAGGTAAGATATCAGCAATGCTTCCCTTAACTTTACGTGTACCTACAAATGCATCAGCAGAAGCTTGATATTCAAATTCATCATATGTACCATCAGAATTTTGTTTATAACCATAATATTCAGTATGATATAATTTATCATCCATAGCATAAGAGTATTTACCAGTGTTTTCAATTAAAATTGCATCTTTTGTAACATAACCAACTTCACCAACTTCACCAACACTTGAAACATAATCACGAATTTTAGCTTTAATAACTCTATTTTGATTAGTACTTGCAGCACTTAATTCATAATCACCACTATCTCCACTAGGAGCATAAGTAGTTACATCTTTTGCACTATATTTATAGTTATCTAATGCTTGCATATTAACAAGTGCTTGATTTAATAAAGTTGCATTTTCTGGAGATTCATATTTAACAGGTTCAGGAACTACAGTTGTACCAATATTACTAGGAACAAGAACAACTTCAGTATAACTCATTGCATCAGCTTCTTCTTGAGTGTCTGATCCATAATATAATAATTCAGTTCTTAAAATAACTTTAGTAATATGTCCTTCTTCAATTTTAAATGAAACTGAAGCAATTGTATCTTCTAATAATGGAGTTAAACAATAAGATAAGTAAGTCATTAAATATAAAGCTTCCATATCATTTTGATTTACAGTATATGTATATAATTCATCATCAGCATTATAAACGAAATCAGTAACTTTTAAGTTTCCTAAATGATTCCATAAGTGTTGAGCTTCCCAAATAGCAGGAATGCTTTGATAATCTTTTACAGTTGCAGCAGAAACTTCATTATTCTTATTAATATATAATCTTTCAAGAGCATGACCTACATTACCATAAGCATCAGATAATCCATCTACGGAACCTCTTCTATAGTTGTCAATAACGATATCTGTTGTATTACCTTTAATATTCCATGATCCATACCATCTACCATCTGACATCATTACTAATGAATCATATTCATTTACAGAGTTATTAAATGAATTATTAAAATCAGTATAGTAGTCAGTTATAACACCACCAAATGTAATACTTGAGTTAGCTATTTCAGCAAGAACAGAATTAGTTAATTCACCTACTTGACCTTCAATAATTGGCGCTTTAACTAAAATTGTCTTAGACTTAAATACACTTTCATCAGCAGTTGCAGTTGCAGTAATTGTGATATTAGTATCAATTTTTACGGTACCAATTAAAATTAATTGACCATTTTCAATTTTAACTAAATCTTCATGTGACACTTTCCAAGTATAACCAATTTCTTTTAAACCAGTAACAGTTGCAGCAACCATAACTGTTTCACCTTCAGAAATTGTATCTTGACTTGTAGTAATCGAAATTGTACCAAATGAACTTGCAGCTTTTACAATAATTTTCTTTTCATCATAAACATTATTCTTTTCAACAGAAACAGCTTTAATAGTTACTTCTGTATCAACATTTACTTCTTGTAAAACTGAAAGAACATTATTGTCAACTTTAACTAATGTATTATCTGAAACAATCCAAGCAATACCTTTATTTTCAAGTCCTACAACATTTACAGATAAAGTAATAGTTTCACCATATGTAATTGTATTTCTTTGAGTAGTAATTTCTACTTTTGGTTCTACATAGTTTTTAATTGTAAAGATTTTAGTTGCAGTTTTACTAGCATCAGCAGCAGCATATGCAACAACAGTAACAGCTTTATCTTCTGTAACATCACCAATAACAGTTAAAACATTATTTTCAATTTTAACTAGTGATGGATCAGAAATAATAAAACTATAATTAGTATTACTACTACCTGTAACAGTAACAGTTAAATTTGTTGATTCTCCATTACTAAGAGTTGTCTTTGCAGCATCAAATGTAATTGCAACTTGTTCATTGTTATTTTTGTTGTTATTACAGCCAATAATTGTTAATGCAATTACAGCAACTAAAAGAAATGAAGCTAATTTTTTAAATAATTTCATTTTTAATTCCTTTCTAAATATTAGTTTTTCCAAACATAAATAATAAAGTCTAAGTTTTGATCTACTGGAGCAATCCAAATATTACCTTTATTAAACTCTCCAGCACTATTTTTCACAAATCCCTCTTGAATTAGATATTCTTCTATTTTATCAAGTGAAGAATTGATTGAATAGTCAACATCAAGAGGTACATCATAATAGAATGTAATAGCAGCATTATTTTTATTTTTACTATCAATATGATATGATTGTAAACCAAATCCATATGAATCGCCTAATGCATCACCAAAGAATGGCATATCTTCTAAAAATTGTTCTGCTTCTTTTGTACCTTCTTCAACACCAAAGAACTCGTATAAGAATTCTAAAGCATTTACTTCATAATCTTCAGCAGTTGATGAAGATAAATCTGATTTAGTAATTGTAAGTTCACTCCAACTAGTAGGAACATATCTAGTTTCAAAATCAACATTCGCACTTTCTGGGAGAATTGTATTATTATAATCTGAATAAGAAATTTCAACTACACCATATAAGTAACCTAAATAATAATAGAAACCAGTTGAAAGTAATTCTTTTGTTTCATTATCCACTACACAATATGGGGTAAACGATTCTGTTGTAGATAAATAACCTCTACTTGCATAAATACCATATAAATTAATGTCATTACCTACACCATAATAGAATGTAGATGCAACAGGATTCATCAAATCATCAACATAATAAGTAGTTGTATTTTCTTCTTCATCAATGTAATAAGTGTTAAATATTTCTGGAGCAAATGCAAGTGATGGTTTACATGCAGCAAATTGATCTTCATAAGCTCTTGATGCTGCAAACCCCATGCTTTCTCCTTTTTCATTTGTTATTTCATAGTATGAATTATATAAATTATCAGTTATTTTCTTATAACCATAAGTTTCATTTTCACGATAATTATATACTTCTTGTCCATATTTATCATATGTAATATCAAATGGAACAAAGTAACAATCATTATCAGTAATATATTCTGTGAAACCAGTTTCAAGAATGCTACTCATCATACTTGATGCTTGAATATCTTTATAAGTTAAAGTATAGTTTGAAGCAGCATGAATTTTTTCAAGTGCAGATTTTAATGGTCCATGAATTTCTTCATCATAATAATATTTTGGAACCTTTCTTACATCAACATTTTCATCACCAGCATTAACTGCAACAAATAACTCTTGAACTGCTTTATATTGTTCTACAATACCATAGTCATCTTGACTCTTAGCATAAACACCCATAATTTCTTCATCTTCAATAATTAATGAAAAACCATTTGCTTTAAATTCATAAGGATTAGCAGAAGTAATCATTCTATCATCCAGTTTAGGGTCATTACCACTATAAGTCCAACGCCATGTTTCTTCATCAAATACAAAATCAGAAACCTTTAGCCCTTTAAAGTTATTATATAATCCATAAGATTCCCATGAAATAGGTTTTCCATAATCATCAAGAGCATAATCATATTGTTCTTCATTCATAAAGTTAAGTCCTACTTGACATGCATAACCATTATGTTCTTTATAATATACACCAAGTTTAATCATCGATTCACCATTTTCGTATTCTGCATACCAATATTCACCATCTAGAGCAGTTTTTACAACAGTTGAATAAGTAGAATAAACTTTATTAGATCCAAATGGATATAAAGTAATATTAATATAACCTTCAAATGATAAATAGTTTTCATTAGCTAAAGCATCAATCATTTCTTGAGTAAGTTTTGGTTGAGCTAATACTGTAACTAATTTAGTAGCATAACATTCTTTATTTTCAACACTAGTAGCTCTGACTTCAATATTAACATTACCTTTAGTATCATCAATATCTTTAGCTGTAAGTATTCCATTTTCATCAATTGTTGCATACTCAGATCCTTTTACAATACTCCAAGTTACGGCATCTGTTTCTTTATGTCCAGTTACATTAGCTTTTAAAGTAATTGTTTTGCCATTTTTTACTTCAGATGAACCACTAATACCTATTATAATATTTGATACTGGTGGTTTTGGTAGTTCTGGTTTAGGAGCTTTATATACAAGCATTTCACTTGGAGATGATGATGTATAACCATCTGCACAAGCAATTATTACATAAGTAAAATCATTTTTTAAATCATCTACTAAATATAATGGTTCTTCAACTGTAATTGATTCACCATTAAGTAATACAACATAAGATGTTGCATTAGCAACAGGATCCCAAGTAATTAACCCTTCTTTAGAAAGATTAATATTACTAGGAGTAGAAAGAACTTTTTCATCATTACAAGAAAATAATGTAAATACCGCAATTAGTAATAAAAATAAACTAATTATTTTCTTCATCTTCTTTACCTCCTTTGCCTTTTCTTACATTTTTTACAACAAAGAATGTAGCACCACCAACTAATAAAACTCCAACTACACATCCACAAACTATTAAAATAATTTGGGGAGTAGTTAAGCCATCTTCACCAGGAAGAGTTGGTACAATTGGATTATTTTCTAATTGTAAATATTCTTCATATTCCTTTATTAAATCATTATAATTCTTTAAATCTAATAAATACTTTTCATCGATAGTAAGTTCATTTACTAATAATGTTACTTCATTAAGCTGATCAATCATGGATTCGCTAAATGTCGTAGGTAATTGTTTTAATAACTCATTAGTATCTCTAACTAATTTCTTAGCATTTTTAATTTTAATTTCTTTAATTTCTTGTTGAGCAGTTTCAACAATAGTTACAAGCTCATTCCATTCTGTTTCATTATAACCAAAGAATGTATAATCTTGAGTAATTGCTCTTAAAGCAGTAAGTGCTTTATTCACTTTTTCTTCATGAGCAATAACAATTTGTTCATATCCTTTAATTTCTTTTGCAAGAGTTACAAAAGTAACAATATTTGGTTCTTTTGCAAGAGTAGTATTTCTACTTGCATCTTCTACTTTACCAAAGTAAACTTCATAAACAATTGAATCATAACCCTCAACAACTTTATTAGCAGGTAAAACCATTTCAATTGGTTCTTTTTTACCAACTAAATCAATGAAAGTATAATAATATAATTCTAAACCAAATAATTCATATTGATTATGAATAATATCATATCCTGGATCAGTTTCTTCTAATACAGCATCAGGATTGTATGAACACTCTAAACTTGGAGCAATATATGAATTAAATTCAACAACTTTTAAGTTATTATATTCATAGAATGCATAATTTCCAATTGATTCAAGTCCATCAGGAAGAACAATTCTTTGAATAAATGGATTGGAATTTCCAGCATATGTATCAATTCTTGCGGTACCATTTGCAACATATAAATTAACAATATCCATATTTGAAGGAACAGATGTAAGTTCTAATTTACCATTATATAGATATGTATATAATACACCATCAATAAGTTTAGCATAATTATTAATTTCACCTGAAGTTTTACCATCAGAGGTATAGAATGATGCAAGTTTTTCACAACCATTAAATGCAAGAGTATCAACTTTAGTTAACTTATCACTAAATGTAAATGATGTTAAGAACTTATTGTTTTGGAAGGCAGCTAAACCAATTTCTTCTAAGTTTTGTGCCATAACACTTCCAATTCTAGCGCCTTGGAATGCATAATCTTTTACAACCTTTAAATTATTCATAACTAAACTTCCGCTTACATATGTATCAGCAAATGCTGCTTCACCAATAATTTCAGCACTACTTAAATCAACATTTTCTAAGTATACACATGAAGCAAATGAATAATCACTAAATTCTTTGATGTTTTCTAGATTAATAAATTCTAGATATTCACAACCAGCAAATGTATATAAACCAATTTTTTCAACTGTATCTGGTAAATTAACTGTTTCTAATAATAAACAATATGCAAATGTATAATCACCAAGTGATGAAACAGTTTCAGGGATTGTAATTTCTGATAATTTTTCACAACCTAAGAAAGCACCATCACCAATAAATGTTAAAGTGTCAGGTAGTACTACTTGTGTAAAGATTGGAGCACCACCAAATGTAGAATATCTTGAGAATGCACCTTCTCCAATTTTTTCAATCTTAGGAATTAATACACTAACAATTTTTGAACAATCACTAAATGCATAGTTACCAATTTCTTTACAATTTGCAAGATCAACTCTTAATAAACTACTACAACTATAGAAACATTCTTCAGGAATTCTTTCCACATAAGATAAATCGATTGTAGCAAGATTTGCACAATACGCAAAGCATCCTCTACCAAATTCTACATCAGATTTTGGCATATTTACAGTAACTAAGCTACCGCAATTTTGGAATGCACCTAGTCCAAAAGTTGTATTATCACCAATTGTTACTTCTTCAACTTTTGATTGGAAGAATGCACCTTCTCCATATGTAGCATTATTTGCAAGAGTTATCTTTTTAAGACCAGTATTCGCAAATGCATAATCTGCAACACTTAAAACATTATTTAAATTTTCTAATTCAACAAGAGCTTTATCATAGTTAAATGCATGTTCTTTTACAACAACACCACTACTTGTAGGGAATATTACTTTTTCTAAAGTATCACAATTTGCAAATGAATATTCACCAATAATTGTATTTGGATTAACAATTGTTAATGTTTTAATATTTACACCAGAAAATGCTGCAGGAGCAATTTCTTCATATTTTTCATCTAAAACATAATCTTTATATTCTTTAGATGGAGCAGCAAAAATAATTTTCTTACCATCTTTTGAAAGTAATAATGCACCATCAGAACTTACTGAATAATATTTATTATTAGCATCAACAATAAATTTAGAAACACAAGTTTCCTCAATAATTGATCCTAAAATTTCACTAACATAAGACTCTTGAGCAAATTCAAGTTTATTTAAATTAGTACATTGATAGAAACAATAACTTCCAAGTGAAACATTAGAATTAGGTAACTTAAATTCTTCTAGTGCAGTATCACCATAGAATGTTTGAGCACCAAAGTATTCAACTGTACCTAAGATATTAAAATCTGTTAATGATGTACATTCACTAAATGCACCTTCTTTTATTCCAATAAGTGAATTATGTAGTGTAACAGTTTTTAAATTTTCACATAACGCAAAACAATACTCTGGAATTTCAATTTTTTCATAAATATCAATTGATTTTAAACCACTACCTACAAACATTGCATAAGACAATTTTGTATTTTCATTTAAAACAGCTGATTCTAATTTTTTACAATCTTTAAAAATTTCACTACCTGAATTTCTTAACGCAGAAAGATTTACATGTGTAATAGAGTTACATCCTTCAAACGCTCTAACTCCGATTGCATAAACTTTAGATAATTCTTCATTATCAAGTTCTAAATTTTCACAATTTTTAAATGCTTCACGTCCTATAACTTGAACTTTTTCTAAGTTAATATCTTTTAATTCAGTATCATTGTAGAACGCATATTCTCTAATAAACTTAATACTTTCAGGAAGAACAACCTTTCTTAAACTTTGACAGTTATAGAATGCATATTTTTGAATTTCTTCAACACCTTCAGGAATTATTACAGATGTAATAGAAGTATTCATAGCAGGAATTTTATTAGCATCATAATCTTCATCAGTAATTTCAATACTAATATCAGTATCATATAGACAGAATGCATATGAACTAATATATAAAATACCTTCATCATCAGGAATAACAACTTCACCACCTAAACCTTTATAGGCGATTAACATTCTATTTTCAATTACAAATTCACTCTTAACTGTGACTTGAACTGAAGCCATTAGATTAGAACCTTCTACTTTAAGTTCAATAATAGTACTACCTTTTTTCTTAGCAATAACTTTACCGTTTTCATCTACATCAGCAATACTAGGATTTTTACTACGATATGTTAATTCATAATTATCTTTTGCATACCAAGGATCAAAATCATATGATAATTGAATTTGTTCACCAGGATACATTGATATTCCACCAGGTAGACTAGATAAGAAAATTCTAGAACCTGTTGAACCAATTTCACTTGTTTGAGCAGCTCTTGAATATGCAAATAAAGTATCAAAATAATCAAATCTTAATGATTTAATAGTTGAATCTTCAACTTTATCTTCAACAACGACATCTTTATTACTAGTATCAGTTTCATTTTCTTTATTCTTAATATTTAAGATAAGTACAGCTTGTTTGCCATATAACATTTCTCTTGCGGTAATTGTTACACGACCAGCTTTTTTACCAACAACAATACCTTCATCTACTGCAGCTACATCTTCATTAGAACTGATCCAAACTAAATTCTTTAAATAGTCTTTATCGGCATCCACAGTTTCATCAGTTGTCGATAAGTAATTAGTTAAATCAATCGCTTCATCTTCATACATTGAAAGAATAATTAGATCAGAACCTTCTCTTGTTCCATCTTTAGTAAATTTAAAATCACCTTCAGTTCCAGGTAATTGACAAATAAAAATATCAGAATTTAATGCATAGTCTTCAATCATAAATGATAGTGCATTAGGAACAATTGCATCATTTTTAATTTCATCTAAATAATCTGTAATTTCAAACTTAACTTTAGTATCAGATCCTTTTTCCCCATAAACAGGAATTGGATTATCAGATAATGTTGTATAACTTGATGAAGATGTAAAAACAATTGGCGTAATAGCTTGAGTATAATGATTATCATAAACAGTTAATGTTACATAATAACGATCTTTTTTCTTAGCTTTATCATATTCTTTTGAATATTCTACTTTCTTAATTACTGGAGCTTCATCATCAGCATAAAAATCAAAGGTAAATGTATTACGTGCATTTGTAGTTGCACCATTATTATCATAATCTAATAAACCAGTCATTGAAAACTCATATTGACGATTATTAATTAAATTATATTCAGCACTCTTTAAATCTAAGAAATCATAATAAGGCATTGCCATACCATTATAATAAGATTTTTGAGCATTATAATCAACATATTCATAAATAACTTCACCTGTAAGTTTATCTTTGATTGTATAAGTCATTGACTTACAACCTCTAAGTAGTCCCGCATATACACTTGATATTCCATCAACAGCACCTAAATAATTTGATATTGCAATATGATCTTGAGTTGCAGGAATAGCGTCATATTTATTTAAATCAATTTCATATAAATATGTTCCAAGTGGAATAATATAATTATAATAATATGAACCAAATGGTGTAGTAGCATAATAATCTGCTTTTAGTTTATCTTCTTCATCAATTGAACCATCATGTGCCTCTGATTCCACTTCATAATAAGTCTTGTCAAAGATAGGAGCTTGACTCCAGTCACCATAATATGCAAGGAATGGAATATTTAAATTAATTTTATCTTCACTAGTAGAACCGTTTAGATCTTCTAATTTTGCAAAACCTTCAACATACATACCATACGGGAATGAATTTTCAATTAAATCTTTATTCTCTTTTGATAAAGCATATGTAACTTTAATTTTACATTTGCCAAAAGCATTTACACTAACAACATCATTAGCAATTGATCCACCACTAATAATTTCAGCTTTAAATTCATCAGTTAAAATTTGCGATTTTTCAGCAACAAAGTTTTCATCTGAAGTTGAAACAGTTTCAGTCATACCAACAATTGATAATTTATATTTAAGTGTCTCACTAGATAAATTTACTAAATTAAATTCCATTTCATACACACCTGTACGATTAGGATCATCTTTAAGTTCTAGTTTAGATCTATCAATTCCATCAACCGTAAGGTATGCTTTAGTATTAACAGCATTATATAAACTTGCAAGACCCGCACCTTGTTTTCTAACTGCATAAGGATTACCTTGTTCATTCAAAATAATATTTGAAGTTGACATTAACAATTGATTAGCCATAACAGATAATTCTTTGACTGTAGCATCAGGATATTCTTCTTTTAAATATTGTCTAATTAATACAACAATACCACAAAGGTTTGGACAAGCCATAGAAGTACCACTTAATTCATCATAACCGCCACCAGGAATGGCTGATTTAATATTACCACCATGAGCTGTAATTTCAGGTTTAATTCCAAGAGATGGAGTAGGTCCCCAAGATGAGAAATCACTCATAAATGGACCAGCTTGATTCTTATAACTTAATTTTAAAGTACCAGTATCATATTCAGCAAGTTTAGTACCAAGTTCTCTTGAAATAGAAATTGTTGGAATGTGATCACTTTTACCCATTGACATTAAGATTTCACCCTCAATGTTATTATAAATAATACAAGCTAAAGCTCCAGCAGCTTTGGCATTTTTTGCTTTTTCTTCAAATGTGTTATCACCACGTTTAATAAGTGCTACTTTACCAGTTAGATCACCAACACCCATAAAGTTAATTTCTTTACCAACACCAGGGATAGTTACATATTCTAGTGTAATATCTTCTGTTTCAGATTTTCCTAGTGATTCATATAGTTCTTTATAAAAATCATTTGGTGTACCATTTATAGCATTAGATTCTGAAAAGAAAACAACTTGATTACTATTTCCAATTAAATATTTACTCTTAGTTCCACTAATTGATGCAACACTCATTGCAGCATCATATGTAGATGGACTTCCAACTGTACCAGAATCAGGATTTGTTACTTTATTTGTATTACCAAGTTCACCACCAAAAGCAGAACTATAACTATTACTAGCAGCAGTAATTAAGCTTATTCCACTTTCATTAATTTTATCATATACTTCATTAACTTTAATTTCATCTTCTTCTCTAGCAAAACCACATGAAGAACCAAGCGACATGTTTATAGCATCAACACCAATTAACACAGCGTCTTCAAGTGCAGCTAAGATATCTTCAGTTTTACCACCATCATCTAAGTCAGGAAAAACCTTTAAAAGAACAAGTTGTGTATCAACAGCAATACCTGTAATTGTATCATCTAATCCACCAATAATCCCAGCTACATGTGTACCATGTTCAGAATCATATGGAAACACATCATAATCTTTATCAGCATAGTCATACGCAAAAGGAATTTTTGCACTATAATAAACATCTGATAATTTTAAGTCACCAATTCCTCTAAAGAACGAATTAGCAGCATTAGTATTAGGTAAGAATTCTCTTACATCATTTCTTGTAATCATTTCAACATCGATATTATGTTGGAATACTGTGTGACTACAGTCGAATCCTGAGTCAAGAATTGCAACTGCAGTTCCTTTACCGGTATAATCAACACAATCTGATTTATAAATACCAGTATCATAAACATCGACGTCATTAACAATAGCTGATGCGTCAGTTGTAGATTTCGGTAAATTATATGTATCAGAAATAATTGTAGATGATACACTCTTTAAAGAATTAATGTTTTTCAAATTACCGTATTTAATCTTAACTGCAACAGCATTTGTAATTGTATTATAAGTATTTTCAACACTTAAAATTAAGTTTTGAGCATTTAATTCATTAATTAAAGCATTTTGTTCTGCTTTAATTGCTTTAAGTTGTCTTACCCCCGCATCAGTAGATGCGTATTCAGACACACTTTTTACTTTTGATGAATAGTAATTATTATATGTATCTATTAAAGGTTCATTCTTTAAATTTATTAATATTACTATTTCATCAGAATCTAAATAACCATTGTTTTTCTTTAAATGTTCTGCTTTAATCTTGGAAAGTCTTTGTTCTTGATCTACTAAAAAGTCTGTTC
This sequence comes from Bacilli bacterium, assembly GCA_017937305.1. Classification (GTDB taxonomy): domain Bacteria; phylum Bacillota_I; class Bacilli_A; order ML615J-28; family CAG-313; genus UBA1737. The sequence goes on from JAGBDV010000003.1 coordinate 42,088, forward strand.
TAAAGATTTCTAATTCTTGCGTAGCATTAGAACTTCCAATATTACTTGAACTTTCCGTACACGACCAACATGCAAAAACACATACTAGAAAAACAATTAAAGTTACTAATTTTAATTTCACAATAAAATTACTCCCTTCATTATTTTAGCCATAAATAGACAAGAATTACTGCTAAAACAAAACACCCCACAACTGCTAAATATATAGGAAAATATGTTGCAAGTGCTGCTTTAATTACTGCATTTCTTTCTTTTCTATTCAAATATAACGTCTGTTTTTTTTCTCTTTTAGGAAGACCATCAACATCCATATTATAAAATGTTTGACCATCATCAATATATTCTTTGGTTTTATCTTTCTTATTTCTTTTCATTTTGACTACTCTTTAGTTCATTTTCCTTACGAACAATCTCTTCATATTCTAAATCATATTTTTCTAAATTTGCCATTACTTCTTCATCATATAAGTGACATGCGACAAAATGTTTAGGTGTATGTTCAATAAACTTTGGTGCAACAACTTTACATGCACTCATACACTTAGCACATCTTGTGTGGAATTTACATCCTTTTGGAGGGTTTGCAGGAGAAGGAATATCTCCACCCAAT
>JAGBDV010000014.1 GCA_017937305.1 Bacilli bacterium
CTGTACATTTGATGAAGGTAAAGTAACAAAAGAACCTACACATACAGAAGAAGGAATCAAAACTTATACATGTACTGAATGTGGAAGAACTAAAGAAGAACCTGTTGAAAAAACAGAAGGTCATGAGTTTGGTGAATGGATTCCTGATGAGGTTGAAGAGGATAAACATTATAGAGAGTGCTTATGTGGTGAAGTTGAAACTGGAAACTGTACATTTGATGAAGGTAAAGTAACAAAAGATCCTACACATACAGAAGAAGGAATTAAAACATATACATGTACTGAATGTGGAAGAATTAAAGAAGAACCTGTTGAAAAAACAGAAGGTCATGAATTTGGTGAATGGTATCAAAGTCAAGAATATGAAGATAAACACGAAAGAGAGTGTAAATGTGGTGAACTTGAAACTGGAAACTGTACATTTGATGAAGGTAAAGTAACAAAAGAACCTACACATACAGAAGAAGGAATCAAAACTTATACATGTACTGAATGTGGAAGAACTAAAGAAGAACCTGTTGGAAAAACAGAAGGTCATGAGTTTGGTGAATGGATTCCTGATGAGGTTGAAGAGGATAAACATTATAGAGAGTGCTTATGCGGTGAACTTGAAACTGATGATTGTGAGTTTACAGAGAATTCTTCGGATAACGGTTTGATTATTTATACTTGTACAATTTGTGGTAGAGAAAAAGAATCATCAGGTATAACTATTGTAGTATATGGTGGAACTGCAACGTTTGAAGGAAAAGAAACTGTTAAATTTGATACTGCTCAATATGGTGAAAAGGCAAATGTATATATTGCGCAAGCTGATGATGTATTAAATGTTTCATTAACAAATCAAGAAGGTAGAACTTTTAAACACTGGGTTTCAGGGGCTGGCACAATTATTCCTGATGAACAGTTCTCAATGTTAGTACTTAGAAGTGGTTATTATTATCCAGTATTTGAAGATACTGACTTAAATGATTTTTCTAATCGTGAAAAGATTTTTGAAGGTAACTGTGAAGAAGGAACTCTTTATATGTCTACAAATTCTAAGGGTGATGTTAAGTATGAATTAGAATTTGAAACTGGTGGCTATCATGCATCTTATGAAACAACGCCTTATAATAGTCAATATCATAAACATGAATGCTCAGTATGTGGTGAAGTTATTTATGAAAGACATGAAGAAATGGATAGAGAAGTAATTAAACCATCTACTCATACTGAAGAAGGACAAATAAAATATGAATGTGACTGTGGATATGAGTGGTATGAAGTTATTCCTACTACTGAAGAGCACACAATAGATTATGATGAATGGGACATTATTGAAAAGAGCGAAAATGGTGAATATGGTAAGTATCGCGTTCATTGTCAATATTGTGATTATTATGAAGAATATTGGTACTTAAATAATGATGACTTGTCAAGTTTCCTTGAAGGTAAGATGATTAATTATCAATACACATATGGTGGCAAAGTATGCCATGATGAGTATTATTATTCATATACTAATGAAAAAGGAGAAAAAGTATATATTTGGGCAATCCAATATGAATCTGAAAGAACTTCGAATAAAGATAATAATGATACTTATATTTTTATGTATATAGATGATGAGGATTCAACAACTATAGAACCAATTTATCTATCTAAATCACGTGGTGATAAGATATCTGAGTATCTATGGGCTATTTATGGTTACGCATATGATGTAAATGACTGGATTAAAACTTTAGATTCACCTGATTATAATATTGGATGTGGAAATGGTATGACATTAAGTAATAGCATGAGTGCAAGATCATCTGTTTTTGAATCATATCATGATTATTGGGCTGAAACATATAATGATTTACGTATTCCAACATCAAAAGAATATAATGATTTATCAAATACTTCATGGGAGATTTCTTATGAAGGTAAAGGATTCCAAGGTGGTTACTATGAAAATGAAGAGTATGTGACAACTGGAGGAAGAGATGTTATTTGGTATGTAAAAGATTCTGGAACATCATATAAAAAATATATGTATGTTGATAAAGAAACAGGCATAACATATGGATATGAAGATTTAGGAACTTATTATAGAACTATTTTCATTATGAGAACTTGTAAAGAAATTGTTTCACCTGAGGAATTTGAAAAATTAGATGAAGCAGGCAAGTCAGTAGTTTATTCATATGGTGATATTGAAAATGATATTAAGTCATTATGTTCTAAACGTACAGCATTTAATAACTTTACTTTAACTCTACCTGAAACAACTACTGCATTTAGATTCTTGTTTGGTGATTATTCAGATAATGTTGAAGTAAGTTATAGTAGTACAAATGAATACTACAATAATGCTCATGTATATAATAGTGGTTATCCAATTACATTAACATGGCAAGATAATGAAGGTGTTGTCTTTGACCGCTATGAAATTTGGGACTTTGAATCTCAAACATGGGTAACTTTATCAGAAAGTCCAACTTATACATTTAATACATCAACTGATCCTGTAAGAGACGCAGTATATGCTAGAGTTATTTATCATGAAGTTGATGAGCCTATTGAACCTGGAGAAACTTACCAAGTTACAATAGAAAATGGATATTTCTATATTGATGGGGAAGAATATACTGGAACAATTGAAGTTGCTGGCGGAACAACAGTAAACATCTATTCAGATTATATTGAAGGAAAAACATTTGAATATTGGGTAGATGGTGATGGTAATCAATATAATGATTATAGTATTACTATTAATTCTGATATGATATTAACTGCTGTTTACACAGATGCAACATATACTGTTTATGTATCTGGATGGGATTATAATTCGTATGTTAGTGTTAATGGTGGTGAACAAAGCTATACAGGAGAGTTTACTGGAAAAATTGGAGATACATTTGAAATAAGTTCATTCCAAATTCTTGATAGTGAATATAATGTATTTATGGGATGGTATATTGAAACAAATGTTTCAGGTTCTTGGGAATATTTATTCTTGAGTGAAACTCAAACGTTCACTTATAAAATTACTGGTAAAGAAAGTGGTAGCATATATGGTGTATGGACTACTGGTGAAAATCCATTTACTAAAAAGTATGTAGATATTAGAATGGAAAATGGATTTGTAACTTTTGGTGGTGGAGAAGTTTATACAAATGCAATATTAGAAAATGCATATTCAGTAATAAGTGTTTCAAGATCGGGAAGAGCTACTTTCTTTGATGATCCTACTGATGAAACATATTATAAAGCGTGGGATGTTGCATTTAGATATGAAATTGATGGTGAAATAAATCATAATTATTATGAAGAATATGATAATGAATATGATTTTTATCCAGCTGAATGTTGGATTGATAACCCAGAATATAACTATCCAGATGGTGTGATTAATGTTTCAGGTTACATTATGACTGGAGAAGAAGGAAGCGGAGAAGTTGTTTTGCCTTCTTAAACAAAATAATATAAGAGGGAATTATTAAGCGATACACAAATTGTGTATCGCTTAATTTATTTTGAAAAAATTATTTATTCATTATTTGAAAAAAATTCTAATATGTGATATAATTAAATTGGAAGAATAGGGTTTAAACTAAATTACTTATTAGTTTAATCCATTAAATCTTACTATTAAATGCAAAAATAAAATTTAGAAAGAGGTATTTAACGTTATGAAAACTATTGATTTAAGCAAATATGGTATTCTTGGTGCTAAAGAAGTTATTTGCAATCCTTCTTATGAAGAATTATACAAAGCTGAAACTGATCCATCTTTAGAAGGTTTTGAAAAAGGTCAAGAAACAGAATTAGGTGCAGTAAATGTAATGACAGGTGTTTATACTGGTCGTTCGCCTAAGGACAAATTTATTGTTATGGATGAAAACTCAAAAGACACTGTTTGGTGGACTAGTGATGAATTCAAAAATGACAACCATCCATGTAGTGAAGAAACTTGGAAACAATTAAAAGAATTAGCTGTTAAGCAATTATCTGATAAAAAATTATATGTTGTTGATGTATTCTGTGGTGCTAATAAAGACACAAGAATGGCTATCAGATTTATTATGGAAGTTGCATGGCAAGCTCACTTTGTAACTAATATGTTTATTACTCCTACTGCTGAAGAATTAGAAAACTTTGAACCTGATTTCGTATGTTATAATGCTTCTAAAGCTAAAGTTGAAAACTATAAAGAATTAGGTCTAAACTCTGAAACTGCTGTAGTATTTAATATTACTTCACGTGAACAAGTTATTTTAAATACTTGGTATGGTGGTGAAATGAAGAAAGGTATGTTCTCAATGATGAACTACTATTTACCACTTAAGGGTATGGCTTCAATGCACTGTAGTGCAAATACTGATATGAATGGTGAAAATACTGCATTATTCTTCGGTTTATCAGGTACTGGTAAAACTACACTTTCTACTGACCCTAAACGTTTATTAATCGGTGATGATGAACACGGATGGGATGACAAAGGTGTATTCAACTTTGAAGGTGGATGTTATGCAAAAGTTATCAATCTTGATAAAGAATCTGAACCAGATATCTATAGAGCAATCAAACGTAATGCATTATTAGAAAACGTTACTGTTGATGCAAACGGTGTATGTGATTTCAAAGATGGTTCTGTAACTGAAAATACACGTGTTTCTTACCCAATTGATCATATTGAAAAGATCGTTCGTCCTGTTTCTGCTGCTCCTGCTGCTAAGAATGTTATTTTCTTATCTGCTGATGCATTTGGTGTACTTCCTCCAGTTTCAATTTTAACTCCTGAACAAGCTCAATATTACTTCTTATCAGGATTTACTTCAAAATTAGCTGGTACTGAACGTGGAATTACTGAACCAACTCCAACATTCTCTGCATGTTTCGGTCAAGCATTCCTTGAACTTCACCCAACTAAATATGCTGAAGAATTAGTTAAGAAGATGGAAGCAAGTGGTGCTAAAGCATACCTTGTTAATACTGGTTGGAATGGTACAGGTAAACGTATCTCTATTAAAGACACAAGAGGTATCATTGATGCTATCTTAGATGGTTCAATCAATAAAGCTGAAACTAAAGTTGTTCCTTACTTTAACTTAGAAGTTCCTACATCTTTACCAGGTGTTAACCCTGCTATCTTAGACCCTCGTGATACTTATGCAGATGCATCTGTATGGGAAGGTAAAGCTCAAGACTTAGCTGGTCGTTTCATTAAGAACTTTGTTAAATACACTGGAAATGATGCAGGTAAAGCATTAGTTAAAGCTGGTCCTGAACTATAATATAAAATTATAATTTAGAGGTTTTGTTAATCAAAACCTCTTTTTATTTTTTATTAAAATATTGAATTTAATAATTTTTAGTGATATAATATAAGTGTATATTAAAAAATAATATAAAAAAAGGAGAAAATTATGAAGAATTTTAGAAAAATTTTATTAGTTTTAGTAATGGTTTTAAGTTTTGTTTTTGTTGCAAGTTGTGACAATAATAAACATGAACATGAATATGTTGATGGTAAATGTGAATGTGGAGAAACTGATCCAAACTATGTTGCTCCTATTGATCAACTAGCTAATCAAATGGAAGAATTAAAGACTGCTTCTGCAACTATTAATTGTCCTATGGCTATGGAATTAAAACTAACTATGGGAACTGAGTCACAAACTCAAAAGATGAGTGCTGATATGTATATTGAATTAGATCCAACATCTACATATTCTATTACTACTGCAGAAGGAGAAAAACAATATACCTATGCAGTAACACAAGGTGAATATGTTAAAGAATATGTAAAACTTGAAGAAGAATGGATTTTAGCAGATACTGTTTCTGTAAATGATTATTCAAGTAATATTGATTTATATGATATAGATGTTAAAGAATCATTTACACTTGTAGATGGTATTTGGATTGGTGATACTGTTTTATTAAGCCAAGTTTTAAAATCATCTATGGATGAAATAGCTACAGAATTAGGTGGTTTAGATGGTGTTACAATTGACGAAACAACAATTAAAAAGTATAACATTACAGTTGAAAATGGAAAAATTTCATTAATTGATATCGAAATGTATATGAAAATGTCATATCAAGGTATGATTATGGAAATCTCTTATGCAATGCCTATGAACCTTAGTAAGATAGGTGAAACTACTGTTACTGTTCCTGAAGGACTACCTGTAGAATAGAATATAATCATTAGGATGTAAACATTAAAATGTTTACATCTTTTTTCTTTCTATAAAAGTATTTGACAATTTTTTCTTGATATAGTATATTATTATTAAAGAAAGAGAGGAATATATGAATAAAATATATCGTATAGTAGTATTTATAATAGTTGGATTAGTAATTGGACTATCTTCATGTGGTAAAAATAAACTAAAAGAAGTAACATTTACTAAATCACCATCTACAATGTATGTAGGAGATGAATTTCAATTTGAATACACACTACAAGAAGGAGTAAGTGTTGAGTGGAGTAGCTCAAATACTGATATTCTAAGTATTAGTGATGGTATTGCTGTTGCATTAAAACCTGGTTCTGCTACAATAACTGTTAAATTTTCGCTAAAAAAAGAAAGTGAAGAATATACTTTTGATGTATTAGTTAAGAAAACAAATTATACAATTAAGTATAAATATGATGAGGGTGAATTACCTAGAAAAAAAGCTTCTACATTTGAAGAATTTGAAAGTGCGTTTTGGCCTACTTTTCAAGAGTGGTATGGAAATACTGGAAAATTAGATGCTTTTAAGAATAATGTTTTAAGAGCTTGGAGCGAAAATACTGATGGTGGATATAAGGTTTATTTACCAGGTGGAAAGAATCTTCAAGATTCAAATTATTTTGTAAATGATCCATATACAGAAAGTTTTTGGTTAGATTGGTTTATAGCATTTGATTCTCAAATTAAAGATATTAATGAATCTCAATCTGCATGGGAAAGCACTTATGTAGGATATATGCGTTTATATCAATTCTTTAATGGGGATACCTCTATTTGGACAGAAGAAAGAAGACAAGTTGTTTATAATGCTGCTTATTGTTCAATCCCTTTAATTAGTGAATATAAACTAGGTGATGAAATAGACTTAGTTAATTTAACAATTGATGATGGAAGAACATTCCTTGGTTGGTATAATCAAAATGGAGAAAAGATTGAAAAGATTACTCCTAGCATGGATGAAGATTTAATTTTAACTGCTAAATGGACAGATCCTATTCTAGCAACTTCATTTGAACTTAATAAAGTAGATAAACTATTAAAATATGATTCATTTAAATTAACATGGAATCTACTACCTGAAGATGCAACTTTTAAAGAAGTCAGATTTATTTCAAGTAACGATGGTGTATTATATATTGATGATAAAAATGTAATGCATGGGCTTGAAAAAGGTAAAGTTACTGTATATTATGAATTAAAAGGAAATGAAGGATTAAGTGGATCATTTGATGTTGAAGTTTATATTGATCCATTTATTGATGCAAGTTTTGAATCTACTTCAGTTCTTACAGTTGGTGAATATGTAAAGATTAATGCAGAATTAAAAGAAACAACTGGTAATATTAAATTTACTTCAAAAGATGAAACTATTGCAACAGTAGATGAAACCGGTCAAGTATATGGTGTATCTAGTGGATATGCAGAAATTGTTGCAGAAATGGAAAATAATAAAGATATTAAATTAGTTTTAGGTGTAACAGTATTATCTAATGAAGAAATGGAAATGTATCAAATTTTAGCTAACGCTCATAATTCAGAGGTTTACTATGTAAATGACTTAAATGTTGCATATGATTATGATACAAGTGTAGCATGTTCAGTATCTGATTTATATTTTAACTGGGAATATAAAGTTAATAATGATTACTTTATTAATCCAAGTAGAAATAAAATGTCTAGTATCGAATTTATTACTGTACATTACTCTGGTATGCCTAAAGCGCACCAAGATGGAGAAATTATTGCAACGGCATTATATAATGCATTTAATGCACCAAACTGGGGTGGAACTAGTTGGCATTATTCTACTGGTAACGATGGAGTGTTCCATAGTATGGATGAAAGTTTAGTTGCATGGCATGCTGGTGATGGTACGGGAACTAAATTCCAATGGTTAAATACAGGAGTAAAGGCTACATCTAATACTAAACCAATATTTGCAGTAGTAGAAAATTCAGCTGTTAGTTCAGGTTATAGTTATTCTGTTAATGGGGAAACTACTAATATTGAAGCTCCTGGTAACTATCGTTTAACATTCTACGGCCCAACATGGAAGATTGAAAATGGTTACTATTATATGGGAAATACATATTATAATTCTGACTATAAATATATTTCAAGTCGTGGTGGTAACTTAAATTCAATTGGTATTGAATCTGCATGTAACTATGGTTCAGATTTATGGAAGACATATCATATTACTGCACAACTTGTTGCAAGATTACTAGACAAATATAATTTAGAAACATCACGTGTTCAAGGTCATCATACTTTCTCTGGTAAAGATTGCCCTCAAACTTTACTTGAAGGTGAAGGAGAATTATGGTATAAGTTTATGGAACTAGTGGAAGCAGAACTTGCATTATACCAAAATATGTCTAATTATACTATTACTTGTGAATCATCTAATAAAGAATTATTAAATGATAATGGTCGTATAGTTGAGGTTCCTGATTATACTGAAACTGTAACATATACGCTTAAAGTAAAGAATAATGAAACAGGTGTTGAAAAAGAATTTAAGTTCTCATCTATAGTTCATGGCTTATATACTATATAAAAATATACTCGGTTATAATGTTTATAACCGAGTTTTATTTAGGAAAATTTTGAAAAACAAAAAAAGAAAAAAATATTAAAATTTTTTTAGAAATAAAATTTGATAAAGTCATAAATACTATAAAGTTGAAAAAATAATTAAAATGTGGTATAATAAATACACTTACTATGAAAGGTGATTACTATGAAAAGAAAATCTAATATCTCATTAATATTTTTAGTTATCGCATCACTACTTGCTAGTGTGACTCTAGCTTTATTAATTATTAATCAAGGAAAGAATGTAATTAATGATATTTCTTTCTATGTTATTTGTGGTGCATTATTTTCTTTACTTATTGCAGTTATTGTATCTTTTTCTAATCGTAAGAATCATCTTTATATTGAAACATTAGAAAATAGATTAGATCTTTGGAATACAATTTCTTATAAAGTAAAAGGTGCTGGTGAAACTGCATTTAGAGATTTACCAATTGGTGTTATCGTTTTAGACAATGCTTATAAAGTAAAATGGAGCAACCCAATTGTTCAAAAGATGCTAATGAGTGGCCTTAAAGAAAAGAATCTTAAAGAAATTGCCAATAGCAAAATTTATGAATTTATTAAAGATATTGAAGAAGAAGAAATAACTGATGATGTTATTATTCGCGAAATTGAATTATTTAAAAAGATTTATCAAATTATTTTTGTTCAAAGCGTTCGTATCGTATATTTAACTGAAATTACTTCATTTGTTGATTTAAAAACTCAATATGCAAATCGTACTGTTGCAATAGGGTATATTAATGTAGATAACTTAGAAGAAGCTTTATCCGACTTAGACGTTCAAGGTAAGAGTGAATGTCAAGGTAAGATTACTGGTGCTATTGTTAAATGGGCTGAAAAGTTTAAAGCATATGTTAGAGCGTTCTCTGATTCTAAATTTATGCTAATGACTAACTATTCTCAATTAATCAAGATGATGGAAGATAACTTTGCAATTCTTGATGAAATTAAACTAATTTTAAAAACAACTAAAGCTGTTCATGTTACACTAAGTATGGGTGTTGCATGTGAAGATTTACATATCAAAGAATTATCTGATTTAGCTGAAGATCAACTTGAACTTGCTCTTAACCGTGGTGGTGACCAAGTAGTTGTACTTGTTAATGGTACTACAAGATTCTATGGTGCAAAAACAGATCCTACACGTAAAGAAGTTAAAGTTCAATTAAGATACAAATATCAAGAATTAGAAGATTTACTTAATAATGCAGGAACAGTTTTCTGTTGTGGTCATAAATGGCAAGATGCTGACTCATTTGGTGCTACTATTGCAATGTATAATTTAGCAACTGCACTTGGTAAAAAAGTTTATATTATATTTGATGAAAATAGTATTGATGCTACAGTTAGAAAAGTATATGAAGATGTTAAAAAGTTCCATAAGGTTCTTTTAAAATCTTTTATTACTCCTCAAAAGGCAGTTGAACTTGTAAATGATAAAAGTTTATTAATGGTTCTAGACTGTCAATCTAAACGTCAAGTGTTATTAAATGAAAAACAATTAGCTGCATTTAAGACAATTGGTATTATTGACCATCATCGTAAGAATGATGAAGGAACAATTCCAAATCCAACATATTATTATTCTGAACCTGCTGCTTCTTCAAGTGTTGAAGTAATCTTTACATTGTTAGAATTTTCTGAATATGAACTTAAGATTTCGGATAGTGAAGCTACTTGGATGCTTCTTGGTATTGTTGTAGATACAAATAACTTCGTATATCGTTCATCTAATATGACATTTGAAATAGCTGCACAACTTGCTAAAAAGCAAGCTAATATGGGTAGAGTTAAGGAATACTTAAAAGAAAAGAAAGAAGAAAAATTACTTAGAAATAAACTTATTGGTGAAATTGAAGTTTATCGTAACAATGTTGCAATAGCAATGCAATCTGATGATGCTGAATTAGAAGCTGCTACTTTAGCAAAAGTTTCAGATGAATTATTATCAATTGAAGGATTTATTCTTGCTGTTACATGTGGTTATAGTACTAATAAAACAATTCGTATTTCAGCTAGAAGTTTAGGTAAAGTTAACTGTCAAGTATTAATGGAAAAACTTGGTGGTGGTGGTCACTTAACTGCTGCTGCTTGTGTTCTAAATATTAGTAATATGCAAATTGCTAAAAAACGTCTTAAAGCTGCTATTGATGAAGTATTAAAAGAAGAAGAATTCAAGAAAGTTATTTTACAAGAAGATGTTCGTGGTAAAGGTCATCGTGGTGACTTATTAGAATTTGCTACTGAACAAGCTAATATCTTAATTCAAAGTGGTCTTGCAATTGAAGCTACTACAGAAAACATTCGAATGATGGAACAAGAAAAACAAGAAGAAGCTCAAGAAGCAGCACTTCAACTTAAAGAACTTTATGAAATTAAAAAAGTTATTGAAAGAGATGCTTTAAAAATTGAAGTTGAAACTGATGAACAAGGTCATATTTTAGAATTAATTAATTCTAAAACTATTGCAAATGCATTAGAAAAATCATCTGGTAAAAAGATTGATCGTCGTAAAGTTATTTTCTCAAGTAATGTTGTTGCACTTGGTTTATACGAAGCTCAAATCAAATTAAGTAATGAGATTTATGCAACAATAACAATTCATATTGTTGAAAAACCTTCTAAATAGAAAGGATAGATTATTATGAAAGTAATATTAATTGCTGATGTAAAAGGCAAAGGTAAAAAAGGTGAAGTTAAAGACTTTCAAGCTGGATATGCTAATTTCTTAGTTAAAAGTGGTTTAGCTAAAGTAGCAAGTGATGGCAATATGAAAGAATTAGAAGAACAAAAAGCAGTTGAAGCTGCTAATGAAGCTAAACACCTTCAAGAAATGAAAGACTTAAAAGTAAAAATTGAAGCAGCTCCAGTTAAAATTATTGTTAAGGTTGCTGCTGATGGACATGTTTTAGGAACTGTTACTACTAAACATATTGCAGAAGCTGTGGAAAAACAAATTGGTAGTAAAATTGATAAGCGTAAAATTACTTTTACAGCACTTGTTACTGCTTTAGGTGATTATACTGCAAAAGTACAATTACATAAAGAAGTTACTGCTACAATTAGTATCATTATCGCATTAAAATAACAGATTATAATAGTAATATTATAAAAAGGAGAGTCTATGAACAATAAAAAAGAAATTATATATAATCGTTCAGTCCCATTTAATACTGAAGCAGAAGTATATGTACTTGGTAGTGTATTTATTGATAATCGCATTATTGATGGTTTAATTGGAAAACTAGCTGATACAGATTTCTATGATCCACGCCATACAATGGTTTATCGTGCAATGGTAAATTTAAGAAATAATGGTCTTTTAATTGATGTATTATCAGTTGTTGAAGAATTAAAACGCTTAAATTATGCTGATGTTGCAAATATTAGTAACTATCTTGTAGAAATCATTGACTCTGTTCCTTCAACTGCTTCTGTTAAATTATATATTGAAATTGTCGAAGAAAAAGCTATCGAAAGAAGATTACTACATAAGATGCAAGACTTATCAGATGATATCTTAAATCACCGTTATGGTTTAAATGATATGTTAGATAAAGTTGAAGCTAACATTATGGATGTAGTTAAACTTCGTAGAACTTCAGAATTTATGACATTAAGTGAAGCCGCAGAAGATGTATTTACTAAGATTAATTCATATGTTGGTAAAGATCAAGAAATAATTGGTTTAAATACTGGTTATCCTAATCTTAATAGAGCTACACTTGGTTTCCAAAAAGGTGATTTGATGATTCTTGCAGCACGTCCTGCTGTCGGTAAATCATCTTACGCAATTAATCTTGCTCTTCAAGTTGCCAAAAACAACAATGCGCATGTTGCATTCTTCTCATTAGAAATGAGTATTGAACAATTATTAATGAGAATTTATGCTTATCAAGCTGGTGTTGATTTATCAAAAATTAGAAGTGGTAAGTTAAATAGTGATGAATTATTATTACTTAGTCTTGCAAAAGAAGATTTATCAAAACAAAATTTATATTTTGACGTATCTCCTTCTTCAAATATTGCAGATATTAGAACTAAATGTCGTCAATTAAAGCAAGCTGGTAAACTTGATTTTATCGTAATTGACTACTTACAATTAATTACAACTGAAAATTCAAGAGGTAATCGTCAAGAAGAAGTTAGTAAAATTTCTCGTCAATTAAAAACCCTTGCACAAGAATTACAAGTGCCAATTCTTGCATTATCACAATTATCACGTAACTTAGAAGGACGTGAAAATAAAACTCCTCAACTTGCTGACTTAAGAGAATCAGGAAGTATAGAGCAAGATGCCGATATCGTATTCTTCATTTATCGTAGAAGTGATGTTGAAGATCAAGATGTGGCAGATCAATTAAATGAAAAATTAAAAGAAGAACAATTACAAAGAGAACAAAAGTCTAAGAAAGAAATGATTGAAGTAATTGTATCAATAGCTAAAAACCGTCAAGGTCCATTACAAGATTTCGACTACCATTTCTATGGTCACTTATGTAGATTTACAGAACAAAGAGATTTCCGTAAACCTGTAGGAAAACGTCGTCGTGCTCAAGGAATGCGTCGCTTAAACGGTAATAATAACGATTAAGGAGAACAACATGAGAGACCGTTTAGAAGTTATTTGTGAAAGATACAATCAAATAACAGAAATGCTTTCTAATCCTGAAATAGTTTCAGATATTAAAAAATTAACTGAACTTTCTAAAGAACAAAGAGGCTTAGAAGCTGTAGTTAATAAATATACTGAACTAAAGCAATTAGAAAGAGATATTGAAGACTTAAAAGAAATGAGTAAAGATTCTGATCCTGATTTAAGAGAAATGGCTGAACTTGAATTAACAGAATCACAAGAAAAAATTGAAAAGATTATTGAAGATATCAAAATCCTACTAATTCCAAAAGACCCTAATGACGAAAAGAACGTTATCGTTGAAATTAGAGGTGCTGCTGGTGGTGATGAAGGTAATATCTTTGCTGGAGATTTATTTAGAATGTATTCTAAATATGCTGAATCACGTGGGTGGAAAATTGAACTTATGGATTCTGAACAATGTGAAGCTGGTGGATTTAGCTATATTGGATTCATGATAAAAGGTGATTCTGTTTATTCATATCTAAAGTATGAATCTGGTTCACATCGTGTACAAAGAGTTCCATCAACTGAATCTGCAGGACGTATTCATACATCAACTGCTACAGTTTTAGTAATGCCTGAAGCTGAAGAATTAGAAGTAGAACTTGATATGAATGATGTAAGAATTGATACATTTTGTGCATCAGGTCCTGGTGGACAATGTGTAAATACTACTAAATCTGCTATTCGTGTTACACACATCCCAACTGGTATTGTTGTAAGTTGTCAAGATGGTAAGAGCCAACATGAAAATAAAGCAAGTGCTTTAAAAGTACTTCGTGCAAGACTTTATGATCATATGCTTCAAGAAAAAGAAGCTGCCGAAGGTGCTGAAAGACAATCTAAGATTGGTCATGGAGACAGAAGTGAAAAAATAAGAACTTATAACTATCCTCAAAATAGAATTACTGACCATAGAATTGGTTTTACTATTCAACAATTAGATAGAGTTATGGAAGGTAAACTTGATAGTGTAATTGAAGCATTAATTGCATTTGAACAAAAACGTGCTTTAAGTGCAAATGAAGAAAAATAATAAAATAAGTCATCAGTTTTGATGACTTATTTGTATATAATGTTATAAACTAATCCATTTAATAAATAATTACTAAGTTTATCAATTAACTTATTGTCGAATTTTTAAATAAATGATATAATATATTTAGAAATGATTTAAGAGGTGAATCATGACTTATCGCGAATTACTTAATAAATATAAAAGTATTGCAGAAGAAAAAGACTTAGAAGTAGAAGCTATTAAATTATTAATCTTAGAATTATCAAATTATGATGGTGCAAGTTTTCTAGCGCACTTTGATGATGAAATAGAAAATGATAAATTAAATGTCCTACTTACTGCAATAAGCAAATATGTTAATGATTTTATTCCAGTTCAACATATTTTAGGATATTCATACTTTTATGGGTATAAATTAAAAGTTTCTAAAGATGTATTAGTACCAAGATGTGAAACTGAAGAACTAGTTAGTTATGTACTTGAATATTATGATGAAATATTTAAAGGAAAAAGTGTTGAAGTATGTGATATTGGTACAGGCAGTGGTGCTATTAGTATCGCACTTAGTAAAGAAGAACCTAAGATGAATGTTACTGCAACTGATATTTCTAAAGAAGCACTTGAAATAGCAAAGCTTAATGCAAAAAATAATCGTGCAAGTATTAAATTTTTAGAAGGTGATTTGTTAGAGCCTTTAATAACAAATAATTTAAAATTTGATATTTTAGTATCTAACCCTCCTTATATTGCATTAGGTGATGAGGTAGATCCTTTAGTAGTTAAAAACGAACCACATCTTGCATTATTTGCAGAAAATAATGGGATGGAATGCTATGAAAAAATATTGAAAGATGCATCAAAAGTATTAAATAAAACCAATATCATTTTATTTGAACATGGATATAAACAAAAAGAATTAATGATAAATCTAGTTGATAAGTATTTTCCAAATTCAGAATGTGAAGTAATCAAAGATTTAAGTGGTAATGATCGAATCACTGTAATTATTAATAAGTAGGTGAATGTATGTTTATTAAAGATTTAAACAATCTAAAAAAAGAAGATTTAATAGGAAAAGTTATTTGTTTTCCTACTGATACAGTATATGGTGTTGGTTGTATTCTAGGTGATGAAGAAGCACTTGAAAAAATATATGAACTTAAAAATCGTGATTTATCTAAACCTCTTGCCATATTAGTTCCAAATAAAGAATCAATTAAAGATTATGTAAAAGATATCCCAAATGTTGCAGAAGATTATATGAGTAATTATTGGCCTGGTGCTTTAACAATTATTTTTAATAAAAAAGATGGTGTATGTGATAGTTTTACAAAGGGACTTTCTACAATTGGATTTAGAATGCCTAATTCTAAAGTAGCTCTAGAAGTATTAAGAAAATTTGGTCCTCTTGCAACTACAAGTGTTAATATAAGTAATGAACCTCCGATAAATAATCTTGAAGAAATTATTAAACATTTTAAAGATAAAATTGATTATATAATTGAGGATAAAGAAGAAATATCTAAAATCTCATCAACTATTGTAGATGTGTCAAAAGAAAAAATAGTCATTTTAAGACAAGGCGATATAAAATTATAATGTATAAATCACTAATTCTATGGTAAAAATAGGATTGGTGATTTTTTTATGAGAAAGTTAATTGTTATTTATTTATTTTTACTGATATTACTTTTTACGAATAGTTGCAGCAAAAGCGATGAATATATAAGACTTCGTATTATTGCAAATTCTAATTCAACTTTAGATATTAACGATAAAACAATGATTAAAGAAGTAATTAAAGATTTATTTGATAGTAAAAAATTAGATTATAATTCTTTAAATATTGAATCTTTAAGAATATATTTAAAAGAAGAATTAGATGAAGAGTTATTTAATAAACTAAATATTTCTAAATGCATCAGTTATTATCCTGCTAAAGCATATAATAATAAATTTATTCCATCAGGTAATTATGAGACATTATTAATTGAAATAAATGAAGGAAAAGGAAATAATTTTTGGACATTACTTTATCCTGAATATTTTGGATTTGAATTTGAAGAATCAAATGAAATAGAATTTAGAAGTTACTTTTATGATAGATTATCTTAATAAAGCATAAATAACTACGAAAATATTTAAAATATGATATACTATAAATAGAGGTGATAAAATGATTATTTCAATTGCAAGCGATCATGCTGGACTTACACTAAAAGAAGAAATTAAAAACTATTTAACTAATAAAGGCGTTGAAGTATTAGATTTTGGGACTAATTCAACTGATTCCTGTGATTATCCAGACTTTGGATATCCTGCAGCTTGTGCTGTAAAAGAAGGAAAAGTAGATTTTGGTATTTTAGTATGCTATACAGGAATTGGTATGTCAATGGTTGCAAATAAAGTAAAAGGCATTCGTGGTGCTTTAGTTGGAAGCGTTGAAAATGCTCATCTTACTAGAGAACATAATAATGCAAATGTGTTATGTCTTGCTGCAAAAGATACTAAAACTCCTTTAGCTTTCCAAATTGTTGATGAATTTTTAAATACTGAATTTGCTGGCGGACGTCATGAACGTAGAGTAAATAAAGTAATGGATATTGAAAAGTAATATGGAAAATAAAACATTTAAAGAACAATCATTTAAAGAAATACTAACAGCTTCGATTTGGAAAATATTTGGTATGGCAGGAATAGGATTTTTACTTGGATACTTAGTATATCGAGATTCAGAAAAAGATGGTAATCCAGAGATCTTATATTTATGGTTTTTATTAGGTTTATTTACTTTAATTGGAATAATTATGTTTTTGGTAAAAGTAATACCAGCGTATAAAAAAGTATTAAAACAAAGAAAAGAAAAAGAAAATAATTAAGACTGCAAAGAAGAGACTTCATTGCAGTCTTTTTTCTTGCATTAAAGCATATAATATAGTATAATATATGCGTATATACACATATGTGTTATTACACATATAAAGGAGAATATAATGAACAAAGAATTAATAAATGATGATTTAGCTTATACATTAGCTGAATTTTATAAAATAATGTCAGATCATACAAGAATGAAAATTATTTATGCATTAACTAAAAAAGAATTATGCGTAGGAGAACTTTCAGAAATAGTTAATATGAGTCAAACAGCAGTATCTTATCAATTAAGAATATTAAGAGGTGCTAGACTTGTAAAATATAGAAGAGAAGGTAAAATGATTTTCTATTCAATAGATGATGAACACGTAAGTGATATTATAAATACGACAATTATACATTTAGGACATGAGGAGTAGAATATGAAAACAGTTGAATATTATTTTAAAGGCATAGATTGTCCAAACTGTGCAGCTAAAGTAGAAGCCCAATTAAATAAAATTTCAAATATAGAAGAAGCAAGAGTTAATTTTTTATCTAAAAAAATTATAATTAACTATAAAGAAGAAGAGTTTGATTTAAAAGAATTAGAAGCTTTTATAAAAAAGTGTGAACCTGATGCAGTATTATCAAAAGAAGAATTAGAAGAATCTCATAAACATGAACATCATCATGAACACGGATGTTGTCATGACCATGATCATGAATGTTGTCATGACCATGATCATAAATGTTGTCACGAACATGAACATCATCATGAGCATAATTGTTGCAAGCAAAATCATATTAGAAATTTAAATAATATTTTGTTTATTCTTGGTATATGTTTTGGAATTGGAGCTGTTCTTTTCAATTTATTTATAAAACTTGAAAGTATTTTCCTTATTGGTAAATTATTGTTTATTATATCTTATTTATTACTAGCGTATAAAATTATAATTAAGTCTTTTAAAAATATTATTAAGGGTAACATTTTTGATGAAAATTTACTTATGCTTGTTGCAAGTGTTGGGGCTTTAATTATAAATGAAGGTCTTGAAGCTATTTTAGTTGTTTTGCTATATCGTATAGGAGAATATTTTCAAGATAAAGCATTAGGAGAATCAACTGATGCTATTGCATCGCTTACAAAATTAAAAGTAGATGTTGTACATTTAGAAAATGGAACTGATATTTTAACTAAGGATGCAAAAGTTGGTGATGTTATAATTGTAAAAGTAGGAGAACGTATTCCTCTTGATGGTAAAGTAATAAAGGGTGTTAGTAGTATTGATACTAAAGTTATTACAGGTGAAAGTATGCCATCTGATGTTTTTGTTGGAGATAGTGTTTTATCAGGTTGCATTAATTTAACTAGTGTTTTATATATAGAAGTTAGTAAAGAGTTAAATGAATCTACAACAAGTAAGATTATTAAGATGGTTCAACTTGCAAGTGACAAAAAATCAAAAACAGAAGAATTTATTACTAAGTTTGCAAGAATTTATACGCCAATAGTTTTGATTTTAGCAATAGGTGTATTTTTAGTAGAATGGTTATTAATTGAGTCGTTTACTTTAAATGATGCACTAAATAATTGTTTTGTATTTTTAGTTTCATCATGTCCATGTGCTTTAGTAATATCTATTCCACTAGCTTTCTTTGGTGGTATTGGTAGATGTTCTTCATTTGGTGTATTAGTAAAAGGTGGTAACTATGTTGAAGCTTTATCAAAAACTAAAATGATTTGTTTCGATAAAACTGGAACTTTAACTAAAGGAAATTTTAAAGTTAGTAAAATTAATCCTATTAATGTATCAAAAGAAGATTTTGTGAATATGTTAGTAAGTGTAGAAAGTTATTCTAATCATCCGATAGCTTTAAGTATTTCAAAACTTAAGGTTTCTAAAAAACTTAAAATTTATAATTTAGAAGAACTTCCAGGTTTAGGTATTAAATGTTTATTTGAAGAAAAAGAAGTTTTAGTTGGTAATTATGAATTAATGGTTAAATCAGGAATTAATGTAGTAAAAGAAGATGAAGTTGGTAGCGTTATTTATTTAGCATATGATAAAGTTTATTATGGAAATGTATTAATAGTTGATGAAATTAAAGAAGATTCTTTTGAAATGATGAACAGCATTAAAAAATTAAATATTAATACAACAATATTAACTGGTGATAATAAAAGTGTAGCTGAAGCTGTTGGTTCTAGTTTAGGAGTTTCTAAAGTTTATGCAAAATTATTACCAAATCAAAAGTTAGAAATATTAGATGAAATTATTAAAAATAAACCTCTTAAATCCACTGTTGTATATGTAGGAGATGGTATCAATGATACACCAGCTTTAAAACTTTCTGATGTTGGTGTTGCAATAGGAGGGTTAGGTAATGATGAAGCTGTTAATGCAAGTGATGTTGTGTTATTAAATAATAATATGAATAATTTGGTAAGAGCGATTAAAGTATCTAAGTTTACTAAAAAGATTTTAATTGAAAATATTGTATTTGCTCTTGTAGTAAAATTTATTGCATTAATTATTGGTATGCTTGGTCTTCTTGGAAGTTATGGAATGATTCTAGGTGTATTTGCTGATGTTGGAGTTTGTTTAATTACAATTTTAAATACACTTAGAATATTAAGATATGGAGGTAAATAATGGAAAATATTATATTTATTATTACATTTCTAGGAATGTTAATTGTTTCAACAATTGTACTTTTAGATATTAATTTTGAAAAAATCTTTAAACAAGGAAAAATAGGTTCTATTAGAGCATTTTTCTTTATTACAATCTTTATTATATCTTGTCTTGCTGCAATTTGTATGAAAGAACTCGTTGAAGTATTTTATTCAATATTAAATTTTTAAAAATTATTGAATAAAAAATAATAAAACTTCGCATAATAAATGTGAGGTGATATTATGAAAAATTGGATTAAAAAGATTGGCCAAAATAAATTTCAATTTTTCTTCTTTGTTGGAATTGTTTGTTTAATGTTTGCTGCTATTATTATAGGTAGTTTAAATAATAATAAACAAGTTGAACAACCAAATGATGATACAACTATTACACCAAGTCCTACTCCTGATGATGAAGGAGTTGGAAATATCTCTGATGAATTTGTTTCAATGCCTTTTGATGCAACACTTGAATATGATGTTGTAAGAAAGTTTTATGAAAAAGATGCAAGTATTGATGATCAAACTAAATCTTTAATCAAGTATCAAAATAGTTTTAGAACTAGTACGGGAACAAGTTTTGCGTTAAAGAGTGGTGAATACTTTGACGTTGTTTCAGCAATTGCAGGGACAGTAACTGAAGTATCTAATAGTCCTTTATTTGGTAATTATGTAGTTGTATCTAATGATGAAGATGTTAAAACTTATTATTATGGCCTAAGTGAAGTCTGTGTTGAAAAAGGTACAAAAGTCCTTCAAGGAGTAAAACTTGGAGTTTCTGGTACTACAACTGTTGATTCAGAAACTGGTATTCATGTTTATTTCCAAATCTCAAAAGCAGGTAAATTTTTAAATCCTGAGAAGGCAATTGGTACTAAAACAAAAGAATTAAAATAAAAAATGTAAGAATTTTATTCTTACATTTTTGTTTTTGATATTGTTATTATATAAGGAGAAGAAGGACGATTATAATTTAAGTATTTTGTAACTAAATATTTTTTACTATTTAAATTATAAACATAATCATCTATAAAATCACTTTCTATTTTTCCTTCAGTATGACCTGGATAAAGACATATAATGATTAATAAATTTTCATTATTATCAATTTCATTAATAAGTTTTTCTAGTGCAATCATAGTTGTTTCTTTTTTTGTTGTGATACTTTTATTACATGTAGGAAGATAACCTAAATTGAATATTGCAAGATCATATAAAGATGCATCTATTTCTTCATGTGATTGATGAAATAATGATACGTTTTTAATGCTTAAATTATTTAGTTTATCTTCTGTTGTTTTTATTGCAATTTCTTGAATATCATAGCTATCAACATGACCATTGTCTTTTAATAAATTTGCCATGAAAATTGTATCATTCCCCATTCCACAAGTAGCATCTAAACATCTAATATATGATAAAGAAGAATTCTTAATATATTCACTTATAATTAAATGACTAAATTCAACAATCTTGAACATATAAATCTCCTTGGTAATAGTTTTCTTTTCTCATTAGTTTATCTATTTCATTCATAACTACAAATTTCTTTAACGTCCACATCGGAGCTAATAACTCGTTTTTATCTGCATCACCCGTAATTCTATGAATTACTACATTTGGAGGAAGAAGTCTTAATTGTGTAACAACAATTTTCACATATTCTTCTAATGTAAGCAGTGGAAAAGGATTTTCTTTATATAATGCACCAAGTGGTGAATTATTTATTACATGTAGCATATGGATTTTTATACCATCTATTGGAAGTTTTGATAAGAACTTTACTGTATTAAGCATGTCATCATATGTATCAGTTGGTAGTCCATTAATAATATGAACGATTACTTTAATTCCTAAAGCTTTTAAATTGTTTACTGCTTTAATTAAACATTCATTTTGATATCCTCGATTAATAAATTTAGCAGTATTTTCATTAGATGATTGAAATCCAAGTTCTATCCATAAAGGAAGTTGTTTATTAATAGTATTTAATAAATCTAAAATATCATCATTAAGACAATCAGGACGCGTTGCAATAGACAATACTTTAATTTTATCATCTAGTTTTTTTCCATCTTTTATGATTTGTTCATATCGCATTTTAAGGTCATCTACTGTACCATAAGTATTAGTATTAGCTTGAAAATAGGCAATATAAGCCCCATTAGGCCATTTATTTTCTAATTTAGAAACCACTTCATAAAATTGATCTTTAATAGATAAATTGATATTACCTGCAAAATCTCCACTACCTTTAGCAGAACAAAATATACATCCATTAGTGCTTATTTTACCATCTCTATTTGGGCATGAAAAGTTTCCATTAAGAGATACTTTAAATACTTTTTCATTGTATATGTTTTTTAAATAATTATTTAATGTTAGATAGTGTTTTTCATCTGTAAATAAGTTATTCATAGTATTTATCCTCTTATATATATTTTACTATATTATTTTATTAAAAACAATAAAACAACGTTTTTAAATAAGTGTTATTTTTCTTATTTAATTGATAAATTGGTCAAATAATGGTATAATATATTAAAAAGAGGTAATAATTATGATATTTTCTAAATTAAGATCGATAATAGCAGTATTAATTATATATGTTGCTGCATTTATAGGATGTTTTGTATTATATCCTTATTTAGATATTCCAGGTGATCCTGGTCAAGCAATTTTAATTAAAGTATTATTACTTGATGTTCTTGCAACAGTATTTATCTTTATTATGAGTTGCATTTTTAAAAATTCATCTATTTATGATCCTTATTGGAGTGTAGCTCCAATAGTAATGTCAATTAGTTTTTTATATCTTAGTGATAATTTTAATACATGGAGTATTATTTTAGTTATATTGATTTGTGTATGGGGACTTAGACTTACTATTAACTGGGCATCAAGATTTAATAATTTACGCCATCAAGATTGGAGATATACTCACTTTAAGAATAAATTTCCAAAATTATATCCACTTTTAAACTTTTTTGGTATCCATTTAATGCCAACTATTGTTGTTGCAGTAGCAATGATTCCTGCATTTAACTTCATAGGTGATGTTACTAAAGCAGGTTATGAACCTTCATTTATGACTATTATTGCATATTTAGTTATTGTTATTGCAATACTAATAGAAGCAATTTCAGATTTACAAATGACAATGTTTAAAAGGATACCTTCTAATACTGGATTAGTTATGACTCAAGGTTTATGGAAAAACAGTCGTCATCCAAATTATTTTGGTGAGATTTTGTTTTGGTTTGGTGTATTTTTAGTGCATTTTAGTGTTAGAAATGCTAATCCATTACTAGTATTTTGTCCATTAGTTGTATTTGTTTTATTCCAATTTGTAAGTATTCCAATGATGGACAAGCGTCAGCTTAATTCTAAACCTTCATTTAAAGAATATATGGAATCTACAAATCCACTTTTACCAATATTTCCACCGAAGAAAGACAAATAAAAGCTATAGGTTGAACCTATAGCTTATTTAATTATTATTTGATTATTTGTAAGACTAATTAATATATCTTTAATCGTTGAAACATCAGATTCAGGAACTTTAACTTTTAGTGTAACATTAGTAGTAAAGTCTTTAGCTAATATCTCATAACTTTTAAGCTTATTTTCAATTATATTCATAAAGCCATAGTTAAATATTAACTCTAATGTTTCATAATTAATGATTGGAGCAATTCCAGCTTCTTTTAACGCAAGACTTGCAGAAGAAGAATAAGCTCTAACTAAGCCTCCTGCACCAAGTTTAATTCCACCAAAATATCTAACTACAATACAAACAAAATTTGTAATGTCATTTTTTTTAAATACATCTAGTACTGGTAGACCTGCTGTACCGCTTGGTTCTCCATCATCATTTGCATGACCATGTTCACCAGTTGGTCCAACTAGATAAGCTGTAACATGATGTGTTGCGTTAGGATGTATTTCTTTTATTTCTTTTATATAGTTTTTTGCATCAAGAGGTGTAGTTACTAGTTTTAAATATGTTATGAAACTACTTTTATTTATTTCTTGCTCAACAATTACATCTTTACCTATTGTGTTCATAGTCTGCTCCTTTTATTTAATTATATCAAAAATTGATTTAAAAATAAAGTAGTTTAATATATAATGATAAAAAAATATGAATAAGTTTACAAAATATAATTTTTTTAGTATAATAAATAATAAGAGGAAACTTATATGATTTATACAAGTAGATTTTATTTAAGAAAGTTTAATATTAATGATGCTGATGCAATGTTTAATAATTGGGCAAATGATCCTGAAGTGAGTAAATATTTAACATGGAATCCTCATGGTGATATTAGTGTAACAAAAAAGTATCTTGAATTTTTAACAAATTCTAATGCAACTGATTATGCAATATGTGTTAAGGAAACTAATGAAATAATTGGAGCTATTTCTAATGTAAAAGAAAATGCTGATTTTTCTGTTTGTGAAATTGGGTATTGTTTATCAAGAAAGTATTGGAATCAAGGTGTTATATCTGAAGTTTTAGATGCTTATTTAAATGATCTATTTTCTAATAAAAATTATCAAGTTGTAGAAGCTGAACACATGGTCGAAAATCCGGCATCAGGTGCTGTAATGATCAAATGTGGATTTAGATATAATTATACAATAGAAAAATTAAATGATAAATTTGGATGGATTAGCGTAAAACATTATTCTATTACAAAAGAAGAATATTTGATGCATAAACTTCAATTAAAGTTAAATGATTTTTTAAATACAAAAGTTCCATTATTTGCGACTTTATATCAAACAATGAATTATATGAGTAAAAATGGATTTTTAGTAAATGTTATTAAAACAATAGAAAATAATAAAATTAATTATACTGAATCTGAAAATATTTTAGTAATTAAGAAAAGTGATTTAAATATTAATACTTATTATATAATTGGTAAAAGTAAAAAGAAAATAGAGTTTGATAAATTCATTGAAGAATTTAATTTAAATAATTATGATTATTTAATATCAAGTAGTTTTAATAGTATTGAACAAGATTTAGTAACTTTATTAAAGACAAATAATTTAACTATTAGTTTTGCAGAAAGTTGTACTGGTGGATTAATGGCTTCAACACTAATTAATGTTAGTGGCGCATCTGATGTAATAAAAGAAAGTTATGTTACTTATAGCAAGGAAGCTAAGATTAAGATTTTAGGTGTTAAAAAAGAGACTTTAGATGAATACAGTGTATATTCAAAAGAAACTGCATATGAAATGGCAAAAGGATTATCATTAATAAGTAAAGCTAATGTTTCTGTAAGTATTACAGGCCTTGCAGGAGGAAATAGTTATAACTCTAGCGATGGTAAGTTTAATAGTTGTATAATTATTAATTATGATAATCAAGAACATGTTATTAATTTATTTAAAGATGAAAAAGGTTCACGTAATGAGGTAAGAAAAAAGCAAGTAAATTACGTTTTTTATCAAATAATAAAAGCTTTAAAGGAGATTCTTTAAGGCTTTTGTTTTTGAAAATTAATAGGTAATTGTAGTTGAAAAATTATATAAATTATGGTATAATACTTAAGGATGTTTTAAGGCATCTATTGTGTTGGAAAATATTATTTATTCTTATAAAGTTCGTATGTGATGGAAAAACCGTTGACATATTAACTCTGGAAAATACCAAACAAATTGACAATTATAACAAAAACGGAGGTTAAAATGGAAAACGATTATATTAATGACGCCCTTCTTGGGAAGATTTCTCGTGAACAAAACGTTAAAATTTCTCAAATTAGAGCTGTGTTACAATTAATTGAAGGTGGTGCTACTGTACCATTCATCGCTCGTTATCGTAAAGAAGTTACAGGTGGGTTAGATGAAGAACAAATTAGAGCTATTTATACTGAATGGGATTATGGTCAAAAATTAGCTCAAAGAAAAGAAGACGTTATGCGTCTTATTGAAGAAAAGGGTAAACTTACTCCTGAATTAAAAGAAGCTATTATTAAAGCAACTAAACTTGCTGAAATTGAAGATATTTATCGTCCATTTAAGGAAAAGAAAAAGACTCGTGCAACTGATGCTAAGAAAAAAGGCTTAGATCCTCTTGCAGAATATTTATTATCATTCCCTCTTGAAGGTGATGTTGAAGCTGAAGCAGCTAAATATGTTACAAATCTTGAAGGTAAGACTGATGAAGAAATTGAAGCAATGAAAAAAGAAGGTCTTATTGTTAAGAATACATCTGAAGCTATTCAAGGTGCAAAAGATATCATTGCAGAAATTGTTTCTGATGATGCTCATTATCGTTCATGGATTCGTGACTATTTTGAAAAGAATGCAAGTCTTAAATGTAGTGTTAAAGATGCTACACTTGATGAAAAGAAAGTATATGAAATGTATTATGATTATACTGAACCAATCAAGACAGTTAAGCTTCATAGAATTTTAGCTATCAATAGAGCAGAAGCAGAAAAAGTAATTAAAGTTGATCTTGTAGAAGATTACGCTACAGTACTTAATTATATTTGTTCTGATAAAATTACTGTTGCAGAAAGCATTACTGCAGGTTTAGTACGTGAAGCTTGTGAAGATGCTTATGAAAGATTAATTAAATCTGCAATTGTACGTGAAATTCGTGGTGATTTAAAAGAAAAAGCTGAAAATCAAGCTATTCATATCTTTGGTGAAAACTTAAGAAATTACTTATTACAACCTCCAATGAAAGGTAAAACTGTTCTTGGTGTTGACCCTGCGTTTAGAACAGGTTGTAAGTTAGCAGTTGTTGATGCAACAGGTAAACTTTTAGAAAAGAGCGTTATGTATCCTCACCAAAAGAGTAAAGATGAAGTTGTTCCACCAGGACGTTATGCTAATGCAGTTGAAATCTTTAAAGATTTAGTACTTCGTCATAATGTTGAAGTTGTTGCTATGGGTAATGGTACTGCATCTCGTGAAACTGAAGCATTCGTTGCAGGAACTCTTTCAGCAATGAAAGAACAATTAGATGCTCTTGGACGTGAAGTTAAATATATTATTGTTAATGAAGCTGGTGCATCAGTTTATTCAGCATCCGATATTGCTCGTGATGAATTCCCTGATTTCTCAGTTGAAGAACGTTCTGCTATTTCTATTGCAAGACGTCTTCAAGATCCACTTGCAGAACTTGTAAAAATTGATCCAAAATCAATTGGTGTTGGTCAATATCAACATGACGTTACTCAAAGTAAGTTAGCTGAAAGTCTAGATTTCGTTGTTTCTACTGCAGTTAACCAAGTTGGTGTTAATATCAATACTGCTTCACCTTCATTATTAAAGTATGTTGCAGGTCTTAATGCTGGTACAGCTAAGAAAATTGTTGCACATCGTGAAGAAAATGGACGTTTTGATAATCGTGAAGATATTAAAGTTAAGGGCGTTGGTCCTAAAGCACTAGAACAAGCAATTGGTTTCTTACGTATTGTTGATGGTAATGAACCTCTAGATATGACTGGTATCCATCCAGAAAGTTATGCTGCTGCACGTGCAATCTTAGAAAAATTAGGATTCTCTTCATCAGATTTAGGTAAAGCAGAACTTGTTGAAAAAGTTAAGGCTATTACACCTGAAGAATCAAAAGCATTACAAGAAGAATTAAATATTGGTGAATATACAATTAAAGATATATTAGATGCATTCTGTAGTCCATTACGTGACCCACGTGATGTAATTGAAGCACCTATTCTAAAGAGTGATATTCTTCATTTAGAAGACTTAAAAGTAGGTATGGAATTACAAGGTACTGTTCGTAATGTTACAGACTTTGGTGCATTTGTTGACTGTGGATTACATGATGATGGCTTAGTTCATATTTCTAAAATGTCAACAGGATTTATTAAGCATCCACTAGATGCAGTTCATGTAGGACAAATTGTTAAAGTATGGGTATTAGAAGTTGATCTTAAGAAAGAAAGATTACAACTTACAATGATTGACCCTGAAGCTCCTAAACCTGCACCTAGAGAAGCAAGAAAACCAAATAATGATAGAAGACCAAAAGAACCTAGACAAGAAGTAAAGCGCCCAGTGCAAAAGCCACAAAATAAGCGCAAAAAAATGCCTGAATTACCTTTCGCAGTTAAGGAAAGACCACATTTAGGTAGAAAATAATTTATAAGGAGAAAGAATTATGGTATTCGAAAAAGTTAAAAAAATTATTGTTGAAGAATTAAATGTTTCAGAAGAAAAAGTAACTATGGAAGCAAGTCTTGTTGAAGATTTAGAAGCTGATTCATTAGATGCTGTTGAAATCATTGTAAGAATTGAAGAAGAATTTGATCTTCAAGTAGATGATGAAGCTGCTGAAAATGTAAAAACAGTTGGTGACTTAGTTAAATGTATCGAAGCTAACTTAAAATAAGACAGTAATAATAAGTCAATAATGGTAATATATCATTATTGACTTATTTCTTTTTATCTAATAAATACTTTAAAAGTATTATTTTTTGCTTTTAACTTAAAAATATGTTATACTATAAAAAAAAGAGGTAAAAATATGAAAAAAATATTATTCTTATTAGTATTATGTTTATTATTCACTACTACATCATGTATAATCACTAACGAAGAAGTTGTAAAAGGTACTATTGATATAACTGTCGATGCAAAAAAAATGACTGTATCAATTGATGATGATGCAGACTTTTATGAAGTAGATATTAAAAATAGTGATGACTTACAATATATTATTATTACAATTGAAATTATTAATGATGAATATCTTCCACGAAGATGTAAATTAATCGTTAATGATAAAGAAATTGATAAAAAGAAATATGAAATCAATGAAAATATAATTACATATAAAATGGAAGACCCTAACTGGTCTGACTTTATATAGAATAGGAGTTAAATATGGCTACTGAAAAAGAAAAGAAAACAACTGCTAAAACAACAACTAAGAAGTCTGCAGAAAAAGAAACAACAAAGAAAACATCTTCAAAAGCTGTAACACCTTCAAAAGCTACAACATCTTCAAAAGCTGCAACGTCTTCAAAAGCTGCAACATCTAAAACTACAAAAACTACTACAAAAGCAGCAAGTAAAGAACCTGCTAAGAAAGTTTCTACTAAAAAAGTTCCAGTTAAGAAAGTAATTGACCCTCGTACTGGTCAAGTAGTTGTTGCAGGAAAGAAAGAACCTGCAAAGAAAGAACCTGTAAAAAAGGTTGAAGTTGTTGAACCTAAAAAAGAAACAAAGAAAAAGACAAAGTTACCTAAGAAGAGTTCTAAAGAATTAACAATTGAAGTTCCTAAAAAAGAACCTGAAGTGCTTGTTCGTCCTACTCCTAAAAAACAAAAGGAACTAAGTAAAGAAGATAAAGTTTTATATAAACAATTATGTGAAGCATTTGATTTTGTGATTAATATGGGAAATGTAATTGAAGATAGAACAATGGATAGAAAACTTATTCCTGATCTTGCTTTAGGTGAACTTCATGTTATTGAAACAGTTAATAAAAATAATAATAAGCCAATGACACTTATTGCAAAAAAAGAACATGTTACTGTAGGAGCACTTACTACTTGTGTCAATAGACTAGTTCAAAAAGGTTATTTGCTTAGAACAAGAGATGAAATGGATCAACGTGTAATCCTTTTAAGTGTTACTCAAAAGGGTAAAAAAGTATTAAAAACACATGATAAATTCCATGATGATATTATTGGATTAACTTTAGAAAATGTTAATCTTGCGCAAGCTACTAAAGTAATGACTCAATTTGCTCATATTTTAGAAGTATATTATGATCCGTCTTTATTAAATGTAAAAGAACCTGCTAAAAAGTCACAAAAGAAAAAATAAAAACATCCACTAATTAGTGGATGTTTTGTCTTTTATAATACTAAGTGCAATTAGTGTTTGTGATGGAACATAGAATAGCCATACAAGATTAAATGGAGGATCGATAATAAAGTTTAAAATTAAATTATTCTCGATGGTTATGTAAGAACTATTTAATACAATTAATCCAACTTGTAAATCACAACATGCAAATAATAATAAACCAATTGGGAATAATATAGAAGATTCTTTTTGTTTAAATGCAAAGATAATATTAATAATTAAATTAATATAATAGAATGTTGAAATTAAACTTAAGAAATCGGTCTTTTCCTTTAACACTATAACAGTAATTATTTGGATAATAATAATTGAAATTATTCTAATAATTAAATGTATGATTCTTTCTTTTTTAGATGTTTGATTATAATATATTCTAAGAAAATAGCAAGTTTGAGTTATCGAAAAACAAATCATTGCAGGGACTTGTAACATTGGCTTGATTACAACTAAGAATAAGTCTGCAAAAAGAGTAAATAGTAAACCAATTTGTACTAATAAATAGTTTTTATTTTTAATAAAAAAAAGTGGAAATGCTGCTGCAAGAGCAATACTTAAATATGAAACAAATATATTTAAATAATTATGAGTAAATTGAATTAGTATACCTAAAATAATTTCAAGTGTAATAAATACACTTGAAATTATAATTGTTTTATTAGTTTTCATAGTTTACCTTCTTTATAGAAAGTTTAATAATTAATTTTTGAATAGAATAGACAATTAATGATACGATTGCAAAGCCTATATTATAAATTAATATAAATGCTATATATGGAACTTTTGGATAAATTGCAGATAATACTGGTAAAGTACAATCAAAATATGGACTTACAAAAAACATATTAAATGTATCATCGTAACCAAGGTGTTGGAAAATATGATAGAATGAAATGTTTAATATAAGGGCTATAATTGATAACCCCGCAAATACTAAAATTCCTTTTGCAAAGTATTTCAAATCATATTCTTTTTTGTACACTGTTACTAAGAAAATTCCTAGTACAATTTGTAAACCATGATGAATCATTGTTTGAAAATTAATAACTGTTGTAGAAGTAAACACGTCATTAGGATATGCGTATACTGCAAGACCTCCAAAAAGTGAGAATGTCATCATGTAAGATATAAAAAATTTTCTAACCTTTTCATTTTTTACAAATATTACAAATGGTAAAACGTAAAGTGGTGTAGAACATAGCTGGAAGGGGAATATGTACCAAGGATAATCCCAAAGAAGAAGATCATTTTCAAAGTATGAAGAGTATTCTACTTCTTTAATTATCTCAAGTACTACCATTATTAGCCAACAAATTAAGCAAATCTTTCTGATAACCTTGTCTTCTTTTTTTCTAAAAAATATACATACTAGTACTGTTGTTATTATTATTATTCCTATAAACATTAAATGAAACCAACCATAATTTGTGGGAGTTGTCATTTCATGTTCTAAGGCTTTTAATATTATTTTAAATATTTTCATAAAAAAACCTACTTTTCCTATTTAATCAATTATAGTTTACATTTTTTTTTTAAAAATAGCAATAGCAAATATATTAGAATACATAAAATCATTATTAGAAATCATAAAAAAATATATAAAAAAAAGGTATATACTTAAAAATATTGAATATACTAATATTGAACATGAAAGAGGTGGATAAAATGAAAAAAATCTTATCTAGCATCACAATCATGTTTATAATGTTTTTCACAACATCGTATTTGTCTGTTAATGCATATGGGTTTGGTTTCACAAGAAATGATAATCATAAAACTCCTGAAATTGGTAAGTACAAAACTATCTTAGAAAATACTGATAGTTACTATGTTGGTGATACGAATCAAAAAGAAATATACCTTACATTTGATGCAGGGTATGACAATGGAGAACTTCCAAAGATCTTAGATATATTAAGTGAAAAAAAAGTCTTGGCAAGTTTTTTTATAACCGGAGATTTTGTAAAAAGATTTCCTGAACTAGTGATTCGGATGGCTCATGAAGGTCACACCATTTGTAATCATACTTATAACCATGCTAATATTACAAAAATTAGTAAAGATGAGTTATTAGTAGAACTTACAAAATTAGAAGAAGCTTACTTTAATTTAACAGGTATGCATATGGTTAAATATTTTAGACCACCGTCAGGTGAATTTGATAGAACTTCCCTTTTAAATGTAAAAAGCCTGGGGTATAAGACAGTTTTCTGGTCTAGTGCTTATTGTGACTGGAATGTAAATGGTCAAAAATCTGTGGAGTATACGAAAGAAATGTATTTAAATAATCTCCATAATGGTGCAATTTTATTAATGCACAGTGTATCTAGTAGCAACCGTGAAGCATTACCAAGCATTATCGATGAAGTAAGAAGTTTAGGATATACTTTCAAAACTGTTACTTCTCTTTAGACAAAAAAAGAAGCCCTTAAAGTAATTTAAGGACTTTTTTTTAATTTTTAGTTTTGTTCCCATCTAGCTGTTAGGTTTATTTCTTTAGGGGAAAGTTTATCAAGTGAAGTAACTTCATTACCTTCATCATCAAACCAACCAATAAATGTCCAGCCAGATACAGAAATTTCTTTTAATGTGATAGATGCTTTTTGCGCTTCATTAGAATAAAACTCAATTTGTTCAAGTAATGCTGTTTGAGCATTTGAAGCATTAACATACTTTTCAGGATTTAGTTCTCTTAAGTAGTCAGCATATTCATTTCTTTCATAGTCAAGTAATGTATGTTTAACTGAATATGTTGCAGGATTAAGTTCTAAATTTTGTTCTTTTAAACTTTCAACACGTGATGTATTAAAGTTTGCATTCCCTTTTACATCATAATTTACTTTAAATTCAGTAGCAGTCCATTTAGCATATAATGAGATTTTAACACTAGTGTTAAATTTATATTCTAATAGTGATTTATCTTCATCATTGTTAAATAAACCTTCACCTTTACAATCAGGTGTTAAGTACCAACCTGCAAAATCATAGAAAGTACGTTTTGGATCAGTTGGAGCATCAATTAATAATCCATCTGTTCTTGATACTTGATATCTTTCTGATTTAGATGCATTGTCTTGAAATTTAAATTCAGCTTTTATTGGTGTTGTAAACATTATTATTGCAAGTACAAGTAAAACAACAATTCCAGCTAAACTTGCAAACATTGTTGCTTTTCTTTTTTTATCAAATTTTGGTGCGGTTTCGTTAAATCCTGATGTATCACCAACTGCTTCAGTAACACTCATGACTCTTTTTTGTTTTTTACTCATTTGTAAACCTCCTAGTAATTTATATTATATATATTATACCATATTTTTTATAATTTATCTAATAAATGTTTTGAAAGTTATACTTTATGTGTAAATTAATAAAAAAAATATTAAAATGATGGTATAATAAATATATAAATAATATTTTTATAAAAATATTATATTTGTAAAAATATTATATTTATAAAATATTGTAGAAGGAGTGTTACTATGGTAACTAATGTTGTAAAAGAAAAACAAGAAATTTTATTATCAATTAAAAGAATTGGTATTAATGGAGAAGGAATTGGCTATTATAAAAGATTAGCTGTATTTGTAAATAATACACTTCCTGGAGAAGAATGTGTTGTTAGAATTACTGAAGTAAATGAAAAATACGCAAAAGCAGTACTTGTTAAAATTAAAGGTGAAAAGAGCCCTTACCGAGTAGAAGCTAAATGTCCACATTATAATGTATGTGGTGGATGTCAATTCCAACATATAAATTATGAAGGTCAATTAAAATATAAGAAGGCACTTGTTCAAGAAGCCTTTGAACGATATTATGATGGAAAACTTAATCCAGTAATATTTAAAGATACTATTGGAATGGATAATCCTTGGTATTATCGTAATAAAGCAAAACTTCCGGTTCGTTATGATGGAAAACGTCTTGTAACAGGGCTATATGCATTTGATTCTAATAAACTTGTTTATGTAGATAATTGTGATGTAGAAAAGAAAGATATAAGATGCGCAGTTGATGAAATCTTAAAATATTTAACTAAATATCAAGTTATCGCATATAATCCAAAACTTCGTGATGGAGTACTACGCCACATCGTTGTAAGAAGTTCTACTGCAACAAAAGAAATTCAAGTTACTTTAATTTTATTTAAAAAAGATGAAAGAACTATAAAGATTGCGGAAGGATTAACTAGCATTAAAAATGTAGTTAGTGTTTATATTAGTATTAATCATGATACTGATGCACTTGAAAACTTTGGAGAAAACACATATTTACTTGCAGGAAAGAAAACAATTGTAGAAAAAATAGAAAACTTTAGTTTTGAACTTTTACCTACAGCTTTCTTCCAACTAAACTTAGAACAAACAGTTAAACTATATAATCAAGTTGTTAAATCTGCAAGACTAAAAGGTTATGAAAAAGTAATTGATGCTTATTGTGGAGTAGGAACAATTGGATTATTCTTAAGTAAATATGTTAAAGAAGTACGTGGTATTGATACTAATGAAGAAGCAATTAAAAATGCAAATAATAATGTTGCAATAAACGATGTTAAAAATGTATCTTTCTATGCTGGTGATGTTTTATCAAATATCACTAAATGGTATAAGAAAGGCTTTGAAGCTGATGTATTAGTAGTAGATCCACCAAGAACTGGCCTTGATCTAAAATTAATCAATTATTTACAAGAACATCCTGTTAAGAAATTAATTTATGTTTCTTGTAATCCAGCTACTCTTGCTAAAAACTGTAATCATTTACAAAAGAAATATCATATCCTATCTATTCAACCACTTGATATGTTCCCACAAACTTCAAATACAGAATGTGTAGTATGTTTAGAA
>JAGBDV010000015.1 GCA_017937305.1 Bacilli bacterium
GCCAGGATCAAACTCTCAATAAATTTTATCCTAACTCCACCTGTTATGTTTAGTTTTCAAAGATCAAATAATTTCAGACGCTTTTCATAGCATCTATAATATTATACTACAACATAATAAATATGTCAAACAATTTGATTATGAAATAATATATTTTTTTTGAATTTATAATCTCTCTTACAAATGCTTAAATAGTATATCATTTTTTTATTTTTTTGTCTAATATAATGCACTCAAAAAAATAAACTCTTTTTAAAGAGTTAGAAAATTACTTTTCTAACTCTTTAGATACAGGATATTTAATACTTTCTTTTTTTAACTTTTTCATATATTCGTTATCAAAATAGTTATCGATTACTAAAGCTTTTGTTAGCTTTCGATCTTGAACAACCGTATCGATACTGCAGTAATTTGATATTTTAGAAATTCTAGTTCTCGAATTATCATTATCCTTAATTATATAATAAGGTCTTTCTTTCTTATTATATGCGTCACTATATTGTAAAGTTCTTTTTTTCAAAAGAATCACCCTTTCTTATTTTTTATATATAAATAAATCACTTACAGGTTTATCATCAACGATATTTAAAATACCAGCAGCAAGTAATCCTGCAATTGATAATTGTTTAATCCATGGATATTTTTGTTTCTTTTCTTCACTAAGTTTTACACTATTTGTTATTACTAATTCTTCTAATGGAGTATCATCTAGTCTTTCACAAGCAGGACCTGATAATAGACCGTGACTACAGCAAGCATAAACAGACTTAGCTCCTCTTGCTTTAATAGCTTTTACTACAATAGATAATGTACCAGCAGTATCAACCATATCATCAATAATAATACAATTCTTGCCATCAACTTCACCAATTAGATTCATAACTTCAGCTTGGTTTGGCTTTGGTCTACGTTTGTCAACAATAGCTAGAGGTGCATCTAATACTTCAGCAAGTTTTCTTGCACGCGTTGTTCCACCATGGTCAGGAGATACTACAACAATATCTTCTAGGTTTTTATTAACGAAGTATTCTGCTAAAACAGGTAATGCTAAGAAGTTATCGATTGGGATATCAAAAAATCCTTGAATTTGTGCAGCATGTAAATCTAAACACATCATTCTATCAGCACCAGCTACTTGAAGTAAATCAGCCATAAGTTTTGCAGAAATTGGTTGACGAGGCGCAGCTTTACGATCTTGTCTTGAATAACCATAGTATGGCATAATTACATTAATTTCTTTTGCTGAAGCTCGTTTTAAAGCATCAATCATAACTAATAATTCCATATAATTTTCATTAACAGGATTATTTGTAGGTTGAACAACAAATACAGTATACCCTCTTACTGTTTCTTCAATTGAAATATTTACTTCACCATCTGCAAATTTTGATACACTACAAGAAGATAATTCCACACCTAAGTGATCAGCAATTTCTTTAGCAAGTTCTCTATTTGAATTTAACGAGAATAATTTAATTTTTTTACCATGAATTAAAGCCATTTATATTTTCTCCTTTTATTTCTTTTTAATTACTTCTTTTACTTTTTTAACGATGTCTTTTGGCGTTAAGTGATATGCTTCTAACAAATCACTATATTTTCCTACCTGTCCAAATTCATCATAAATACCTATAGCACCACAAATAGCTGGATAATTTGAACATAAAATTTCAGATATTACAGAATATAATCCACCATTAATATTATTATTTTCACACGTAACCACACAATTAGTCTTCTTAACTGATTCAAGAATCATATCTTTATCAATAGGTTTTATTGTATTAACACTAATAACTTCAGCATTAATCCCATCTTCTTCTAACAACTTAGCAGCTTCTAAAGCTTCATACACCATTGTTCCTGTTGCAGCAATTGTTATATCAGTTCCAACTTTTAACAAATCAGCTTTACCATATTCATATTTATAGTTTTCATTAAAAACAGTTGGCCTAACTTTTCTAGGCATTCTGATATAAACATTTTTATCTAAATTAATTAATTGTTTAATAGCTTGACCTAATTGTACATCATCTACTGCATCATAAATAACCATATCTGGAATACTGCGCATAATAGTCACATCTTCAAAGCTCATATGCGTTCCACCATTAAGTTCAGCTGTAATACCTGGATCAGTACCAACAATAATAACACGTTGTTTTGCATAGGCAATAGAAACAGCGATTTGATCAAATACTCTTCTTGTCGCAAAAGGCGCAAAAGTCACCATAACAGGTAAATAACCATAAGCAGATAAACCAGCGCATATACTAGCCATGTTAGCTTCAGCTATGCCCACTTGAAAGCAACGATTCGGAAATTCAACAAATAGTGGATAAATCCCATCTGGTTTAGCTAAATCCGCATCTAAAATGACTATTTTTTCATTCTCTTTCATTAAAGCAGAAAGTTCATTACATAATACTTTTCTAAATTCCATTACTTATGCCCTCCTACTTTAATTCCTCTTTCGCTTTTTGTAATATTTCAGCACTAATTGGCATGCTGTGATTATCAATGCCAGCATTTTCTGAATAACTGAAACCTTTTCCTTTAATTGTATTTAAAACAATCATTGAAGGCTTTCCTTTATTTTGTTTTGCATTGGTTATTGCTTTATCTACTTCATTAATATCATTTCCATCAATACTTTGAACATAGAAACCAAAACTTTCCCATTTTTTTGAAGGATCTAATAAAGTTAAAACATCATTTGTATATCCACAAAGTTGAAGTTTATTATTATCAAGCATCACAATTAAATTATCTAGTTTATTTGCTGCAGCAAACATACTTGCTTCCCAAATTTGCCCTTCTTGAGATTCGCCATCACCTATAATGCAATAAATATAAGCATTATCTTGTGATAATTTTGACCCAAGAGCCATTCCACAAGCACAAGATAATCCTTGTCCTAATGAGCCGGCAGTCATATCAACACCAGGTGTTTTATTCATATCACAATGACTTGGTAGATTAGTTCCGAATTTATTTAAAGTTTGTAACTCTTCTTTCGGGAAATAACCTTTATGTGCAAGCGTTGCATAAACAGCAGGTCCTGCATGACCTTTGGATACAACTAAACGATCTCTTCCTTCCATTTTTGGATTTCGAGGGTCTACATTCATATGTTTGTAATATAAAACAGTTAAAGCGTCAACGATAGATAAGCTTCCACCAATATGACCTTGGCCAATCGATGCAATACATTCTATTGTTAACGCTCTTATTTCTCTAGCAATTTTAATCATGGTCTTCCTCCATATTAGCATCATCTATATATATTATATCTTTTTTTAAATTATTAATCAAACAAATTACATAAAATGAAGAAAATGATTTAGAAAACACTCATCTTTATTGTTTTACTTTTATATTATATAAGAATTTAAAAAACAAAAACCACTTAAAAAAGTGGTTTTTTATTTTTTACTCTGCAGCATTATATTTATCTAGCACTGCTTTTTCTATGACTGCTCGTGTTTCTGTATTGATTGGATGTGCTAAATCTCTGAATGTTCCGTCACTAGCTTCTCTACTAGGCATAGCAACGAATAATCCATCTTTACCTTCTATAACCCTTAATTCGTGAACTGCAAAAGCATCATCGATTGTAATAGACACAACTGCTCGTAATCTTGTTTGTCCATCAATCTTTCTAATTCTCACATCAGTTATTTTCATAAAAGTATTCTATTCCTTTCGTTCCTTACCTATTTATTCTATCATGTGAAAACGTTTTCGTAAAGTAAAATAATAATTTTTTTAAAAAAGTAGACAAACTACTATAATTTTAGTAGCTTGTCTACTTTAAAATATATGTTTCTTTTATTAAATAATCAGGATACTTTTCTTTAATCTTTGTAATACTATTATAATCATCTGTTAAAATTAACATTGTAGAACCACTTCCACTCATCACTACATCACCGTATTCAAGTAATGATTCTTTAAGGTTCTTCAAATCTTCATTAAGCTTAAATGAAGGCTCTTCTAAATCATTTATTAATAATTGATTATATTTTTTACTTAATATTAGTTTTTCCATTTCATCTTTTGATAAAGCTTTCGAATATTTTGTTACATTTTGAAAAACTTCCTTTGTTGAAACAAATAAGTTAGGGTTAACAATTATTACAGTTTTATTAATATTAACATCTAACTTAGTAATTTTTTCGCCAATTCCTTCAACTAACGATAAATCATTAGTTAAGCAATAAGGGACGTCCGCTCCATATTTAATACCGATTTTAATTTTTTCTTCTAATGTTAAGTTTAACTTATTAAGCTCTGATATCGCATTAATTATACACGCAACATCACTACTGCCTCCTCCTAATCCTGCGCCAAGGGGGATATTTTTCTTTATATATATATGATATCTTTTTTCAATTTTAAATTTATCAACTAATTCATTTAAAGCATTTAAACATATATCATTTTCTAAATTATTTAAACTATCAACTGAGTATTCAACCTTATTGCTTGTTGATTCTTTTATTTCCAATTCATCAAATAAAGAAATTTTTGCGTTTAGCATACTAAGGTTATGATAATTAAATTCATTTTTACCTAATACATTAAGTCTTAAATTAATTTTTGCAAAAGCTTTATATTTCATTTTTACCTCACAAGAGTAATTTCATTTTTCCTTTTGTTTCAATGCCACCATATGCATCTTTTCCATTTTCAATATACTTTATTAAATTATTAAAATCAACAGTTTGATTACAAGATGTAGTTGCACATTTTATTGCAATAACAGCAGGGTCATACGTGTGAATATGAATTCTCTTTGGGCTAGATGCAAAGTTAGCTCCATTTGCAATTAGTGCTTCAAAGTGAGAACAACATGCCCCAGCAATAACAACCACGGAATCGTTATCAAATCTTTGCCTTATAATCCTTAATGCTTTAATATATTTACTTGTGTTTTCATAATTATTTAAATCTTTTTCATCTTTTTTATTAAAATAATCATGACCAGTTAAAACAATTATATCGGGTGTTATTTCACAAATTATGTTATCTATATATTTATAGATATCTTCTTCTTTTAAATAGATTCCCCACGCGTGAATTTTCATTTCTTTATATAGATTTAAGCAACTTTCTAGAAATTTTTTATCACTGTCTATATGTAATACTGTACCAAATATTGCTTTAG
This sequence comes from Bacilli bacterium, assembly GCA_017937305.1. Lineage (GTDB taxonomy): Bacteria > Bacillota_I > Bacilli_A > ML615J-28 > CAG-313 > UBA1737. The sequence goes on from JAGBDV010000015.1 coordinate 5,171, forward strand.
TTTTTAGTCTAGTTTTTGTTTTAATTGTTCTATCAAAAGATTTAGATAATAACTTATTTTCTTTTTCTATTTGTTTTTCATCAGCTAGTGATATTTCATTTATATTTACTTTTAATTTTATCCTATATATATATCCGCTTAAAATCACTTCTTCTTGATCTATAGTTTCAATTATAAATATAATTTTATTTGGATCATTATTAACAATAACTAAATCACTAACATTAAACACAAAAAACACCTCTACATTATTATATGTATAACTATTTATTTTGTGCTAAATAAAATTCGTTTGCAAGTATAACTATTTCTTCTACTTTTAAAGCTTCGGTTCTTATGGTTAATGATATATTATTTTTATTAAGTATGTTTTCGATTAACTCTTTAGAATAGCCAAAACCTTGTTTTAAGTTGTTTGCAAGAGTTTTTCTTCTTTGTGCAAATACGATTCGATTAAATTTTTTAAAGTATTCTTCATTTAATGCAGGATAGTCAATAATATCTTTGTGTTTTACTAAAACCACTGCACTATCAACATTTGGTTCTGGGTAAAAACATCCTGCTCCAACTTTTATTGCAAGCCTACAAGTTGTAAAATACTGCATTAAAACGCTTAAACTATTATAATCTTTTGTTGATGGTTTACCACATATTCTATCTGCAACCTCTAATTGCATCATAACAGTCATTTGTTTAATGTATTTTGATTCTTCTAATATTTTGATTAATATTGCAGTAGTAATATAGTAAGGTAAGTTTGCAACAACAATTACAGGTTTATCGTTTAAATAATTTTCAATATCTTTATCTATATTGGCTTTTAAGAAATCTTGATATTTGATAATTACATTATCGTCGTTTTCAAATCTATTTGTAACAACTTTTACCATTTCGGAATCTATTTCATAACACATTACTTTATTTGCTCTTACCTTTAGTTCTTGAGTTAAGAATCCTAAACCTGGTCCTATCTCAATAACATTAACTTCTTTAGTAATATTTGATATATCACAAATTTTAGTAATGATATTATTATCCATTAAAAAGTTTTGTCCAAATTGTTTTTTTACGCTTACATAGTATTTATTTAATATTTGTTTTACTTCATTTATATTCATTTATGCTACCTCATATATATATTGTATCAAATTATAAAACATTTAAAAAGAAAAAAGAACCAATTAATTATAAATTGATTCTTTTATTTATTTTAATAATCTTGTTCTTCTTCGTCGTCTTCACCTTCGTATTCTTCGTATCCAGTTTCAACGCCTTCTTCAGCAGCAAGTTCGCCATCTTCTTTTAAGAATGAAGCAATATCATCATCTTCTTCTTGTTCTTCTTCGTCATCACGACTTTGTTCAACACGAACTTCACCTTCATAACTTTCATCTTTAAGTTCATGTTTCTTAACTTCTTCATCTTCTTCTGAATAAATTTCAAAGTCAGTACCATCTTTATCTAGAACAGATGTAGGTTGACGATCTTTTAAATCCCAACAGCCATCACCGCAATAAACAAAGTAACCAGATGCTTGGAAATCAAGTAAGAATTGAGGTAATAATTCTTTTGCTTGAGCTGTTTTTAATCCTTTAATTTCCATAGCTTCTTTTGCGATTTGCATAATTGGTTGAGGTTTATGTTTTGTTGAAAGTAATTCAACCGCAATTTCTAATAATGATTTATCTTTTTCTTTAACACCCATTTTATGAGCCTCCTATATTTTTATAATAACAAGTATTCGTATTATACTACAAACTTAACTTTTTTGCAAGTGTTTTATTTTATAGGTGTAAATGTAACATGAAGTTCATACGTTTTGTATGAGTTAAAATCTTCTAATACATTATAAACAATAAATAAAGATTCTTTGTTAACAATTAATTCGTTTGTATATATATCTAATTCTAAGTTACCAAACGTTGCATTCATAATAAATTTAGTTTTTTGATGTTTTTTAAACGACATAAATGTTGAGATATCACTTTTTCTTTCGACAATTATTTCGAATAAATTTACTGATATGATATTCATTGCTTTAGACTCATCAATAAACTTTAAAATGTTATCTTGAAATATACCAGTATTATTAAATGATATTTCTAATTCTTTATTACCATCTTCTATTATATACTTTTTAAAATTAATTGCTACTTTCATAATTAACCTTCTATATTAACATATATATTATTACTGCAACAAGTCCTGGTATTCTTAAGAAACCTACTATTAAAACGGTAAATATATTAATAGGAATGTTTACATTAATATAAACACCAATTAAATTAAATATAAATAAGATTCCAAGACCTAATAAAATAGATTCAATTATCCATTTTACCATTTTAAAGAACTTCATATTATCACCAATTAATTATATGAATTGTTTAATATTTATATAACTAATTAATATTTTGTTCTGTCTATTGTAAGTGGGCTAATTGATATATACCCATCATAATAAGCTCTTATATCTGCATCAGAATCTTTTTCTTCTTTTCCTAATAGACACTCTCCTGTTGCATAAATCAATCCATCAATTAAATCATATTTGTGAGAAAATTGATTTCCCCCTTGTTTTGTTATTTTGCACCCTTTAGCGTTAATTGGCATATTAACGTTTAAAATAGGGGCATTTTTGAGATTTTCAATTGTTTCTATATAATTTATAATATTAGGAATTTGTATTGCAGAAATAAGTTCATTTCTTTCACATGAAAACGCAATAGCTTTAGTATTATGAATACCTGCTTCAAAACATGCTGCTACAGTACCTGAATATAAAATATCTATTCCCATATTTAAACCATTATTAATACCAGATATTACATAGTCAGGATTTAATTTTAAATACACTATTCCAACACTAACACAATCAGCTGGACTTCCAGTTAACGAATAAGTTTTTACATCTTTATATATAGATTCTTCTTTTTGTAACTTTAACCCATCTCTTAAAGTAATAGAATGAGATACAGCTGATGAGTTATTTTTAGGCGCTAAAACAACAATATTTTTAGTAAACTTATATATTTGTTCAACTAACGCTTTTATTCCTTCTGCATCAAACCCATCATCATTAGTAATTAATACTTTTTTATTATAAAGCATCAGGATGTTCCTTTTTATATTTTTCAACTAGAATATCTAATTCATTTAATAAAGATGCCATTTCTTGTTTAGAATAGATTGTTGCACCGGCAGCTTGTAGGTGACCTCCACCACGATATTTAGATGCTACACCGTTGATTTCTACACCTCTAGATCTAAGACGTACTCTAACTTCTTTGGAAGGATCAAATTCTCCTTTTTTAAGACCTTTAGGTTTTTCATAACCTTGATCTACAAACGCTACCCATACAGGATGTCCTTTAATAGTACTAATTGAATTCACAAGATTTGCTGCTTCATCTTTTGTAACACCAAACTTCTTGATAATCTTTTTAGTAAAGTGGATATATGCAACACCATTTGGAGTTGTTTTAAAATTGTTTAAAACAAAACCTTGTAATTTTAAAGTCGCAACGTCATCTATATATAATTTATTATATAATGAATCTACATCAATTCCTAAATCTAAAAGATAACCTGCATTATTTAAAACTTCACTTGTTAACCCGCGATATCTAAAACGACCTGTATCAGTAACTATTCCAAAGTATAATGCATATGCTGCTTTTTTACACATTTTAACTTCAGTGCCCCAAGCTTTAATCATTCTAACAATAATTGAAGAACAAGCAGGGCTTTTTTCATCTACATATGACATATTACCAAATTCTGGACTATCATCATGATGGTCAATTTTTATAATACATTTACCAGTCATCCATCTATCATCACATATACGTTTATCAACAGAAGTATCTACAACTATTACTAACGCATCATTATAATAATCATCTGGAATATTATCTACTTCACCAAGTTCACTTAAATATTCAGGAAGTTCATCTCCTACTGCATATATTTCTTTTTCAGGGAAAGTATTTTTAAGTAAGTATTTTAACCCCATTTGACTTCCCATACAATCTCCATCAGGTCTGATATGACGATGAATAATTATACGATTATATTCTTTAATTTTATTTAAAATTTCTACAAACATTCTTCACCTCTTGCAACACGTTCTAAATCTTTAATAATTTCTTTAACAGTATCAAAACTATAAACAGTTGTACCACTAGCTTGAAGGTGACCACCTCCACCATATTTAGTTGCGACAACATTTATATTTTTACCGTTAGATCTAAATTCACAATAAATATCCCCAGACTCATCTTCAGAAAAATTTGCCCAAATACATATTTCTTCAATACCAGCCATAATGTTTACCATACCACGAGATACATCATAAATAGGTACATTATATTCTTTAATTTCTTCTTTAGTATTAATTAAATATGCAACTCCGCTATCAAGTACTACAAACTTATCAATTAATTTAGCTTTTAACTTTACATTAGCAAGTTTATCAACATAAATTTTATTATAAATATATTCAGTATCAATCTTATATTTCATAAGTTCACTTGCAAGTTTATAAGTTTCAGAATTTATTGATGAATATCTAAATCTTCCACTATCAGTAACCATACCAGTAAATAAAGCACTTGCTGCAACATCATTTAGTTTAAATCTTTTTTCAATTAAAAATTTCGCAATAACTCCAGCACAAGATTCTCTTGTTGTTTCAACATATGCTAAATCACCATATTCTCCTTGTGGATAATGATGGTCTATTTTAATTAGGAAACTTCCAAGTTTATATCTTTCATCACTGATTAGTTTTTCAGCTCCAGTATCTAAAACTATAACTAAAGCTCCATTATATAATTCATCACTTACTTTATCCATAGAACCAATCCAAGAATAACGTTCAGAAATATCTCCTACTACTTTTACACATTTAGTAGGAAAAGTTGCAAGAATCGCTTCTTTTAAGCCTATTTGCGAACCTAGAGCATCTCCATCTGGTTTGGTATGTCTATGAATAATTATCGTGTCATACTCTTTAATTTTATGATAAATCTTTGTTAACATATTATTTTCACCACCTATTATTAATTATAACATATATATCTTATTTTTTCATTAAAAAGGAAAAATAACCTAAATTTAGGTTATTCTTCAAAATAAGAACTATCTACATATATATTATGACCTTCATAGATATAAAGAACTTCTCTCCATTCAACATATCTAAAATATTTTCCATCAACATATTCTTCTTTTTCTCCATAATTAAGATGAAGAACATTGGTTTTACCCTTTTTAAGTATTTGAGTTTTTCTTGGAACAACACCTATTATATCGCCATCACGATTATAATAAACATAACATATTGTATATTTACTTTTCTTAGTATTATCAAAAGCTCCAACCACAATATTTTGTGGTACTTTATAATAATATTCTTTATCTCCATCTTCATTAACATATGAAAATCCATAACTCCCACGTTTTCCATATTCTAATAAATCTGCATTTTCAGATATTTCATATTTATTTTTACAACTAGATAAACTAAAAACTGCAATAAATAAAATTAAATATATATATATTTTCTTCATATAATCACCTACTTCTTAATAGAATTATATTATATTTATATGAATTAATCAAGAAAAAAGAGTACCACAAATGTGATACTCTTAATTATTTTAAATGTATTGGCTAATTATTTAGCACTTACCCATTCGATATTCCAAATAGTAGCACGGTCTTTATTACCTGTTAATCCATTTGGACGGTTGTTAACAATTTCAATAACGAAATCGCCTTCAACAGCAAATTCTAATTCATAAGTTCTTACTTCATATTTAACTTTATTAGGGTTATCATAAGAAACAACTTCTTCTTTTAAAACGTTACCTTGAGCATCCTCAATATAAACTGTAACACTAAATTTAGTATCAGTGAATAAGTTTGTATAATTAAAGCTTAATTTTGATAAACCACCTGATAATACTGCAGATTTAACTGTACCTAAAGTTTTATCAGTACCACCATTTAAAGTAACAGCTCTAACATCAGCACCACCTAAACAACCAAATGAAGGGTTAGCTGTACTTGTTGAATCTGTACTACCTGAGTTAATAGCACAACCAGTAACTGTCCAACCATTTGTAGATGTATAATCTGCATAACTTGAAGAATGTTTTCCACCATTTAAAGTATCTAAATCAGCTTTATTAACTGTAGCTGGAGTTTCAGGAGTAACTACATCACCATCTACATAGTAAATTGTAATTGAATCAAAATACATTGAATATGTAATATTGATTGTAAATTTAACATATGTATAAGTTTGTGCGTCAGGTGTAATTGTATAATTTGTTACGCCATTTTCAGTTGATAAGAATGTTTCGTAACCACCAACTGAACTATCTGTACCAAATTGAATCTTTAATGCATTTGCGTTTGAATAAGTAGCTTTTGCAGCATTGTATACTAATTCAATTTTTGCAATTGGTTTAGCTAATGCTGTAACATTCCATAACGAAGAAGCTTTAGTTTTATTTCTCCATTGAATACCATTTCCGTATGAACCTAATTCGATAAAATCGAATTGAACACCATCAACAGTTTTTGAACCATCTGCATATGCATCTAGACCTAAAACTTCAGGATTTAATTCAACTTTTTCACCTTCAGCAACTGGAGGTTGTGGAGCTACGTAATCAGGATCAACTTCACCACATTCACATTTACCTTCAACAAATACATGTTCATGTACTGGAGGTTCTGGAGTAACTACATCACCATCTACATAGTAAATTGTAATTGAATCAAAATACATTGAATAAGTGATATTGATTGTAAATTTAACATATGTATAAGTTTGTGCATCAGGTGTAATTGTATAATTTGTTACGCCATTTTCAGTTGATAAGAATGTTGAATATGATGCAACTGAACTATCTGTACCAAATTGAATCTTTAATGCATTTGCGTTTGAATAAGTAGCTTTTGCAGCATTGTATACTAATTCAATTTTTGCAATTGGTTTAGCTAATGCTGTAACATTCCATAATGAAGAAGCTTTTGTTTTATTTCTCCATTGAATACCATTTCCGTATGAACCTAATTCAACGAAATCAAATTGAACACCACCAACTTCTTTTGAACCATCTGCATAAGCACCAAGCCCTAAATTATCAGCAGTAACTTCAACTTTATCAGATGAAACAGGAGCTTCGTAGTTAGGATCAACTTCACCACATTCACATTTACCTTCAACAAATACATGTTCATGTACTGGAGGTTCTGGAGTTTGTCCATCACCAAAGCTATCAATATAACATCCTGAATTGAATTCTAATGTTCCACCATAGTTAGTTAATTGACCAACGATAACAACAACATCACCAACTTTAATTTGATCTTCAGAAGTGAATTTTTCGTTATTTAAATATTTAGCAC
>JAGBDV010000001.1 GCA_017937305.1 Bacilli bacterium
AACTTTTCTTCATCAATATTTTCAGTTTCAATTTCAATTGAATATTTAGTAGTCACCTTATAAATAACTTTCTTTTTCATAATAAAAAACCTCCTTGTGAATTTCTAAATTTTCAAAAAAACTTAAAAATCCGCAAGGAGGTCCACGAATATATAAATTAATACAAATTCTGCAAACAAAAAGGCAATCATAGTTAGATACTAGGTATCTAGCCATAATTGCCAGTTTATTTAAAATATTTAATTGTATAATACAGTCTACGTATTATCATAGCAACCGCTACGTATTCGAAGCGGCGTAATGTCGTTTGTCCAACGCATTAAATAATCCCTCCTTTGTAATCTTATTTAATAAGATTATAAATTTTAAGATTTTTAATATTAATGCGTATAATCTAAAACTATTACGCATATAATATTAGTTTATACACTAATATTATACACTAATGGGTTTGTAAAAAATTGTCTAATATTATCTTCATTATAACAATCATTATAAAATTTGATATAACTTATTTTGATTTTTCAATTAAATCTTTACCTTTAAAATAACAAGCAGTTCCAATTAGTTCAAGAAATCCAAATATAAATATAACTCCTAAATATTGTTTTATATTTGCTTTATCAATTATATTATCAATTAGATCATATAAACCTAAAATCACACCTAGTATCCAAAATAAAATGCCTGCAAACTTAAAATAATGGCCTAATGAATTACTATTCGACGGGTATCTCACGAGTATCCTCAAACAATTATCTTACTTCTTTTTTATTTTAGTAACTTCATTATATCATAATTTATTAGCATAGTCCACCATTACAACCAGTTAAAATAATATTAACTAACATTTTCTCTATTAATTTAACTATTGATTCCTCTTCCACTTCCTCAATAACAAAATATGTTATTTCTTTACTTTCTGAATAATATTCAGTTTTAACTTCTTTTTTACCTATAATCTTTTCCTGGTATAATTAAAATATAATTAAATATTTTATAATTTAATTATTTAAAACTATATTTTTCCTTTCTCTAGAGCCTTTTATTATTTATCGATAATTTACCCTATGGTATAATTATATTGTATCGTGGATTAGTATTTTTTTCCTACAGCGATTGACTGTTTCAGAGAGGCTCTAACCACGATCTTAATAATTGTTGATGAGTTAGCTAACGCTTTTGACGTTTTATCGACTACCAGGTTACATTAGTTAAGATTTATTCGTGGTTTAAATACGATACAAAATATTACATTTCAAAGGTGGTGTTTATTTAATGTCTATTTTTTATTATGTTGGCTTAGATATTTCTAAGTTCAAACATGATGGCTACATTATTGATGAAAGTGGTAGTATCATCAATAATTGCTTTACTTTTCCAAATGATCAAACTGGTTTTGATTATCTTAAATCAATACTTTTATCTCTTGGCCCTAGTAAAGAGAATATTTTTATTGGTCTAGAATCAACCGGTCATTATGGAAAGCTATTAAAGAAGTTTTTAACTTCTCATAATTATAATTTCATGGAAATCAATCCTATTCATACAGCTAATTTTAGAAAAGCTTTAAACGTTGCTAAAATTAAAAATGATAAAATTGACTCAAAAATCATTATTACTACTATGCGTGAGCTTGGGTTTAAAAAGAAAGAATCTAGAAAACCCGAATATGATAAACTTAAACTTTTATACAGAGAACATATTGATTACACAAATCAAAAAGCTAAATATTTAGTTAAACTAAACAATTATTGTGATAAATGTTTCCCTGAACTTCAAAGCGTAATTGAAATAAAATCTGAGGTTGCTAAATATTTAATATCAAAGTTTCCTAATCTTAAATCTATAGTTAAAGCAAATAAAGAAAAGTTGTTTTCTAAACTTTACTCTATTTCTAGAGGGAGGTTATCAAGAAGTTCTTTTGATAAAATTATTGATTTATCTAAAAATACTATTGGTGTTCCTGATGAAATTGAATATCAACTAGCTATTCTTGCAATTAAAACAATAGAAAGTGTTAATATTTGTCTTAAAAAGATAGAATCACAAATTGAATCAATTTTAGATATCATTGATACTCCTCTAAAAGGGATTAAAGGTGTTGGAATCGTTTCTGTTGCAGCTATAATTGGTGAATATGGTTTATTTGAAACATTCGACAACTCGGAACAGGCATTAAAATTCGCGGGTATTATACCAAATTTAGATCAATCAGGCACTAAATCAACTTATGGTAAAATGGCAAAATGTGGGTCACATTTATTAAGACGAACTTTAATGAACTTAATGCTTCCTTTACGTCAATCACAGCCTTATTTTTATGAACTTTATCATAAAAAAAGACAGAATGGAAAACATGATCGTGTTGCTTGTTCTCATATGGTTAATAAATTTATACGAATAGTTTTTTATTTAACCAAAAACAATAAATCATTTAATCCTTCTGTCTTAAATCAGTAGTCCACAACAACTACTTTAATTATTATATCATAGTGATTTAAAAACAAAAAGATTTTTAATATTTTTATTAATGAAATACCTTTTTTGAAAAATTATGGGTATAACTTTTTGTATACTCTAATTATGAAAAACTTAATATTTTTTATTTTATTATTGACTTGTTATAGTTAGTCTCTCTTTCTTTTAATGGCCAAAAGCGAAACTGGGATACCCTGGTTTCGCTTCTTTACCACTAAATATAAGAAAGGATGAAACTGAGATAATCAGCTCCACCCTTAATGTTAAAAGTGATATTAATTTATTAATTATGTTTGTAACTTTAATCATAAATAACATCATTTTCATATCCTAATGTACCACCGAAGCAATATGAATTAATAATTTTTTCTATTACATCTTCATATTGTTCATCATATAAGCGAAGTAATAATATATAATCTCCTTTTTCTCGATTAATATATGCATTAATTTTCAAAACACTAAAAATCTCTTTTTCATCGGAAAATATATATTTTTCAATAGAATTTGAATAAATTTTAACTCTATCATAATTTTCATTGACTTTTATAGCGTATTCTACTTCATATTTATTATTAAATGATAAATCATTCCCTATGTAAAGCCAATCATTATTTTTATATATAGAACTCACATATCCTTGTACAATTTGTTCTGCTATTACTTCTTTTGTATCTTTATTAATTAATGTTATTATACCATCATCAATAATAAACTCCCATTCATTAGGTATTTTAATGGTTCCTCTTAAAGTGCTATTTGTTGGGATTTTAGTTGTATAAAATCCTTCATAATTTTCATCATAAAAATTAAACAATCGACATCCACTTAAAAATAATATAAAGAATAAGAGAATTATTAAATTAATTTTTTTCATATATACCTTCCTTTATTTAAATATAGTTATTTTAGGTAATGGCGTTTTAAAAATGTCTATAAAATCATTAACTGCCCCCATAATTTTACTAGCAATCCATTCACTTAACATTGCCGTATCATCTTCAGATGTAGGTCCCATATCAGCCCCATCCATTGCATGGCTATTGCCAGCTAAATAAAATAAATAATGGGCTTGCAGTTCAATATATAATCCCAATATAGTCCTAGAGTCTTCATCTTTATAATACGTATTCTTTAAAAAATAAGCATACAATCCTGCATTCCAAAAACTATAATTAGGGTTATCCTGAAATTTAAATCTTGTGTCAGTTGCCATCTTAATTGATGAAAAAAGCAACGGTATATTAGCAAGAGAAACTGGCAAATCTCCATATAACATTCCTAATAACGAATATCCTATTCTTTTCCATCCAGTTATACCAAATGATGTACATCTATCATATGCTGTTATAAATCCTTTTCTTATATACAATCCAATTAATTTACCTACATTTGATTTATAAATTGGATTAGGTACAATCATATGCCCACTCGGATCTGCATAAGAAATAGGATTATTTGCACAGTAGCAGTATAGATTTAATCCATTTACACTTTCAGGATCTAAATATTCAATATCATCAGGACTAATAAATCTACATAATTCCGGTGAATAATACCTTGAGGATAACCAAAACCATCCTGTTTCTTCATCATAATAGTAACCTTTATATCTAATAGGATTCAAATTCATAATTTGTAAATTTGTATAAACATTTGATACATTTTGCGAATTGCAAATTATTTCTTGATTTCCATATGCATCATACACATACCTACCTACTAAGTTATAACTTTCATCAACTATTCCTATAACACTATTATCATAGTTTTTAATATAATAGAATGTTTTATTAACAACACCATCTTTAACAAGAACGAATCCTAACAATCCATCTTTATCATATAAATATAATAGTGTTTCATTTTTTCTTACTTCTTTTAATAATTTATTATCATCATAGTAATAATATATATCATAATTATTACTATTATTATTGCCATATGAAACACTTTTGCGATATCTAAGTCCATTTATTAAATTATATTCAAAATTTATTGTTTTTGAGATATCACCTATTGAATTTAATCTATTTTTATTCCAATTTAATAAATATTGATATTCTATAATATTATCTTTAATTTTAGTTATTGATACACAATCTCTTGTAGTATTATCATATCCTAAAGAAATGTTATAATCATTTGATACAATATTTGTTAATAAGCCTTTTTCATATAAATAATTAATATTATTTAATGTTCCATCTTTTTTTGTATGAATGATATTATTAATTGATCCATCTGCATAATATGAAAATTCTTTAGTTCCAAAATATGATGTATCTTTAGTTAATTGCTCATTTATATCATATTCATATGAATTATCATAACTATAATCTTGACCTTCAATCCTAAATTTTATTGGATTACTAGTGATTTTGTCATTATAATCATAAGCAAAAGTTGATTCAACTGAAAATCCGCTTTCAACAGGATTAATAGTTATCTTTTCAAGTCTTCTTGTTTCTGTATTATATGAATTAGTAACATTAAATTTTTTTGTATTATTAGAATATTTATTTTCTAATTCTTTTTTTGTTAATCTTCCGTATCCATCATAATAATATTCTGTTTCTATTAATCCAGCTTTATTTAAAACTTTAATTGTTGTCTTATCAATTTGCGATTCTAGCACGTTATTACTTCTTACTTGTCTAAACTCTAATAAATTTTCAGGGTCAGTTTTATTAAAATTATTTTCTACATTCTGATTATTAAACCTATAATTTACATCATCATATCCAATTGCAAATTGCTTATAACTTATTTTATCAATTTCAGTTTCTTTTGTCAATACATATTCTTTATTTGAATAATCACTAATTGATGTATAATCTTCATTTTCAGGATTTAATAATGGAAAGTACATTTGTTTTTGTATTAAATTATCATTATTTTTCATTTGATATTTTTCTGCTATATTTAATCTTTCATCTTTTACTATATTATAACTTATAACATTATTTAAATTATCTGGAGATTCTGTATCAACATCATATAAACAAGATAATACTTCTTCATTATTATGTTTAATTGAAATCAATTTATTTTTACTATTATATGTACTTGTAAATATATTATTACCATTTTCTTCTTCTAAAATAGTTAAAATTTCATTATCAACCTCATCTTTAAACAGCTTTCTATTATTAAAAATATTTGTAAATAAATTTCCTTGATTATTAAATGTTTTAATCATAGTTGATTGTGCTCTATTATATTTATTATTTAATAATAAAGGAGTATGATCAAATTGGTAAATAATGTTATTAGTATCATCATAATCAGCATGTGAACTTGTCTTAAATTCTACTACTTTTCCGCTACCACTATATTTAATAAAATTACTATTTCCATTTGTTCTTTTTACTTCCACAATATTTTCATTAAAAATATCATATACATAATCAGTTATTCTGTCATCTTCAGAACTATTTTTAGAACTAATAAGTTCTTTTACTAATACACAATCATTATCATATACTAAATTAATAACTTTATTTAATTGAGTAATACAAAATTGACTTGGATATATACTATAAGATAATGTATAATACGGTTCAGTAGAATTTTGATCCGTAAAATAAACATTAATTAGATCATCGTAATCATCATATTCATAACAAATAGTAATATTTTTTGAAGTTTCTTCTTCTATAATTTTACCTAATAAATCATATTTTTCATATGAATTATTTGTAATTAAAGTTACATCATCTCCACTATATATTCTTTTCTCTCCGGTTTTTCTAATATACATATATTTTACATTTTCTTGATTTATAATTTCTGTTTCGAAGCTATATATTGTATTAACTACTTCAATATCATATTGCAAGGCATTCCTTAATAATAAATCATAGTTATTTAAGTTAATTTCTGTTACTCCATCAGTCAATTTTATAATAATATTTGTAGCATATCTTTTATATCTTCCATTATCAAATGAAACAATATGGTAAGTTGAATCATTTTCAAAATAATCTTTTTTTAATTGTAATAAATCATTAAAACTTAATCTAGTAGATGACCATATTAATTCATTAATAGTATATGTATTATCATTATCTTGAATAGAACAACTAATCATATCAATATCATTAATATTAATTTCTTCATTAGTTGTTTTGTTTACAAGTATTACATCACTATGAGTGCCTGCTTTTAATTTTAAATCAGAGATTAATAATGGACAATTATCAGCAGGTAATAATTCTTCATCATACGAAAATTTAAGTTTTAAATTTTTGAATTGAAGGTCATTTATAGTAATTGACATATTTAATTTTTGCCAAGCGTTCACCGCATCTTTATTTAAATATCCATAACCACATACACTTTCTTCATCATCACTGTTGATAACTAATACTTTAACTTTATCAGATAATAGTTCTATATTAAGATACACTAAACACGATAAATCATAATAATTAACTCCCAAAAAGTTATTTAGTAAGTTACTTTTAAATTCAGCAAAATAATTTTCATTAGTATCTTTAATAGATAGTGTATCAGATGTTAATGAATATGCATTTCTATTATTAATGCAAATTGTGCTTGAACCAGTTGGCATTACATCTAATCCAAATTTATTTGTCTCATCTTTAAAATGTGATTCATCAACTTGTTCTAAGGCAGTTGTAAATCTTCCTTCACTATCATAAAAATAAACAATAGTTACATTATTACTATTTGTAACATTTGTTTTATGATTTGTTGGAAGATATGAAATTGTTAATGATTCAATGGTATCTAATTTATTAATATCATCTTCATTAAAAACAAATTGTTTATCACTTAAATACTTATCATCACCTAATATAAATTCACTACCTAAATATTCATCTACTTCAGCCATAATTGGAATTATTTTGACATTATATGAATCTAAAGAAACCACTTTATTTCCTAAATAAACAAAATCAATTTCTTGACACTTATTGTAAGAAATCATTTTAGTAATATTATGTGCTGAATTATATTCATATTTAAATATTTTCTTTTCGCCTTTATAAGTTGTTTTCTTTACATAAATTAAATTTTCATTTTCATCATAGTAATATTCTAAATTATATTTATTTTTATGATCACCATATATAGAACATGTTTTAATTAATCCATCATCATAATATGCAAATTCTATTCTATTTTGGACTTCCCTTGTATCATAATAACTCACTACTTGATTTTTACTATTATATGATATAACTTTTGAAAAGTTTTTATAATTAATTCTTGTTAATCTCTCATTAACAAATTTTAATTCTACACCATTTTGCATAGTAATTGTTTGAGTTGAAGAATCAAATATAAAGTTTAATCCACTTGTATCATAATATTTTGTTCCGGTTAATAACTTAAATTCATGTTTCATTCCAACTTCATCAATATAATAATACACATCTTGAATTTTATAAATATATTGTTCAATATCTAATTTCCACTTATTTCCACATTTACTACTTAATCCACTAGGTAAACTAAAGTGTGAATTATATACATGATTAACTCTTAAATTATAACTTTCAATATTAATATTAGCATCTGGAGTTGAAAATAATAATCTACCTGTAAAAGTATTAATACTGCCTTGTCCATTACCTAATTCAAAAGATAACTCCTTTTGAAAATTTTTACTATTATCCATAATTAAAACCATCCTTTCTCTGTTAATTCTTCTAATACTTCTTCAACAATTTCACTATCTTTAAAGAACTTCATTGATTCTTCACCATCACATAATGTTCTTTTATTACCACGACCGGCAATAAAGATAGCATCTTTTTCATTTGAACAAGTAATTGCTTCTTTGATAGCTTCTACTCTATCTAAGATAATTTCACTATTAACTGTTTCACCTAAATATGATTTTAAATTAAGACATATTTGTTGGACATCTTCTGCCCCACTATCACATTCAGTTAAATATACATAATCAACATCTTTTAATAAGCCCATTGCATATTTTCTATATTTTACTCTTGAGTTAATATACTCTTCTGATTTAAACTTTTCATCCCAATGTTTATATCCATATCCAACAGAGCCAACTACTACTTTAATTTGATTAATTAGGCCTTTTTCTTTTAATTCTTTTAAACATTCTAAAGGTTTATCAAGTTGTGTATCAATTAATATTAATCTATTATTCATATTAATTACTTCACTTCTTCCACCAACTTTAATATCATAAATTACGTCTTTAAATTTGTCTACATCAAATAAATTTAAAGCTTGTAAAGTAGTGATTGTTGCTAAGATATTAAATGCATTATATTTCATTAATAATTTAGTCTTAAAATTAATTACTTCATCACTAACTTTAACTTCCATATTTAATCCATCTAGTGTCAAAAATAATTCTTGTAATACTACATCAAAGAAGTTTTTATTAACTTGATATGTTTTTAAAATATGATCTGTTGAAAATAGATATTTATCATTATGTGACGTTAACTTTAATAATTCATTTAATAATTTTTCATTATAACATTGAAAACCAATTACGCATTTTGTATCTTTATTTGTGTTTCTAAAAAATGATTTTTTTAATTCAACATATTCTTCTTCAGAATAATTTTCTTCACTATGGAATGGATTTAAGTTTGTTAATACTTTAACATCAAAATCGATATCATCTAAAATATGTTTTTCTAAAACTGATTCATTAACTTCTAAAATTAAATAGTCAGCTTCATATGCTTCCACTTCTTCAATAATATTAAATAAATCTTGTTCTGATCTAAGCGCAATTTCAATGCCGATAGTTTTATCTATATATGTTACAGGTGAATCTACCATTGCACTTGAATATAAAACTGATTTATATCCCAAACTCTTTAAGTATTCATGTAACATAACACATGTTGATGATTTACCTGTACTTCCTGTAACACCAATTATTTTTAATTCATTAATATTTTTATCTTCTTTCTTTTTAAATTCTTTTTTGAATTTTCTTGTTTGCTGTAACTCTTTTTTTAATAATTTTTCTTTTACTTTTTGAAGTTTCATAACTTTCTCCTTTTACTAATCTTCTGGTGAAATTGATGCATATGTATAATTAACATGACAATCAATAACTCCTATAATTACATTTGTTTCATTTGAAGTTAATGTAACTTTAAATGGAATTTTTTCTGTTCCTTGTAATGTTCCTCCTGAGCTTTTAACTGTACCTGTGATAGTTACTGTTTCTGTTACATCATCATAAGAACCATTTAACGTAATATTATTTGATAAATCATATTCTACTGTGATATCTACTTTTTCTAAACATTCAATAGTAATTGTGTTTGTTGGTACTACATTTGGAGATAAATCCATATATTTTTTTGCAACCTTATAGCCTTTTCTAATAAACTCTAAAGTATATTTATCAATTGATGAGCCTGACTCATAAACTTGTCCTTCATCTCTTGTGATATAACAATACATTTTTGAAATATCACCTTTTTCATCTCTCACAACACTATCTACTTCAAATGATTTTCTATGCAGATATTGTGCATTTCTGTTTTTAATATTTTTCATATTATTTTCTCCTTTAATTTTGAATTATTAATTAATCATAATCAAACTCAACTGTACATTTTACATATCCGATTTTTACATTAGTTTCTTCAGAAGTCAAAGTAACATAAAAATCAAAATTTGTAATTCCAGTTCCGGTAACATTATTTTTAACTGTTGCAGTAACCGTAACTATACCAGTAGTATTATTGACAGAACAACTCAAATTAAATGGGAACGAACTACTATTTCCTACTGTTGCATTAACTTCTTCCAAACATTCGATTGTTAATGTATTCGTAGTTAACAAATTCTTTCTTAATTCCATTAAAGATCTCGGTACCCTATATCCTTTTCTAATAAACTTTAATGTATCTTTATTTATAGGCGTTCCTTCTTGATCTACATCACCATCTGCTCTTCCAATAAACCCATAAAACTTTGTGATATCTCCAGCATTATTTCTTTCTAATACTTCTTCAACAACTATTAGTTTTCTATTTACATATTCTGCTTTTCTATTTTCAATATGTTTCATTTTTAACTGTCTCCTTCTTTATTTTTAATAAATATTTGCTTTATTATTTGGTTAGTTCCAGTAGAACTAACTCCACTTACCATACCAATTCCTAATGCAGTCCAAGCATTAGATACATTTAATAATATTTCAGGATTTGTTAGGAATATTAATATCCCTAACAAACCACCAAAACATGCTAGTATTATTGGTATTAATTTGTATAAGTCTTGTTTATTTTTAAATAAGACTTTATAAATTTCACCTATTATGTAACATATGATTACTATAATAGGAATACTAGTAAACTCCATTTAATCTTCCTCCTGAATTTAAATAGATTTTATTATTACTTGATATCATTATAAATCATCTACTCGTTTTGTTAAATTAGCTACAGCTTCTTCAACTTTTGCAAGTCTTTCTAAAATATTGCGATATCTTTCATCAACTTTGGTCAAATTCTTTTCCACCCTATCTACACATGCTTTTATATAGCCAATATCAGATATTACAATCCCATCGTTTTTACTTTCTTGTTGTTTATCATTCAATGAATTTCTTTTAAAAGCAAAATAAGCGAATGTAATGCTTGATATTGTTCCAATAATACTAACAATTGAAACAACTATTGTTAATGAATCCATTAGACTATCTCCATTATATTTTAATTAAATATAACCTTCATCTAACTGTTCTAAAGCATTCATAGATAACCACATAATATATTCAGGATTTCTTTCCTCATAAATTTCTGTTTCTAATTTAACAATATTTTCTTCTTCACTTTCATTATGTACTTCTTTTACTTCCATAACTACTTGATCACAATCTTCATTAGCTTCTTGCTTTCGAATACAAAATACACTAACTAAAACAATTACTAATAATAACGTAATTGCAACTAAAACTAATTTACCTTTTTTCATAATCCATCCTTTAGGAATATGAACGTTCATATTTTTATTTTATTTAACTATAGTTATGTTTAAAGTTTACATTAAAATTATTTTGTTGTCAAATGTCAGTCCTTCAATTTTCTGAAAGCAAAATGAAATATTTGCAAAAAAAAAAAAAAAAAACAGTCAATTTTTAGACTGTTTTGTGTTTTAAAATCGTATTTTTTCGAAATTACATTTTTTTTAAAATTTCTAATATACATTTATTAATATTACATGTTTCTAATTCTGTTATTTTCTTTTTATTATTATTTTTTAAGATACTATTTAATATATTAAGATATTCTTTGAAATTATTATTTTTATCATTCGCTGTTAATTCTTTAAAAAATGTATCATATTGTTTTTTATCGGTATAATAATATGAAATTAATAGACTAAATACCTCACTTAATCCTAAATTGTTTTTACTCTTTAATATACTAATTACTTCATTAAATTTTTTTAATCCTAAACATGTAATTGTATATAACCCCTTAGTATACTCATATTCCAATCCTTTATTTTTCAAGGAAGATAAAACTTTAAATTGTTTTTGGGCTAAAAAGTATGCATTTTTAAATTTTAGAAGATAATTATAATTTGATATTAATGTTAAATTAATATAAAAAGCTCTTTTATAATTTTCATCTTTTAAATACAGTTCTTTAACTTTATTACAATAATAAATACTTTCAATATATCTCTTCATTACTAAACATCGTGTAGCAATTGTATGATATGTAAGTTCATTAATATAATCATTTGATAAAAAATAAATGTCAATATCTTTTTTGAATGTTACATCAAGAATCTCAATAATTTCTTTTAATTCATCATCAAAGAAATCTTCATATTGTTTAACTTCTTCATATAATTCAAAATTATTGTTTTGTATATTTTTCGGTGACTCTTGATCATTAATTATCATTAATAACTTTAGTAATTTAAACATAGGAAAAATAATATATCTTTTTTCAATCATGCTGTCTAACCATTCATAATGTGATGAATAATTCTCATAATCTTTATAATATATATCATAATATATTCTATTTATTTTTTCTTCAATTTCATCAACTAATTCAATACTACATAAATTATATTCAAAATATTGTGATAATTGTTTTAATATAGATTCACCTATTTTATTTCCTTCTTTTTTTACTCTTCTATATGAACTAGGTGAAATATTGATACTTTCTAAAAACATTTCCTTATTTGATGACTTAGTTTTTATTAGAACATCTAATAAATTAAAATATTGTTTGAAATCTTTATATTTTTCTAATTTAAATTTTTTCATAAAAAACGCCTCTTATCTTATTATTTTACTATATATATTATAATATTTTAGTATGAATATGTCAAATTGATATCTTTCAAAAATGTGAAAGAAAAAATAATAAAATTTAATAATTTCAATTTTTCTTTCTATATATTGATAGGTTCAAATGTAATATAAAAATTTTATAAAAAAACATTCTTTTTTTTACTAAAGGTGATTTCCTATCTCATCGGAAAAATAGTGATTATTCGCATCCAAATTTGATGCAATTTATATTATATATGTAAAACATCTAGATTCATAATTTAATTATATTATTGCACCAATATATAAAAATCCTCCAAATAACTATAAATTATTCGGAGAAAATTATGAAAAAAGTTTTTTGGGTAGGAGCTAGAGAATCCGATATAGTAAATGAAACAATATTTTGTGGTTCAATAACTCTATTTGGTTCTGGCAAAAATAATAATTATTCTTATGCAAATGCTCGAAAAGAACACTTGTCTTAATAGATAAAACTTTTCTTAAGTCCTCTATTCTAATTGCTAATATTTCTTTTTGTATTTAGAAAGTTTGGAAATAATTTTTGGTCCTACGCCTTGTTCTTTTTCTCTACATCTTCTATATGAACTATTATTTATGTAAAGTTCATTAAAAATTGCTTCTTTCCCTTTTTCATAGAATTTAATATATGTATCAAAAAAGTGAAAATATATCATAGAACCTTTATAATCAGTAAAAGATATTTTATTCATTGATTTTCCTCCATATATTTTACTAAAATATTAATTTACAAATTAATACGTGCTTTCTACAATATTATATCATAAAACTTATTTTTTTCAACAAATTTAGAGTAAAATAAAATGAGCTATTATTTCTACGTATCAATAACTCAAAACTGCTTAATAAATACTAATACTATTGATATTTCCAAACCATTAATATAACTATCACAATTTTATAAATAATATTTGTGTTAATCATCTCATATATATTAGATACACTTATAATAAATTATTTAAATAATCTTTTTTATAATTTATGGAAAAAGAGATTATTATTTTTAAAAATAATAATCTCTTTTTGATAAATTTTGAACCTATTTTATTTCTCACAAAATATAATTAATGTATAACATTTATCAATAATTGTCACAATTATACTAATCAGAAACTAATAAAATATTAAACTGTTTATATTCACCACCCCATAATTTTACAGCAATTAAATTGTCATACCAGGATAATATTTCACTTTTATATTTATTTTCAAATAATTCTTTATTAATAACATCATTAGTTAGAAAGTAATTATAATTCGTTATAATCATTAAATATGATTCCTTATTTATATATTCAGTTAATTTTCTCATATTTAAAATATGCATTTGAAAATCAAAAGATACTTTATCAAATGGAATTAATTTATTTAATTCTAAAATAAAATTTTTTAAATTACTACATTTTTTTCCATCTAACTCAATTACAAAAGAGTGATTAAATTTTTCTTTATACTTATTAATTTCATCTTTATTTATTTTATATATTTCGTTTTTAAAAGTACATGGCTTAGCTTTAATTGGAATTTCTTCAACCTTATTGCCATAATAGCAATTTTCTATCATTTCATAAATATTATTTCCAAACAAGAATAAATAACCATCAAATGAAGCATATATTTTTCCTGACAAAGAAATCATAATTAAATAGTAAAAACCAATTTCTCCTATAGGTATTAACTGTTCTCCTACAGATTCCTCATAATCTAATGCTACTTCTTTATCTTCTGCTATCATTTTCTCACAATCAAAAATTACCTTATCTCTTGATTTTTTTAAAGGGAATTTAAAAGTAAACTTATCAAATCTTTCTAAAAACAGAATTAAATTTTCATTAACTTCATATCCGTTTTGTTTTATATATTTAATTATTCGATCAATATCTCTTTTTTCATTATTCCAACCATTTTTTTTTAAGCATTGTAGTACGTCTTTAGAAAAACACATAATTTCCTCCTATCCACTGACAACTAATAAAATACCTCGAAGAAGTTTTCTACAATTTCTACACATAGGCGCCATGGCCAAATCCTTAACCCTTACAGTTGTTACTACTAAATCACTAAGTCTAGCCCCATCATCTAAAGCTTTTGAAACTGCCCTCACTTCTGCACAATTAAAAATATCATCCCATTCTTCTAAAGATGGAAACTCTCTTGCTTTTAAAAGTTTATTTGGAATAAAATCAGGATTTCTTCCTGCTTTTCCACGATAAATTTTTCCAGTTTTTTTGTCAATGGCTGTAGATACATTGTTATATTTTCTTTTTGAAGTAGCAAACACATCTTTAGCATACTGAAGTGCTGACTGTTGTGAAGCATTTACTATTTTAATAGCACTGGAAATATTAAGACTAGTACTTATGATCGCAAACAATCCAGTAATAGCCAAAGAGAACGACCAATTATTATTTATGTAATTTAAAAAACCGGGACCAAAACCTTTTTTTGAACAAAAGCCAGCTATTGCAGCTGCTCCAAAAAACCACAAACCTGAAATTACTACACTTTTTACTAAAGCTTTAGCCAAGATAGCAGCAGCACCAATATTAAAGAATGCAACAACAATAATTATTATTACAGCAATTACCATTAACCCTATTGATATAGCTTTTCCGAGCGGACTATTCCAAAATTTTTGCCAAGTCACTTGCCAAAAATATTGCCACTTTGTTAATTCATCAGAATCATAAGTAAGCTTTTCAAATGTTTCATAAGTATATGTATTATACACTAAATTAATAGGATTTGCAACAGTTAAACTATACAAATTAAGACTATACAAAGAATTGGCATTTGAAAATGCAACTTCTGGTGATACCGCTGAAATAAATTGTTTCATTAACGGAGAATAATATCTACCATTAATAAAATATAATTTACTTTCAGTATCATAATATAGTGATTTCCATCTTATTGGATTGATATTCCCAATATGATTTTCATCTGTAATAATGGTTCCACCTTTCTTATCATATACCATACAGTTTCCCCATGAATCATATTCATAATAAGCTACTTCTTTATCTTTATTATATATTGCAATTACATTATCTTCAGCATCTTTAACAAATGTATATTGAAATTCATCATTATTATATAATGGTATAATTCCACTCAATCCGTCTGCATCATATAAATATCTAATCATTAGACCATTTCTTTCTTCCCTAATTAACTTTGATCCATCATATACATAATCTACATTATTGTCATTAATAGTCTTTTTAAAACGCACTCCTTCACCATTATAATAATATTTAATATTTTTATCACAAATGTATTGTTTTAATAAGTTACCTCTTTCCCAAAACATATTTTGAGGTTTAGTTTTTGAATCAATATTATAATGCGTACAATTTCCAAAATTATCATAATCAAATAAGTTTTCAATAAATTTCTCTTTTCGTTTTGTTAATCTTCCTTTATCATATGTATAATATGTAGATTCACCAGCCATAGATTCACAATATAAACTTCCATCTTTATTATATGAATATGTCTTATCTGCATATATAAAAGATGAATTTGTACTACTTTCAAAAATTAACCTATTTGCATTATCATATTTATATGTATTTAAAGTTTCTTCACTATCATTACCTCTTTCTGAGGTAATTTTTTTATTAGAAATATTTCCTTTTTTGTCATAGGCATAATTTATTTGATATGTTTGGGTTTTTGACATTGGATTAGTAATTTTCTTTGTAATTTGTTCTACTTGAAATGTTCCTTTTTTATAAGTAATTTCTTCTGTTACTTTTGAATTTGCTCCAAATAGTCCATCCTTAATTACATCCTCTTTGTATCTTAGTCTGCCTAATTTATCAAATTCATAGGATGTTTTTATAGGTAATATCTCAACTTTATCATTAACTACTTCCGTAATAGTTTCTTTAATTCGTGGATTCATTAGTTTACTTTCATCCTTAGTGTTTTCGCACTTATAGTATACTCCTCCATATTGTACTTGGTTTGTTGAATTTAATTTAGTAGAAAAATAACTCTCACCATCTTCATTAAAAACCTCATACTCCGTTAAGTCATTAAACTCATTATAATGATATTTATAAGTTCTATTTTCATATGGATCATATTTTTCTTCAATTTTACTAGCACCATTACTTTCCCATAGTTCTTGTCTTCTATATGTTATTTCTTTATCCCCATTAATAACTGAAGTTATTCTCCCATATTTATCAAAATGTATAGTTGATGTGTCAATTTCACTAGAATTATACAAATCTCTATAATAAGAAGTTGTTAATTTATTTTCTACATAATTCATATTTCTTGATAATAACAATTGTTTGTTAGGTTTTTTTAACTCATCTCTATACATTAAATAATAATTCGTTGTTTCACCCAATAAATTGTAATTGAACAAAAAACCATACATATTACTTTTGTTCCATCCAATAGGCGTCACTGCCAACAATCTACCATTCTTATCATATTTCAAATAATTAGATCCATCTAAATTATTTGAAATTTTTTTAATTTGCGAAGAAGTATTGTATTTCATTTCAACGGACAAACTTTTTTCTTCATCATTATTATAATGTATATTAGATACATTACCTGAATGCTCATCAGTTGTTGTAACAACTTTACCTCTATAACTTTCTTCTGAACTTTCTGTTTCTTTAATGGAATACTTTGTTGAAATCACTTCATCAGTATCTTTATGACCCATTGTTTTCTCTATTAAATTACCTTTTTCATCATAATAATAGCATACTTCAACACCATATTCATCTATCTCCTTTAAAAGATTTCCATTAATATCATAATAGTTATATATTGAACTCATTTCATGATTGTTTTTGTCGGATTTCAAACCTTTATTTATCTCTGTAATTTGTAAAATACAATCAGTATTTTTTCCATTCATATTTATATTTTTTAAAAAATGTGGTATTCCATAAGTATATAAATTATTATCAGGACTCTTTACCTCTGAAAAATATAAGGCCCTAGTATTATCTCCATATTCATCACTTCCAAACATTACTGGAAACTCTATATTATTAGAATAAAACTTTACACTATTAACCAATATTTTTTTTGTCCCATCACAACACGATAAAATGTAAGGTAAATCACTGCCATTTAAGCCTCTTGTTTTGAATAAACTATAATAAGTAGATTGAATATCTTTTTCACTAAAATATAAATTCGAATTAACGTATTCAGTGATTTCATCTGAATCACTGGTTGTTTTATATTTTATTTTAGTTATTTTATCCACATATCCCCAATTTTCTCCATTTGTTAAACAATATTTTGATACCCCACTATGATACAATTTCATATCACCAATTTTTACAATTTTGTTACTATTATTTTCACCGAACATTATTTTAATATCATTTAAATTTTGATACTTTATACAAATTGGTATAGCAACATGTTGCCAGCTATTTATTGCAGAAGTATCAACATTAAAAGAGAAAATTTCTTCTTGAGTTTGTGCATTTTCTGATGAATTAATTTCAATATTAACTTTTGAATTTGATACATTTTGTTGTATATTTAACCAAAAGTCACACATGAAATTTATATAATTAGAACATTTATATTTTCTATAACTCTTCAAGTTTTCAAAATAGTCTTTCATTAAATTTTCTTTACTAATTATATAATCCATATTTAAAATATGAACATTTCTAGTATTTATTTTTTCTACATTATCTGATGTTGAAATCATAGTTTCTTGTCCATATTTTTCTGTTGTTTTCAAATCATTAATGTCACCATTATTAATTTCAAATTCAGAGACTGTATATCCTTTTTCATTAAAAAAGTATATAAATTTTAGATTTTTTTCATTTTCCACAATTGTATTATTATCATCATAAATTAAATTGTTATATGAAATTAAATCTTCTCCATAAATTGTTGGATTTTTAATAATAAAGTTCTCATCTGATATATACTTTCCTCCAATATATTTATCCTCGTCTACATAACTATTAATATTTAAGTAATAGTTATTTTTTTCTTTTTTAATGTTCTCCAAAGTAACAAAGCCTTGCTTTATAGATTCAATTTGATCATTAATATTATAATCAAATAAGAATGTAGACTTGTCCTTTAATGACACAACATTAGTTAAATGATTTTTTGTATAAATAAACATATGTTTTTCAATATCATTAGACACTTTTATTAAATCATTGTTTTCATTATATTCATAGTGTATCTTTTTTATTATATTGATACCATTTTTATATTTTATATAATTTAATAAATTAGTTTCATTATCATATTCAAATAGTAATTTCATATTAGGATAATTTGTATCATAAATATTTTTTAATCTTCCAAAAGAATCATAATCAAATTTTTTTGTTTCATTATTATTTGAAACACTTTTAATTATTTTGTTGTTTTCAAATATCAATCTATTATTTTGTTGATCTTTAATTGTTAATAAATTATTATTCACCTCTAATATTAATTCTAATCCTTCTGAATCATAAAATTTATTATTCGATAATTGTTCAAATATATGTTTATATCCCATCGAGTCTATGTATACATATTTCCCATTTTCAAAAATTATATATTGTTGAACATTTAATTTAAAATTATTACCTACATAAGTGTTAACATGCTGCGATAAATCAAACATGGAATTATATATATGACTTACATCAATATTAAATAAATTATTACCAATACCTACATCATAATATTCATATAATAATCTCCCAGTTGAAAGATTTATTTTTGCAAACCCCGCTCCTGAACTATATGATAATTCACTTTGATTAATTCTACTATTATCCATATTATTACCACCCTAGTTCTTTAACTACTTTTTCAACTACTTCACTATCTTTTACTAATTTAAATGTTGTTTCACTATTGCATAATACTTTTCTATTACCTCGTCCACTTATAAATACTGCATCACCTTCTTCTGAATCTAAAATTGCTTGTTTAATTGCTTCTTCTCGATCCAAAATAATTGATGATGGAATAAGTCCTTCTAAATTTGCTTCTAATTCTTTACAAATGTCATTTGTATTTTCTTTACCACTATCACTTTCTGTCAAATAAACATAATCTGCAACACCAGGCAATAAACTCATAGCAAATTTTCTGACATCTTTTCTTTGTAAAGCAAATTCTTTTGTTTTAAATCTATCCTCCCAATGTTTATAACCATAGCCCATTGAACCTACAACTACTTTAACTTTATTAACTTTTCCTTGTCCTTTTAGGTGTTTCAAGCAATCTAGCATAGCTGGCAAATGAGAATCAATAATAATTAATCTTCCATTTACTCTATATACTTCTGATCTTCCAGGTATTACTAATTGATTTAATGCTTGTTCAAATTTTCTCACATTTAAAACATCCATAACATCTAATGCTGTTAATGCAACTAAAATATTTAATGCATTATGTGACATCATTAGTGTTGTTTCCATTTTATAAGTATCATCATTTAAATTGAATCTTAATTTCATTCCTGAAATATCATTATCTAATCCTGTTAACAAACATTTTACTTTGTCTTTTTCTAAACCTTTTAGTGTAGCAATATAATTACTTGAACATACAAATTTTGGATAACTATTCAATTGTAGCAATTCATCTAATAACTCTTTGCTATAGTCTTGAAAGCCAAAAACGCATTTACAATCATCAGCAATATCTTTGAAAAATGATTTTTTTAATTCCACATACTCTTCTTCTGGATATTGTTCAAGATTATGTTTCGGATTCAAATTTGTTAACACACGAACATCAAAAGGTACATCCCTTAGAAAACCTTTTTCTAATGAACTTTCATTAACTTCTAAAACTAAATAATCTGCACCATATGCTTCAACTTCTTCAATAATACTAATTAATGATTCTTCATCTCTAACAGCAACTTCATAAGCTTCATTTTTCTTTAAATGACTTGCAGGAGAATCAACCATAACACTTGAATATAATGTTGATTTATAACCTAAAAATTTCAAATAATTATGAATCATTAATGCTGTAGTTGATTTTCCTCGACTTCCTGTAATACCTATAATTTTTAAATTATTTCTTTTAGAATTAATATTATTTTTGTATTCTTTTTTTGTACCTCTTTTTTTTATTTGCTTTTTTTCTAATTTTTCTTTCACTTTAAAAAGTTTCATTTTAATTACCTCCTTAAATATCTAATCTTCTGGTGTTGTAGATGGCACTTGGAAAGTAACTGTGCATGTTACTTTCTTAATTAACTCATCTGTTTCCTGTGAATATAATTTCACTACAAAATCAAATTCTGTAGCTCCTGATGATTCTGGATCTTGACATGCTGTAATATCAATAGTTATTGTTCCTGCTGATACACTATTTGGAGCAGAAACAGTAAAATACTCTTGATAATCATTTTCAATAACAATTCTAACTGCTTCTGACACATCAATATAAATGCTATCATACATTGCGCATGATCCATCAAATAAAACTGTAGCTTCAGCATTTTCTAATACTGCCATACCATTTTCATGGTAATTTTCTAATGCTATTTTCACGGCAGATTCGATCATTTCTTTAACTGTTGCATTTAAATTTGAGGCTTTCAAAGGAGTACCATTTTCATATATAGTTCCTTCATTTCTTGCTTCATCAACAATTAGTTCATAAATTTCACCATTTTCATCATACGTAATATCTTTAATTGTTAATTTTTTTCTATTAGGATATTGAACTTCCCTATCCACAAATTTACTCATTTTTTTATTCTCCTTCTTTTTTAAATAATTGTTTTATAATTTGATTTGCTCCAGTTGAACTGGATCCACTTACAATACCAATTAGTAGCGCACTCCATATATTTGACGTATTTAACATCATTTCTGGATTTGTTAGGAATATTAATATTCCTAACAAACCTCCGAAACTTGCTAAAACTACTGGTATTAATCTGTAAAAGTTTTGTTTATTTTTAAATAAAACTTTATAAATTTCTCCAACTATGTAACATAATATTACTATTATTGGAATACTTGTAAATTCCATTTGAAATATCCTCCATAATTTCTTCAAGTTTAATTGATGAAAGAATATTAAAACTCATCAACTCTTTTTGTTAGATTAGCAACAGACTCCTCAACTTTTGCTAATCTTTCTAAAATATTTCGATACCTTTCATCTACTTTATTTAAATTTTTTTCTACTCTATCTACACACGCTTTGATATAACCAATATCTGATATTACAATCCCATCGTTTTTACTTTCTTGTTGCTTATCATTTAAAGCATTTCTTTTAAAAGCAAAATATGCAAATGTAATACTTGATATAGTTCCTATAATACTAATTATAGAAACTATAATTGTTAATGAATCCATTAAATTACACCTTAATTAAAGATTAATTTCTTTTGCGTGTTTTGATGATGTTGTAGATAAACGAAGATAATATTCAGGATTTTCATCTTCAATGACTTCTTTTTTTAGTAATACTACATTATCACTTTCTTCTTTAACACTTTCATTATTTGTTTGTTCTACTTCAATAACTACTTGATCACATACCTCATTAACTTCTTCTTTTTTAGTTGAAGTTAATCCAAATAATACAATTACAAAAATTAATGCAATTGCAACTAACACTACTTTAATTTTCCTCATAATTCCTTCCTTTAGGAATATGAACGTTCATATTAAATTTTGTATTTAACTATAGTTATGCCTAGATTTTACAACAATAAATAAACAATGTCAAATTTGCGTCTTTCAAATTTTGGAAGGAAAATATTATATTTTGCAAAAAAAAAAAAAAAACAGCCAGTTTTCTGACTGTTTAATACTATAAAATTCAAATTTAGGTTATTTACATTTTTTTAAAATTTCTAATATACATTTATTAATATTAAATTGATCTAATTCATAAATTCTTTTTTTATTATTATGTAAAATATCATATAACAAGACTAAACATTTATATGTTTCACTATTTTCATTTGTTGGGATATATTCTTCGTATAAATCTTTATATTTTTTAATGTCAATATTATAAAATGATATTAATAAACTTACTAATTCTGTTAAAGTTAATCCATCTTTATCATGTAATACATTTATTACCTCTTTATAGTCTTTAAGTCCTAAACAAGTAATAGCATATGCTCCTTTAGTTAATTGATATTCTAAATCATAATTTTTTATAGATTCCAAATTTAATAACTGTTTTTGTGCTAATAAATTAGCTTTTTTAAACTTTAACAAATAATTATAATTTGCCATTAAAATCAAATTTATAAAGTAAATTCTTTTATAATTTTCATCCACGAAATATTTATTTTTAACTACATTACAAAAATATATACTTTCTAAATATCTCCCCATTACAGTACATCTACTTGCTAAAGTATGATAGGTTAATTCATTTACATAGTCATTTGATAAATAATAATCGTCAAGTTCTTCTTTAAAAGTAACATCTAATATTTCTAATATTTCTTCAAACTCTTCACCATAAAAAGCTTTATATTCCGTTACTTCATTATATAATTCTCTATAAATATTTTGTATATTAATAGGATTATTTTTATCATTCACTATCATTAGTAATTTAAATAACTTAAATATTGGAAAAATAATATATCTTTTATTAATCATTTCCTCTAACCATTCATAATGATTTGAATAGTTTTCATAATTTTTATAATATATATCAAAATAGATAATATTAATTTTTGCTTCTATTTCATCTATTAAAGTCGATTTGCAAAGATTATATTTGAAGTATTTAGCTAATTTAGTTAAAATAGTATCCCCTATCTTATTTCCATCTTTTTTTACTCTTCTATAAGAACTTGGAGAAATATTTATTTCTTCTAGAAATAATTCTTTATTAGATGATTCAGTTTTTATTAAAACATCAAGTAAATTAAAATATTGTTTAAAATCCTTATATTCATTTAGTTTAAATTTTTTCATAATCACACCCCATATATTTCTATAATATTATAGTATTTTAATAAAAATATGTCAATTGCGAAATTATCGTCATATTGAAGGATTTCATACATTAATTAAAATTTCTTTATATTTTCTTTATATATTTTGAAAGAAAATTTATTTTTAAAGAAAATTTAATACAAAACTTTTTTTATTAATAAATAATATTTCCTACTTTCAAATTTAATTTTACTTTAAAATATAAATTTAGTTATAAAAAAACTTAGACCATTTTGATCTAAGTTCAATTTTATTTATTTTCCTCAATATTAAACCACAAAATTAAGTTACGTTATTTAATATTCCAATACCCTTTTGTTTTACCAATTCTTTCTAACATTCCTTTTTCTTTTAAACTATTTATAATATTATTAATTGTTCTTTTTGATTTACTTACCGCATCAGCAATTTCTTGAATTGTAATATTTGGATTTTCTTTTATTAAATTATAAACATTTTCTTCTACACATAATGATTCATTAGCGTAATCATTAGTGCAATTTGCGTTTAAATACGCTAATGCTTCTTCATCAAAATTAAAATTGATAACAACAAAATTATCACTAATTTCAAAATCTTCTTTTTTTTAAATATTGCATTATTCTTCGCATACCTCTACCAATATGTTCACCCATATCTAAATCATTCATAATTTTCATTAGGTCCCTATTTCTAGGTAAAGATCTTGCTTTAAAAAATTCATCAGCTGATAATTCTTGAGGTAAACCACCATGTGTAACTAATTCAAACTTATCATCAATATTAATAGTATTAATTTCAATTAGACCTTCTGTTGATGGTTGAATGTATGAACGTATTCTATCAGCAATTATGTTTAAGATATTAACTGTAAAAAAAATATATTTTTATGAACATAATTTTTTACAGCTATCTTTATTTAAAACCATTAAAAGTCCTTCATGATTTAATATTATCGACGGATAAAATCTAAACTAGAGAAGATTGTCAAATGATCCTATAGAAAGATTAAATTCTCAAATAGAAAAGATTAATATAAATGAGAATGATTATACTAATTTATTTATATTTAAAAATAGAGATATTATTTTATCAATAAAGATGTAGCATTAAAAACATAGAAAAAAATAATAATTAAATATCTGGCAAACAAAAAAAACACCCGTTTATGAAAACAGGTGTTTTACACATAATTTTATACAGACCCCTTTTATTTACATAAATTTTTATGAGTAACACTACCAACTTTATATGCAAGAATGATCATTTCAATATCCTGCGGGCTATACACTCTATACTTAAAATAATAGTATAAACTATCAATAAAACTATCCAAAAAGGGAATATTATCTGAGTTATAATCAACATCTTCAAAAAGAAAAGATAAAACATACGATAAAGCAAATTTTTCATTTATAAAAACAAATTCTTCGGTTGGCGAATCAATAACCTGAATGGGTCTTCTTCTTAACAACCAATATACTTCGTATGCTAATATCTTGTATTCATTTGTCTTCTTAATACCATGAAATGATTTCAATCTAGATATATCCGTAAAATAATCTAAAACTGCATGTATTAAAGCCAACTTATTCAATTTTAAACAATTTTTATAATTATCTTCAGTTGATTCAAAACTATCAATAAACTTTGAGATTTGTTCTACAAAAGCGTTAAATCGTTCATTGACAACTTTTTCTGTAAACTCATTAATAATATCGTTATAATCAGAAAAAATACTTTTAATTTTATCCATAATATCTAGTTTCGTTTTCTTTCATACTATTTATTTTTTTAATCATACATGAAGATTTTTTAATAAAAAAAGTATACATTATAGTTCTATCTTTATTATTATGTTCTTTAGCGT
Organism: Bacilli bacterium; assembly: GCA_017937305.1. Lineage (GTDB taxonomy): Bacteria > Bacillota_I > Bacilli_A > ML615J-28 > CAG-313 > UBA1737. The sequence continues at coordinate 25,616 of JAGBDV010000001.1, forward strand.
GATTTATCAACTTATGTTCATTCACAACACGCATTTTTACTGCAACACTAGGAGTAAGTTCATTTTCTTTTTTTTCAACTCCAGCTAATTCATTAACTTTAAAAATTACAACCAAAATAGTAGAAATAAAAATAACTACTAATAATAAATATATATATACCATATTCATAATCCTTTCAATTTTTCTCTTATTAGATAACTAGTCACCTTTCTTAAAAGATAACAACACAAAATTTGTAATAGATAATATAATGACACTACATCCAAATACTATATTTACATTCATCTGCGAATCTAAGAAAATACTATTAGGATTAGATATTAACAAAATATCATATATAATTGTAAGTGCAAACATTATAATTATATTCATAAAAGACACTAAAACCAATATTTTTTTTAATCCTTTAAAAATTTTTTCATACGAATCATCCCAAAATAATTCTAAAACAGCAGATAAAAATATTGATAAAGCTAAAGATAGGGTAGAATTTTCTGAAATTGTTTTAACTAATGCCCCATCAAAATTATTATATCTTATTACTGTAATAGCATATGATCCCAAAAAAAATATCAAAAATGAAAATAACCATATCAATAAATATTTAAAAAATTTATAAATGTCAATTTTATAATTTGTTTTTTCTATTGATTGCTCACTTGTTTTATTCAAAATGTGCTTAAAAAATTTATTTTCCACTGCTACTAATCTCACTTTTTATAGAATATACTTATATTATTTTACCACATTCTTATTAATTTGTCAAATAGTATGAGCAATCATAAGTCATTATATTTAAATTAAACTATACTTTTCCTATATTATTATATGATTTAAATAATATATTATTTAAGAAAGTTTAAAATAATCATCTCAATTTATAAAAAACAAAACTATTATTAAAATTATATTTTTCTATATCACTTAAACTAAATTATAATGCTCTATAAGCAAAAAGAAGGTGCCTGCGGAACATAATCCAGACCGGGAGCCGAACTATTCATATAAGAGAATTCTCCTATGATCAGCAGCATTAAAGCTTCAGTTATTTTTTTAACTATTGCTTTCATATGAACCACCTCCTTTTAACATTGAATAATTCCTTATTCATTATAATTATATCATATTTTGTATTTTTTTAAAATATAAATACATAAATTTCAAAATAATAATTTTTCTATAGGAACATTTAAAATTTCTAATAATTTCTCTATTTTATTTAAGTTAGGTAAACATATATCAGCTTCCCATTTATATATAGTTTGTCTGCTAACTCCTATTAACTCAGCTAATTCTTCTTGACTAATTTTTTTGCTTTTTCTGATTGTTTCTAAATTAGAACTAAAATTAATTTTCATATAAATACTTTTTCATATACTCTTCCACAAGTCTTTGAAACCTTTTATCTTCATACTTGAAATATATATTACGGTTTCTTAAATAATACTGACTAAAAGCAAAAACGTCAAGTTCAATTGCTTGTAATGAATAATCATTATATTCATTTGAATTTACGTTAATATTAGCCGAAGATTTAGCTTGCGCTAGTTCTTCTTTCCATATTCTAGCAAATTTATCATCCATTAAATTAGCCCAATAGATTTGAAATATATGCCTCATTTCATGAGTAATACATTTAGCCGATTCTAAAAAGTTATTTTCATATTTAATATTTATTACAATTTTAGATATAGGTTTTAGTATTAATCTACTATCATCAATTTCCAAGTTTTCGTACTCTATTGGTATTAAATCAATACCTAAGTATTCTGCTACTTCTTCTGATAATTTTATTAATATATCTTTTATATCTTTCATTTTTATATCCTCTATTAACTATTTGATAAAGAAAGTATATCATATAAATATTTTATGTTTCATTAAAAAAAGTAATAAGAATTATTAAAATTCTCCTTACACAATTGAGAAATCCCTATTGCAAATATTCAATTTTTAAAAATAATTATAAATAATGTAAAAAAGTTTTATATTATTACTTTCTTAATAACGCAGATGATTTTTCTAATAATATTAATTCAAACTGCGTCCCGTGTATCCCGGAAGTATTGGAAAATGAAATATATAAATTGTTTTTTGCACGAGAAAACGCAACAAATAATTTTCTTTTATACTCATCATCATATTTATATGGAGGTTGACTAAATACAACAAATACATTTTCTGCCTCTAACCCCTTTGACGAATGTATTGTCATTATCCTATTAGCATCTTCTCTTTTTATATAATGGTTTACGTGAACATCTTCGCATAATTGTGTAGACAATTCAATTTTTATGGTTTCTGGTAAACTAACATCAAACATACTTAAAATTTTTATTAAATATTCAATAACATTTGACTCAAAATTTATTAATATATTATTTCTAATTTGTTCCTCTAATATAAAATTACTCAAATAAGTTCTGAAATCATCAATTCTATATGTTAATTTCGTATTCTTATTATCAAAATTATAATAAAAAAACAATATTTCTTCAATTAAATCTAAGTATTCATCTTTAAAATCTTTATCTGCAATATCAATTGGTTTAGAATAAATGACATCCACACCTTTTTTTAACAAATATTGATACCATAATAATGCATTATGGTTAGTTTCAAACAAAATCATAAAATTACCACTTATAGAACTCAATTCTTCGGAAGTTGGGAGTATATTAAAATTTACTCGTGATTCATCTGAACCAGTGATAACATATTTATCATCTACTATTGAATTTGCAAACTCTAAAATACTTTTATGACATCTTACACTTACATTTATTTTATATTCTGTATATCCTAAATTGCATAAATTATAGAATTGTTCTGGACGTGCCCCTCTAAATTGATATATTGATTGATTTTTATCACCAATTAAAAAGCAATTCAATTGACATTCATCAGCTAAAACCTTGATTAACATGTGTTGAAACTCATTTAAATCTTGAGCCTCATCTATATAAATACTAATATATTTATTTGATAAATATTCCTTCACTTCTGGTAAATTTCTAATCAAATAAATCGCAACTAAATAGTTTGCGAAAGATATCTCATATACACCATTTAAGAAATCATTCTTCCATTTATTTAAATAATTTTTATAGGCTACTTTATCATAATATTTAGTTCCATACTTCGTTATTTCTGAAGCTAAAGATTTCATCTCAGTCATCCTAATTTTCAGTTTTTTAACGATATTTTTTCCGTTCCAATGTTTAATCAATCTGTTTTTATATGGATCAATTATTCCCATTAATACGAAAGAATCTATAGTGCCTATATATGAATTAGAAATGTCACATTTTTGCTCCAATCTTTCTTCAAGTTGTTTAGAAGCTTCTTTAGTAAATGAGCAAGCTATTATACCTTGATTGAATTTAATATTAGACAATTCTTTTGATATTCTTTGAACTATTGTATATGTTTTTCCTGATCCTGGACCTGCAGATACAACAACTTTTTTTTCAGTTGAGTTGATAATTAGCCCTTGTTGATAATCTAATTGTTCTTTTAATCTTTGATCAATATTATTCATTCATAAACCCTACTAATATACTATTTTTATTGTCTTCATTTATAGTAAGTTCAACTTTATTATCAACAATATATTTATGTAAGTTTTTTAATTTCGCTTCCTTCAAATAATTAAGATCTTCAACATTTTCAGCTTGTCCGATAAATTCTAAAAAATCTTTTTCAAATCCATCATGATGACATGATAGTAATACCCCATATTCTTTAAAAAGAGAGGTTATTTCTGTCATTTTTTCTTCTATTAAAGAATTACAAGTCTCATTTTCCTCATATTTAAAAATTTCTTTAGTTAATTCATTAATATTCAATATTTTACAAAGTCTTTCTTTTCCGCTTTCATCCAAACAATTTAGCACTCTAGCAATACCCGCATATCTTCTTTGCTTTGGAAAAATATCATTATCAGTTTTAATTAACACTTTTATTCCTAATTTATTTAATATCTTTTTAGCTGGTGCAAAATCAATACCATATACACTAAAAATACCCATTTTGTTTTTCACTAAATAACTTTGAAAATTTTCATCTTTGATTGATAAAGCGTTATAGAAATATTTTTCACTATCACCTTCTACTAGCAATACTTTATCATAGAAGAAAATCTCGCTTATTTCTTCATTTAGCATGAAACCAAAAGCTTCATAGTCTTTTTCATCTATATTTAAAGTTTTACAAATAGTTTTTTTGTGTTTACCGTTATTAGTAGTGACAAATTTTAAAATTTGTCTCATTTTTCTATAATCAATAATATAAGGTGAATGAGAAGTATAAATCATTTGATCTAAATTAAATTTCGATGTTAATTTAACATAACATTTTTGTAACAACGGATATAAATGATTTTCTGGTTCTTCGATAATCAATATTTTTTCTTTATCATCATTGTAAGAAATTCTTTGTAATAACATTGACAATGTCTTACTCTTTCCATCACCAATATTTATGCTATCTTCTGTGCTTTTGACATATGGAATAATATCTAAAGATTTATATATATTTGAAATATCAACATCACTTTTAATTTTAAATTCAACATCTTCAAATATTTCGCCAAATCCTTCTTGATCATTAATTTCATTTGATAGCCCTGTTATATAATCATCATTTTGAATAGACACATTTAATTCTTCAACACTTTTCTTTATTAAGGGATTAATCGTTTCGTTTCCATCTATACTTTTTTGTTGTCTAAGTTTAAAAAAATTTTTTTTATCTTTTTCAAAATCATAATTTGGATTTACATAAATTATATCTAAAACTTTGTCCAGTGGATTTGAAATATTTGTTGCAAAATCTTTTGAATCAAGTGACCCAATTTTGATATTTTCATTATAATAGTTAGTATCTTCACAAAATACTGCATTATAAAATACACATATATAATCTTCATTATTTATTTTTTCAATGTGATGGCTTAAATGATTTTTATTTTCTAAACTTATATTTTCTAATTTAATCTTCATATTAATAGTAATGTCTTCTTTATTGCAATTAGTTGAATCATTTATTGTTAATGGTATTCTCCTGATACTATAATCCAAAACTTTTCTAATCGCATAACAAAAATTTGATTTTCCAGAATCATTTTTTCCAATTATTAAAAAATCTTCTTTCAAATTTTTTATGTCTATATCTAGCCCTCTAAAATTTTTTATTGTCACTTCTTGAATAAACATTTTATCTCTCCTTTTTTATTACTTGTTTAGTTAATAATTACATGATTACTTTTTTTAAAATTTAAAATTAACTTTTTGTTTCTACATTTTTTGATTAATTGTAATAGAATTATACCATAATTTCATAAAAAAATATATAAAACAACATAAATTTGTTTTATCATTCTTTTTTTATAAAAGGAAATTTTAAATTTACTACAATATCCATTTTTTCCATTATAAATAATTTTTACTTAGTTTTTGTAGATTTTATAAGTTTTCCTATTTAAATGACAATAATAACATATGTATTTAAAATAAAAAAAGTAAGAAGAAATTTAAATAAAAATCTCTTCTTACTTAATTAATTTTTATAAAGTTTTTATGTTCGACGCACTGAGGTTAAGACTAATTATGACCTTTACACTGTCTTTCCATACCCTATGTCTATAACCATCTTCTGTGATTATAAAAGTAGAATACCTGCATTTATGCCTAAAATAGCCTATTTTTATAGTGTTTTCCTCTATTTTTGGTATGTAAGTTACATACTCCTCACATGTGTGTACACTATGTGATTGTAAGTTTTGTACTACAGATATACTATGGAGTTGACAATAAGTTATTAAAAATAGATATGCTTATTTATTTGTTCAAAATATTTATACTATATTCAAGTATTTTTTTCTTAAAACCCCTGCTTGATTTGCAGTAATATAACCTTCTACTTCTGCAACGTTAATATCGCTTTGTAATGTACAATAATAAATATCATAATGCGAAGTTTTAATATTTCTATTAAACTTATCAATAGAATCTCTTAAAAAATCAGGAATATTAAATTCTAAATAATCTTTATTTACATTCTCTAAAGACATAATATATTCCATTGATACTCCTAATGTATCAGCTATCTTTTTTATTGTTATGGCTTGAGATTTATAAATACTAGTTTTTCCACTACATAGATCTATTAATGTAGTTTTAGGAATTCTGCTTTCTTTTGAAAATCTATATATTGTATAATTACTATTTTTAATTAATTCTTGTAAATTCATATTCATCACCACTATTATTATATCGGAATTCCGACCTATTATCAAGCATATTATAACAAATTAAACTTAATATATGTATAATTATTTAAATTTCAGTAATTCTTTTTATAAAATATCATCAATACATAATACTTGTTTTAATTTTTTTGCATAATAGTATTAAAACCACCATTATTATAATAATGGTGGTTTAATTATTTTTCAATATACTTTTTAAAATAATCTAATAATTCTTTAGTAATTACATGTTCTATACGACATGCATTATCCTCAGCTTCTTCATATGGAACACCAAGTTTTACTAATACTTTAGTAATAATTTCATGACGTTCATATATTTCATGTGCTTTAGCAAGTCCATTATCGGTAAAATTGATAATTAAATTATCAATAGTAATGTATCCTTTATCTTTTAAAAGATTAACAGCTCTTGATACACTTGCTCTAGAATAATTTAATTCATTTGCAATATCAATAGATCTAACTACATTTAATTTTGATTTTAATAATAGAATTGTTTCTAAGTACATTTCTTCTGATTCACGATATTTCATATTTTTCACCCTAGTAACAATTTATCATAATATTTATTTTTTTTCAAGATAATTATTAATATTATTACATGTACAATTATTTGAAGACTTTCCACATGTTTTACTATATGGGCAGCCTACACATTTTTGTCCACTTTTTTTAGCTCTAACAATATATATTACTGCAAGTCCAATAATAATAATTATTGCTGCAATAATTATAAAATCTATTGGTTTCATAATTAAAACCTCCTAATTATTTTTTAAAGAACGATTATTTTTAATAATTAAGAATGTAAGTATTCCTGCAAATAATAATGTTACTGCCCAACCTAAAATTGGCATCCAAATTGAAGAAAATGATGCTTTAGTAAATAAGTTACCAAAGAATGCTACTAAGAATGCTATTGAATACCCCATACCAAATTGGAATCCTACACCACCAAATAACCATTTCTTACTCTTAATTTCAGAATTCATTGCACCAATTGCTGCAAAGCATGGTGGAGTAAATAGATTAAACATTAAGTATGCAAGTGCAATTACAGAACTAATTCCCATTACTGTACGTAATGTATCTGATCCATTACCAATAATTTCAAAATCAGAATTAATCTTATTAGGAGTACCATAACATACTGCAAGTGTACCTACGACATTTTCTTTTGCAATAAAACCAGTAATACAAGCAGCAGATAATTGCCATGCTTTTTCATTACCAGTAATAGGTGCAAATATATATGCAAATGGTTTTGCAACATTAGCTAAGATTGATGTTTCAGCTGCAGCTTGTAAGCTACTACTTACCTTATCCCAATCTTCCTCTAATGCTGGATGATCATTTACAGTATAAAGTTCTCCTAAAAAATATGAGATTGCATTAGATAAATCTTCTTCATTTTCAATAATTACTAAATTATCCTCTTCATCAAGCATATAATAGTTACCACTATTATCTTTATATGCATAATTGTTTAGATATTCTTCTGTAATAGCTGATGTACCACTTTCTGTTATTGCATCATAATCAATAATATTAAATTTAAATGTAAATGTCAGCATTAATTGAACAACAAAGTTACATACTAAAATAATTGTACCAGCTTTTACAATGTAGCTCCAACCACGTTGTAACATTGAACCTGCTGCTCTTTTTAGGCTTGGACCTTTATATTCAGGAAGTTCAATAATAAAGAATGATTTTTTCTTTTTATATCCTGTAAGTAAGTTAATTAATAAAGCACCAACAAAAATAATAATAATACCAACAAAATACATAATAGGTGCAACCCACTGTGATCCAAAGAAGAATGCACCAGTAAATAATGAAATTACTGGAAGTTTTGCACCACATGGCATAAATGGTGCAAGTATTGCAGTAGAACGTCTTTCTCTTTCATTTCTAATTGTTCTACATGCCATTACACCTGGAATTGCACAACCAGTACCAATAACAAATGGAATAACTGATTTTCCAGAAAGACCAACTTTTTTAAATATTGGATCAAGTACTACTGATACTCTAGCCATATATCCACAATCTTCTAATAATGCAATTAAGAAATACATTACCATTACAAGTGGCAAGAATCCGACAACTGCAGCAACACCACCAATAATACCATCAACAATAATTGCAGAAATTACTGGATGAGCATTTTCTAATAGTCCTGCTACAAATTCTTGGAACATTTCTAAAAGCCCAACAAGGCCTGGAATTTCTTTACCAGCTATTTCAACACCTTCTGCAATCCAAGCACCTGGACCTACTTGAGAAATCCAGAATACTAAAAACATTACTACTGCAAAAATAGGAATACCAAGCCATTTATTTGTTAAGACTTTATCTATTTTATCTTGGAAGTTATTTTCTTTTGTAAATGTTTTTCTTGTTTCTACAACTTTTACAATATTATTAACAAATTCAAAACGATCTCTATCAGCTTGTTCAACTGCTTCTTTACTAGATAAATCAACTCCTTCTTGTGTATATGGAGCAATTTGACCATTGCCTAGTAATTTAACAGCTTCTTCTACTAATAGTTTTAAACCTTTCTTTGAAGTTGATATTGTTTCAACAACTGGACACCCTAGTTTTTCTGATAAAACTTTTGCATCAACATTATTTTCTTTCTTTTTATTCAAGTCACTTTTATTTAGTGCTACAACTACTGGAATACCAAGTTCTAAAATTTGTGTAGTAAAAAATAAGCTTCTTGATAGATTTGTAGCATCAACAATATTGATAATAGCATCTGGTGTTTGTTCTTTTACATAATTACTTGTTACACTTTCTTCAGATGTAAAAGGACTCATTGAATAAGCGCCAGGTAAATCAACAATAATGATTTCTTCACTGCCTTTATAATAACCTTTTTTAATTTGATGTTCTTTCTTTTCAACGGTAACACCGGCCCAGTTACCTACTTTTTCATTACGGCCAGTAAGTGCATTATACATTGTAGTTTTTCCACTATTTGGATTACCTGCTAATGCAATTCTCATATTTTCCTCTCTTTCTCTTGTTAGCATTTGCTAACAGTTAGTTCAAAAAAGAAAACCTAACAAATAGGTTTAACTTTCTTTGCCTAAATAATAATAGCTTTTGCAAGATTTTTATCAATATTATATCTTGCATCTTTTATTGCAACAACACATCCAGCTTTGATATGTTGAATAACTGTTATAGGTTCACCACTATAACATCCAAGTGTAAATAAAAACGAATCTAATTCTTCATCATCTGTTTCAATATTTTTAATAATATATTCTACTCCAGGAGTAGCATCAAGTAAATTCATACTTACACCTCTTTTCATTTGTTAGCATCAGCTAACAAATATATTATATTACTTTTATAACTTATTTTCAACAATAATGCTTTTATTAATTAGATAATTTTCTAATATTTTAGCAGTATTATAAACAATAACACTGCATGGACGATTATCATAATATGAAGTTGTTCTTGCTTCAGGATTACCACCAATTTCTGCAATAATATTCTTAGATTCAAGTAGATCTTTACAAATTAAAGATCCATTTACTTTTTCAACTTCGAGTAATAAATTTCTAGTTTCTTCATATACATAAGCTTTATCACTACTATCTAATAATAAACCCATTACTACTGCAAGTCCACTTGCAGCACCACACGTAAGACGTAGTCTTGCAAGACCTCCACCAAGTGGTAAAGATAATTTAAGTAAAGATTTTTCATCAACACCTAGTACATCTTTAAATGCAAGCACTACTGCTTGAGAGCAGTTTAATCCTTCTTCAAATAATTTTTTAGCACGTTCTGCATACATAATTAATACCTCCAAATATATATTATATTATAAAACATAATGTAATAAATTTCAATTAGTTTAATCTTTATAAAATTTTTTAAATTTGTAAGAGCAATTTTAATATTTTTTTTAAATATATAAGTAGAAGTAGTTTTGACTTCTACTATTTTTAATTTATAGGGGATATTACTATTCTTCGTATGATAGGGGAAATTATATGAAGGAGGTAATATTTTATGTTTTGTTAATAAAAAAGAACTCCTTCATTTATATGGAGGAGTAAATGATTATTAATTTAATCAAGCTTATATCTGAAATATTCAGATTAATAAGTAATATGATTAGTTTACTAGTAGTTTTAATAAAAAACAAACGTAAATAAAATATAAAAAAAAGTCCCAACGAACTAAATTGAAAAACTGGGACTTTTCTTTTCACGAAGAATAGTTCTAAGTAGAATACTTAACTACTTCGCTTTTATTATATCATATATATTTTATTTTGTAAATAGTAAATTAATAAATTTTTTATTTTTTGTTTTTGTTTTGACCTACTGAAAGAGTATGAGTTACATTGTATCCTTCAATTAGTTCAATACATTTATTAATAGGTAATGCTTTTGAAATTAGGAATCCTTGAATTATATTACAGTTGTTTTTAGCAAGGAATGACATTTGTTTTTCATCTTCTACACCTTCTGCGATGATACCTAATTCAAGGCTTGTTGCAAGGGAAGCAATTTTATTAACAATAGCTCTTGAGTACGCATCATTATTAAGTGATCTTGTGAATTCTCTGTCAATCTTAATAGCTGTGATTGGTAATTCTTTTAAGTATAACATTGAAGAGTATCCTGTACAGAAGTCATCTAAGTGGATCATGAAGCCTTCTTTTCTTAATGTTTTTAGTTTTTCAATTACTAGTTCAAAGTTTTCCATTAAGAATGTTTCAGTGATTTCAAGTGCAACTTTTGTTGTATCTACTTCATATTTTTTAGCTGCTTCAAGTAAACCATTAACGAAACCTTCTTCTAATAATTGAGCTGGTGATACGTTTACAGATACTTCAATATTATATTTTTCTAACTCTTTTGCTGCTTTCATAGCAGATTCATTAATGAATTTTGTAAGTTGAGTGATTAAACCATTACGTTCTGCATATTCAATATATTGAAGTGGTGATTGACGATAGTATTTAGGGTTATTCCATCTAATTAATAATTCACCACCACAGATTACTTTTTCACTAACATTATATTGAGGTTGCATGTACATTTCAAATTCATTATTTTCAATTGCATATCCTAAGTCTTGTTCAAGAACTTTTTCAGATGAAATGAATCTTTCGATTGCTAGTGAATATACTTCTACATTATTAATATGTGATCCTTGTACTTTTTCATTAAGTTTAATTAATGAATTATATATATCTTCAGGATCTTCAGTTGTAAATGTTTCTAAGTCTAGGTTATATACTGCAAATGTTAAATCAAGTGGGAAACGGTTACGTTTAACTTCAATTGGTTTTTTGAATTCATCTGTTAAGAATTTAGCAAAATCAAGTACTTGTTCGTATTTTTCTAGATCATCTATCGCAAGAGCAAATGTAGCTTCATCAACATAATATAAAGACATAACTCTAGGGTCAATTAATGATTCTAGTTTTTCTTTACCTTTAATGATAATTTCATCACCAATAAACTTACCATAGAATTTTTGTAAGCTTTGATAATTTTTTAGTTTAATAAATACTAATGAAATTAAACCTCTATTTTTCTTAGTGTTGATTTGATCAACATATTTTGCGATATCTTTTTTGAATAAAGTCTCATTTGGAAGTTGTGTAACAGGATTGTATAATGCAAGATTAAAGTAACTATTATTAAGTGCTTCGTCAGAAGTTGCATTAATACATGTCATAATATAATTACCAAAGAATCTTAATACGATACAACGTAAGTATACAGTTTCACCACCATTTACTTGTTGAGGAAGTAATTTAATTGTAAGTGGTTTTTGTGTGAATACTGCGATAACATAGTCATTATAGTTTTCTTTATAAATAAAGTCATTAACTGAAGTAAATTCACTTGGGTTAAGAAGTAATTTTCTAAAGTTAGAATTCATACTTAAAATCTTACCATTTTTATTTACTTTCATTTTGTAGATTTTATCGTTATATCTTTGATATACCATTAAATCAATGTCATTACTCTTCTTACTTAAGAAAATATAACTACCACCAAGGAATAAAATAACAACACTAATTACCACTGCAAATGCTGCTACAAGTGGAACAACTGCTTGATAGATAGGTTTTGTTACACGGTCAAATGATACAAGTAATACTAAGCATAATTCAGTTTGATATTTATCAGTAGAAAGGTTTGATGCAAGTAAATAACAAGTTTCATTTTTGTATCTAATATCACTAATACTTACTAATCCTACCTCACCACTTTCTGGGTTAAGGGCTTTATGTACATCATCAACAATACCAGTTTCTGTAAATTCTGCTTCTAGCATTTGATAGAATGGACCAATTTTTGCTCCTTCTTTTTGATATACACTCTTACCATCAGGATACATGATGAATAAGTTTTCAAATTCAATTAAGTCTATAGCTTTATATAATTCATTAAAGTATGCTTCTGCATCAAAGTAAACTACTATTTCACCGAATTTAAATACGATAAATGGTTTACTTTCAAATTCAGAAGTTTTACCTTCATCTACTTTACATTCTTCAGGGTTACCAAAATTGATAATTGTGAATGTATCAGCATCATTTAAATCAATATATGTAGCGTTAATATCTTGATAGTAAATATTATTAATATAATAATTATTCTTATTATATCTTGATACATATGCACCAAAACCAGATTCAATTCCTTCAAAGAATAGGATTTGATTTTTATAGTTTTCTAGTGCTTCTAGTTTTTTATTTACTCTTACTTCTTGTTCTTCATCTGTAATAGTAGATGTAATTTCATATACTTTTTCTTCTAAATATTGATAGTCACTTTCTAATTTAGTTTCAATAGAATAGACAGTTGTGTTTTGAACAATCTTTAGTTCATCACCAATATTCTTTTTAAGAATTTGATTGCTAATAAAACCATATGCTACTATAACAATTGTAACTAAAACACCTATTGTGACTAAACCAACAAGTAAGTTAGTTATAAATGCTCTTTTCATGTTTCTTCCCTCTTAATTAAATATTTTTAAAACTTTCTATATGATCTACTGCAATATTAACCATTTCATCAAAATATGGTAAAACCATATTAAAATCAATTCTATTTTCAGTATTTAAGTGTATTGTATTAATATCGTAAGTAATCATAAGAGATCTTCTTTTACCTGATTCTGGGTTTTGATTGTTACCAATTAATACATTATTGATATTAGTTACAACATTTACTTGTTCATTTTGAACTTCTTCTGGAGTATTAATTCTAAATGATAGTTCTGTTGTTTTTGGATTTTTTGGAACAAAACTAATACGGTTAATTAATTCTTGCATTTTACTTCCATCATCATCAAATGTAAAGAAGCTTGTAACATATGCAATTCTATTTCCTAAAGGTTGTTCTAAAATCTCTGAAATTTGTTTAAATACACCTTGTGCACTATTTAAAATTTGTGGCATCGATTCTGGTTTTACCCCAGGATACTGAACATCAATACGATTAGGTCTTAAGATAATTGTATAATGTTCTTTTTGATTAACTACTCTCATAACCCTTCCAGATTTATTTTGGGGATTATTTGGTTCTTGGTTAATTGAAATATTACACTCTTTATATATTTCATTAATTCTAGGCATTACATCTTCATCAAATACTAAGAATGAACCAAATATTGAAAATAAATTATTTAAATTTTGTAATTCCATAGATATCCTCCTATTTTTTAGTTACTACTGATGTAAAGATTAATTTATCATCACATACCCCAGTAATATAAGTATTATCGTTATCTAGCTGTTTATAGATTTTCATTTTGTTATTTTGTTTAATTTGATTAATATAGTTTACTGCAAGATGATTAATTTCAACTGCTTTATAATCACAAATATCAAAAACTAGTTCTGCATATTTTGCGTTATTCATATGATGATAAATATCTATATCTGATTTTCTAACTGTATAATCACATAAATAATTTATATCATCTTTTACATTTTTTGGTTTTGTTAGTTTTTCTTTAAATAAAACCGATTCAATAAATTCACCATCTGGATACACACTATCTGATTTTATCATTTTTAATGTACTAAAGTCAAGTAAAACCCACGATGCACATCCTTTTGCGTAAACTTTTCCACTTAAAGATGTAACTTCATATTCTCTTTTGAACTCTACTTTTGAAGGAGCATGCGGAAATGTTTTAACTACTACAGTTTCCATTGGTGTAGGACTTTCATACATATATAAGTCTTGTCTTACAACAATCCATGCATAACCATTTTTATCACAGTATTCATTACCAATACCAAGTAAGTCTGCATGGTCTCCTGCAATTCTTTGAAATATATCTAAATAGGCATAAGGTTTCATACCATAATGTTCATCGAACATACCATTTGTTAATGTAAAATGTTTTTCGAATAAAAGAACACTCATACTCTATTCTCCTTATAGTTTTATTTGTTTAAATACTTCCCCATTAACATTTTTAATTTCTAAGACATTATTAGATAATGTTGCGTAGCACGCAATATTATCCTTTGGAATACTTATTGAACCAATATTCACATATATATTAGACTCTAAATAATCAACTTTAGTAATATGCGTATGTCCATAAAGAACAACACTATTCTCTACATTTAATGGTTGTTTAGAATTATATTTATGACCATGTGTTAAATATATATGTTTATTATTATATAAGATACACGCAAGAGAAAGAATAGGAAAATCAAGTACCATATCATCTACTTCTGCATCACAATTACCTCTTACACATATAATCTTATCTTTTAATGGATTTAAAATATTAATCACTTCTTTAGGATTATATGAAATAGGTAAGTCATTTCTTGGTCCATGTGGTAAGATATCACCAAGTAATAATAATTTATCAAATGATTCATTTTCTAAAACTTTCTTTAAATTAAGAGTACTACCATGAATATCTGATATAATTAAATATTTCATTATTCTACCTCATAGTCTACTGCAACGCTAGCGCATCTAATTTCATGCATTAGAGGTTTTACTACTGTGCAGTGATATAAATCTTTTTGATAAATTTCTAAATGTTCCATTGATTCTACTAATACTTCAAGAATAATATCATAACTTCTTTCACTATGTAATAGGTCAATTCCTACATGAATATCAATTACAGTTGGAACATTTTCTTTCATTGAAAGAAGTGTTTTTTTAGCTTCTTCAATTCTATTTTTATATTCATCTTTTATTTTAAAACAAACAATATGTTTAATCATTTTATTTACTCCTTACATAAATCTAATGTTCGATAGTTTACTACTTTTTTTAAGTCACTTGGTGAGATTTCTATTTGAGCACCAATACGCCCAGCACTAAAGAAGATTGTATTAAATGATAACACAGATTCATCAATAAATGTTGGAAAACACTTTTTCATCCCTATTGGACTACATCCACCATGGATATATCCAGTAAGTGGTTCTAAGTCTTTTTGTTTAATCATTTCAATCTTTTTTTCTTTTAAAAAAGATGCTGCTTTTTTTAAATCTAATTCTTTATTTGCAGGAATCATAAAGACATAATATTTAGAACCAACTGTTACAAGTGTTTTAAATACTTGATTTGGGTTTTGGTTTAATACTTCTGCTACAAAACATGCATCAAGTTTAATTGGATCATAATAATGAGGTATATATTTTAACTTTTTTTGTTCTAATATTTTCATTACCATAGTTTTTTCCATTATATCACCACATTACATTATACTATTATTTTTTATAAAAAACTAAAATTTAACTAATTTTTATTTTTAAGTTAGAAAAATGGACATCTAAAAGATGCCCATTTTATTGTTTAAATTTAGATTATCCATCAATTAATTTAGTTGTATATTCTTTAGAAATTACAATATCATTACTGCGTTTAACAACTACAGAATAACTAACTAGAGTTGCACCATTTAACTTTTTAGCAATATAACCATCATCAGTTAAGATATCTGATCCACTTTTCCATTCAAATGTTAAACCACTAAAGTGTTCCATACCAAATTTTTCTAATGAAATTAAGTCTCTAAAGTGTTGCCAGTAACCTTGATCTCTGATTGCGGCAGGACAATCTTTACCAGAAATATTATTATGTTGCATTACACGAAGAACATCTAAGTCATTTTCAATTAATAAGTGTGCAACTAAATCTGCAAAGATACGGTAAGTTTTCATATAATCACTTCCTGCATCAACCATACTTTCAATACCGATTGAATTTAAGTTTCCACCACGGTTTCCAATATATCTATAAGTTTCGCTCCACCAGTTATCGTTTAGCCAGTAGTTACCATTTTCACCAATTTCATAATATAAGCCACTTGAAGTAATGCTTGCTAAAGCAGGTGCGTCACTTGGCTTTTTAAGAAGACTTCTTACACCGTTGAAACAATAGTATCCTTCGCTGTCAATTGATAGATTTGGGCGTTCTGCTGTTGCTTTAATGCCTGAATCTAATAGTTTATAACCATATTTAGTTCCATCTCCTGCGTGATGTGCTACTTCATCATTTGGAATATGATGATAAATTCCATCACTACCGCAGCTATAATGCCAACTAGTTGAACCTGCAGCAGAACTTGTAACATATCCTGCATGACCAAATGCACCTGTATCATTATTTGCAGTATCATGACATACAATAAATTCAACACTTTGTAGTTTTCTTCCTGTTCTATTTGCAGCACCTAGTGGAATTAAATATTCAATTCTTTCTTCCCATACATTATCAAAGAAGAATAAAGAGTTAAATGTTTGAGAAATATTTGTATATTCATCAAATGTTACACGTTTTAATTCATCTTCTGCAATAGCGCTTAAGAAGTTCTCTAATACTTCTTCTTCACTCATTTTAGATATATCTAATGCTTTAACTTTTAACCAGAATTTAACATCTTCTACCATATCACCAGAATAAATAAATGCTTGAAGATCAACATATCTATCAAATACATATTGAGTAACTTTACCATCAAGTCCTACAACACGTGGATGAGATGTCTTCCATTCAATTTTTGTACCTTGTTCAGGATGTGTTGAAGGTAGAGTTAAATCAGATGAAATATTTAAATCAGGAATAATTTCATTTTGTAACCATGAAGATACAATATCAATTTTTTCTTCATCACTTGCACCAAGAACTAACATTTCAAATGAATCTTCAATGTAGTGAGTTTCATCTACTAAAATCTTATAACTAATTACAACTGGAGTTTCAACTAAGGGCTTAATATATACACCTTCATTTGTAAATACACTTTCATCTGATGATGACCATGTAATTGTAAAGAAATCATTAAAGTTAGTTTCTAAATAATCAGACATATCTTCTTGAAGACGTTCAGGGAATTGTCCTTCAAATTGACTCTTCATATAAGCAAATGTACGAGGATATAATTTAAATTCTAAGTTTCCTTCTTTTGTTTCATCTAATTCATTAGTAATAACATAAGACATTGTAATATCAGTAATCTTTTTAGTATCTCTACCAATAATCTTACCAGTATTATCTACTCTATTTGGTAATGAAGATGTCCAGGTAATTGTTACATCTTTATCTAAATATTTAG
This sequence comes from Bacilli bacterium, assembly GCA_017937305.1. GTDB lineage: Bacteria > Bacillota_I > Bacilli_A > ML615J-28 > CAG-313 > UBA1737. Next base: position 43,498 of record JAGBDV010000001.1, read on the forward strand.
TAGGTAATTCTTCTAATCCTTCATCAATTAAAAGATTATCAGTATACATAGCTTTAATCCAAGTATCAACCTCATCTAGATTAGTAACTACTTCTGGAGTTTTATCGTCATCATTATCATCACCTTTATTCTTATTACAGCTTGTTAATGCCACTAATAAGATTAGCATTAAAATACCAAATGTTTTAAAGTGTTTCATAATTTTCCCTTTCATTTTCGTTTCTTGATTATTTCCTATTTAATTATTATATTAGAGTTTTCTAAAATAATTTTTGTTTGGTAAAATTCTTTTAAAGCTTTTACCATATCTTTTAAATCTTTACTTCCTGCTACTTCATTTGATGAATGCATTGCAAGTTGTGCAAGACCAATGTCTAAAGCTTTAATCGATAACTTTTCAAGTTGGATTCTACCTAAAGTAGAACCACCTCTTAAATCACTTCTATTTGTATAATCTTGGTAACTAACTTCTGCTTTATCGCAAATTGCTTTAAAAATACCTGCAGAAATTCCATCAGTAGTATAACTAAGTGATGAATGATATTTAATTACAATACCTTTATTTAAATGGACATTATTTGTAGGATCACTTTTTTCAGGATGTGCAGGATGAACTGCGTGTGCATTATCTGCAGATACTAACATTGAATTTTGATACATCACATATTTATTTAAATTTAGTTCATCACAAATTCTTTCTAATACATCAGTTAAGAATGTAGATGCTGCACCATGATTAGACCCGCTTCCTACTTCTTCATTATCAAAGATTGCACAAACAGAAATATTTGATTCAGGCCTTGCTTCAAGGAATGCTTCAAGCGATGCAAATACACATTCTAAGTCATCAAGTTTAGGTGAAATAATTAATTCATTATCAAAACCAGCTACACATCCTTTTTCTTTATTATATAAGAATAAATCATGTGATAAGATTTCTTCATCTTCACTAAAGATAGAAACTTTCTTTAGTTGATTCATAAATGAATTTGATTCATTTGTAAGACCAACAACTGGTAATAAATCATTTTGAAGATTAAGTTCTAAATTATTACCCTTTAAATGTGCTGCAAGACTAGGAATTACAACATTATGTCCTGATAAGTTTACAAGTCTTGTATCAACACCTTCTTTTGTTTTTACAAATACTCTTCCTGCAATTCCTAAAGGTTTATCAAACCATGTACTAATTAACATACCACCATAAGGTTCAGTGTTAAGTTTTTTATAACTTCCTGAATTTAATTCACCATTTGGTTTTACCTTAAAGCTTGGTGAATCATTATGACTTGCAACAATCATAAATCCTTCTTGAGTAGCTGGCACTTTAAATGTAATTATTGAAGCACCACCACGAACTACAAAATAAGATTTATTAGGTTCTAGGTTCCACTTTTTGTTTTCTTCTAATTCAATATAATTAAAGTTCTTTAAGATTGCTTTAATTAAATGAATATTATGATAAACAGAAACGGAACTTTCAATAAAATTTAATAACTCATTTACGTATTTTTCCATAATTTCTTTCCTTTATATATATAATTTATTTATACTTGTTATTTCTATATTCAATGATTTGTTCATTGATTTTATTTAAATATTCCCAACGTTCTAACTTTTCTAATAGTTCTAGTTCTAATTCTTCTATTTTGTTAGAAATCTCCATTAATTTTTGATAATCAGTTGAATATACTAATTGTTCATCTTTTAATGCTTTAATTTTATTTTCAATATTTTCAATTACATTTTCAATGTTATCAAATTCTTTTTTCTCTTGAGATGTAAATCTAGGAATATTTACGACTTCTTTTTTTACTTTTTCTTTTTCAGTAATAATTCTTGGATTAAGTGATATATAATCACTTACAATACCATTATACTCTTTTATTTCATTATTTTCAAGGACCAATAAATGGTCGGCAACTTTATCTAAGAAATATCTATCATGACTAACGACAATGACTGCCCCTTTAAATGATTCTAAGTATTGTTCTAGAATTTCTAGAGTATATACATCTAAATCATTAGTAGGTTCATCTAAGAATAAAACATTAGGGTTTTTCATTAAAACTGTTAAAAGTTGTAATCTTCTTTTTTCTCCACCAGATAGTCTAGATACTTGCATTTGCTGGATAGATGGAGGAAATAGATAATTTTCCAAGATTTGTGATGCAGATAGTCTTCCTGTGGTTGTTTCTACATATTCACCAAATTGTTTTAAATAATCGATCATTTTAATATTTTTATTAAAATCAGGCATTTCTTGAGCGAAGTACCCTATATTAATTGTCTTACCAATAGTAATCGTTCCAAAATCGACCGGAATAAGCCCCAGAATTGATTTAAAGAGTGTTGTCTTGCCAGCACCATTTTCTCCAACAATTCCAAGTCTATCAAACTTTTTAACAATATATGAGAAGTTTTTAAATAAAACTTCACCTTTTATACTTTTTTGAATGTTTTCTATTTCAATAGTTGTTTTACCCATTCTAGTTTTAATACTAGATAACTCTAGTTCATTATTAGCATTTAATTCACTATGAACAGTGTTTACTTCTTCTTCTAACTTTTTAAAACGAGCTAAACGTTCTGTACTTTTAGTAGTACGAGCTTGTGGATTTAAAGATGCCCATTGAGCTTCTTTTTTAAATAAAGCTGATAACTTTCTTTCATAAGCTTCACGTTCTAAAAGCCTTTCAGCTTTTAATTCTAGAAACTTTGAATAGTTAGCATCATATAAATATATATTACCATGCTCGATCTCCATTGTTTTACTAGTAACACGCTCTAAGAAATATCTATCATGTGTAACAAGAAGTAATCCTCTATTATATTTAATTAAGAATTTTTCTAACCAATTAATCATCCAAATATCTAAATGGTTAGTTGGTTCATCTAAAATAAGTAAATCTACATCTTCACAAAGTGCTACCGCAAGACCAAGTCGCTTTTTTTCTCCACCAGATAAAGTAGAAATAATTCGGTTATAATCACTTAGCCCCATTTTAGATAACATTGACTTCGCAACAAACTCTTCAACTTTTACACATTTATTAAAAGCTTCTAATACAGTATCTAATTCATTAAAAACAGATTCTTGTGGAAGATATCCAATTTTTAAATCTTTCTTTTTAGATATGATTCCACTATCAAGTTCTACTTCTCCAATAATAGCTTTAATAAGAGTGCTTTTACCTGCGCCATTAATTCCAAGAAGTCCAATCTTATCAGTATCATTAATTACAAAAGATGCATCTTTAAATAATGTTTTGTCTAAATATTTAATTGTAATATTAAATGCATTAATTAACATAATATTCATTCCTTTATTATAGTATACCATATTTATACATTCTTTTCAAAGAAAAAAAGCTCTAATTCATTAGAGCTCTTAAATTAAATATTAATTAGGTAACCCCTTACTTACTTCAACATTTAAAGAACCATAAAACGAGTTATCATTCATTGTAACACTTTCATGAACAATTACACTTTGTAAACTTGGACAATTATAAAATGCATATTCTTCAATTAAACCAATAGAATAATTTGAAGATACACTACTAAGATTAGGACAGTTATAAAATGCATATTTTAAAATTTTAATACCACGTTTAGCTAATAATATATATGGAGCTTTAATAACTATTTCCTTAATATATTGATTATTATAAAACGCATAACTATCAATATTAATAATATCAGCACCAATGATTAATTTTTCGTTAGTAGCCCATGGTGGACAGTATATTAAAGATAAACTTGATCTATCATATATAATACCTTCTCTATATTGGAAAGTATTGTTATTTTCTAGCGATATTTCTTTTAAATTATCCATTCCTAGAAAACATGATGCAGACAACTTTGTACAATTTGATAAGTTTAGTTTTTCAAGACTAAAACAATTACTAAATGCATAGTCTCCTAATGTAAATGATTTAGAGTTAAACTCTATATTTTTTAAATTAACACAACCACTAAACGCATAATCTCCAATAGTTTGTAAATTTTCAGTTAATGAAACATTTTCTAAACTAACACAATTAGAAAATGCATGTTCTTTTATCTCTTTAAGTTCATTATTTAAGTTTAATGAACTTAAACTAATACAATTAGAAAAAGCTTCTTCCCCAATTGAAACCATTGTATTTGGTAATATTACAGAAGATAAGCTTGCACAATTTTTAAAAGCTTTATCTTTTATTGCAGTAACATTACTTGAAGCTCTAATAGAGATTAAATTATAACAATTTTCAAAAGCAGATTCAGGAATAGATATAGGCCCATCAAACATATAAACATATTCTAATGAATGACAATCTTTAAACTGTTCTTTTTCTAGCTTTTCTAAAGTTTCAGGAAGTAATACTGATTTAATTATAGAATTACCAGTAAAAGCTTCTTTATCGATATATTTTACTTCTATTATTTTAGGTCCATTAGAATATGCATGAGGTATAATGACTTCTGTATCAGTACCGGTATAATTAGTTAATCTATCACCAACAAACTCAAAATCTCCAAACTTATATTCATAAGAACAGCCACATATTAAAAATGAAAAACAAACTATAATAATAACAAATATTTTTTTCATATCTATCACCTTTATTAATATATATCAGCTACAGGACAATTTGCGAATGCTTTATCTGCTACATCTGCAGAATAAGAAAACTCAATATATCTTAATTTCAGACAATTTTTAAAAGCATAATGCCCAACAAGCTCAATTTGTTTAGTATTTTTTACTTTCTTTAAAGCAAAACAAGATTCAAAAGTATAGTTATTTATTGCTTCGACCTTTTTAGACATTACTACTTTTTTTAATTTCACACAATTTCTAAAGCATCCCTCACCTACATCTTTTACAGTATTTGGAATCTTTATACGCTTTAACGATTGACAATCTTGAAATGCATATTCACCAATATGAATTAAATTATCAGGAATCGTTATTTTCTTTAATGATAAACATTTACTAAATGTATATGCACTAATAGCATCAATCCCTTTAGATAACTTAACTTTTTTTAAACTTATACAAGAATCAAAAGCATGTTCTTTAATCTCACTAACACTATCAGGAATAGAAATCTTTTCTAGTGAAATACAACGTTCAAAAGATGAGACACCAATACTTTTTAGTCCGTCATTAAATTTTATATCTACTAAATTAAAACAATAATTAAAAGCATTATCTTCTATTGATTCAATACTATTAGGTAACTTAACAGTTTCTATAAAGAACTTCTCTTTAAAGGCTGAATCACCAATTACCTTAACATCAACAACTTTATTGAAAGAATCAATATAAGTACTAGGTATTATAACAGAATTTGAATTACCAATATATTTAACTAATACGCCATTATTAAATTCAAAATCACTTTGTGGGTTGTATTCTTGTTTATTATTAGAACATCCACATAAAGTTAATCCAATAAAACAAATACTAATAAAAAGCATTAGTCTTCTTAATTTCATGGTGCACCTCACATTACTTTGTAATCTATTTATATTATATCAAAATATTAATTTTATTGCAAAAAAATAAAAAATCCACTTAATTAAGTGGATTTAATTTCAGACTATATAAGTTAAAACTTAATTTTCAGGTCGCCATTGTGAATTTTGAGAATAAAACATTGCATTAGGAGAGTTTTCAAATACTTTACTATTTGATGGAACAAATAACTCATCATTAACAACTACCTTTTTTAGGTTTGGACAATCCTTAAATGCTTTATAACCTACATAAAATATTGAATTATTAGAAATAACCTCATTAAGTTTTTCGCATCCTTCAAAAGCATTATCATTAATTTTGAAATGATCTTTATTTTCAACATCAATAGGTGCATTAATATTCACGCTCTTCAAATTTACAGCATTTAAAAAAGCAGATGTCCCAATAGCTTTTGTACCATCTAAAACAGTATATTCTTTATCTTTCTTTTTAGGAGGATAAAAAACTAATGTTTTTGTTTCTTCATTATATAAAACACTGTCATATGTTTTATATATCTCATTATCTTCAACTATAAGTTTAGAAAGATTAGGTAAAGCTCTTAAAATATATACATTAATATTTGTACAATTTGATAAATTGATTTCTGTTAAACTTGTACAGTTCTTAAAAGCTGCTTCACCAATTGTATATTCTGTTTTAGGAAATATAATAGTCTTTAAAGCATGACAATTTTCAAAACATCCTTTAGCAATGCTATTAACACCAGATTTTAGCTCAACTTTTTTTAATGAAACACAATTTTTAAAAGCTGCTTCACCAAGCGTTTCTACACCCATTGGAGCAATAAATTCTTCTAATGAGACACATTCATTAAACGCATGGGAACCAATTGATTTTAAACCAGATGAAAAGTTAACAAAAGTTAAATTATAGCATTTATCAAAACAATAATTAGGAATATATTTAATAGAACCTTTAAATTCTACTTTCTCTAAAGAATAACATCCAGAAAACATATTTTGATGTAAAGATGTAACACCTTTAGGAACAACAATACTCTTTATTACAGAATTATTTGTAAATACACCTAATTTAATTGATTGTACCTCAATAATAGTACCATCTTTTTCATAAGATTCAGGAATTTCAACATTTACACTAGTCCCTTTATATTCAATTAAATTCGAACCGCTAAATACAAAATCATCAATATTAGATTTTTTATCACAACCGACAATCAATATACTAATAAAAATAACAAATAATAAACTTAATACTTTTCTCATCTTATCAAGCCTCTTTTTCTGGTAAATTTTTTAAATTTATACACTCATCAAATGCTGTATCATGACAATCAATATTATCATTTAGTTTAATTTTTCTTAAGCTTTCACATCTTAAAAATGCATGTTCCTCAATAGACTTAAGGTTTGATGAAAATTTAATACTCTTTAGATTATAACAATTTGAAAAAGTATTTTTTGGAATAGTTGTAATGTTTTTAGATAGTTTTACAGTTTTAAGATTAACGCAATATGCAAAAACCCCGTTTCCAATTTCAGAGACAGAATTAGGAACATTAATGTCCTTTAGACTACTGCATCCTAAGAAAACACTATCTCCTAATATATATAATGATTTAGAAAAAATAACTGTTCTTAAACTTATACATTTTTCAAATGTATTAGAATTAATTGAAATTAAACTTTCTGACAACTTAACTACTTTTAAACTTACACATCCAGAAAAAGCAGAAGGACCTAAGTAATTTAGTTTATCAGGCAATTTAATATTTTCTAAACTCACACAATCCTTAAATGCTTGTTGATTAATTTCTTTTATCGAATTATTGAATATTATTTTTTTCAAACGCAAACAAGAGTCAAACGCATTATCACCAATAAGTTTAATATTTTTAGATAAAACAACTTTTTTTATAAATGTATTATCTAAAAAAGCTTTACTACTAATTTCGACAACATCAATTCTTTCACCATTTTCTTCATAATATGAAGGTATTACAACCACTTCATCAGTACCCAAATATTTAATAAGTTTTCCATTTTTAAAATTAAAATCATCTATTGAATTATTTTTTAATTCACTAGTGCATCCAAATAAAACTGATAAGCTACATAATAAAAACAATAATAAAATCTTACTAATATATTTCATATACATACCTCTTTATTCTATAGGAAGACCATCAGGTTCTTCTACAACTACTTCTCCAATATCAAAAAATCTTAAAACTTCTGTTACTTCAATTTCAATAGAGTAACCATCTAAATTCAAACTCATAAAACATTCTATATCTAAATAATTTAGTTGATTCTTTACAAGTATAATATTATACTTATTAAAACCAAATTCTGTAAGTTCAAATTCAATTTCCCCTATTTGATCTTCACACAATGAAATAAAAGAATCTTTGGCTTCTTCATTTAAAGTACTACAATCTCCATAATAGACATTACCACATTTATCAAATTTTCCAAGGACACTATAATCAAAATCTACAAGTAAATTATCATATTCTTCAATGTCTTCAATATCTAGTAACACCCATCTATTATTTTGCATTGTATAAGATTTAAGATAATCCCCTTCTATTTTATAATATACATCTATATAGTTTAAGCCTTGTTTATAAGTAATTAACATTTTATCCCTATCACATTTTGCAGAAAAGGATATACCTGTACTTGAACTTTCTTTTTCTCCATCTTTAATCACTGTAGATTTATACATTACTCTTCCACTTACGCTATAAGTTGTTTCATTCAATTTTGAAAAAGCCTTCTTAAGAGTTAAATTACTACTACAACTTGATAAAGAAATAACCAGTAAAAAACAAATAAATAACAAGAATCTTTTCATATTCATAGACATAACCTCCTTATTCTTATATTAAGTATATTATACCTCTTTAAAAATAAATTACAATAAAATAAATAAAAAATCCACTTAATTAAGTGGACTTTATTTTTTATACTATTTTCCTGCTTTTTTAGCTTGAGCTGCAGCAACACGTTTGTTGAATCTGTCAACACGACCAGCAGCTTGAGCAAACTTTTGTTCACCAGTATAGAATGGATGACATTTAGAACATGTATCAACACGCACTTCTTTCTTAGTTGATCCTGATTCAAATGTAGCACCACATGATACGCAAACAACAGTTACTTTGTTATATTGAGGATGAATTCCTTTTCTCATGCTTTACTCTCCTTCCGCCATGATTTATCTTATAAAACCATAGTAAGTTTATTTTACGTATATATTATACCAAAATAATACGTCTTTGTCAAATACAAGGCAATTCTTTAATTATGCTAAATATTTTTTTAAATATTTATTAAAAATATGAACTTTCCTTATAAATAAAAAAAGAAGTATTAAAGAGTTTCCTCTTAATACTTCTTAATTTTTTTAAAGGATGATTCCTTCAGCAGCAAGAACAGCTTCGAAAATTGCTTTTGCGATAACTGTAGATTCAGCATTAGTTTTAGCAGCTTGAAGTTCAGGAAGAGTTACTGTACCAGCATTGATACTTGCAACTAGAGTTTCTAATTGGTTAATTACAGCTAGTTCAGCATCCCACTTAGCTTCAGTTTGAATACTTTCAACTTCTGCTTTAGATACAGTGTAGTAAGAACCAAGGCCAAGAGTGCTTAAGTTGTTGTTGAATTCTTCAACGAATGCAGCAGTTAAGATTTCTGATTCTAATGCGATCATGATTGATTCACCAGTTAAGTTATTAATTGGTTCATCCATTGCATCAAGACCCATTGAGTCAAGTTTCTTAATTGCGCCAACGATAGCATCAAGTTCAGCTGCCCAGTCAGAAATTACGATTGATGAATCATAGTAATCTTTAACTACAGGCATCTTAGGAACCATGTATTCAGCAGATGCTGTTAAGATTTCATTTACTAAAACAGTGTCAGCTTTGATACCTTCATAAGCATCAACAACTTCGTTAAGTACGTAAGTACCGTTATTTAATGAATCTAATAAGTTATTTAGATCTTTAATAGCAGCTAGTTCAGCATCCCAATTTGTAACTGCAGCAAGTTTTGCTTGAGTAGCTTGGTAGTATGATTGTAATCCTAGAGCTTCTAATTTTTCGTTAACTGTGTCAACTAAGATATCAGATAAGATTACTGAATCACAGATATATTCAACAGTTTGTCCGCTAATGTTGTCCATATTAACATCATCGATATTTGCAATACCATCATTAACTAGGCTTTCAAGAGCATTAACAATTGTTAAAATTTCTTTTTCCCAATCAGCAATTACCATTGTATCTTCGTAAAGTGATCCGATGTGAGGGATAACTTTGATACAAGCTTCAGCGAATGCTTCTTCATTACCTTTTGCAAGGTTAGTATCGAAGCAAATAGCAACCATTTGTTTAATTGGAGCATAGTTCCAATTAGCAAATTCAGCCATATACTTAGTCATTTCAGATTGACCAGCAAGTCTTAACATTTCTGCAAGACGGTAGTAATCTTCAACGATTTGTTCATTTGTGAATGATTCATCACTAATACGTTCATCGATTAATGCATATAAATCACTTGAATATTTTTGAACGAATTTACCATTAACAACTTGTACACCTAATCTTGCAAGAACTTTAACAGTTTCACTTGGAAGAACAGCTTCTAATGCATCAGCAACACCACTTAGAACAGCAGGGTTCTTAATTTCATCGAAGCTTAGGTTGAAGTTAGTTGCATCATATAATTCTTGTAATTCTGCGAAGAATGCATTTGAGTATACAACTTCATTAGCAAAGTCAATTGCAAGTAAGCCGTTAATTTCTTCTTCTGAAAGTTCAATTGATGTTAAGTATCCAACAGCTGTAATAATAATCTTAGCAGCATTGTCTTTTAACATAATATCAGTACCAAATACTTCAACGATTTCAGCTACTGCATTTAAGTTACTTAAAATGCTAGTTAAGTTGATGTTAGATGGTTTAAATGCAGTGATTTCGTATGTAGCATTTACTACTTTCCAGAAGTTAGGAAGTGAGTATGCAAGTACGTCATCTAGAGTTGCATCATATTCCATTACACCATCAGTGTAGCTTAATGTTAATGCATTGAATGTACCTTCAACTAATTGGAAGAATAATTGATCAACGATACTTGATTCAGCAATTGTATAAGCCATTTCGCTTAAGTCAGCTTGAATAGCTGCATCAGCAAGGATAGATAAGTCAAGAGCTTTAATGCTTGAAGCATTTTCTTTAACGAATGCTAGTAATTGTTTAGCAAGTTTGTAAGCAACTTTAGCTTCGTGAGTAGCACTAACTTCATTCCAGTTAAAGTCTAATACACCATAAGCCCATGCACGGTTGCAAACTTTAGTAATAGCTTTTTGAACTTTACCAGGAAGAGTAACACTATCAAATAGAGCTTCTTTCATCATTTGGATTGTAGCAGCATCAGTTAAATCGATACCTTCATTTCCAAATACACCAAGTTCAACTAAACCATTTAAGAATTCAGAAATATTGTAAAGTACTTCTTCATCATTTTGGTTAAGAGCTAAGTTAACTTGAAGTTTACCAGCAACTTTAACACAAACTTTATCTAAAGCATTTAGAGCTTTTTCAGCAACAGCTTTAACTAAAGTAGTATCAATAGCGATTGTATACATTTCAACGATAGCGTAGATTGCATCAGTATTACCTAAGAATGAAGCATTGAATCCTGATTCTAATAAGCCTTCCATTACTGCATAAGCATATGGAGCCATTGAAGCATAGATATCAGCATCAGCCTTGAAGCTAATTGATGATGCATCATATTTAGCAAGATCAAAGTCTTTATCTAATTTTTGGATATATGAAGTTAAACCGAATTTATCTAGAGCAGCTTGAGCAACTACTAGGACATCAGCTTTCTTAACTTCAACAATATTTAACTTAGCAGCATTTCTAATGATTTCTTCTAAGTAAGAAATTGCATCAACACCTGGAAGAGTTCTTGTAGAAACTACTTTGTAAAGTTTAGAATCATAGATATCATGAGCAATTTCAGCAAGTAAGCTTAAGTCTTCAGCAAGCATTGCTTCATCATAAGCACTTACATCACCGATAACAGCAAGGATACCAGAAAGACGAGTGTAGATTAATTGTTCATATACTGGAAGAGCAAGTTTAGCAACAAGTTCAGATTCACTAGCTAAATCAACAAGATTTAGACAAGCTTCACCACTTAGTTTTCTAGCTTCATCCATTAATGTATCTACTAATGTCTTAATAGCAGGTTTAACTTGTTTGTCTTTTAATAGAGCAATTGATTCTTTAACATCAGCTTTAACATTAGCTAATAATTCTTTAGCATAAGGTTTAACTTCAGAAAGTTTTTCAACGCCTACAGCATTTAGAGATTCAACACCATTTCTTACAAGTTCAACGATTAATTCTTGTTCAGCTTCTAAGTCAACAGTAGTTAAATCAACACCTGATAAATCAACACCTAATACTTTTTCAACTGTCTTAACTAATAATTCAGCAAAGTTGTAATCAACTACTACTAACTTGAATGCATCTTCAACAAGTTTTGCAAGAGCTTCGCTATTAGTAATTTGGATATCTTCTTTATTAATTAAGTAAGCATAAGCATTAGCAGCTTCAAGGTCTCTTAAGATTTCAGCATAAACTGGTAAATCTTGAAGTAATTCGCTATCTGCGATTTCTTCAACTTTTAATGTGTTAATTACAGATGCAGCTAATCCGCCAAGTTTTTCAGAAGCTAAACTTAATGTAGCTTTAATAACTTGTGGAGCAAGAGTTTGTACTAGAGTTGTATCAATAGAAGCTTCATAAGCATCTACAACTGCATTATATGCAACTGTATTGAATACTAAGTTTCTATTTAATCCGTTATTTAAGATTTCTTCAACTAATACGTAAGCATATTGAACAAGTCCAGCAAGAGTGTCTTTATCTTGTGCTAAATCAATAGCATCAAAGTCAATTGCATTAACATCAATATGTTTGCCATAAACTTTTTCAAGAACGATTGCAAGATCTTCTAGTTTAACATCTACGATATTTAATTCACATAGATCAAGAACGATTTCTTCTAAGTATGGAAGACATCCTTCACCAGGTAGTGTTCTAGCAGAAACTAAATGATAAATCTTAGAATCATAAACGTTATGAACGATTTCTTTAACAAGTGCTAAATCAGATGCAAGCATTGTTTCATCATAAGCACTTAAGTCAGCAAGATCTGCGATTGTACCAGAAAGACGAGTATAGATCTTTTGTTCGTAAACTGGAAGAGCAAGTTTTGCAACAAGTTCTGATTCACAAACTAGATCAACAATTTCAAGACATACAGCACCAGTTAATTTTCTAGCTTCAGCTACAAGAGTTTCAACTAGAGCTTTAATACTAGCTTTGTATTCTTTATTCTTAAGAAGTGAAATAGCTTCTTTAACATCTGCTTTAACGTCTGCAAGAGTTTCTCTTAAGTAAGGTTTAACTTCAGAAAGTTTTTCAACACCTAATGTATTAAGAGTAACAACACCATTGTTAACTAAGTTAACTAATAATGCTTGTTCACTTTCAACGTCAACACTTGTTAAATCAACATTTGTTAAATCAAGGTTAAGAACATCTTCAAGAACTAATGCAACTAATTCTTGGAAGTTGTTATCAACAGCATTAAGTTCAAATGCTTTTTCAGCTAATAAAGCGATTGTTTCATTGTCAGTAACTAAGATATCTTCTTTATAAAGAACTTTTCTAAGTAGATCTAATTCTTCAACAAGAGTTAAGATTTCAGCACCAACAAGAAGGTCTTCAATAATTTCTTCATCGCTTAAGCTTTCTACATCAAGAGTATTTACTAATTCTTGAGGTAGACCAGAAAGGCGAGCACTAACTTTTTCTGCAAGAACTCTCACTACTTCTGGAGCAATTGAAATTTCACTTACTAATTCAACAACAGATGGATAAATTGTTTGATAATCATAAATAAGGGCATATAAATCAGATTTAGTGATTGTTGCAGCTTTAACAGCAGCTAAATCAGTAAATGGATTATGTTCAGATAATAGAACTGGGATTAATTGTTCATAAATTTCACCAAGAACAGCTAAATCATTAGCTAGATCCATTGATGTAATATCAAGTTGAGATAAGTTATATTTAACTTTTTCATCAACAAATTCATAAATTTCAACTTTCTTAGCGTTTACATATTCAATAGATGCGATAGTATTTAATAATTCTTTAACTAAAGCAGCTTGATCAAAGTTGATTTCAGCACCTGTGTAAACATCGTATACACCTAGGTCTAATGCCATCATAGCGATGTCAATTAGTTTAACTAAGTCTTCTGTCATTGCAATACTTGAATCATATACATCATCAACATTTGCAAGTTCTTCAGGAAGTACATTAGCAACTTTATCTTTTAATGCTTGATTGTAAACAGGTAAGATATTGTATTTAACGATTGTAAGTTCAGTAACTAAACGAGCAATTTGTTCTACATTTGCAACTTGAACATCGTTATTTAATAATTGTTTAATGCTAGCTTTACCAGCAGCAACAAATTCTTTTAAGTCACCTAATGTTGCGATACCTTCGATTTCACATACATCATAAACTAAAGTGATAATATCAACAAGTGAGCTTAAATCTTCATGATATAATACACCACTAATGTTGTATAGTTCTTTATCGAAGTAGTAACCATTAATCTTCTTAGAATCTAAACTATTAGAAACAACTTCTAAGATATCATCAAATCTATTTTCAAGAAGGTTAAGATTATTTAATGTATTTACTGCATTAACGATTAATGATTCAGCATCAGCATTAAAGATCATACCCTTAAGAAGAGCAGAGATATCATTAGCTAATAATTGTTCAACTAAGTCAGCGATTGCAGTGAAGTCTTCTGCTAATTGTTCAACTGTTAATCTTTCAGGATCAATAGCTTGATAATATTCAGGAGCTAATTGTTTAAATACAGGAATAGCAAGTAAGAAGATAGCACCATTAGTTTGTTCAATAATAGTAGTATCTAATAGACTTGTTAATGCATCTTTTAAGCAAGTTACATATTCATCATCTGTCCAATCAGCGATATTAATTCTAATAGGTTTAAGATCTTCTAAGTTCTTAATGAAGAAGTTAGGATCAGTAAGAATTGGTAATAAGCTTTCGTAAGCAGCAACGATTAATTTAGCATCTTCTTTTAAATCAATTAGACTAAAGTCTACGCTTGAAGAATCAATTGTAGTAGCTTTAGCAGCTAATTCAGCAAGTCTACCTTGAGTATTTAAGTAATTTAATCCTAATACATTAGTGATAACTGTTTCTACAGCTTCTTTGTTTGCATAAGGAATATCAGAACCTTCAACTAAGAAACTACATAAATCTAATTCGATAACAGCTTCAATAACTTCAATTAAGCTATTCAAGTCTGCTTCAACTTGGTTGTAATGAACATAGATATTATGTAAATCTGCAAGACCAGCAAGTTTTTCGTTAGCTAAGAATTTTTCAGATACAGGAAGTAATGCAGCTTCAACTAATTGGCTATCAACTACAACTTCAAGAACTTCTTTAATAACTGCAAGATAATCATTAGTATCATAGTTAACTGTTAAGTATTGTTTAAAGTCAACAGAACTAAAGTCTGCAAGTCTAGTTAATTCTAGAGTTAATAATGCATCGTTTGCAGCATGTAGTAAATCACCAATTACGCTAATTTCAGCAGTCCAATCAATTTCATCTAATACATCTTTTTGGATGTCAACACCAAGTTTATCAAATACGATAGCAAGGATATCAGATTTAGATTCAGATAATACGTTCATTGCAAGAACATCTTCTAGAGAAACTACTAATTGATCGAAGTATTCTTGGTTAAGAGCTTCACCTTCAAATGCATAACCTAAAACATTAGCAGGATATACAACTTTTACAAGGTTGCTTAATGTTACTAAATCAGCACTAATTTCTTCAGCTGTACTAATAATAGACATTGCATCAATACCTTTAGTATGTAAGAATGATACTAAGTATAATTGAGCAAATTCAAGTTCAGCAGCTAGAGCTTTAGATTCACTAATAGCAACTAAGATTTCAGCAACATCATTGAAGTAATCTTCTTCATTGTAGATTGTAAAGTCTTTTGCAGTAGATGCAAATTCTTTTAATCCTTCAAGAGAAAGAATGTGATATCTAACACCAAATGTTTCAACTAAATCAGAGATTTCAGCAAGTACATTTGCAACATTATCAATTTCAGCATTCCAATCGATATCAGCGAAATCAGTTTCACTTACTTTACCATCAAACTTAAGTACGCTACCGTAAATTAAGTTAGTAATAACAGTTACAAGTTTATCTTGTTCATAAGTTAAGATATTAACATCTTTGAATACTCTTACAGTATTAGCAAGTTCATTTACATAATTACCTTGAATTTCTTTTGCATCTAATGAAGCAAATACATCAAGATCTCTTACCCAACGAACTACTTCATTTAGAAGTACTTTAACGTCACTTGCAAGTTGTTCACCAGTGAATACACCTGAAAGATAAGTTAAATCGATACCAGCAGCACTAGCTTTATCTAGACCAAAGTCAGCAAGTGTTGGAAGAGCATATTGAACTAGTTTAGAATCAAGTGCAGCATTTACGATTTCTTGAACATGAGTATAAACTTGATCTTCGAAATCTTTATAGTTCATGAATTGTTTATCATTAACGAATGCTTTTACATCTTCTAACGATACTAAGTTAAAGTCAGCTTGAATATTCTTAACTAATGCAAGAATTTCTTGAAGTTTAACATTTTCACTAGCAAAATCAATATTTGCAAATTCAGCAGCATTTACAGAAGCACTACGAGCAGCAGCATTAATACCAAGTTTAGGATATACAAGGTTAAATACTAATGCAGTAAATTCTTTGTTGTTATTAACAGCAAGATTTAATTGTTCTAATAATGCAACGATTTCAACTGCAACATCAAGATTGATATTTTCAATGTTACCAGTGAATACATATTCTAATGCACCAAATTCAATAGCAAGTTTAGCAATTTGAACTAATACATCAACATCGCTTACTAATTCTTCACAAGTTACACTGTTCTTTAAGAATGATAAATCAATAGTTTGAGGGATTAATGAAATAGCATAGTTAAATACTTCAACAAGTTTTAATTGAACTAAATCACTAGATACTGCAAGGTTAAGGATATTACCAAGTGAATTTACAGCATCTTCACTAAAGTGTTGTTCATACTTGTCAATGTATAAATATTCTCTATTCTTGATGAATTTTAATACATCAGAAACAGTATCAAATCCTTCAACTTCTAGTAATACTTTAACTTCTTCTAATACTTCTACTAATAGAGCATTTTCATCAGCAAAGTCTACTAATCTAAAGTCGATTGGTTTAACTTCTTCAAGTTTAAGTGTAGGAGCAATTAGATTAACTACTAGTGCAGCAATTTCTTCATTAGTCTTGTTAAGAATATTAAGTTCTTCTAATAATTTAACAACTTCAATAACAGGATCAACATTGATTACAACATCACCAGAGAAGATTAAATCAACAATACCAAATTCAACAGCATGTTCACTAATTTCTACTAATGTTCTAATATCAGCTTGAAGTTCTTCGTTAGAGAATTGATCATTGAAGAATGATAAATCAAATACTAACATAGAATCAGCAAATTGAATACCAAATTCTGCTAAGTCAACTAAATGTAAACCTAAGATTTCACTTTCAGCAGCAAGTAATAATAAGTCTTGAGCATTATCAATAACTCTATCGTTATATGCATTTGCATCTAAATAGTCTTTATTTTGGATAAATGCAAGAATATCAGAAACGCTACTTAAGTTTTCATTACCTAAGATTTCGCCAAGTAATTGAACAGCATTTTGAAGTAATTCATTTTCATGAGCATAATTAATATTAGCATAATCACTAGCTTCAACATCTAATTCAAGTTTTAATAAACCAGCAAGTTTAGATACAAGAAGTGCAGTCCATTCAGGTTGAGCACAAGTAAGAATGTTAAGGTCTTCTAATAATGCAACAATATTAACTACATAATCAGCATTGATATTTTCGATATCTTTATTTGCAAGATATTCAATAGCACCAAAGTCAACAGCATTTTGAACGATTTCAACAATTACGTCCAAGTCGCTTAATAATTGTTCACCAGTTAATCTGCCTTTTAAGAATGTAATATCGAAGCCTTTGTCTTTTGCAAGATTCATTGCAAATTCAACACCTGCAAGTGCAGCAGCTTGGATTAATTTACTTTCAACAGCAGTATTTAAAATGTCAACAACTTTATTAACATTTTCAGTAGTAACTACGATTGAGTTAGTAAAGTCTTTGTTGTTAATGAATAATAAGATGTCAGATAATGAATCTAAGTTTAGATCATTAGCTAATGCACCAAATTTAACTAATACTTCACCAAGAAGAACAGTTTCATCAGTCCAGTTAATTACTTCAAAGTCAGCAGCAGTAAATTCATAATCAAGGTTAAGTTTAGCATTGTTCTTAAGAACATTGTTAAGTACACTTGGAAGAATTTCATTAGCACAGTTATTAATTACATTTAATGTACCAACTGTAGCTAAGATTTCAGCTAATTGATCGTAATTAATAGGATCTAAATCATGTAATTCATAGTATTGTAATAAGTTAGCAGCAACAGCTTGACGAGCGATTGTAGCTAAAGTCTTAAGATCACTTGATAATTCATCTTGAGTTAAGTTAGTAAGACTAGAGAAGTCTCCAAGTTTAACTAATGCTTCAAGTTCACTAACGTTATCTAAAGCACCAACTAATGCTTGTTTAACAAGTTGTAAATCACTTAATAATTCAACTAAATCAGCAAGACCAAGTAAATTGTAATCTTTTACTAAATCAGTATTTGCAAACCATTTTTCAGCAAAGAATGCTTTAACTTCTTCAACTTTAGTTAGGTTATTTGCTTTAATTAAATCGAAAATTAATGGTAGAGCTTTTTTGATGATTTCTAAATCTTCATCAAATTCGTAACCTTCATCAAATTGGAAGTCGCTTGCAGCAACAAATTTGTTAGCAGGTAAGAATTTTTCTACAACATAACTTAAGATTTGGTTTTCGTTCATTTCAACAATGTTAAGATTGAAGATAATATCAACAATTTCAACAAGGTATTCAACTTCTGGAAGATCACCTGTCCAGTTAGCTTTCTTATATTCTAAGATTTGAACATCGTATACAGCAACTTTTAATGCATCAACAATTGACATAATGTCTTCAACTAGTAATTCACTAGTCATGTCTTTACCTAAGAAGCCAATATAAATGTTCTTTTGTTTTGCAAGATATAATGCATATTCTAAACCAACAGGAAGAACTTCTTCAACTAGTTGTAAGTTGAATAGTTTTTCAACCATTGCGAATAAAATATCATAGTTACCTTCTCTTAAGAAATCATCTTCTAAGAATTGTTTTTCTTTGATGAATTCTAATAAACCACCTACTCTGAAGATTCTGTTTTCAGTTAGTAAATCCATAAAGTCATCAACTAAACCATTGATAGTTTCAACTTCAAGTTTCCAATCTACTTCTGCAAAATATTCAGGAGTAAAGTTTTCAATACTTACGTTCATAATTGATTGAACATAGTTAAGAGCCCATGAAACAAGTTCTGCTTCACTACCTTTAACAAGGTTAAGATCAAAGATTGTAGAAACTACTTTCTTGATAGCTTCTGCAGCATCTTCAAAGTAATATTCTTTTTCTAGTAAGTATGATTGTACTTTTTCATCAACTAAGATTTGAACAATGTAAAGTACTTTACGTACATCATCAGCAAGTAAACCTGTATGAAGGTTTTCAAGATTTAAGATTTCTTTTACTTCTTCAAATTGTTCAGGAATTAAATTACATACGAACTTAGCAATTACTTCAGGTAATAAAACTTCAATAATTTCAGAACCGTTAGTAGAACCAGTTTCAGTATATTTACCAAATAATACATCAAGAGCATTTAAGAATGCATCAAGAGTTTCTTCTTGTAAGTAATATTCTTTGTTTAGTACAATCTTATTATTTTCGTCAAATGTTAAGAAGTTTTCATCTTGTAATACAATTTCAAGTTCATCGATTGCAGAGATTAATAATGCTTGTTCTCTATCAAAATCAACATGATCGAATGCACCTTTTTCAAGATCAGGGAAGATGTTAGTAGCTCTTAGTAAGATACGAACTAATCTACCTTCATAACCTTCAAGGATTTTTGAATCAAAAATACCATTGATGATTGTTTTAATAGCTTCTGTATTAGCTAAATCGATAGCTTGAATGCCTTCTTCTTTAACTTTTAATACATTAAGTTCAACTACAGCTTTTGCAACATCAATTAATTTTTGTACTTCTTTTACAAGTTCAGAAGATTCTAAACCAGTAATTACATCATTAAGTGTTCCATCTTCATCATCAGCATCTTTTACTAGTGGAACTACGAATTGTTTTAATGCACTTGGTAATAATTCTAACATTAATTTTGAATCAACAACAACATCTAGTAAATCAACTACATATTCATATGTTTCATCATTGTTAAGAATCATTTCTAAGTCATAAGTACCATTGTTAATATCAACACCTTCAAGTCTTGACATTTTACCAACGATAGTTAAGATAGCTTGTAAGTTAGCTACTTCTGAGTAACCTTGTTCGTTAGTCCATACAACTTCTGATAAATCAACACCTTCTAAGTTTTCTTCACTAATTACTTTGAATTGTTTTAATGCAGCTAAAATTAAATTGTTTTTAGCTTCATCATCATCTAGTAAGTTAAGACCAAATAATAATGCGATTGTGTCTGTACCTAAATCACCACCAACTTTAGTAAAGTTGATATCAGCTAATGTGAAGTTAAGACCACAAATTTCATAAACATTTTGTGCGATTAAAACTAAATCAGCAAAATCATTTTTCCATTCTTCTTCAGAAAGTTGTGTTAAATCTAAGATTCCTTCAAAGTTAGGGGCTTTTTCAGCAATTAGTTTAGCAACAATTGAATTAGCAGCTGGTACTGCAACATCGTTAAATAAATCTAAGCTTGCAAGATTATTAAGTACAGCATTAACTGAATTAACTTTTGCATCATCACTTAAGATTTCTTTTGCTAAATCTAATGGTTGTTTTAATTCATCTAAACTTTCAACTCCAAGTTCTTGGAATGATTTGTAAATATTAACTAATGTTGTAAAGTCTTGTTTCCAGTTAATATTTGCAGTATCAATAACAACTTCTTCAGAGCCTAATAGTTCTTGAACTTTAGGTAATCCTAATGCAATATTAGCACCAATAGGAAGAATCTTTTCAAATGATTCAGTAGCAAATAAAGTATCGAATACAACTTGAATTTGATCAGCATCAAGGTTAAGATAATCTACTTTAACTTTTAATCCTTCTTCAAATTCTACAAGTGGTAAAGCTTGTCTTAAAGCTTCAACATAAAGGTTGATGTCTTTTGACCAATCAACTTTAGCTAAATCTTTAACAGCTTGAACAACATCAGTACCTTTATCAGTGATAAATTTGATATTTGATACGTAACCAATTGCAACGTCATATGCAACTTTATTAACTAGTTGTAATTTAGTAACTTTATTAACTATGTTAGTTACTACTTCTAATTTTTCTTCATCATTTAGGATATCAGAAACTAATTCATTAGTATCTAAGCCTTCTAATGAAGTAATTCCTAATTTTTGGAATTCTTTGTAGATACCAACGATATTCTTATATTCTACACCCCAATCGAAATCAGATAAATCAGCAGCTGGTAAAGTACCAACTTTTTCTGTAACTACAGGAAGTTTTAAAGCAACTTGAATAACCATATTTAAGATGCTATTAACTGCGTCTGATTTAGCAAGTTCACTAAGTGTAGCATTTAAGATTTCAGGATCCATTGTAAGAACATTGAAATCATCTTCTAAGAAGCCAAGCTTATAAGCTTCAGCAACTACATCTAGTAAGATTTCGATATTCTTATCCCAATCTAATTGACGAAGTTCTAAGAATGCAGCTTGTTGTTTAGATTCAAATAAGAAATCTTTTAAAGTTTCATATTCACCCATTAATTTAATTTGACCATTAGCATTTAGTGGATAATAGTAAGCAACTTCAACAACAATAGGAACTGCTTCAACTAATAATTCAGAATCTTTTAATGCATTTAAAGCATTTACGATTTGGCTTTCTTGTAATGATTTGATATCAGTATTACCCTCTAAAGCATTAACTGCATCAATAATTACGATAGCTTCTTCACGGATTTCGATATTTCCAGTTTGACCTTCTAAAGTAAATGCACTATCGAATAAGTGTGTACTGAAAGAATCACCAAAGAAGAAACTTGAGCCTTCAATAAACTTACCTACTGCACTGTTATAATATGCATCTTTGAAATCAAGAGCAATGTCTAATACAGTTTCATCAGCAGCAGCGTTTTGTTTATTACCGCTTAATGATTCATTAATAAGTTTTTCAGTTTCAGGAGAAATTTCATCTAGGATAGATACTACGCCTGATACAGGTGCGAATAAGAAGATAATTGCAATTACTGCACGAAGACCAGCAAGGCATCCTGCCCAAACACGATGTTTAGAGTTACCTTTCTTAACTTCAGTTTTGTTTGCAGTAATCATAACACCTTCAGCTTCACCAGCTTCAGATTGTGCAACTAAGACATTATCAGCGATAGCTTTGTCTTCTTCTACTGGTTCTTCAATACCAGCTTCTGCACGTCTTTTAGCTTTACTATGAGCAACGATACGTGTAACAAGTCTATAGATACCAATACCAATTGTTGCAATAATGAACACAACAAATGTTCCAACAATAAGCATAGCACCACGAGCTACACCGCTCACTACGCTGTATAAAAAGGCATAAGATTTAGATCCTTCAACGAAGATTTCAGCTCCACCAGGAACTTTAGTTTGTACTAATGCAAGAATACAATCCCAAATAGTTTCTGCAGAGCTTGGAATTCCCTGAATGAAATCCTTCAACAATGTACCTTTAAGATTAAGGATTGTTGAAGATTCACCAAAGACAAGTAATGCAAGTAATAGCACTACAAATCCAATGGCAGCACAATTAAGTTCTTTCTTAAGACCAGCGAAACAACCTAAAAGTACGAATACTGATACTAGTAATAGTAATCCCAAACCAACTAGTAACAATATTAGATTAAAATCCATCATTGTAATTCACCTCTTTTATTTATGACTTTACTCATTTATTATACCAAAATAGTTCTTTTTTGGCAAGTAATCATACCTCAAAAAAGTCAAAAAAGTTAGATTTTACTTTTTTTATTTAAAGATTTTTCCAACATTTGGAAGATATTTTATATTTTTTAAAGTAATTTAAATCATTTTAGTAGGAAAAATTTAAAAAATAATTTCGTTATTATCTTTTTATTTTTTCTATATAATTATATAGAGAAAAAGTACTTTAGATTACTAAAATCTAAAGTACTTTTTACTTATAAATTACTTAAATAACTTCTCTAAAATTGTTTTTGCTAAAGCAGAACTTTCTAGTTTTTCTAGATCTTCTTCTGATAAATTATCTAGGTCAAAGTTATCTTGATCTGTACTATTTTGATATGTTTCGATAATAGATTCTACTACATCTGCTGCATCAGAAATATCTTTTTGAGTGTATTCTACATGTGTTTCATTTCCAATAATATCATTAATAATTTGATTTGAAAGTTCAATATTTTCTTCACTTTCTGCAATATTCTTAATTGAAGAAATTAAAGTATCAGTTACTTCTGTATTATTTAAATCTAGGGTATTATCTTGTACAAGCGATGCTACAACTATTGCGTTATAAACAACATCAGATGAAGATTTCATTACAGCTTGATCTGTAAAGTCTTCATGTACAACACCAGTAAAGATATTATTTAATACTGTTCCTAATACTTTAGTAGAAATAACACTTTCTGAAGAATAGATCATTAAGTCTTTTACCGCATCAGCATCTAAGTCTTCATATTGTTTATCTAAATCAACGTTTTCGATTTTTTCAACAAGATTTAGTAAATGCATTGCTTCAAAGTTCCATCCATTTACTTCTTCGATTAAATGTTTTTCTTCATTCGTTAATTCAATATCACAATTTGGATCTATATTTGTTGATACTGTATCTAAGATTGTATAAATAGAATCTCCAAATACATCACTATATCCTATTGCTGCAACGATTTCTGCAATCATTGTTTTTTCTTCATCAGTTCTAACATCTGTAAGTAAAGATGAAAAGTCAAGATTATCTAATCCTCCAGTAATAGACATTGCGTTTTTAAATATTGTACACATATAATCTACTTCAGTATTCCAATCTGATACATTTTCATAGTTTAATGTAATGCTGTATTCTGCTAGAGTTTCTTCAATATTAATAATACTAATAATTGATTTGAAAATAGTTTCTTCTTTTCCTTCTACAACACTTAAATCAAATACTTTTTTAATTACTTTAATTAAAGTATCTTGAGTAGTAGGATCATTAAAGTCTAATTCTTGTTTATCTAACAATCCTAATGTTTTAATTTCTTTAAATACGTCAATTAATTTTTCTACATCATTTGTTAGTAATTGATTAATTGATTCTTCAGTAATTAATTCTTTTAGGAAAGATATATCAATACTTGAATCCATATTATCAATTAGTTCATGAAGTTTATTTGGAAGTTTAGGAATAATATGATTACTAATAACTGTTGATGATTTTGATGCTTCAAAAATATCTTTTATATATGTAGCTAAATTTTCATTATCTAAGATTTTAGTCCATTCGTCTTTATTAAAGTCTAATCCTTGATATGCATCTAAAAACTCTATTAAGATATCTTTAATACTTGATATTTCAGTTTTCCAATTTGTATTTTTAATTTGTGCAAAATCAAAACCAAATGAACTTAATGATTCGTTTGTTTCTAATTTTTCTACTAATACATTCATTACAATAGGTAAGATGTAATCTGCAAATACTTCACAATCTAAAATATTAGTAATTGCTTTACTAAGTTCTGTTTGTAATTTATTATTTTTAAGTACAGCTTTATAATCATCTGGATTAATATCTAATGTTTGATATGAAATAATTAAATCATGTACTAATACTTTTATTTGGTCTAAGTTATTTTTCCAATTTACTTCTTTTAATTCATCAAAGTTGATATCTAAGTTACTTAAAGATTCATTTTTTTCTAAGTTTGCAAGAAGAACTTGCATTAGAATCGGAAGCAGGTTATCTGTAATAATAGTTGATTTTTCAATTTCGTCAAATGTATAAGATACAAAGTCAGGTAATTTTTCGTCATTAAGTGCTACTTTAAAGTCTGTAAAATCAATATCAACATTTAAATATTCTCGGTAAATATTAAGTGCAGTTGATACAAATTCTGTACCACTTGTTGCCCAATTAATAGTTTTAATATTACTAAAATCAATATTATAATCTTTAAAGTCACCACTTGTAAATTGTTCTTCTAACATATCAATTCCAAGAGGGATTAAGACTTCAGTAATAAGTTTAACTTTTAATGTGCCATTAAGTAAGTCTTCTACTAAATTAATTACACCTTCTGATTTAATAATATAATCAATTTCTCCAACATTAATTTCAAGTTCATTATGTTCTTTTAATACATCAATGATTGCTGCAATACTATTTAGTTCTTCATTCCAATCAAGGTCATTTAGTTTTTTTAAGATATCTCCATATCCATTTTCATCATTACGCATACTATAAACTGAGTATTCTAATATAGCAGGAATAATTACTCTAATTAATTTACTATCTTTAAGTATACTAGATATATTTTCAATATCATCATCAGTAAAGTTTGATAATTTTACGATTTTTACTTCTTCACTATTTAATTCATTTACTACATTAACTACTTTAATAATAGATGGAATTGCATCTTTAATACTTAAATATTCATCTAATAATTTTACTTTTTCTCCATGTACTTCAAATGATAAACCACCTGCTACAAATTGAGCATCACAAGATAGTGATTTATTTGTACATAAAACTTTAGTTGCAGTATTAAGAATATATTTTTTTGTAATCGTTTCTTCATATAAATCTGCATAATAAATTACTTGGTCTAAAGGTAATCCTTCTTCTTGATTTTCAGGTTGATAAGAAGCTACATCATGTAGAATTGAACTTGTAAGTGATAATGTACCAAATAAAGGAAGTAATAAAAGAACAAATGCAATTGCAAAATTAGCTGCACCAAGGGCAAGTCCTAAAAGTTTAGCACCTCTTTTTTCTTTACCAAAGAATATTCTAAGTATTAATCCAATTATTAAGCTTGCTATCCATACTAAGAATAAACATAAGAAGTAAACAACTATTTTAATAACCATTGTTGAAATTGCGGAAGCAAGTTCTTTTACTTCTGATTCCTCTTGAAGTGATGCATCATCTGGGTATATATAATTACTTACTACCATTGTTAATGCACCATTAATTGAGTATGTTTCTTCGGTATATTCTTCTGGGATAATATCTACAATATTATTTATTTTTCCTAAATCTACTTCTTTTTCCATTACCGCATTAGTAATAGGGCCTAAGAAAATAAATAAACAAATAGTAGGTATTGCAAGAGCAATAAGCTTTCTTAGTGATTTTTTAAATCCTCTAATTAATCCACCAAGTAAGCAGATTGCTAAAATGATTAATACTAATACATCTAAAATTAAAAAATAATTCATTGTATTACCTCCTTATCTTTTCTTTATTATATCATAATAAAAAAAGTTTGACAAGTGATTTTAAAATACTTTCATATTAGATATATTTACATTTATTCCTCTTAACTTTTCAATCAAATTTTCATATCCTCTAGATATTACTTCTGCATGATTAATTATGGTTTTTCCTTCAGCAGATATTGCTGCAATGATTAAAGAAAAACCTGCTCTTAAGTCTTTTGCATAAACTTCTTTTCCAATTAAATTAGATGGAAAAATAAGTAATGTTTGATTCTTTAAATATAGTGTTGCATTCATTGCAAGTAGTTCAAAGACTTCTGAATATCGATTATTATATATATTATCTTTTACAATTGAGATATTATTTGCCGATAGTAAAGTACTTACTATTAATTGTTGTAAATCAGTTGGAAAAAGCGGATAATCATCTGCAATGATTTTTAAGTTACTAAGTTTCTTATTTTTAATTATTCTTAAGTTTTTCTCTTCATATAAAATATTAAGTCCTGCTTGTTTAAATGTATCTATTACTACTTGTAAATGATCAATATTTAAATCCTTTATTAAGATATTACTTTTTTCAGCTGTTGCTGCAAGACATATATAGCTTCCTGCTTCTATTCTATCTGGGATAATTTTATGTGTTACTCCAGTTAGTTTTTTTACACCTTTAATCACTATTTCATTATTAATTATTTTAATGTTTGCATTCATTTTGTTTAATACTTGGATAAAGTCTAATACTTCTGGTTCTAATGATGGGTTTTTAATTATAGTTATTCCCTTCGTTTTTACTGATGCAAGAATGATATTTATTGTTGTACCTAGTGATTTTGTTTTTAGGGTAATATTTATTGGTAATTTATTTTTTCTTTTAATTAAGATATCATGATTAGTCTCTTTAATAATTGCTCCCATTTGTCTAAATGCATCTAAATGATAATTTATTGGTCTTTTTTCAAAATCACATCCTCCTGGAATCTTAGTTTTAATTAATCTTTTTTCTGTAAATAGTGCTCCCATTAAATAATAAGAAGCCCTAATTTGATTAAGATAAGGGCTTTTAATCACTGACTTAACTTTTCTTCTTTTTAATACTACTTCATTTGTTTGTTCATTTCGTTTAACACGCACTCCACATAGTTTTAATAATTCAATCATATATTCTACATCTAAAATATTAGGTACATTTTGTAAATAAACTGTTTCATTAGTTAGAAGGGGTACAACTAAAATTGGAAGGGATGCATTTTTAGATCCACTAACCTTTATTTCTCCAAAAAGATTAGTTGTTTTTTTTATTTGTAATTTCATTTATTTCACCTCATACTTACTTTCATTTTATGCATAAGAGATAATTTTTAAGTCTTTTTTTATTTATTATTTTAAATTTTATGGTATCATATATATGAAATAAAAAATAAGTAAGGAGGTACATATGAAGTATCGTACTGAAAAAGATGGTATTGGCGAGATAAAAATTCCTGCTGAAGCCTATTATGGTATTAACACAATTAGATCTAAAAATAACTTTGATATTACTAAACGTGGTATACCTCGTCAAATGATTAAAGCTTTAGCTTATGTAAAAAAAGCTGCTGCAAAAGCTAATTATGATTCAGATTTATTAACTAAAGATGTTTCAGAAGCGATTATGCTTGCGTGTGATGAAATTCTTAATGGGCGTCTTCATGGCCAATTTATTACAGATTTAATTCAAGGTGGAGCAGGAACTAGTATTAATATGAATGCTAATGAAGTTATTGCAAATCGTGCGAATGAAATCTTAGGTGGTAAAAAAGGTATGTATGAATTTGTACATCCTATTGATCATGTTAATAAAAGCCAATCTGGAAATGATGTTATTCCTACAGCAGGTAAGATTGCAATAACTAAACAATTAAAGAAATTAATTGTTGAAGTTAAAAAACTATATAATATATTAAATGATAAAGCTGTTGAATTCAAAGATGTAATAAAAATTGGTAGAACACATCTTCAAGAAGCTGTGCCAATGACACTAGGTCAAGAATTTAAAGCTTATGCAACTGCTATTGGACGTGATTTAAAACATCTAGAAATGGCGATTGATGCATTAAGTGAAATTAATATGGGAGCAACTGCTATTGGTACTGGTATTAATGCAACTCCTAAATATATTAAAAAAGTTGTTCCTTATATTGCAAAATATTCAGGTGAAAACTTAAAACCTGCAAAAGATTTATTTGATTCAACGTCAAACCTAGATTGTTTCCAATTTGCATCTAGTATGATTAAAGGACTAGCACTTAATTTATCTAAGATGGCCAGTGATTTAAGATTACTTGCCTCTACTCATATTGGAGAAATAAGTTTACCTCGTGTTCAACAAGGTTCTTCTATTATCCCAGGTAAATTTAATCCTGTTGTACCAGAAGTAGTTAATCAAGTATCTTTTTATGTAATGGGATTAGATGTTACAATCACTAATGCTGTTGAAGCAGGCCAACTACAACTTAATCCATTTATCCCTTTAATCATTATGGCAATGTTTGAAGAGCTTACTAATATTAGACATGCTGTTAGAACATTTAATGAACTTGCTATTACAAATCTTGCTGCAAACAAGAATGCTTGTGAATCAAAAGTAATTAATTCAAGTAGTGTTATTACTGCACTGTCTACTCATATTGGATATAGTAAAGCTTGTGAAATTGTGGAAGAGTCAATTCTTACAAATATTCCTGTAACTGAACTTGTAATTAATAAAGGATTAATTACAGAAAAAGAGTTAGATTCTATTTTAGATTTAGATAAATTAGTAGTTCCAGGGATTCCTGCTGAAGATTTAATTAAAAAATAAGAGTAATTGATTTTTTTCAATTACTCTTTTCATTTTAAATATTTATTAAAATTTAGAATTATTCTAAATTTTATTTTTTTATTCTAAATGCTTTCTAAATTTTAAAAAAATGAAAATTTTTTCATTGATATTATACTTGAAAAAAAAAGCATAATTTAGTATAATAAATATACTCTAAATTTGAGATATTATCAATAAAATTAAATTTATAATAGGGAGGAAAGAAAATGATCAAAGTAAAAAAACGTGACGGCAATATAGTTGATTTTGATATCACTAAGATTGAGAATGCTATTGCTAAAGCATTTGATTCCGTTAATAAAAATTATAGCAAAGACATTATAGAATTACTTGCACTAAAAGTTACTGCTGCATTTAATGAAAAAATTGTAGATGGAGTTATCTCTGTAGAAGATATCCAAGATACTGTTGAAATTGTCCTAATTCAAACAAGTTATGTTGATGTTGCTAAATCATATATTTTATATCGTAAGCAACATGAAAACATTAGAAATATGAGTTCTACCTTCCTTGACTATAAGGACACAATCAACAACTACTTAAAGATTAATGACTGGCGTGTTAAAGAAAACTCAACAGTTACTTATTCTGTAGGGGGATTAATTCTTTCTAACTCTGGTGCAATTACTGCTAACTATTGGTTATCAGAAATTTATGATCAAGAAATTGAAAAGGCACATCGTGAAGCAGATATTCATATTCATGACTTATCAATGCTTACAGGTTATTGTGCTGGATGGAGTTTAAAACAATTAATTACTGAAGGACTTGGTGGTGTACCTGGAAAGATTACATCTAAACCTGCATCTCACCTTTCAACTTTATGTAATCAAATGACAAACTTCTTAGGTATCATGCAAAATGAATGGGCTGGTGCTCAAGCATTTTCATCATTCGATACATATCTTGCACCATTTGTTAAAGTAGATAACTTAACATATAAAGAAACTAAACAATGTATTCAATCATTTATTTATGGTGTTAATACACCTAGTAGATGGGGTACTCAAGCTCCATTTACAAATATTACTCTTGACTGGGTAGTTCCTAACGACATGGCAGAACTTAATGCTATTGTTGGTGGAAAAGAAATGGACTTCAAATATAAAGACTGCGTAAAAGAAATGGCAATGGTTAATAAGGCATTCATCGAAATCATGATTGAAGGTGATGCTAATGGCCGTGGATTCCAATATCCAATCCCTACATACTCAATTACAAAAGACTTTGACTGGTCAGAAACTGAAAATAATAAATTATTATTTGAAATGACAGCAAAATACGGTACTCCATATTTCTCTAACTATATTAATTCTGATATGGAACCAAGTGATGTAAGAAGTATGTGTTGTAGACTTCGTCTTGATTTAAGAGAACTTAGAAAGAAATCTGGCGGTTTCTTTGGTTCAGGTGAATCTACAGGTTCTGTTGGTGTTGTAACACTTAACATGCCACGTCTTGCATACTTAGCAGAAAATGAAGAAGACTTCTATAAACGTTTAGAAAAATTAATGAATATTTCTGCAAGAAGCCTTAAGATTAAGAGAAACATTATTACAAAATTATTAAACTTAGGATTATATCCATATACACTACGTTACTTAGGAACATTTGACAATCACTTCTCAACTATTGGTTTAGTTGGTATGAATGAAGCATGTTTAAATGCTAAATGGTTAAGAAAAGACTTAACTACTAAAGAAGGTCAAGAATTTACTAAAAATGTTCTTAACTTTATGCGTAACAAATTATCTGATTATCAAGAACTTTATGGTGACTTATATAACTTAGAAGCAACTCCTGCTGAATCTACATCATATCGTCTTGCAAAACATGATAAGAAACGTTACCCTGATATTATTACAGCATCTAAAGAGGATGAAACTCCTTACTATACTAACAGTTCTCATCTACCTGTTAGTTTTACTGAAGATGTCTTTACTGCACTAGACATCCAAGATGAACTACAAACATTATATACATCAGGTACTGTATTCCATACATATCTTGGTCAAAGAATGCCTTCATGGCAAGCTTGTGCTGCGCTTGTTAGAAAGATTGCAGAAAACTACAAGCTTCCATATTATTCAATTTCTCCAACATACTCTGTATGTTCAGAACATGGATACATTGATGGTGAAGCATTCACTTGTCCAATCTGTGGGAAGAAAACAGAAGTTTACAGTAGAATTACCGGATACTATCGTCCTGTTCAAAACTGGAATGATGGTAAAGCTCAAGAATTCAAACATCGTAAAACTTATAATTTATCTACATCAGTATTTACAGAAAAAGAAATTGAAAAAGTTGAAAAAGAAACTCAAAGCGTTAGCCTTGATAAAATTCTTCTATTCACTACAAAAACTTGTCCTAACTGTAAAATGGCTAAGATGTTACTTGATAAAGCTGGTGTTGAATATACAGCTATCGATGCAGAAGATAATGTTGATTTAGTAAATAAATTCAATATTAAGAAAGCTCCTACACTTCTTGTTCCTAAGATGGGTGGATATGATATCTTCGAAAACGTTAGTTTCATTAAACAATATATAGAAAGTAGAAATTAATTATGATTGATATTATCGTAATTGGCGGAGGGGCAGCTGGAATGACAGCTGCTCTTTACGCTAAAAGAAGCGGAAAAAGTGTAAAAATATTTGAAAAAGAATCATTTGGTGGACAAATAGCATCAAGTCCTAAAGTAGAAAACTTTCCATCAATAAAAGAAATATCTGGTTTAGAATTATCAAACAATATGTTTGAACAAATCATGGAACTAGGGGTTGAATTTGAATGTGAAGATGTACTAGAAATTAAAAAAGAAAATGATTGTTTCAAAGTAACAACAGATTATAATACTTATCTTGCAAAATCAGTTATTATTGCAGCAGGTGTAAAACATAGAACTCTTAACTTAAAAGATGAAGAAGAGTTAATAGGTAAAGGTGTGTCATACTGTGCTGTTTGTGATGGTGCATTTTATAAAGGTAAAGACGTTGCAGTAATAGGTGATGCAAATACTGCACTTCAATATACATTAATGTTATCTGATATATGTAATAAAGTATATTTATGTATGCTATTTGACAGATTCTTTGCTGATCAAACACTGGTGGATAGATTAAAAGATAAAGAAAACATTATTGTTACTAAAGAAATATCACTAAAAGAATATATTCACCTTGAAGAATTAACAGGGTTAAGATTTGAAAATACTCAAACTCATGAAGAAGTATTATTTAATGTAGATGCTTGTTTTGTTGCAATAGGGCAAGTACCTAATAATGATAGATTTAGTAATCTTGTAGATTTAGATGATAAAGGATATATCTTATCTAGTGATACTTTAACTAAAACTGAAGGTTTATATGTTGCAGGAGACTGTAGAACAAAAGATGTAAGACAACTTACAACAGCTGTAGGTGATGGTGCTATTGCTGCAATGAATGCAGTTAACTATATTAATAAAAAATAGTATATGTGTAAAAACACATATACTTTTTTTAATAGCCTCTCAAAATTACTTTTTCGACTACTTCTTCTAATATAGATTTATAAGTATTAGCTGTTTCTAAATCTACTTCATGAAGTTTTTGATTCAAGCATGTATCACGTAAAACAAATTTTTGAAGATATAGTTTTTTTGCACCTGATACTAATTCTTTCATTTCATTTATTGAATCTAGACTATGAAATTCTTTAACTAAAGTTGTTCTAAATTCAAAGTTAATATTTGATGTTTTTAAAATATTAATTGACTCTTTGATATTATCTAAAAATGGATTAACTACTCCGGTTACTAAGCTATAACAATTACTAGATGCTTTAATGTCCATTGCAACATAATCTATTAACTTTTTATCAATTAATTCTTTTAACATTTTAGGATTAGTTCCATTAGTATCCAATTTTATAATATATCCTAGATCTTTTATTTGTTTTATTACACTTGGTAATTCTTTATGAAGAGTTGGTTCTCCTCCTGTTACTACTACTGCATCTAGCATCTTCTTTCTTGCTGATAAATAGTTAAGTATTTCTTCCATTTTTAAAGAAGGTTGTTCTTTAATCAGTGGTGAATTGTGACAGAATGGACATCGATAATTACATCCACTAGTAAATAGTGTACAAGAAATATAACCATCAAAATCAACAAGTGATAATTTTTCTATTCCACAAAATATACTATTCATTTGGAGTTACCGCCTCATTAGTAATATCTATGACTTCTTCATCAACAAGCATTCTAGCAAAAGTAAGAGTATCAATTACTTTAATTACATATTTTAATCCTGTATTAGTTTCTGCATCAATAATAATTGTTTGTGCAATATCAGAAAAATATAAATCGATTGTTGTACCTGATAAATCTACTAAATCAATTGTTTCACAATTTGTTGCGTTAACCACACCTAAATTAATAGTACTTTGTTTTGCTTTAATAAATCCACCATCTTGAGTGATAGAAAAGTTATTTAATAAAGAATCGATAATATCTGTTTTACAAGAATTACCACTATTATTAATTGTTAAATTAGTGACTAAAGTACTATTATTATATTCAGCTTTTGCATCTTCAAGATTAGTTCCTACACCTGATATATTCAATGTGCTTGATTTTGAAAGAATAGTAATATCACCTTTTACATAATCTAAAACTAATTGTGATGAAGATAAATCTAGTTTTACTGCGTCTACATAAGTTTTAGAAATAGTAAGTTTTGATGAAGAACTTAAAGTAATATTTAATTCTTTATATGCAATATTATTTAGTGTATTAACAGATCTTGTTGAATTAACTTGCATTAAAACACCATTTAAGTTTTTAAAGTCAATTGTACCAGATTTATTTTCAACTACTAATGTATGAATTTCACTATCTTCAAATTTTAGATAACTAGATTCATTATTAATATATACAAGATTAAGTTTACTATTTTGTTGAATTAAAGTTTGACCTTTAGAAGATTCTACTTTCATTTCAATATCGATATTTGAACTTGCAACAGCAAAGTTAATATCATATCCTTTTACATCAAGTAACTTCATTGATGATTTTGCAACACTAACTGTACCTTTAGATTCGATATTTATATTTGCCTTAGATAAAGTAATATCTGATATATCTACAATACTTTCATCCATATTGATATTTATTACTAAATCGCTTAAATTTTCAGGAATATAAAATATAATATTTTGCGTTGGTTCATTTAAGAAATTTAAAATATCATATGCTTTAGTCATTTCTAATTCTAAATTAAGAGCATTATCTTCTATTTTTAAGTCAAGTTCATGCCTAAATTCATATTGATGTTCTACTAAAAATTCATTAGTTTCTGATGCTTTAAAATATATATTCCCATTGTATCCATCAATATTAATATATTTAACGCTGTCTTCAATTGTATATAACTCTTTATGACTTGGAGTATCATTTAAACTATGTTTTAAGTATCCATTTGTTGTATAACTTACACAAATACAAATAATCATTAATACTAAGAATGAAACAAGTAGTTTTATTTGAACTTTTTGATGATTACATTTATCTTCAACAAATCCAGTAATCGTAAATGAAAATATTTTACGGTGTTTATTTTCATCTTTTATTTTAATAACTGGTCCTAAGAAATTAGATAAAAGGATGATAAACAAATCTACTACATATACTGTTAATAAAATTACACACAATATATATAACAATACTGCTATTGGAGTAATAAACTTATCAATTCCAATTCCACTTTCAAATGTTTTAAACATTAATCCAAACATATTTCCAATTGATTTTAATAAAAAATACATTATTACAAAAAATCCAATTAGAATAAAGAAACTAATAATACATCCAATAATATTATTAAAAATTTGTCTTCTTTTCATGAGTTTCTTGCGCATTGCAAGATAATTTACACCATGTGACTCATATGTGTCTTTCGCAACAGTTTCAACATCTGGAAGATTTTTAATTACATCTATTTCTTTTTCACCATAGTCTATTGCGTTAGTAATTCTAGTTTGATAATATTGTAATACCTTTGTTGCATCTTTAGGATTTAAATATTTTAATGCTTCTGCAAGTGCTAAAAGATATTCTTCTTGAGTTTTAAATTCCATAACTCTTTTCTCCTTATATCTATTATTATACCATACTTTTATAAATTGATTGTAAATATTGATAAAACAAAGTTTTTTATAATAAAAAATATACATTTTAAAAAAAGTTATAACCAAATTATAGGTTATAACTTTTAATTTTAATTAGTTTTCTACTTTATTTCTCATATGAGGGAATAATAATACTTCTCTAATAGTGTCGCATTCTGTAAGTAACATTACTAGTCTATCGATACCAATACCGATACCACCTGCAGGAGGCATACCATATTCTAGAGCTTCTAAGAAATCAATATCCATATCGTTAGCTTCATCGTTACCAAGATCACGCTCTTTTAATTGTTCTACGAAACGTTCTCTTTGATCGATTGGGTCATTTAATTCTGTATAAGCATTTGCAAATTCTTTCTTACCAATGAATAATTCAAAACGATCTGTAAAGCGTGGATCATCTGGGTTTTTCTTAGTAAGTGGAGAAATTTCAATTGGATGTCCATATAAAATTGTTGGTTGAATTAATGTTTCTTCTACATATTTTTCGAAGAACAGATTAATAATATGACCATATGTTCTTTGGTGAGCAGGTACTTCAATATGATGTTCTTCAGCAAGCTTAATACATGCATCAGTATCAAGTTCAAAGAAATTAATTCCTGTTACTTCTTTGATTGCATCAACCATATGAATTCTTTTGAATGGTGCTTTTAATGAAATTTCATGACCATTCCAAACTAAATCTGTTTTACCTATTACTTTTTCTGCAAGTGTTGTGATTAATCCTTCTGCAAGATCCATCATATCACTTAAATCACCATATGCAAGATAAGCTTCAACAGTTGTAAATTCAGGGTTATGAGTTGAGTCCATTCCTTCATTTCTAAATAGTCTACCAATTTCATAAACTGCTTCCATACCACCTACAATTAAACGTTTTAAGTGTAGTTCTGTTGCGATACGAAGATAGAAATCCATATCTAAAGTATTATGATGAGTAACGAATGGTCTTGCGCTTGCACCGCCTAAGATTGGGCTTAAAACCGGAGTTTCAACTTCAATATAACCTAAATCATCTAAATACTTTTGAAGACCTCTAATAATTCTAGGTCTAAGGTAAGCAATTCTTCTTGCTTCTTCATTCATGATTAAGTCTACATAACGACGACGACGTGCTTCTTCTCTATCTTGTAATCCATGGAATTTTTCTGGAAGTGGACGAAGAGCTTTAGTAAGGTGAGTATATTTTGTAGCTTTTACAGAAAGTTCTCCTGTTTGAGTTTTCATAACAATCCCAGTAATACCGATAATATCACCAATATCAGCTACTTTAAATAATTCATAATCATCTTCTGATACGCTATCTGCTCTCATAAAGATTTGAATTTTACCTTCTCTATCTTGAATATGCATAAAGCCAATTTTACCTTGACGACGTTTAGACATAATACGTCCTGCAATTGATACTTCAACATTTTTTTCTTCTAATTCTTCTTTAGAACATTCTAAGTATTCATTTTTTAACTTTCCTGAGTTAGATGTTCTTACAAACTTATGTCCAAATGGGTCTAGTCCTTTTGCACGTAAGTCTTCCATCTTTCCACGACGTACTTTTTCTTGTTCTGATAAACGTAATTCTTCTGCCATTATAAAGGCCTCCTATAATTAATAATCTTTATTCTTTATGTATTATACCACAAATTATGTTTTCTTGCAAAAATAAAGAATCTAATATATACACATATTTTCATAATTTAAAACATATATTTAATTAAGTGGAGGACTTTTATAATGAATAGTGAATTAAAAGAACAAACATTAAGTCTAAATAATAGAAAACGTTTAGAAATAACAGGTGTTAAAAAGTTAGAAAGTTTAAATAAAACAGAATTTTTTGTTTCTACAATTTTAGGACTTTTATTAGTAAAAGGAGAAAATCTAGAAATGCAACATCTTGATATCGAAAAAGGGATTCTTTGGATTGTGGGAATTATTAATTCAATTAGTTATTTAGATGAAGAATTAAACAAGAAAAAAGATGAAGGGTTTTTTAAAAAGTTATTTAAATGATTAAACCATTAAATCTTGAACTTAAAATATTAGTATATATTATTGTTTTTGGGATATACTATTTTGCAGCAAGCGATATTTTAATATATATTGTTGATAAAAAGAAAAATAATAAAGTATTTAAACTTATTATTGAAATTATATATTTAATATCTCAACTTTATTTATCTTATGATTTTTGTTTTAAACTAGATGATGGTTATATTCCTGTTTATTTTCTTTTATTTATTATTATAGGTTTTATCCTATATTATCTATTTATGAGAGAATATTTTATTAAATGTTTAGATTTTATATCTAAAATTATTAATAAATTAACTCCTTATATTAAGCATTTATTATATTCAAAAACAATATTTAAAATTAGATTTAAAAAATTATTTAAAAAAAAGAAAACAAAAAATCAAAATACTTGACACTATATTGATAATTTAGTATAATATTAAGGCAATGTGATAAAAGCGTTGTAAATATTATATTAAAGATGGAAGGGTAGCGAAGTGGCTAAACGCGGCGGACTGTAAATCCGCTCTCTACGAGTTCGGTGGTTCGAATCCACTCCCTTCCACCATCTTTTTATAGGGCTATAGCCAAGCGGTAAGGCAACGGACTTTGACTCCGTCATTCGTTGGTTCGAATCCACCTAGCCCTACCATTTTTTTATCTACTTAATGAAGCTTCCAATTGGAAGTATTTTTTTTATTAAAAACAAAGAGGAACTAATAAGTTCCTCTTTTTATATTAGATATGCAAAAACTATTAAAGTAATACCATAGTATACTACTATTGCCATAATATCATTTATACTTGTAATAAATGGTCCACTTGCAACAGCAGGATCAATTTTACATTTTTGTAGGATTATAGGAATAAGTGTTCCGATTAATCCTGATATTACCATACTAATTAATAAGCTTAAAGATACTACCCCGCTTGTTTTAAATATATCAAAGATATTAAAGCCAATTGATGGATCAATTATTGTTTTAGTTATACTTAAATATAGTGATACTACAACAAATGATATTAACCCAATTAATAAACCATTAAAGAATGCTATTCTAATTTCTTTTAATACTAGTCTATTTACTTCTTTTTTTGATATATCTTCATCTGATATTGCACGAATCGTAACAGCTAGACTTTGTGTGCCTACATTACCACCCATACCTAGAATCATCGATTGGAAAAATACGATTGCAGGTACTGCCACAATTGCAGATTCAAACACTCTCATAACTAGTGATATTATTAAACCAAGTACTAGTAATGCACATAGCCATGGGATTCTTTTTTTGACTGATTTAAAGGTTGATTCTTCTAATTCTTCTTCACTTGTTAAACCTGCTAGTTTTGCGTAGTCATCAGATAATTCATCATCAATAACTTCTAAAAGGTCATTAGTAGTTACTACACCTAGTAAAACATTTTTTTCATTTACAATAGGAATAGAGTCTATTTCATAGTCTTTTACTAAGATTAAAGCATCTTGGACATTTGTTAAGTCAAGAATTGATGGATATGATTTTTTAATTATATCTTCTAATGAATCTTGTGCACGTGCTTTAATAAGATCTTTTAATTCAATTGTTCCATATAAAGTTTCATCGTCATTTGTAACATAGATAATTGTAAAGTTATCGTTAGTTGAAGCTTCTTCAACTACTGTTTTCATTGCTTGTTTGATTGTGAAGTTTTTCTTTACTACGATATAGTTATTAGTCATGTAACTTGCAATTACATCTTCATCATAACTAGTTAATAGTTCAATATCATCAACAACTTCTTCATCCATTAATTCTAGAATTTCATTACGGTCTTCTTCATCTAATTCTTCTAGAATTTCAACTGCATCATCTGAGTCCATTAACTCAATTAAGTCAGCAACATCTTCTTTTTCTAAATCTTCGATATATTCTTTAACATCATCAAGGTATGTAAATATTTCTGCAAGTTCTTGTTCATCAAATGTTTGATATACTTTTTCTAGATCTTCATCGTCTAAATATTCAAAACATCTAGCGATGTCATTACTATGGTAACTAAAGAGCAAATCATGAAGAACTGTTACGTCAGTAGTTTCTTTTATTATCTTTATTATTTCTTGTAAGATTTCATCCATGATTATATTCCTCCTCTTTGTTTTTATTATACGACATTTTAACTAAATGATTAAATATTTTGCTTTAAATAAATTATATGTTATAATGTTATATATGTAATGAGGTGATTAAGATGAAAATAAAAGAAGGTTTTATGTTAAGAAGTGTTGCAGATAACTATGTAGTAGTTCCTGTTGGTAAAGCATCTTTAGAGTTTAAAGGTTTAATTAATTTAAACCATGTTGGTGCTTTTATTTGGAAATGTTTAGAAAATGATACTACTACTTTAGAAGTTATTAATAAAGTAATTAATGAATATGGAATTGATGAAGAACTTGCAACACGTGATGTAAATAATTTTATTAATAAACTTATTGAGGCAAATCTACTAAATGACTGATTATGAACAAGCAATAGAAAAGTATGGTTTTTTTATTGCAACACCTATTGGTACTTCTATGCTACCACTTCTTAGAGAACGCTTAGATACTGTTAAATTAGTAGCTCCTACTAATATTAAAAAACATGATGTTGTTCTTTATATGCGTAATGATAAAACTTTAGTATTACACCGCATAATAAGAGTACATAAAGATACTTTTACAATGTGTGGGGATAATCAATGTATCTTAGAAAAACACATCAAAAGAAGCCAAATAATCGCCGTTATGGAAGGTTTTTATAGGGAAGAAGAATATTTCCCATGTACTGATAAAAACTATCAAAAATACGTAAGAAAAATTATCTTTAAGCGTCCATTTAAATATCTTAAACACCTAATTAAAAAAATATTAAAAAGAAAGTAAAAATTAAATTATGCCAAAATATAATATTGCAGGAATAATAGTAGAGATGAATCCAATGTTTAATCGAACTATTTCTCAAGCAAAACCTTATTTAACCACTTCTTTAAATAATCCAGATATATCGATTGAGCTAACAATGGAAAAACTAGAAGAAATAAAAAAACGTTATAATCACTTAAACTTAGAAGAAATAGAATATATTTTCTTAGGTCAATTATTCTATCGTCATATTCTTAAATATAACGGAATATTACTTCATTCTTCTTGTGTAGTAAAAGATAATCAAGCATATCTATTTAGTGCTCCATCAGGAACTGGAAAATCAACGCATACAAATCTTTGGTTAGAAGAATTTAAAGATGCCTATATCTTAAATGATGATAAACCTGCAATCATATTTAAAGATAATACTTTATATGCAGCAGGAACACCATTTTCTGGTAAACATGATATTTCTAAAAACTTACTTGTTCCTATTAAAGGTATTTGTTTTATTGAAAGATCTTTAAATAACTGGATTAAAGAAATTTCTAGTAAACAAGCTATTTTTGAAATACTTAATCAAACAGAAAGAATCCCATATGAAAACGATATGACTTTAATTTTAAGTCATATTGAAAATATCGTAAAAAATACTAAAATATATAAAATGGGGTGTAATATTTCTATTGATGCGGTATATACATCTTTTAATGAAATGAGTAAATAAAGGTAAAGAATGAAAATTCTTTACTTTTTTTAAATTAAAAAACTCCTCTTAATGAGGAGTTTTATTTATTATCCTAATAAATTCCAAGTTCTTCTTTTATCATTGCAAAAACAGCATATACTGGTGTATATTTATGTTTTTTAGGAAGAACCATTTCTAATAAATCTTCAATTTCTTGTATAACACTTGGATTAATATCTTTTAAATTAAGAAGTGTATCTTCAATTAGTTTACCTGCTTTATCTAACATTTCACTTCTTTCTTCAGTTAAACGTTCATCACTTAATAAATATCCTTTAACATCATCTAACATAATAGAATAGATAATAAAGGTACTATATTTATTAAATAGAATCATATCTTTACCAAAGTAATCTTTATAATAAGTATTAATGTCAATTAAGCAATTTGATAAATAACCAAAACCTATTTCAAATATTTCTTCAAGTTCTGCTTCAATTTTAACATTATCTACATATTTTTTGTAAACGTAATCTAGTACTTCAAGTACATCCATCAAGCAATACATTACACTAGAATTAGTACTTTTTAAGTTACCTAGTAATTCTTCATTTTCTATTATATATTTATTATAATCATCATATACATTCATAAACTTATACTCCTATTTAATGATATTATACTTTATTTTGAAAGTATTGTCAAATATAAAAAGGCTTGTTTGCTATTTTATTTTATTATTATTAAAATTATGATATAATAATTAATAAGAAAGAGGTATTAACATATGTCAGATATTTTAGTAAAGGCACTTGGATATAACTCCAGTGCTAGAATATATGCAGTAACAACTACTGATGCAGTAAACCTTATTGGAGATAGACTATCATATTTCCCTAGTGCTCTAGATGCATTAGGCAGAGTAATGAGTATGGGAGCAATGATGGGTGGTACTTTAAAAGGTGATGAAACTGTTACAATTAGAATTGATGGTAATGGTCAAATCGGTAGAATAGTTGTAGATGCAAATGCAAGTGGAGAAATTAGAGGTTATGCTGAAAATCCTCATTGTCACTTTGAATATAACGACTTTAGACTTAATGCTAAAGCAACAATTGGTGATAAAGGAATGATTACAGTAATCAAAGATCTAAAACTAAAAGAACCATTTATTGGTTATACTCCTATTATTAATGGAGAAATTGCAGAAGATTTCGCATATTACTATTCAGTAAGTGAACAAGTACCAACAGCAATTTCACTAGGTGTACTAGTAGATACTGAAGGTAGAGCAGTTGTATCAGGTGGTTTTATGATTCAATTATTACCAAATACTCCTGAAGAAATTGCAATAGAAATTGAAAACAAAATTAAGAGTATGCCTTCAATTTCAGAAATGTTATCATCAGGTTTTTCACCAGTTGATATTATTAATAATCTTGCAAAAGATGCACAAATCTTATCAGAAACAAATATTGAATTTAAATGTAACTGTTCAAAAGATAAATTTGCAAGAGGAATCTTATCACTTGGTTCAAAAGAAATAAAAGATATCATTGACGAAGATCACCAAGCAAACACAACATGTCATTTCTGTGGTTCAGAATATCACTTCTCTGAAGAAGAATTAACTAACCTTTATAATGATGCAAAGAAAGCAGGTAAATAATATGGAATTAAATTACAAACTATTAGAACAAATTATTAATATAGATTCTCCTACAGGTTACTGCAATAAAGTAATTAACTATGTAGCAGAAATTGTAAAAGACCTTGGATATAGCTATTACAAAAACCAAAAGGGAAACCTAATTGTTGAAGTAAAAGGAAAATCAAACTACACAAAAGGTTTATCTTCACACGTAGATACTTTAGGTTTAATGGTAAGAAGCATAAATGCTGATGGAACACTAAAGTTTGCAACACTTGGTGGACCACTACTTAATACATATAATGCAGAATACTGTAAAATTTATACAAGAGAAGGAAAAGTATATACAGGTACAATCCTTTCTACTTCACCTGCAGTACATGTATTCCCAGATTCAAGAAGTAAAGAATTAAAAGAAGATACAATGTGTGTAAGACTAGATGAAGTAGTTTACTCAAGAAATGACACACAAAAACTTGGAATTCAAACTGGAGATATTATTGCAATAGATCCAAAATTTGAAATTACAGAAAAAGGATATATTAAAACAAGATTCCTAGATGATAAAGCAAGTGCATTTCTTTTACTAGAATTACTTAGATACTTAAAAGAAAACAATATCACTCCAGAAGATAACCTAAAACTAATCTTTACAACATATGAAGAAGTAGGTTTTGGTGCATCTAATATCCCAAATATTGATGAAATGTTAGCAGTAGATATGGGATGCATTGGACTAGACTTAAGTTGTACAGAAGAACAAGTATCAATCTGTGCAAAAGATGCAGGTGGTCCATATGACTATGATATGATCACTAACTTAATCAATATCGCAAAAGAAAAAAATATTTCATACGCAGTAGATATCTACCCATTCTATTCATCAGATGCAACAGCATCACTAAGAGCAGGAAACGATATCAAAGCAGCCCTAATTGGTACAGGTGTTGCAGCAAGTCATGGAATGGAAAGAACACATAAACATGGTATGGAAAATACATTTAATTTAATCTTAGGTTATTTAAACATTTAATTTTATATATTTTATTAAATAACTATTTACAAATAGATAAACTTATGATATAATATAAGTGAAGTAATTTGTTTCACTCGTATGAAACTCTTCTTCATTGAGTAGAAAAGTCCCTTTAAAGATTGGTTATGGGGAGGGACTTTTTATATTCTACTTCTTTTTGTTCTTTTTTATAGAACTAAGAAATTTAATCAATGTGCTTATTAATCTGAACAATTCAGTAATAAACTTGATTATATTAACAAACATTGCTTCTTCCTTTCCAGGAGAAGCACTTTTTTTATTAATAAGAAATATAAAAGTATCAAGTGTTATTCTCCTTTCTTATATCCCCTTCAAATAAGATAAAGAAGAAGAGTACACATCCCCTTCTAGTATAACTAATACTATATACGAGAGATCCAAATCACCTCATATATATATTTAGCAAAAATAGTAAAAATTGCTCTTTTTATTTTAGAAAAATTTTCAACATAAAATCAGAATATCTTTATATATTATTAGATACACATTTAAATTTTTACCATATCTAGTCAAAGAAAAAAGAGCTCAATTGAGCTCTTTTATTTTTATACCCAAGGTAACCATCCAGTAGAACCAGAATTATTATCTGTTTCACCTTCACCTGGATTTTCTTCAACTTCTCCTGTTTCGTCCTCTCCTTTTGAATTATCATTCATATCATCAACGATTGTACAGGATACTAAGAAGAAACCACATAATACTAAAATAAATACAAATAATTGCTTCATTGAATTATTCCCAGAAGTCTAATTCCTTATCTCCAGTTTCAACTCCACCAAACGTACCAGAGGCAGTTAAAATATTTTCTGTGTCAAATTCAACAATTTCGATTGTTGGATTTTCATATTGTTTATTCATATATTTCTACCTCCTATTTGTAAGCATTATAAAGAATTGTTAATAAATCCTTGTTTTCTTGAGTAAATTCTTCACTAATTTCTTTTTGTGTATATTCGCTTAAAATTTCGATAAAACTTATTTGTCTATCAGACATATAATATGTTTCTCCATCAATTTGAACAT
Organism: Bacilli bacterium; assembly: GCA_017937305.1. Lineage (GTDB taxonomy): Bacteria > Bacillota_I > Bacilli_A > ML615J-28 > CAG-313 > UBA1737. The sequence goes on from JAGBDV010000001.1 coordinate 88,183, forward strand.
AACATGCAGCAACAAAATCTTCAGCAAAGAATGATTTAGGAACATTAGTAACAAGTACAGCAAATGTATAATTATTAGCTAAAACTTCCTCTTTAGTAAATGAAACAGATTTAACTGCACTGTTATTTGCTTCATAAGCATCAACTAAAGTAGTACTTCCTAAGTCTTTAACTTTTGCAACAACAACACCAAATTCTACAGAAGAGCCTTCAGTAATTAAACCTTCATATAATTCTTGTTCTATTGTAGCACCAAATCTAACACTTGCATTAGTTATAGAATATTCATCTGAAGAACCAACAAATTTATATAAAGAAATAGCTTTTTGTCCAGTGTAAGACGATGATTTATAATATCTAAAACGGTATTGTCCACTATCACTATTATATCTTAAATACGCACCACCAGAAAGTAAATTAACTGTTCCATCATTGTTAAATGAAATTGTATTAGTATATGGACTAGTAGTAGATGACTTTAATCCGTTAGCATCAGAAGTTTGACCTATATAATATCCACTTTTAGATTTTACATAACCATTACTATCAATAGTAAAAATTGAAGCATCTAATTTCGCATCATATGCTATTTTATTATTTTCAATATTTACAGGAACATTATTACTTACAGCGTCCAATGTTGTTAAAGAACCATCAAAAGCCACATTAAATTCCTCGCAAACAATTAAATAATTAGCATCATAATCAATAGGAGTAGACGTAACTTTTTCAAAGTATTGTTCAGAATTTGATTCATTTACAGCCCAAGATAAGTTTAAGCTAGATAAAGTATCTAACGCACTAAACTTTTCTTGTATTGAAATCTCACTTTGTTGCTTAGTATAATCAATTGTGAATGATTCGCAATATAGAGAATTTGCTGTAGCAGCAATTATAATTGTTACTGTTTCCCCACTTTTTATTACATAATCACTATTTGACATAGCAGGTTTAATATCTACGTATGCTGTAGACCAAGCTCCATTCCAACTTGAAGCATTAAAATTTGCAGTGGCAATAGAAGATAAAGTAGTTGAACCCGCTTTAACAGAAAGATTTCCAGCACCTTTGCTTGTGTTTGACTTCATAGATAATGTTATACCAGTAATAATGTATCCATCATAACCAGATAAAGTCAATGTCATTGAGTTACCAGATGTTAATTGGCATTTACTAGTATATGTACTAGAATACTCAACAGATGAATTAGCAGGAACAGTTCCTGAAACAGAAACAGCCGATGTAGATGTAACTGTATAAGTCGCAGTTCCTTCAACAATTTCCGCATTAACAACTTGTTTTACACTTACACATGCTAATAAACATACAAATATAATTAAACATGATATTGTTCTTTGTAAGAATGTTTTCATAATAAATATCTCACTTTCTTAAAGATATAAAAAAATAGAAGGCATATTTTACTATGCCCTATATTTTTGTAAATTATTAAAAGGAAGAAAATTACAAAAAATACAAGGTATAGTGTGACATATGGAGTCACGTAGAAACATCTTAACCATAATTTAAGATTATATAGCCTTATGTATTTATTATATCACTTTTTTATTTTTTCTTCTATATATGTGCTTTATTTAATAAATTTTGTTAAATGTTGAGAGAGTTTGTCTTTTGGAAGTCCCATTATTGTATAGTAATCACCTCTTATTTCTTTGACAAATGTTGCGTGGGGGTCTTGTATTCCATAAGCTCCTGCTTTGTCAAAGGGTTTATCTAGGTTTAGATATGTTTTGATATCTTCTATAGTCATTTCTTTAAATGTTACATCTGCAATATCTACGAAAGTATCTACATTATTATTTTGAATTAGTGATACTCCTGTCATTACTTGATGGGTGTTATTTTGAAGTAGTTTAAGCATTTTTACTGCATCGTTATAGTCTTTTGGTTTTCCTAGTATTTGATTATTAATTACTACGATTGTATCTGATCCTATTACTAATTCATTAGGATATTGTTTTGAAATAGAATGTGCTTTTTGATAAGCTAGGCTTTTTACTACTTCTTCTGGAGATAGATTTGGTTCAATTACTTCTTCTTCTGTTGAAGGAATGATGATGTGTTCTATATTCATAAGTGATAGTATTTCTGTTCTTCTTGGGGATTTTGATGCTAGAATAGTTTTCATTGTTTTTACCTCTTGTTTTTATTATACTAAATTTAAGTGTAAAAATCTAATAAATGAAAAAGAATTGGCATTTTGCCAATTCTTTTATTCTTTAGTTGTTTCAGAGATTAACTCATACATATTGTAAGCATCTTCTTTTTTTACAGAAGGTGTAAGTGATAAAACTTTTACAGTGATTTGTTTTTTACCAAATTCAATTGTAATTGTATCGCCTATTTTTAATTCTTTTGATGGTTTTGCGATTTTATCATTTACAAGTATTCTTTCTGATTCTGATGCTTCTTTTGCAAGAGTACGTCTTTTAATTAATCTAGATACTTTTAAGTATTTATCTAGTCTCATTTGTATCATCCTTTGGTTCATCTTGAACAACTGGTTCTTCTTGTTTTTTATTTTCTTCTAGTTGTTCTTGTTCTTCTTCTTGAAGACGTTCTTTTAATTCTTGTTCTTCTTTAGCCATTTTAGCTTTTTTCTTTTCCCACCAAGTTAGTTGACCTGTTTTTAATAAATCATCGATGTCTTCTCTTGTAAGTGTTTCTACTTCAATTAGGTGTTTTGCGATTAAATCTAGAAGTGTTCTATTTTCTTCTAAGATTTTCTTACCTTGTTCATAACATTCATTGATAATCTTTCTTACTTCTTGGTCAATTTCAAGTGCTACTTGATCTGAGAATTTCTTTTCAGTCATATAGTCACGACCTAAGAATGTATGTCCACCAGAGATTTCATATTGTACAGGGCCAAGTGAACTCATACCATATTCTGTAACCATTGCACGTGCAATACGTGTTGCGTTTTGGAAGTCATTATGAGCACCTGTTGTCATTTGGTTAAATACGATTTCTTCTGCAAGACGACCCGCTAAGAATGAAATGATTTCTGCAGTTAGGTATTCTTTTGTATGTACAAATGTTTCTTCTTCTGGAGTCATTAGGTTATATCCACCAGCATGACCACGAGGAATAATTGTTACTTTTTGAACTACTTGTGCATGTTTTACTTTTAAACCGATTACTGCATGACCTGCTTCATGATAAGCAATTAATGCTTTTTCTGAGTCTGAGTATTTTCTTGATTTTTTTGCAGGACCCATCATTACTCTATCTACTGCTTCATCAATATGATAAATTTTGATTTCTCTACAGTTTTCTCTTGCAGCTAATAGTGCTGCTTCGTTTAGTAAGTTTTCAAGGTCAGCTCCGCTAAATCCTGGAGTTCTTCTTGCAACATCTGTAAGGTTAACTCTCGGAGATAAGCGTTTGTTTCTTGCGTGTACTTTTAAGATTTCTTCTCTTGCAAGTAAATCTGGATTACTAATTGTAATTTGTCTATCGAAACGACCAGGTCTAAGTAGCGCTGGGTCTAAGATATCTACACGGTTAGTCGCAGCCATAACAATGATACCAGAGTTTCCTGCGAAACCATCCATTTCAACTAGTAATTGATTTAGTGTTTGTTCTCTTTCATCATGACCACCACCAAGACCTGTACCACGTTGTCTACCTACTGCATCGATTTCATCGATAAATACGATACATGGAGCGTTTTGTTTTGCTACTTTAAACATGTCTCTAACACGTGATGCACCTACACCTACAAACATTTCTACGAAGTCTGAACCTGAAATTGAATAAAATGGTACGTTTGCTTCACCTGCAACAGCTCTTGCAAGTAGTGTTTTACCAGTACCAGGGCCACCACATAGAAGTACACCTTTAGGGATTCTTGCCCCCATATCAAAGTATTTTGCAGGGTTTTTTAAGAAATCAACTACTTCAATTAATTCTTCTTTTTCTTCTGGTAAGCCAGCTACATCGTTAAATGTAACGTTTGTTTTCTTTGCAAGACGAGCTCTTGTTTTTGAAAATTCAAATGCTTGATTATTACTGTTTGAGTTATTTTTAATGATAAAGAATAATACACCACCTACTAAGATAATAGGTACAATTATTGAAACTAATGATAACCAGTTAAATGTTGAAACTACAGTTGGGTTTTTAATTGTAAATTTTTGAGTTTCTAGGGCAGTTCCTTTTGCTACTTTATCAATATATTCATCTCTTGCTTCTTCGATTGTTTCAAATTCTTTCCAAGATATGATTGCTTTAAATGTTTTTGCTTCTTTGTATTCTTCTTTAAATGAACCAGTTACTTCTACTAATTCATAGTTTCCATCTCCTGGAACACCTTTATATTTAATTTCTTTAATTAAGATTACATCTTTTAATGATATTTCATCTAAAACGCCATCACCATCAACATCTTTATATTCATAAAAATGTTCATAGATTTCTTGATATGTTAATTCTTTAACTGAACTTGTTCCGTTAAGTGCATATCTTACGATTGCAAAAACGATCATTGCAATTAAAACAAGAATAAATATATCGCCAAATCCAAAGCGTCTTGTTCCTTTTTTACCGATCATATTTCCTCCTATTTATTTATTCTTATAAATTATATCTTATAATTATTAACTAATTGTTAAACCTAGAATAATTACAACTTCATCTAATTCATTTGTAATTACTAAGGTATTTAATCTATCTAAATAAGATACTTTTTTGTTAGTTAAAATATCACTTACTTTTTGGGTATAATAACTTACTTCTTTTGTTTTCTTATTTATTCTTTTTCTTAGCATTTTATCGCCATCTTTACGTGTTCTAACAGTAAATGGGATACTTATATTATTATAACATAGAAAAGTGTTTCCTGTAGTAAAATAACAATTATTTTTATTAACAGTTAATTTTATGTCATCTAGTAAATTATATGTACCTTCTGCTTCTATTTTTTGATTAAATTTAAGTTCTTTTAGTTGTTTTTTAATAAAAATACAGTTTCCATATTCTTTCACTAAGTTTAAGTTTTCTAAAATTGGTGATACTATTTTTTGTTTATCACTTTTAATAATTTTAATAATTTCATTAATTTGTAAGATGCTTAAGTTATATGGTTTTAATAGTGTAAATAATACTTCTTTTAAGAGATAATCATTTAATGTTAAGATATCTTTTATTCTAAATTTAATAGTATCTTTACTTATTAAAACGCTATTTAAAATAAAATTATTTACTGTTTCTTCTAGAAGAAGTGATGCTCCAAGTAATGATTCATTATAATAGTTTACTGCATCAATTAGACTTGGATTTTCTTTTAATAGAAGTGGAACAATGTCTAATCTAATTCTATTTCTTAAGTGATCATATTCATTATTTGTTTTATCAGTGAAATATTTTATATTGTTATTATTTGCATATTCTTCAATTTCTAATCTTGAAAGTTTTAACAATGGACGATATATTGTATATTCTTTAAATTTAGTTTCTTCTTCAATTCCTGCATATCCTTTAAGTGATGATTGTTTAATAAAACGCATTAGCATTGTTTCTAAATTATCATTTGCGTGATGAGCAAGTAATATATATTTAGCGTTATATTTTTCTGCAAGATTTAAGAAGAAATTATATCTTTTTGTTCTTGCGATCATTTCAAAGTTAGATGAATTTAAGTTTTCTAAGTGTTCAATAATACATGTTAGATTATTTTCTTCTGAAAACTTTTTAATATATGCTTCTTCTATTTCTGATTCTTTTCTTACACCATGGTTTACGTGTGCAATAATAATTTGTGATTTATCTAAAGCTTTAATACATAAATCTAGTAATACACAAGAATCTACTCCTGTTGAGCATGCGATAATTACTTTAGAATCTTTTACTTTATTTTTGATATTTAAAATAATATTATTCATAAATACTACTCCAATAACTTATTAATTACTACGATTATATATATTATACCACTTTTTTTATTAAAACGCAAGTAAGCAAAAAAAAGACTCTTATAGAGGGTTAGCTCTTATAGAGTCTTTTTTAATTATTGATGATTTTTATCATAGAGATCTGGAAAATTAAATCTTTCTCTTACATGATTTTTATAATAAATACCCCATTCTTTTAATGCGTTATCGCTAAAATCAGTTAAACTTGTTGTAAATTGTTTTAAGATTGACGATGTGCCTTTACTATTAGATAAGTTCCACGCAACATAGCTTATGTTTCTTGAATCAAGTACATGATACCATGATTCAATATTAGTATAGTTAATGTCACCATCACCACTACTATCCATTCCACCATGTTCACTTACAAATACTGGTAATCCTTTATCATATGCATTAGCTAAAACTGATGTTGAGTAGTGAGTTGCAGCATAGAAGTGATATGTATACATTATATTATCATATCCTTCTAGTGGGCTTTGCATTACAGCGTTTAAGTTTGACGACCACTGAGTTGATCCTACTAAAATTATTGCGTCAGTATTTTTTCTAATGGCTGGTATTACTAAATTAGCATATGTTTTACAATCATTCCATGTTGTTGGGCCATTGGGTTCATTCATAATTTCATATAAAATGTTATTATAGTCTTTAAATTCTTCACTTAGTCTTGAGAAAAATTGTACTGCTTCATCTTTATATGTTAATGGATTTTTATCTTTGTCATCTTCTGCACCTACCATATGCCAATCTACAATGACATACATATCTAGTTTTGTGGCAATTTTTATTCCTTCTGAAACAAGTTGATAAAAATATTCTTTCTTCTCATCACTACTTTCACAATATCCGCCTTCTGCAGTTGTTAATGAAAGTCTAATGACATTTATACCAAACGTGTTGTGTAATGCATCAAATGTATCAAAGTTAACATAATGACCATACCATTGTAATCCATGTGTAGATAATCCTAGCAGTTGGAATTTTTCATTGTTTTCATCTACTAAGTCTCTTCCATTTACACTTAATTTACCATGATCAGATACTCCGTTTGCGATAAAAGGTACTGAACCTGTTGATTTATCACAAGAGGTACATACTGCTTGTTTTAATCCATATAGTTTATCCGTTGGTTTTCTTATAATACGGTATTCCATATCATGTTTTTCAGTTTTTGGGAAGTTTATTTGATATGAGTAATCACAATTAGCGCATGTTTCTTTTAAGTAACCATCTTCACCACAAGTTGCTTCTTTTTCTTCAGTGATCTTTTCATGATATTTTACTTTTGGTGCGTATTCAATTGTCTTATTACATTTTATACATACGTATTCTGCATATACTTCTTCTAAACATTTTGTTCCTTCAGGAAATACCCATGTTCCTTCTTCACATTTACATTCTTCTTCTTTAGGGGGATTATTTTTACATCCATTTAGAAGTGTTAATAATAAACAAACTACAATTAGTAATATTTTATTTTTCATAAGATTACCTCTTTTATTTTTTTATTCATTATATATTGTAAATGTTTTTATTTCAAAAAATATGATAATCTATTTTTTCATTTTTAAGTCTTTTAATTGTAAAATGTTTGTATTAAAGCTATTTATTAATTCTTTTTCTTTATTAAAGTTTAAAATTGCTTCTTTAATTAAAATATTAAGTAGCTCTTTGAATGAATAATCTTTATAAAGGTAAAATGCTAAAGAACCAGGAATTGTATTTACTTCATTAAAATATAGTTTATTACTATCTAAATCATATAAGTAATCGATTCTAATAACACCACTAAAGTTAAGAATATTATATATATTTTTAGTATAGTTTGTTATTTCATTTAGTAAAGATTCATCTATTGGTGCTGGAATTGTTCTATTTTCTTTTGAAGTTTCTTTTAATCCACCACTTGCATATTTATCATTAAATGTTAAGTAATTACTTGTTGTTTTTACTTCTTCTACTAGTGATGGGTAAAGTATTCCTTTAGATTTAAAACATGCCATATTATATTCTACAAAGTTTGTTAGTTTTTCTTCAATTATTACTTTTTTATCATATTTTAATGCGTTATCTATTAAAGTATTAAGTTCTTGAGTATTATTTACTATTTCTATTCCAATACTAGATCCTAAAGTTGATGGTTTAATAATTAAAGGAAATTTAAAGTTATTAAGTAGTTTATCAACCTTTTTTTGTTTTGTTTCTTTAGTAAGTTCTATCCATTTGCACATTCTAATTCCCTTAGTTTTTAGTATTTTTTTACACATTCCTTTATCTTGAGCGATACTACTAGATAAGACATTACTACATACATTTGGTAGTTTTAAGAGGTTTATATAACCTGATAGGTTTCCATCTTCTACTCCTTTTCCGTGTACTACTGGAAAACATATATCTATTTTATAGTGTTTTCTTTTATAAACTAAATAAGTATTATTGTTCTTTCTAATAAAGTAACAATTTGTTTTCTTATTTAAGTGATGCCCTTCTTTAAAGTAGTTGGTTGTATTTAAATCTTTTAGATAAATAAATTCATTGTCTTTAGATAAATATACAACAAATGGTTTGTATAAGCTTTTATCTAAGTTTAAAATGGCTTGTAAGCCCGAAATAAGCGAGATTTCGTGTTCTACACTACATCCCCCAATAAATATGCAAATATTAAGTTTCCCGTCATTATTCATTTTATCACCTCATTAAATAATTATCTGGTAAATCATTTTCAATTAAGATATTTATATATTCATTTTTAAAGTCACTATATTTATTTTTTAAATAAGATAGTGCTTCATTATATGAACTTACTAGTTTATAGTTTATTTTTAAATCATTTAATAAAGATTTAAGATATTTTAATTCTTTATTATTTACAAGAACAATATCATCTAATAAATCTAAGCTACTAATTATACTTAACGCAATACTTTCTTTATACTTACCACCATCTACAATACCTGGAGTAATGATACATTTAATACCACTTAGTCTTTTTAAGACTTTACAAGCTGATATAAAGCCTTCTACGTTAGAGTTAAAACTATCATCGATATATCTAAATAAAACATTATTAATGTTTTCTTCTTTTAAAGATAAGCGGTTTTCTATATTAGTTAAATTTAAAATAGATTCTATAAAATCTTTATCAGAAATATAAAATTTATCATCTAACAACTTTTTTACTCCATAGCAAATCACAATATTATCAATATTATGGTCACCTAAAAGTTTTGTTTTAATGTGAATAATTTTTTTATCATATGAGTAAATATCAAATTCAGTATATAAATCATTATAAGTAATATTTGTAGGATAATAGATGCCATATTTTTTATTTACACCTAGTGTTTCTTTAACATTAGGATTTGACAAGCCATTTAGATATTTATTACCATAGTTTAAGACTAGTTTTCCTTCTTCTTGTAAATTTTCTGCAAGTTCCCATTTAGTTTTTAAAACATTATCAATAGTTTTAAAGCTATTCATATGCTGTGGGCCAATTGATGTGATAACTCCAAGATTTGGATTAATCATTTTAGCAATTTCTTTTATATCACCAGGGGATGTTGCACCAGCTTCTACAAAGAAGATATCACATAGTCCATTTAAATTATTTAAAACATGTTTTGTAATTCCCATTGGTGTATTATATGATTTAGGAGTCATTTCTGTTAAAAAAAAAGGTTGATAAATAGAATGTAACATTTTCTTGATACTTGTTTTTCCATAACTACCTGTAATACATACAATAAAGGGGTTAATTTTATTTAGTTTTTTCGTACATTTGTTTTTGTAATATCTTTTAATTAAATATTCAACTGGATAAATTAAAATACTACTAAGTATTACAGTAAAGGGAAGTAAATATAAAACTAATAGAAACGTTATTTTATTAAATGAATATATAAATGGTATTATGATTAAAATTAGATTTATTATTAATAGTCTAAGCATTCTTTTTGTAAGTTTAAGTCTAATGATATATTTTATTTTAATTAATGAAAAAACTAAGATAAAAATATATATTAGTAAATCTAAATATGAATTTTTAAATATAAAAAAGATCGATAAATATGTAATTATAATAAATGGAAGGTGAAAATAATATTTTTTTAAGTAGTTAAAACTAGACTTTATTTTATAGTGATCAAGTTGTAACATAAGTAAGTAATAATATAAACCTTTTAAAATTGGAATTATAAAAATTATTTGCATAATTATACCTCTAAATAACTTTTTAAAACTTTGATAAAGTAACTATAGTTATCAATAAATGGAAAATGAGAACTAGATGGAATAATTACTAACTCACTTTTTTTAATTAATCTTTTAAATACTTTTGCATCTTTTAGTTTAGTTGTATTATCATTTTCTCCCCAAATGATAAGAGTTTCACAAGGAATATTTTTTAATAGTTTCTTTTGATCGTATGTTACTGCTTTAATTAACATTTGTTTTAATATGTGTGATGAGTTGATATAATCACTACTTCCACTATTTACTAGTAATTCATTGTATTTCATTACTTGTTTTGTTAGTTTAAAATAGTGTTTTTTTAGTTTATATAGTTTTATTTTAATCCATTTTTTAATACTTTTATGTTTAATTCCTGCAGAATCTATTAATATTAATTTATCTATATTTAAAGATGAACTTGCGTATTCTATCAATATTCGTCCACCATATGAGTGACCAATTAATATAGGGTTTATAATATTATGTTTAGATATAAAGTCTTTAAAAACTTTTGTTACTTCTTTTACATCAAGGGGGATTTCTAAATTAGATGATTTACCAAATCCTGGTAAATCAATTAAAAAGATTTCATATTTATTTTTGATTGCACTTACAACATGTTTAAATACCCCTAATGAGCATCCCCAACCATGTAAGAAAATAATTGGTTTCCCGCAACCATATTTTTCATAATATATGTTTATTCCGTTATGATAATAAAACATATTCCACCACTTTCATTTAGTTAAATATATGCAATAAAAGTAAATCATATTACATATACTTTTTTAGTAGGAGGAACATATGTCTAATTTAAACTATCCATATATTGTAAAAAGCTTACCATATGAAATAGTAAGCTTAGAGCCGGTAATTGATAAAACAACTTTAGTTATTCATCATGATAAAATATATCTAAATTATATAGAGAAATTAAATTTAATTATAAAAGAAAATAAAGATTTATCTAATTATAGTATTCTAGAATTAATTTATAATCCTTTTTTAATACCACCAACGATTCTTAATAAAACATTATATTATGCAGGTGGGATATATAATCATGAGTTATTTTTTGATAATTTAACTTCAAATAAGCATAATATGATTAATGGTTTATTTAATAAAATGATAATAGAGGAGTATAAATCATTTGATAATTATAAAAATTTTATACTTAAGTTAGCAGCATCCCCAATTAACTATCATTGGATTATTACAACAATTAATTGTAAAAATAAGATTGATACAATTGGTTTAAAAGATAATGATACGACAATTCCATTAAATTTATATCCACTTCTTGTTATTGATATTGCAGAACATGCTTATTTTATTAAGTATCATAATCATAAAGATGATTATGTAAATAGTATTTTTTCTATTATTAATTATGATGTTGTTAATGAAAGATTATTAAAGATTATAAATAAGAAAAAGAACTCCTAGGAGTTCTTTTTTTTATCCGATAGAATCTTTCATTTCTAATTTAATTAATTGATTAAGTTCTACTGCATATTCCATTGGAAGTTCTTTTGCGAAAGGCTCAATAAAGCCCATTACAATCATTTCTGTTGCTTGAGCTTCAGTTAATCCTCTACTCATTAAATAGAATAATTGATCTTCACTTACCTTTGATACTGTTGCTTCATGTTCAATGTATGAAGAATCATTTTCAACAATATTTGTAGGAATTGTATCTGATGTAGATATATCATCTAGAATGATTGTATCACATTCAATATGTGATTTTGCATTTTTAGCAGAAGCTGCATGTCTTACTGTACCGCGGTAGTTTACTTTACCTCCACCACGACAGATTGATTTAGAAATGATTTGACTAGTTGTATTTGGTGCTAAATGAATCATTTTTGCACCTGTATCTTGGATTTGTTCTGCGCTTGCAAAAGCAATTGAAATTGTTGTTCCTTTTGCACCTTCTCCTGCTAAGATACATGCAGGGTATTTCATATTGATTGCAGAACCAATATTACCATCTATCCATTCCATATGTCCATAGTCTTTTACTAAAGTTCTTTTTGTTACTAAGTTAATGATATTATTAGACCAGTTTTGAACTGTTGAATATCTACAATAACCATGTTTTCCAACAAAGATTTCTACTACAGCAGCATGTAATGAATACTCTGAATATTGTGGTGCAGTACATCCTTCTACGTAGTGTACGCTTGCTTCATCATCAACAATGATAAGTGTTCTTTCAAATTGCCCCATTTGTTCTGTATTAATTCTAAAATATGATTGAAGAGGTTTTTCTAATTTTACGCCTTTTGGTACATAAATAAATGAACCACCACTCCATACTGCAGTATTAAGTGCTGCAAACATATTATCAGCTGCTGGAACTACTTTTGAGAAATATTCTTGAACAAGTTCTGGATATAATCTAACTGCAGTATCAGTGTCACAGAAGATTACGCCTTTTTCTTCTAATTCTTTTAATGTGTTATGATATACAACTTCTGATTCAAATTGTGTTGATACACCTGCTAAATATTTTCTTTCTGCTTCTGGAATACCTAGTTTTTCAAATGTTTCTTTGATTGCCTCAGGTACTTCATCCCAACTTTTTTCTGTTTTTTTACTAGATTTAATATAGTAAATATATTCATCAAAGTTTACACTAGATAGATCTGGTCCAAATTTAGGCCATTTCATTTTTGCAAATTCTTTATATGCTTTTAGTCTAATATTTAGCATCCATTCTGGTTCATTTTTCATTGCAGAAATTTTTCTTACAACTTCTTCTGAAATTCCTTTACCAGTATCATATACATTTTCTACATCAGTGTGGAAACCATATTTATAATCAGTACCAACTATTTGTTCATACTTTTCGTTTTTATTACTCATCTATTGATTCCCCCTCTTCTCCATGAATTATTGCACCTGCTGCACGCCATGCAAGAGTTGCACATTTAGCACGTGGTGGATAATTATGGATATTTACATATACTATTGCGTCTCCTAAACGGTCTTCATCTTCAGGGTAGTTACCTTTGATTAGTTCATAGAAGTCTTCAATAATTTCATTTGCTACTTTAATATCTTTTCCTTTTAAAGTTTCACTCATAACTGATGCAGATGAGCAACATATTGCACAACCTGTACCAATATGTCTTACATCTTTGATGATACCATTTTCAATACTTAATTGTACTGTTACATCATCACCACAAGATGGGTTTTTTACTTTTAAAGTTTTATATCCATCGATTAATCCTTTATTTCTTGGATAGTTTCGATGATCTTTTAATACTTGATTATATAGATCTGAAATACCAGCCATATTACCACTCCTTAAAGTATTCAGCTGAGTCTTTTACAGCTTGAATAAATTTATCACAATCTTCAAAATCATTATAAATATAGAAGCATGCTCTTAGAGTACCAATTGTATCTAACCATTTAATAATTAATTGAGCACAGTGATGTCCTGCACGTAAACATATATCTCTTTCATCAAAGAGTGTAGATGCATCGTGTGGATGAACACCTGTAATGTTAAATGCAATAATACCTGTTTCTACGCTTTTATTATAGATTGTGATTCCATCTATTTTTAATAACTCATTCATTGTATAGTCTAACAATGCTTTTTCATGACGAACAATTTTATCGTAACCAATACTTTCTATATATTTAATTGCTTCTTTAAATGCAATTGCTTCTGCAATTGGTGGTGTTCCTGTTTCAAATTTAAATGGAGCATCTTTCCATGTTGATTCATTTTTATAAACTTCATCAATCATATCGCCACCAAATTCTACTGGACGCATAGCTTTTAAGTATTTATATTTACCATACAAGATACCAAATCCAGTTGGGCCAAACATTTTATGGGCAGAAAATGCTAAAAAGTCACAATCTAATTCTTTTACATCAACTTTCATATGAGGTACTGATTGAGCAGCATCAACTACTACTACTGCACCTACTTCATGAGCAAGTTTAATAATTTCTTTAATTGGAGTAATGTATCCCATTACATTTGATACGTGTGTTAATACCACAACTTTAGTTTTATTTGATAAAACTTTTTTAAATGCTTCAACTGTAATTCTTCCTTCTGAATCAAGTTCTACATATTTTAGTATTGCACCTTTGATATTACATACATTTTGCCAAGGAAGTACACATGAATGGTGTTCTAGTTCTGAAGAAATTACTTCATCACCTTCTGATAAATTATCCATTCCATAGCTTTGGGCAACTAAATTTAATCCATTTGATGCTCCTTTTGTAAATACAACTTCACGTTCTTTACAGTTTAAGAACTTTGCACAAACAGTACGTGTTTCTTCATATTCTGTTGTTGCGGTATAACTTAACTTATATACACCACGATTAACGTTTACTCCATATTTTTCATAGTATTCGTCTAGTTTATCAATTACGCATTTAGGTTTTAAAGAAGTAGCACCACTATCCAAATAAACAAGATTTGGATTATTAACTAAAACAGGAAAATCATTCTTAACATTTAATAAAACCTTTTTATCTGGATAACTCATTTTTACTCCTCCTTCTATAATTTACTAACGAAATGTTCGCTTATTTCTTTTCTTAATTCTACATCATCAATTCTATCAAGTAAAGGTTGTACAAAACCAAGTACAATTAGTTTTGATGCTTCTTTTTCATCTAATCCTCTACTCATTAAATAAAATAAATCTTCTTTACTTATTGAACCAATGCTTGCAGCATGGTTTGCTATTACATCATATTCATCAATATATAGATTTGGCATGGCTTTTATCTTGGCACCTTTTGATAAAGTTAAACCTTTAGCTTTTTGTCTAACTATACTTTTACTAGCACCTTTTACAATTTTTGCATTGTTATTTAATACCATTAAAGCTTCATCTACTGCGATAGCATAATTTGCGAAATCACTTACAGTTTCTTTACAGTTATGTAATAACATAATGTTACTTTCTAGTTTAGCATTACCACCAACTAATAATACATTTAAAACATTACATGTTGCGCCTTCTGCTTCTAATGCAATTGTTTCATTTAAACTAGCTGTTTTATCTGTTGTTGCAACATTATAAATATTAAGTACGGAACCTTTTTTTAAGACTGCTTGTAAGTTAAATGCACATGAATTACTACCATCATTAAAAACAATAATTGTTTTATGTTCGTTTTCTTCTAAGAAATATTCCTTACTGCAACAAACATTGGTAACTTTTTCAACTACTACATTAGCCATTATTTGTCACCTTTGTCCATAGCATTCCTAACAGCACAAGTACCTAAAATATTATTAGTAATATTTGGACCATCATCTAGTTCATCTAATCCTAATTCTTCTTTTAACCAATCATATCCTTCTTTGTCTACTTTTTCCATTAATTCTAAACCACCTGACTTAACAACTACACCATTCATTAAAATATGAACATAGTCAGCTTTGATATAGTCAAGTAGTCTTTCGTAGTGAGTAATGATTAACGAACCGAAGTTTTCAGATTTCATATCATTTACATTTTCACCTACAATTCTTAATGCATCAACATCAAGTCCTGAGTCAATTTCATCTAGAATTGCAAATTTAGGTTTAAGTAATTTCATTTGAAGAATTTCAT
This sequence comes from Bacilli bacterium, assembly GCA_017937305.1. Lineage (GTDB taxonomy): Bacteria > Bacillota_I > Bacilli_A > ML615J-28 > CAG-313 > UBA1737. Next base: position 103,969 of record JAGBDV010000001.1, read on the forward strand.
TACGTTTCTTTTCACCACCAGAGAATCCTTCATTTACATAACGATGTGGTAAGTCTTCACGCATTTTTAATTCTTCACATGCTTTATCTAAAGAACGAATAAATTTAAGTAAAGGAAGTGTTTCACCCTCTGCAAGTCTTGCGTGCATAGCAGTTTTAATGAAATCTGAGTTTGTAACACCTGTTATTTCACTAGGATATTGCATTGCAAGGAATAATCCTTTTCTACTTCTTTCATCAACACTCATTGAAAGAACGTCTTCTCCATCAAGTAAAATTTGACCACTTGTTACTTGATATTTATAGTGTCCCATAATTGTAGCAGCAAGTGTAGATTTACCAGTACCATTTGGTCCCATAACTACATGGAATTCACCAGTATTTAGTTCTAGATTAACACCTTTTAAGATTTCTTTTCCTTCAACGCTTACATGTAAATCAATAATTTGTAATTTTGACATTTTTAATTGCCTCTACTTTCTTTTGATTATTAATTATTATTACCAATATTTATAATAACAAGATAATAAAACTAATTATTTTGTTTTCCTCAATATATTATTATACCAAATTTTTACATTATTATCATTAAATATGGTAATTAAAGTTTTTATTAACAAAAGGATTTAACAAAACAATAAAAACTACTATAACATAAGCTATAGTAGTTTAATTATTTTTTTAAAATAAAGGAAGGTTTTCTCCTACTTTAACCCAGAAACTAACAATTTTATTATCTCTTAAAACTAAAATTGCTCCTTCTAAGAATTCAATAGCTTCATCGAAAGAATAAACCTTCTTTTCTCCAATACATATCCAACCTGATTTTGGATCATAATATGTATCATCTTGTTTATTAACTTGGATATATGTTTTGTTTCTTAATTCTACACCTTGTGTTTCAACACTTAGTTTTCCTTTAACAAAAGTAGGAGTTTTTAATTTTTTCTTAAGCCAAATTGATCTAGGAAGTAATCCTTTTATACCAATTACTTCTTTAGATACTGGATCTACTTCTAATCCTGCAAAGCCAATACCTATAGAGATTAAAGAATTTGAATGGTCTGGAAATCCTAGTGAACTTTTTTCTACATTATATATAAATTTATTTATATCATTTGTTTTTTCATAGTTAATTAAAACTTTAATTTTATCGTTTTCTTCAAATGCTTTAAAGTGTTTTCGGTGTTGCATGAACTCAACGATTAATTCTGTTTCTTTTTCAAATGAACCAAGCATTTTTGTTTTTTGTTTTTTAGAAAAATATCCATTATACCAGCTTGCAACAGGAAATAAAACTAGTACTACTAAAAAACATATAAATAAACCCCAGCTAAATTCACTTGATAAAACTTTCATAATAATTATACCAACTATTGCTGCAGCAGAAATTACTGTATTGATTATTGGTGCAACGATAGTGGGTTTATTTTTCTTTTTATCATTTTCAATATCTTTACTTACGTTTAACATATTTACTCCTATTAATATTTACCCCATATTCCACTGAAAATATCTTCTTTACTTTCAATTTTATAGGTTACTCTGTCTTCTGCAAAAAATACTACACAATAATATTTTACTGCGATACCTTTTTCAAATTTCTTTTGAGCATCTTTAATTGAACTTGCTCCATCAAACCAATATTGAAATTCAAAATATTGTTCATTTTCTGTATCATCTGGTTTTCCCATAAGGGCATGTACTTTATCTGGGGTCATTCCTACTTTAATTTTTTTAAAGTTTTGATCGCTTGCTTCACCTTTTGCACAACCACATAGTGATAAAAACAATAATACTACTATAAATAATAATTTAAATCTTTTCATTTAGTTATACCTCTTATTTATATTATAACATAAGTTTAAACTAAATATCAATTTTAAAGAAAAAAAAGTTGATAGATAAAATCTATCAACTAATTATTAATTATTTTTTTAAATCTTCTTCAGTAATTACACGATACTCAGCTGATTTAGCTTCACCGCCTGCAATTGCAATAATGATACCTTTAGCTTCTTTGCCTTCATCAAGTTTTGCTTTGATTTCGTCATAAGATTCGCAACCTTTAACAGCAATTACAACACCAGTATTAATAACTGGAATAATAATTTCAATTGCTTCATCGCCTAAATCCTCTTTAACTTGCGCTAATGTATAACATTCTCCAGCTTCAGCTGCTTCATTTACTTTGTCAGCATACTTTTGAGAAACTTTACTACAGCTAGCTAATGATACAACTAATACTAAAGCAACTAAAATTGCAAATAATTTTTTCATTTTTTATTCCTCCTTCTAAATGATACGTTGATAATATACCACTTTTAAAAATTAAATTCAACTTTTTAATTAACTAGAAATATTAGAATGCATTTAATTGCAACTAGAATACATTTAAAAACACCCTCAAAAATATGAGGGTGTTAGTTTTTAATTTAAGGAATTATTTAGAGTAATCCATTGAAAGATATTTTTGATACATTGCGTATCTTCTCTTAGCTTCTTCTTTATTAACAGCTAATAATTCTTCAGCCTTAGCAGGGTTGATGTTCTTTAATTGAGCATAACGAGTTTCACCCATTAAGTATTCATCATATAAATCCCAGTTAGGTTCTTTAGAGTCAATTTGAAGTGGGTTAAGACCTTGTTCAGCACGACGAGGGTCGAAACGAAGAAGTGTCCAATAACCACATTCAACAGCAAGTTTAGCTTCAACTTGTGATTTGCCCATACCTTTTCTTAAACCATGGTTGATACATGGTGAATAAGCAATAACGATTGATGGACCTTTGTAAGATTCAGCTTCACGCATAGCTTTTAATAATTGAGCTTGGCTAGCACCGTGAGATACATATGCAACATATACATGACCATAAGACATTGCGATAGCAGCTAAGTCTTTCTTCTTACCACATTTACCACTAGCTGTGAATTTAGCGATAGAAGCAGTTGGAGATGATTTAGATGATTGACCACCAGTATTTGAGTAAACTTCTGTGTCAAGTACTAAAATGTTAATATCTTCTTGGTTAGCGATAACATGGTCTAGACCACCGTAACCGATGTCATAAGCCCATCCGTCACCACCGAATACCCATTGTGAACGTTTAACTAAATGATCTTTTAATGAAAGGATACGTTTAGCAACATCACAACCACATTCTTGAAGAAGTGGAACTAACTTATCAGCAACTTCTCTAGTTACTTGATAATCATCTTTATTTGCAAGCCATGTCTTGAATAATTCTTGAACTTCAGGTTTACCATGACCTTCTTCTAATGCATTTTCCATTAATGTAGCAATTTGATCACGAAGAGCATTACCACCAGCAAGCATACCGAAACCAAATTCAGCATTGTCTTCGAATAGTGAGTTAGCCCATGCAGGACCTTGACCTTTTTCGTTAGTTGTATATGGAGAAGCAGGGAATGAACCACCATAAATTGATGAACATCCTGTTGCGTTAGCAACTACCATATGATCACCGAATAATTGAGAAATTAATTTAACATATGGAGTTTCACCACATCCACCACAAGCACCTGAGAATTCAAATAATGGTTGAGCAAATTGAGAGTTCTTAGGGTTAGCAGTCTTATCTACTAATGAATCTTTATAAGATACATTTTCGAAGAAATATTTAGCTTGTTCAGCTTGACCAGCGTTAACTGCAGTTTCAATTGGAACCATCTTAAGAGCTTTTTCACCTTTCTTACCAGGACATGTGTTTACACAAACTTCACAACCTGTACAGTCAAGTGTAGAAATTTGGATAGAGTATTTTAATCCTTCTAAGCCTTTACCAATTGCAGGAAGTACGATTGTTCCTTCTGGAGCATTAGCCATTTCTTCTTCAGTAGCAAGGAATGGACGAACTACAGCATGTGGACAAGCGAATGCACATTGGTTACATTGAATACAGTTTTCAGAATTCCATTGAGGAACGAAGTTAGCAATACCACGTTTTTCCCATGCAGCTGTACCAGCAGGTAATGTACCATCTTCATAACCATTGAATGCAGAAACTGGTAAGTCATAACCTTTAACAGCGTTAACTGGATCACAAACGTTTCTTACAAATTCTGGACGGTTTTGATCAACTGCTACTACTTCTGGTTCAAGTTTCTTCCATGCAGATTTAACTTTAACTTCAACTAGTGCATCTCCACCAGCATCAATAGCTTTGTAGTTTAAGTCAACGATAGCTTGACCTTTCTTAGAATAAGCTTTGAATGCATATTTCTTCATTAAATCTTGAGCAGTTTCATAAGGCATGATTTGTTCATTTAATTTGAAGAATGCAGATTGTAAAATAGTATTAGTTCTACCACCAAGACCGATTTCGCGAGCTAGGTTAACAGCATCGATAATATAGAATTTAGCATGTTTTTCAGCTAATTGTTTCTTGAATGAATTAGGTAAGTGTTCTTCGATTTCTTTCTTAGAATGAACTGTGTTAAGTAAGAATGTACCACCATCTTTAAGTGCTGATAACATATCATATTTACCAACATATGATTCTAATGAACATGAAACGAAGTCAGCTGTAGATACTAAGTAAGGAGCGTTAACTGGTTTAGGACCAAAACGTAAGTGAGAACGAGTTACACCACCAGATTTTTTAGAGTCATATGCGAAGTAAGCTTGAGCATATTGATCTGTGTTGTCACCGATGATTTTAATAGTGTTCTTATTAGCACCAACTGTACCATCACTACCAAGACCCCAGAATACAAGTTCTGTAGCACCATCTAATAATTTAACTTCTTTACCAACTGGAATTGATAGGTTAGTAACATCATCATTGATACCAACTGTGAAACCATTCCAACCTTTTTTAGCTAAGTGAGCAAATACAGCAATCATTTGAGCAGGAGTAGTATCTTTGCTAGATAAACCGAATCTACCACCGATGATGAATGGAGCTTTCTTACCATTGTAAGCAGCACATACATCTAGGTATAGAGGTTCACCAAGACATCCTGGTTCTTTAGTTCTGTCAAGAACAGCAATTCTCTTAACTGTTTCAGGTAATACTTTGAATAAGTATTCAGTAGCAAATGGACGATATAAGTGAACATTTACACAACCAACTTTTTTACCTTTTGAATTTAAGTAATCAACTGCTTGTTTAATTGTGTCACAAACTGAACCCATTGCAATAATAACATCAGTAGCATCTTCTGCACCATAGTAAACAAATGGAGCATATTCTCTACCAGTTACTTTAGAGATTTCAGACATGTATTCTGCAACAACTGCAGGAACTTCGTTATAGAATTTATTTTGAGCTTCTCTAGTTTGGAAGTAAACGTCATCATTTTGAGCAGTACCACGAGTTACTGGATGTTCAAATGTTAAAGCACGTTTACGGAATGCTTCTACAGCATCACGATCTAATAATTTATCAAATACTTCATAATCCATAACTTCAACTTTTTGAATTTCGTGTGAAGTACGGAAACCATCAAAGAAGTGCATAAATGGAACGCTAGTTTTAATAGCAGAAAGGTGAGCAACACCACCTAAGTCCATAACTTCTTGAACTGAAGAAGATGCAAGCATAGCAAAACCAGTTTGACGACAAGCCATAACGTCTTGGTGATCGCCAAAGATAGATAAGCTTTGTGCAGCAAGAGCACGAGCAGAAACATGCATTACACCTGGTAATAATTCACCAGCGATTTTGTACATGTTTGGAACTTTTAATAATAAACCTTGAGAGGCAGTAAATGTTGTAGTTAATGCACCAGCTTGAAGTGAACCGTGAACTGTACCAGCAGCACCAGCTTCTGATTGCATTTCAACAACTTTGATTGGCATACCAAATAGGTTTTTCTTACCTTTTGATGACCATTCTTCTAAATACTCAGCCATTGGTGATGACGGAGTAATAGGGTAGATACCAGCTACTTCAGTAAATGCATAGGCACACCAAGCAGCTGCTTGATTCCCATCCATAGATTGGAAAACTTTTTTAGACATAAATAATTCCTCCTATTTATTTCATACGAATCTATTATATCATAATTTGTCTTTTTTGAAAAGAGAAAATACCTATAATTTATATTAGCGTCTTTTTTTAAAGGAATAAAAGAAAAAGGTACTACTTAAATAGCACCTTATTTTTTAATTAATCTTCTTGTTTTTTTCCCCATCTACAAAATCTTCCGATAAAACTTACAACTACACCACATGCAAATGCAAATAAGCTTGCGATAACAGCAAATGTAAAGTTACCATACATAAATAAATTTAAGATTCTTGAATATTCTGTATAGTGATAGCTTAAGTAATAATCTTGAGAAATTAATGTTGCAAATGTTAATAAACCAAATGTAATTACTCCATTACCAATACTATTAATAAATGCACGAGGGTATTTTCTTCCTCTTGCTCCTTGTAAGCCTTTAAAGATTAAACCAATTAATCCACCTACAATAACTACTAATACTACACTTATGCAAAATAGCGGGAATGGATTATAGAAGTTTGCATCATTTGTCACTGCTTTAACTTTATCAATTAATCCTAAGTCTTTATAAGCTTCCTGGTTCCATACAGCTTTATCGATAGTCCATGCATTTTTCCAAGCACCTAAGAAATGTTTTAAATAAACTCCTTTATTTCTAAAATCTAAAGTAGTTAATTCCATTAGTTCATAGTCATGACCAAAATATGCAAGTAAAAATTCATCTGCAACCCATTGAATTGCGTTATTAGTTAAGTATTCTTTTACTTCATCATTAGTTGTAAGTCCAGTTGATTCTTTAACAATTTTATAAATGTTAGATTTATACGTACTTAATTCTGCATAAACCTCAATTAGTCTTTCACTTTCAAATTCATTTTCTCCTAACGAATCTACTAGCATTTTTTCAACTATTGCCATTTCTTCTTCTGTTGATTGAGCATTAAGTGGTCCTGTACCACCAATTTGGGCTTCATAAATTTTATTTAAGACTTCATATTTATTAACTTCATAGAATTTTTCTGGATCTTCTTCAATGATTGATAAAGCAAACTCATTATAAGTTTTAAAGTTCTTCTTGAATTCTTCTTGAGAGTCTTTATCCATTTTACTAAAATCAGCTTTATTTCTGTATATAGCAAGTGTTGGATCAATGATTGTTGCAATCATCTCTGTATTATTTTGATTAATTTTATCTTCATCAAACTTATAAATAGGAGTTACAAACATAAGTACTAATGCTATAGTACTAACTAAAAACATCACTGTATATAATAATTTCTTTAACATTGATAAAACCTCCTTTAATGTAAGTGTATTATACACTTTTTTTTAACTTATTGCAACATTTTATAATCATTTTTTTGATAATTATGTTATACTAATCCTAGATGGAGGGAAAAGATATGAAAGCTTTACTTATTGGTATTAATTCAAAATACATTCATCCTAGTGTTTCTTTATACCAACTTCGTGCAAATACTACATATGAATGTGATTTAATTGAGCTTACAATCAAAGATAGAATAAATACGATACTTGATAAATTAAATAAACTTGAATTATCTAGTTATAATGTTTTTGCATGTTCATGTTATTTATGGAATATCGATAAATATTTAGAACTTATACCTATTTTAAAAACATATAATTCTTCTGCAAAAATTGTCTTTGGAGGACCAGAAGTAGCATATGATGCAAATTATTTCTTATCAAATTTTTCCTATATCGATTATATTTTAGAAGGTGAAGGTGAGCTTAGTTTCCATGAACTTTTAGAATATTTAGATAATAAAAGATCAATAAATAATGTATCTAATCTACATTATTTAGAATATAATTTACCTAGCTTTACATATGCAGCACATCCTGATTTAAATAAAATTAAGCTTGCTACACTAGATATTTTAGACTATCAAAATAGAATAATTTATCTAGAATCAAGTCGTGGATGTCCATATCATTGTAGTTATTGTACCGCATCATTAGATAATTTAGTTAGATACTTTCCACTTGAAAAAGTACTAAATATTCTTTATACTTTAATGATTAACAAGACTAAAGTTGTGAAATTTTTAGATAGAACCTTTAATGCAAACTATGAATATATGATGCAGATTTTAGACTTTATTGACATGCACAATATATGTACAGTATTCCAATTTGAAGTTGTTGGAGAGCTTATAAAAGAAGAAACAATAAATAAAATTGCAAATTTAAAATCTAAATATCTTCGTTTTGAAATAGGTATTCAATCTACAAATAATATTGTAAATGAAGCAGTATGCAGACGTCAAAATATGGATAAACTAAAGAAGAATATATATCTATTAAACAAGACAAATAAAGTAGATTTACATATTGATTTAATTGCGGGACTTCCATATGAGACAAAAGAATCTTTTATTAATTCATTTAATGAAGCATTTTTATTAAGAGGAAAAGAGTTACAACTAGGCTTCTTAAAATTCTTAAGAGGAACTAAAATGCTTGATATGGTTGATGAACATGAGTATAAATATTCAAAGAAAGCTCCATATGAAATTATATCAAATAAATATTTATCAAGTGATGATTTAAAAGAAATAGAAATGGTTGAGAAGTCTTTAAATAGATATTATAATAGTGGTATACTTCCAAAACTATTTAATTATCTTTTAGATAATAATTTAGTTTCATCATATTATGAATTCTTTAAAGGTTTATATAAAGAATTAGAACATTATCAAAAAGATGAATTATTTAAAATACTTGATGATTATTTAAAATTATTATTCCCAGAAAACTATGATTATTTACATCATATTTTATTAATTGATTACTTAGAAAACTTTAAAGTAAAACCTAAGATTTGGTGGGATTATAAAAAAATTGAAAATAGAGAAGAATTATTTAATACTATATGTATGAAAATTCCATCTCTTTCTTTAGAACTTCTTTATAGGTATAGTGTTGTGTTGATTTATAAAAATGAAGTCTTCCTTATTATATATAAAGATTTTAATGCTACATCATACAAAGTTACATTATAACAAAAGACTAGTAATTTTATTACTAGTCTTTTTAAAATGGAATATACATTAAAAATCCAAAGCTAAATGAAGTTAAATTAAGAATTAAACTTAATAAAAGAGCTTTTTTAAATTTTTTAATTTTAATATTATATATTAAAACTTCAACAAATAAAATTACAATTTCTAATGCTGCAACAACAACTATATATTTCCATAACTCAGAATTAACAAATTGATTTACAATCAAGTTTAAACTAACATTTGTTATGATATTGATAATAATAGAATAAATTAAGAATACAAGGTTCTTTTTTATTATTAGAATAACGATGCCTTCTATTAAAATTGTTAAGATAAGTGCTTTTATTATTTCCCACATTTTTCTAACCTCGTCGTATAATAAATACCATAAATAGAAAGTACAACTGAAAGAATTACTAAAATTGTATAACTTATTACTTCATATTGATATATAAGACCTATCGCAACTCCTGGAAATAGTGATGCAGCTAGTAATCCAAAGTTTAATCCTTCATATCCAGGATTTATTTTATTTAATTCAAATAATGTTATTGGCATGCTTATATTAATAAGAATAGTGCCTATTAACATTAGAATAAAAATATGATCTAACAATAATAATATAATTCCACATAAAACTAAACTTACAAAGATTACTTTTAAGCTTCCAAATATATCTTTAAGTAATCCACCAATAAACTTTCCAAATGCGCTTGCAATTCCAAGTAACGCAATAAATGTTATATTCATTTCAAAATCATAGTGTATTATTTTTCCTACAAACGATCTAATAAATACTACAACTACTATAAACATTACTGCAAATATTTTTTTAGACATTTTAATTTCATTAGCAATAGGTTTAATTTCTTTATTTAAGTTCTCTTTATATAATAAACATACTACAATTATTAAGATGATGTAAAGAATAATCGGAATTATTAATAATATAGTAGTATTTTTAAAGTTAGATCCAAGCATTAATCCTATTGCACCTAATGAAACAAATAGTCCTAAATGCCATGCTTTGTTAGTTGAAAAATTAGTGCAAATTTTTCCTCCTGCTACATGGAATAGTTGATTAGCAAGCCCTAAGAATACACAAGATAAAATTAAATTATTTAATGCTGCTCCTAAAATAATAAATAAAACTGTAGCAAGTAATAAAGGTTTTTCCTTATGAAACTTATCAATAAGTATACCTGCAAGTGGCTGCATTAAAAAAGCAACCCCATTGTATAAAATAAATATTAAAGTATGATCAAAAATATAAATATTACTTAAGCCTTGCATTACTTTAAATACACAGACTAAATCACATAGAAAATGTAAGATTGATAATATATAAATTATACATTGATTTTTACCACTAATTTTTTCCATAAATTTTATTCAGGTTGTTCTACTGGAATTATTTCATATTCTATTGTGACATTTACAACTAATCTAATAAAATTTCTTTTTCCAGTATCATAAACAATAATATCTTCTTCTGTAAAATCATATGGTAAAGTTATTTCAATTTCAGTTCGATCTTCTTTAGTTAAAATGATAGATTCAATATGGTGTGAAATTATTTCAATTTCATAGTAGCATTCATCTTCTTTAGAATAATATTTTCCTGTCTTTAGTGCTTTGGCTACTTGATTATTTATAGTAGTTGAATCTAAAGTTGTAACATTAGTAGCAATCTTTGAGTTTATTTCATTACGCGATGATAAAAAGTCATCTATAATAACAGTATTGATTTCTAAAGTAGTACGTTGATCTCTACATGCATTAAAAGGGGATGCAACATCTAAAAATAAAAGTCCTGCACAAATTAATAATAATCTAAAATTTTTCATAGTTTTCCTCCTCTATATAAATAAAACAAATAAGTTACAATATTGTGACTTTTTTATATTATATAATTTCTTTTTTAAATTGTAAACTAATATATAAAGAAAAACAAAGAATTACTTCTTTGTTTTAATCATTTTTATTTTTTCCAAATATTTCTTGATAGATAATACTTTTAGATACTTTTCTATCTTTTGCAACCATCTTTAAAGCTTCTTTAAAATGAATTCCTTGTTCGATATAGAAGTTATAGTGTTCTTTGATAGATAAATTATTTAAATCACTTGTAACATCATCTTCTTGTTTACCTTCAATTATTAAAACCATTTCACCCTTTATTTCTTCTACTACTTCTAATATTTCAGAAACTGTTCCTCTTAGTATTTCTTCATATTTTTTTGTTAGTTCTCTTGATAAAGTAATTTTTCTATTACCAAAGATTTCTTTTATATCTTCTAGTGTTTCTTTAATTCGATGAGGTGCTTCATAAATAATAAGGGTTTCTTCTTTATCAACTAGATTTAAAAGTTCTTTTTTTCTTAAAGATTGTTTACTATTTAAGAAACCATGAAAATAAAAGTTTTTTGTTGGAAGTCCGCTTGCGCAAAGTGCTGTAAGTGATGCAGATACTCCTGGGATAACTACGACATCAATACCCTCTTCTAATGCATCATGGCATGCGAGATAACCTGGATCACTAATTCCTGGAAGTCCAGCATCTGATACTACTGCAATGTTTTTTCCATTTTTGATTTGTTCTACTAATCCTTTTGTAAGATCATTTTCTGTCATTACATTATATGCTTTTAAAGGTGTATGAATATCAAAATGACTTAATAATTTAGATGTTATTCTTGTATCTTCACAGTATATTAAGTCTACTTGTTTTAATGTTTCTATAGCTCTAAAAGTCATATCATCAAAGTTTCCAATTGGAGTTCCGATTAGATATAACTTTGGACTATCGTTATTTGATTTTTGTCTTTTAAGCATGGTTATCCTCTTTATAATTAAAGATTTTTAAGATTTCTTTTGTATATTTATTTTCTTCATTATATACATATAGTGGTGGTAGGATTTTTAAACCACCTTTTTTCTTTGATTTTTTTCCTTCAATAAATACTACTAGTGCTTCTTCTGAAGAAGTCTTAGGGTATACAAATAATAATCTTTTTGGTTCTATATTATTATTTCTAAAGGCTTCTAAAATATCCATTAGTCTTTCTACACGGTGTACCATTGCGAAAGTTCCACCATCTTTTAACAATACGTTAGCAGAATGTACTACATCATTAAGTGTTACTTTTACTTCATGTCTTGCAATTTTTAAGTATTCGCTTTCTTTTACTAAAGAGTCGTCTGAATATTTAAAATATGGTGGATTAGATGTTACAACATCATACTGAGCAACACCTAGTGTTTTATGAATTTCTTTCATATCACCATTATAAATAGTGATTTGTTCTGTTAGGTTGTTTAGTTCTACACTTCTTTTTGCTAGATCAAAACTTTCTTCTTGAATTTCTACACCATGTATTAAAGCTTTAGTCCTTAAAGATAAGAAGATGGGAACATAACCATTCCCACATCCTAAGTCTATAATTTTTTTAGTAGTTTTATTTATCCCTACATAATATGCAAGAATAGTTGAATCAAGTGAAAAATTAAACATATCAGGTCTTTGAATTATTTTTAGTCCTGGATATCCTAATAAATCGTTTACTACTTCGTTATTTTTTATCATTTTTATTATTCTTTTTCTTCTTATTATTTTTATTATTTTTTACAAATGGTTTGTAGATTTTTTTCTTTCCTTTATCTTCTTCTTTTTCTACAACTACTTCATCTACATTTTCTACTGGTTCTTCACTTAAATCGTTTGTTACAACCAATTCGCAATCTGGTTCGTTAGGGTTACGTGGTACAACTAGTGATACTTGTTTTGCTTCATAGCGTACTGGAGCTCCATCTGGGTTTTCTTGTACCGAAACGATCTTTTTGATATAGTCTACATTTACTACTTTGCAACAAGCACAGTTAGGTGTTTTTACAAGTTGCCCAATGTTTGGAACTTCTTTCTTTAGTTCAAGATATAGTTCATGTTCATATCCAATACAGCACATTAGTTTTCCACAAACACCACTGATTTTATTAGTGTTTAAACTCATACCTTGGTCTTTAGCCATTTTCATTGTTACAAAATCAAAGTTATTTAAGCATGTTTTACAACAAATAACTCTTCCACAACTACCAAGTCCACCTACTACTCTTGCAGCTTCACGTGGTCCTATTTGACGTAGTTCTACACGTGTTTTAAAGTGTGGGGTAAGTAACTTTAATAACTCTCTAAAGTCGACTCTATCTTCAGCAGAATAATAGAAGATTACTTTTGAAGAGTCAATTGTATATTCACAATAAAGTGGTTTCATTGGAAGATTTAGTTCATTAACATATTTTTTGAATATATTGAAACTTTCTGGTGCCATTTCTTCATGTTTCTTTTCAATAATTAAATCATGATTATTAGCTTTTCTGATTACTGGTTTTAGTTCATGTGATAGTTCATCATCTTCAACATTTCGGTTTTCGATAATGACTTTACCTAGTTCTAAGCCCCTTACTGTTTCAACTATTGCGTATTCACCTACTTTAAATTTATATTCTAGTGGTGAAAAGTAATATACTCTACTGGCATTTTTAAACTGAATGCCTACAATTTCTTTCATTGTATCCTCCTATAGTTCGACAAAAAGACTAGTATATAGTAAATCTACATTTACATGGTAGTTTAGTCTTTCTTCGTACATATTTAATAGTTCTAAGTCGTCTAGAACTTTTTGTTTATTAATTTGTTCTTCTTTAATATTATTTAATATACTATTAAAGTATTTTACTGGTTCATTGTTTGCTTTCTTAAATAATTCTTGATGTATTAAAATAAGAATATCAAAGAAAATCCAGTGCCAACTTTTATCTTTTTCTTGATCTAATAGTTGTTTATTTAAATAGTATTCTACATATTGATCACGTTTTTTATATGGTGCTGCAACGATCTTTTTTGCAAGATTGATAAATAATACTAATTTTCCCTCTTCAATAAATTTCTTTGCTTCACCAAAGTCTGCAGTAATATGACTAATTACATATGCTGCATCTTTATCTACACCCATATTTGTAAGTTGATCTACTATGAATGTTTTAGAGACAGGTTTAAAGTGAATATATTGAGTACGTGAAACAATTGTATCTAATAATCTTTTATGATTGTTTGTTAGTAAAATTGCATAGTGATCTTTTGCAGGTTCTTCTAAGAATTTTAAAAGTGCATTAGCAGCTGATGAATTCATTTTATCAGCATCTTTAATTATATATATTTGTGGGCCTTTTTCTAGACTTGTCATTGAGAAGTCATGCATTAGGTTTTCCACTTGTTCTTTTCTAATTACATCACCAATAGTTTCTATTAATACAACATTCATATGTGAGTTGTATTCAATTCTTTCACAAATATTACATTTTAAGCAAGGTGTTTCTGATTCACATAACAGCATCATTGCAAAGTATTTTGCTGCTTCTAAAGTACCAGTACCAGAATCTCCTTCAAATAGATAAGCGTGTACTAGTTTATCGCGTTTTTTAGCATTTTGTAATAGTTTTAAAACTTCTTGTTGATTTGTTTTTAATTCTTCATATGTCATCCCATACGCTCCTTAATGAATGGATATAGGACATTTTTAACAGTGTCTAATACTTCTTGTTTAGTTTGTTCTCCATTTACTACAACTACTCTATCTTTAAATAAATCTGCAATTGTAAGATAGCCTTCATATACTTTTAAATGGAAAGGCATTTTTTCGTGTTCTAAACGGTCCATATCTCTTTCATCTTTTTTAATTCTAGTCATTCCTATTTCAGGATGTGTACATACTAAAATAGTTAAATCTGGGTATAAACCTTCTGTTGCGAATTGATTCATATTTAATACATTTTCAACGCCTAGTTCTCTTGCAAAACCTTGGTATGCAAGTGATGAATCTAAGAATCGATCGCATAAGATAATTTTTCCTGCTTCTAATGCGGGAATGATTGTTTTTGTAATATGTTCTCTACGACTTGCAGCATATAGTAATGCTTCAGTTTTTGGATCCATTCCCATATTATCGTTATCTAAGATTAATTCTCTTATTTTTTCTGCAATATAACTTCCACCAGGTTCACGTGTATAAACTACATCATAACCCATTTCTAAAAGTTCTTGTTTTACTGTTTGTAAAGCACTTGATTTGCCAGAACCATCATTTCCTTCAAATGTAATAAATAAACCTCTCATAGTACGCACTCTCTCCTATTATATATATTATATCAAAAAATATAAATTTTATAAAGTGATATGTTAATTTATAGTTTTTTTATTTTTCCTGCATAATTTCATTTATTTATTTAATACTATATAGTGAGGTGAAATTATGAATGATAAAAGAATTAATAAATTAAATGATCGTAAAAGAAAATTAGATCATGAATATAATCAAGGAAAAGATTATTTTATGGAAACGAGTATGGAAAATTTTATAGAACCTAATAGGTTGTATAATAATTCAATGTATCAATCATTTGTTAATACTTTAAATGAAAAGTATCAAGATGAATCTATAAATGAAAAAAATAGTCCTAGAGATTAGGACTATTTTTCAATTTTCTCTATACTACCAATATATTTTTCATCATAGTGTACTTCCCATAAGTATAAACCCTGAGGAGCTGCTACGAATGGTGCAAGGCGTCTTTCTTTACCATCAAGTATTCTTTTAATATCTTCAGGTTTAAATCTACCTTCACCTACTTTTAACATTAACGCAACAATGATTCTAACCATATTATACATGAATCCATCACCAATAATAGAAAATTCTAAGATTCCATTTTCTACTTTTAAAGTGAATGATTCAATTGTTCTTATTGTATTTTTTGTTATTTTGTTTTTAGAAAAACTTTTAAAATCATGTGTTCCTACGATATATTCCATTGCGAGTCTAATATTATTAATATTAATACGATCATGGAAAAATAACATATAGTTAGATTTAAGTGGATCAAATTCATTTATCGAAACTAAATAGCGATATTCTTTTTTTAGCGCACATTTTCTTGAATGAAAGTCATTTGGTACAAATCTTATTTCCTTTATATAAATATGAGGAAAGATATGTTTATTTAATACTTTTCTTAAGTTTTCACAAGGAATAAATTGTTCATTATCAAAATGTACTACTTGACCTTTAGCGTGGACGAAGGCATCAGTTCTACCTGCTCCATGAATTATTATTTTTGTTTTAAATATGATAGATAGTTTTTCTTCTAAGACTTCTTGAACACTAATTTCATCAGGTTGTCTTTGAAATCCATGGAAAAAACTACCGTCATAACTTATAATCATTTTGTAACGCATTATATCACACTAACTACAATTATTGATGTAACAATAACTATTGTAACAATAAAACTAAATAGATCACTTAAGCTAAATTTCATAACATTTAATTTACTACGAGGAGCTCCAGGGATATATCCTCTTGCTTCCATGGCATCTGCTAAATCAGCTGCACGTTTAAATGATATTACCAACATTGGAATTAATAATGAAATTATTTGTCCAATTTGTTGTTTAAGTGTTCCTTCTTTAAAATCAACACCACGACTTGATTGTGCTTTTAAGATTTTTCCTGTTTCGTTAAATAATGTAGGTATAAATCTAAGTGCTAAACTTATAATCATTGCGAAAATACTTACATTAATTTTTAAGTATGTAAGTGGATGTAAATACCATTCTATTGCACTTGTAAGATCAGTTGGTTTAGTGGTAAGTGTTAAAACTGTTGAAAGCATAATTACTAGGAATATTCTCATAAAGAAAAATGCTCCATTAAATAAACCATCTTCATATAGATTTAAAGTAACAGTAGTAAAGCTATATCCTAAATCATATGTAAGTAGATAAATTGATAAACATGTAAGAATTAAGAATACTATTAGTTTACATGGAATAAATTTTCTAAAGATTATAAATAATATAATCCATAATAAAATTATTCCAAGGCCTAGTATACTTAAGTTTAGATTTAGATTAGGGATTAAGATTTTATCTCCTTGGGGAGTAAGTAGTTGAATAATAAATGTAAATACAAATAAGAATGCTAGTTGTTTTAAACTATTTAAATATTTAAGTAGTGAGATTTTAGTAAATAAGACAATTATTAAAATTATTACAGCAAATACTAAAAGCATAACAAATGATGCAAGGCGTCCAAAACTATTATTAACTGGTTTAGGTATTAAAAATACTGAAACCATTAATAACATTAGTGATAATAATTTAGTACGAGGATCAAGTTTATGAATTATACTTTTTCCATCAACATATTGACCAAGTGCAATATTATTCATTAATGTCACCTCCTAGTATCACAGTTTCTAATTCTTCTTTTGATAAAGGAAGATGTGTATAATTAATAAGTCCTTTTTCTTTTAGTTTTACTGCAAGATTTGCAGAAGTAGGTAAGTCTAAATTAAATTTATGTAAACGTTCAATATTTCCAAATAAATCACGTTTATTTCCATCAAATACTAGTTTCCCTTGATCCATTACAATTACACGTTTTGCATATTTTCCAACCACGTTCATATCATGAGTAATCATAATAATAGTTTTTGAAGTTTCTTTTTGAATATTTACAAGTAAGCTCATTAATTCATCTTTACCTTTTGGATCTAGTCCTACTGTTGGTTCATCTAGCACAATAACATCCGGATTAAGTGCAATTATTCCTGCTATTGCAACTCTTCTCATTTGTCCACCAGATAAGCTAAATGGACTTTTTTCAAGTACATCTTTTGGAAGTCCTACAATTGTACAAGCTTTCTTTGCTTCAAGGCGAGCTTCTTCATCAGATAAACCAAAGTTCTTAGGCCCAAACATTACATCTTTTAAAACTGTTGATTCAAATAATTGATATTCAGGAAATTGGAATACTAAACCAATGTGTTTTCTTAAGTCTTTTAGGTGGCTTGAATAAATTACTTTATTACCACGTGCAAATAATTTTTTATTATCAATGAAATTATATTTAAGTCTATTTTTCTTTGTGTTTAATTTATAAGGGTGTTTTACTACTTTAATAACATTTTTATCAAAGACAGTAATTTGACCGCTTGTTGGAAGGAGTAATGCATTCATGTTTTGGACTAATGTACTTTTTCCACTTCCGGTATGTCCTAATATACAAATGAATTCATTTTTTTCTGATATTTCTAAGCTTACTTCTTTTAGTGTTAGAGGTGCATTATATGAGTATTTATAATTTACTCGTTGAAAGTTAATTCCCATAATGCTTCCTCTATTAAAGATTTGTTTTTATATTCTTTATTTTTTAAGTTATGAATAATTGAAACACTTTCCATTGTTTTTAAGCCACTTGCCTCTAACACTAATTCGTTCTTAAAAACTTCTTTTGGTGTTCCATCTGCAACAACAAATCCATTGTTTAATACTATTATTCTATCAGCATAACTTGCTTCTTCTAAATCATGCGTAATTACAATAATAGTTTTATTGTTTTCTTTTTTAATCTTCTTAATCATTTCGTTTACTTCTTTAGTTCCTTTTGGATCTAGCATTGAAGTAGATTCATCAAAAATCATTAGTTCACATTCTAAAGCAAGGGCTCCAGCTATTGCGACACGTTGTTTTTGACCTCCTGATAATTCTTCAGGAGCATGATCGATAAAATCTTCCATACTTACTAATTTTAAATATTTATGAATTCTTTCTTCCATTACCTCACGAGGTAAATTTTTATTTTCTAGTCCAAATGCAATATCATCTTTAACAGTTACACCAACAAACTGATTATCTGGATTTTGGAAGATAATACTCATATGATTTCTACATTCATCAATTGTTTCTTGAGAAAGTAATTTATCGTTAATATATATTTCACCACTACTAACTTCTAAAAGTCCCATCATAATTTTTGCGATAGTACTTTTACCACTTCCATTATGTCCAAGTATTGCAACCATTTCACCATCGTTAATTGTAAGGTTAAAGTTTTTTAATACAACACTTTCTTCATCATAAGAAAAATTAACATTATTAAATCTTACTTTCATATGGAACTCCTTTCTTTTAGTATATTTTTTATTTATATATATTATAGCATATTTTTCTTTATTATTCAATTGCAATGGAATAAAAGAAAAAAGATTGTTAAATATATATCATACTTAACAATCATATCATTTAATTATTTACTTTTTATAAACACTGTATATAAAAATTCAATTTCTTCTTCTAATTTGTTTATTGCAATTTCATGATGTTCGCATAAATCATCTAATAAATCAACACCATATAAAACAAATTGTTCAAAGTCATCCATATTATTTTCTAAGATACTTTCATAACACGCAACAAAATAATCACCAAGACCTTCATCGTTTTCAACAATATCTCCAAATGATTCAATTATATCTTTAACAAGTGATGCATAATAAATTAAATCTTTATATTTAACCACATATTCAATTCCATATAAATCAAATATACGGTGTAGTTCAGATAAATAAATATTATAATAGTTAGTTAGTTCAATTATTAACGCATCAATAATGTCTTCATTATTTTCATCAAATATTACTTGCTTATCTCTTTTTGCGAAAACTAATTTTAAAATAACATTCTCTAATTTTAGTAATCTATTATATAAAGATATATCTTCTTTTTCCATTAACTTAAATAATTCTTCGAAACTTCCCATATTATTTAAGAAATCTTGAATAGCACCTTCAATAAATTCTTCTTTATTTGGTGTTTGATCAGATATAAGAGTTTTTACAATCTTGAATATTATAATACTTGGATAAAAACCATCATATGTCTTTGATATTTCTGTTATTTTATTAGATATATATTCTGAATAACTTTCAGTTACTTCTGCTTTATTATATAAAATATCATTTAATTCTTTTAATTCATCTTTTACCCATGAAGAATCCATATTCTTACTTTCAACAAACATCAATAAATCTTCTAAAATAGAGATATAATAAACTACAATTATATAATTATTAAAAAGTTCCACATCTTCATTTAATATTTTATAATATACTAAATCTAAAAACTCTATTGTATATTTAATTTTATTAATAATTGAATTTAAAAAATCCTCGTGTTCAAAATAATCAATTACATCATCAGATAATATAATATCACTTTTATTATCATAATAATATTTTAAACTATCAATTATACCTTCAAATAATGAATCAACATATTCACAATTATTATAAATAACTTCTAGTTTTTCTTTTACTGTATCATAATATTCAAAAAAATCTAAATAAATCTTTTCTATTTCCTTAGTCATCTTTTCACCTTTATATATATATTTAATACTGTTATTTACCTTCATATACATTATACTATAAAATAATAAAAAAAGATAGCATAAGAAATAAAATATAAATGTTTATTATATACTTAATGAAACTTTCTTTTAAATGATGAAAAACTAATACTCTATTCTTCTATTAAATTATATATATTTTTTATAATATTAATAAGATAAAGTAAATTAAAATATAAAAAAAGATTTTTAGGTTTCCCTAAAAATCTAATTTTTTTACTTATTAGGATCTTCAGTTAATACTGGTTCCCAAACACTTACTCCTAAGAAACTACTAGAAGTTGGTGTACTACTATAATAGTTATTTGAAGCATTAATTACACTTGTAGATTCATTCTTAATATGATAAGTAGCTTTTGAATTTAAAATTGAGTTATTATGAAGTTCTGCAGTAAATTTTGTTGCTCCGCTAGCCATTCTTAATAGCATATAAGAATTATCAACAACGTTGTTTTCCATTAAAATACTTGATCCTGTGTGTCCGGATGTTACGCCAGCAATATATAATGCTCCATGACTACCAGCTGTTTGTCCACAATTAGTGAAAATATTATTTGAAACATTAATAGAAACATTAGAACAGTTAGCAAACCATAAAAGATATTGTCCGTAATCTTTAAATGTATTTCCAGTGAATGTAATATTACCTTGAAGACCATAGTTACCATAACTTGAAGAAATAATTTTGATTGCATCAGTATATAAAGTTTTGTCTGAACTTCCCAAGAAAACAGAATCTTTAACTGTAAAATTATTTATACCATAACCATAGAATAAAGTAGGGCGTTTTGGTGAATTTTCCACTTTAAAATTAGAAATTATTAAATTGTTAACTTCATTTCCTTTACTGCCTAAACATTTAAATAAACCATTTGAATTTGAACTAAATAATGATTGTTTAGCAATGATAGTATATGATAATGTACAATTTGAAATTCCAGCAGAAATCAAAACAGACTCAGTTGTGCCTAATAATTGATCTGAAAGATAAAAACCATTAAATGTTACATTGCTTGCACTTACAGTTATTTTCTTAATAATAGACTCATTTTGTCTACTGCCAGTATTTGGATCAACATCCGCATTAGCTCCTAATAAAGTAATGCCAGAAACAGAAATATTTACATTTTCGTTAAACTCATCTCCAAATGAATAAATTACATCATTTTCATTAGCTACAGCTAAAGCTGAATTAATACTTGTGAATGCATTGACACCAGCAGTATATTCAACACCATTTACTATAAATTTACCATTTTTAAAATCTTGACAAACAACAATATTAGGATTATATTTTTCTAATATTGTTTTATCAGTTGAAGTTATTTCAACTACAACCGGAGCATCCATAATCCATAAAGCATATAAATCTTTATTTCCATGAGAATTAGTTGGAATAGAAGTAATTGCTGTTCCTTCACAATCCACAGTATCAAACCAACCACCAAATTTACCATTAACTATTGTAAGATTATCAGCAGTTGGTAATACAATTTCACTTGATTCATAATTATAAGAAGTTACAAGTGTAGAATTGCAAGCTCCAGCACCTAAATGATAATTTATAGAATAATTTGTTGGTGTAAATTTAGCAAATAAAGAACGAGATAAACCTTGCTTAGTAATAGATTCACCACTTAAACTTTCGTTTTCAAACCATCCTTTAAAATCATAAAATTCTTTAGTAGCAATAGGAAGTATTTCTCCACCGCCATAGTGACTCTTATTGCCAAATAAACTTAAATCTTCAAACATACGAACTTTTACGTTACAAGTAGATGTATTAGGTACATCAAAATCAGCATATAAGTTTAATGCTTTTTCTCCCATTGTAACTATTTTCTTAATTGTTGCATGAGCAGTCTTATCTGTACATGTTGAAGAACTTTCAAATGCACCAATAACATAATCATAGTCAGTACCAGAATACTTATCACCCGAAGTTGCTACTGCAACAACTTTGTATAAATCTAATTCTTCAATATATTTGAAATATATTTTATACCAATATAGACCAGTAGCACCTGAAGGGTTAGAAGAAGGACTCATACCAATATAATAACCAGTTCCACTTCCTGTGTTATATCTAGTAACAGCATATTGATAATCTGCTACTAATTCTCCACCATTTAAATTAAATGTAGTTTCACTTGCGTCATATACAGCTTTTACAAAGTCACCTTCAGTACCTTTTTCGTAAGCTTCAACTGCAACTTCTGATAAGTTTCTTGTAACTACATTTTCAGAATATGTATAAACTTCTCCTGTTTTTACATAAGCTCTTACAGTAATGTCTTGCACAGCAGCACTCTTAGGGAAGTTAATCATGGTAGCATGGTAAGTTCCATCTTCTTTTAACCCTTCAACTTCTTGTGCAACAACATTTGCAGTGTCTTTATTTAATTGTTCAGCAGTAAGTTCTCCTTGTGCAAATAAGAAACCATATACTTGGCCTTCTGCAGCATTTTCAACTTTTGCTTCCCATCTTAAACCGTTATTTCCATCAGTTCTAATTTGTACGCCATCAGTTAAAGCAACACTTGTTTCGCCTTCAGCTTTTACTAACACTACACTTAGTGATAGAACCATAAAAACAACTAATAAACTTAAAAATATTTTTTTCATAAGTTACCTCCTATTCGAAGAAACCTGAATCATCATTGCTATCTTTCCAAGGATAATCAAAGATTGTACTTGAATTAGCAGTTTCAATTTCAGTTTCGTATTCAATAATTTCGATAGAAGGAGTTTCATAATTTTTATTCATTTTCTTTCTCTCCATATCTTAAAATTATAGTAAGTATTAATAGGTAAACAATTTTGTCGCCTAATTTATTTAGGTTCTGCAAAAAAGTTTATCTTTTTTTAAGCTTTTTTAATTACTTCTTACTTCATTTTGCCAGTAATAAAAAAGTTTACCTTTTTAAGACATATACTACATATGTATTTTATCATATTGTGTAAGAAAAAGAAAGCGTTTACATATTTTTTTATAAAAAATTAGGGTTCTACTTATGTAGAACCCTTAAATTTTATTTATTTTGTTCTTTATACCAATCTGGTAAATATTGTTCATAACCTCTAAATTTGAAGATCTTTGTTTCATGTAGGCGAAGATTTTCTTCTCCAGTTACTTTGTTTTCAAAGTCTTGTAATTCTTCATTCCATACTGCAACACCATTAGTAAGTGTTAAATCATAGTAACCTTTCATAGTTGGAGAGCCTTGGAATGTAAAGTTATCTTCACCATATGTAGTGAATTTCATTGTTCCGTTTACTGCATTCCAGTATACATTTAAGTTTTCTGAAATTCTAGGTGCTTTATAGAATCTATCAATAGCATTTGCAGCTGGGTGTCCTGATGCTCCATCAAGATTATAAGTATTGTTTTGAGTAGGTTTTCCAGGTTTTGCTTGATATTGATTAGCACGTGCAGCAGAAATTGCAATTCCATATGGATTTAAAGTGTCAAGTAAATCTTGAGAGTTAGATCCATGTGAGCCATGGTGAGCTGCTTTATATAATGTTACTTCTGGTAAATCTTCATTTTTAAGTAAAGATGCTTCTGAAGCTGTTGTTAAGTCACCAGCTGTAAAGAATTTAAAGTCTTTATAATAGAAGATTACTGCAAGTGATTCACCGTTTCCTGCTGATGATTCGTTTTGTGTAATATATTGACCAGTATTTAATACTTCAAAATAGAATTCTTCTGTTAAGTAATATGTATCAGATGCTCCATTTAAGAAGTTTACTGAATCATATGCTGAATGATATTGCATTCCAAGTGGAATATATTTATTTCTAGTTTTAAGTACATTACCAGAACCTGATCCGCCGTAGTCTACCATTAGTGAAATGTTTTCTACATTTTCTAATGCTTTAATTAAACCATCAATATGGTCACCATCACTATGAGAAACCATTAAACAATCTAAGATACCATCAGTACAATGCTCAGTTACAACTTGATTTACAAATTGTCCATCGTATTCATAGCCTGAGTCAATTAAGATTTCAACATTACCTTTTTTGATAAATAATGAATCTGCATATATATGTTGCATTTCAATAAAGTAAATTTCTAAAGGTTCATCTTCACCTTCATTACCAATATAAATTGGATCTTCTGGAGAAATACCAGAACCAACACCAAGTTGTTCTACTTTATTTGAAGAATCTACAAAGATACTATCAGTAATATATCCTTTACCATCTACATAAGCACTTACAACTACGTTACCGTTTTTAAGTACTGTTACGTTTCCTTGATTATCAATGTTTAATACTTCTGGATTTGAACTTACCCATAGGATATCTTCAGTTACTTCCTTAGTAGTTTTAGCTTCAAGTTGGAAGATATCTCCAACACGAACGTCTAATTCGTTTACTGCAACGTTATCTTTTAGAATTTCTAATGAAATCATTCCTTCATCTGTTAAAGAAGCACAACCAGTTAAAGCTACTGCTAATAATAAAATAATTAAACAAATAAATTTTTTCATGTTGTTCTTCCTCCTATTTCATTAATTTGATATCATCAAAGTTAACACGTCTTCCGCAACCTTCAACTAAGACAATTGCAACACGTTTTGCTCCTTCTGGTAGTTTTACACGGAATGTTTCAAAAGTAGTATTATTTAATGTAATAATATTGTCAGAAGCAGTCCAAGTTGTACCATCATCGAATGTGTATTCAATTCTAACTTTTGCACCAAGTACATCATTTCCATAAATGCAAGCTACAAATTCAACTACATTATATTCACCAGCTTCTAGAATTTCAATTCTAGCAGTTTCACTAGCTGTATCACGCATTTGAGCACGGATTGAGAATGTACCATTATATTTATCGTTAGTTGCAGCAGCGATTAATGCATTTCTTAACATCCATTTATGTTTAGGAGTTCCAAGTTCAACAATACCTTCAGCATAACTACCTTTTGTTTCAGAGTTACCCCAACTGTTTGCAGGAAGTGCATCTTCTAAGTCTAATGTAGCAACAACTTCATATACTTTTTCATCTTTTGCTTCAACAGTAACTACAAATTCTTTTTGTAAAGTTTTACCATTAATTTCAATAGTAGCTACTAAAGTTACAGTAGCAGGAGCATCAGTATGAGTAACAGCACCAGTTGTAGGGTTAATTTGTTCGTTATCAGAATCCCATGTTACTGTTGCATCAAATCCAGCAATAGTAGTAGGTAATTCAATTGTATCAACTGCAAATCCAACAGCAGGTGTAATATCAAGTTTTTCAGCAGCAGAAGTTAGTAAATCATCAGTAGATATTTCACCAAAGTCTATGTCTTTAGCTTCTAAGATTAAAAGTTGAGGGATAATTTCTCCTGTACTATATGCAATAACTACAGAAGTAAATTCAAATTCTTTTCCTGGACTAACAATTTGTAATAGTGAACTAATTGCGTTAAATTCTTCTTCTTCAGAATATGTTGTATCTACTCTAAATGTTGCTTCAACGCCATCAACTGTAGCTAAGAAGTTATATGATTTTGTACTTGTAGTAACACTCTTAAGTATTGCAGTACCAGTAATGTATGAACATTGGTATGCACCCATTACTTCTTGGCTTGCAACATTTAATCCGTTAACATTTGTAGGTTCACATTGAATATCTTCATCAATTACTTTGAAGTATTCAACTTCTGTGATTTCAGATAATCCACGATATGTTTTCTTTAGACCACCAATTTCATATACTTTTCCAGCTTCTACTGGCATTGTATCATTATTTTGAGAATAAATGTAGAAACCTTCTGAACCATTTTGAACAAAGTAATTTACATTACTATTTTTTGAAGGACTCATGTGAGTAACTAAACCTTTAACTTTAATTGGTGTACCATCTTCACATGACATGTATTCTTCATGTGTAGTGTATTCCATATTAGCCCAATCTCTTGAATAAGTTGGTTCATCTGCTTTTTCAAATGTTAATTTGATTGTTGCAACAACATTTTCGTAGCCTTCAGGATAAACTGAAATTTCTACTTCGCCTTCTTGTAATGGTTTTACAATTCCTCTGTTTACTGTTGCGATTGCTTCATCACTACTTACCCAAGTAACTTTTTGACTAGCTTCTTCAGGAAGTACTGTTGCAGTAAGTCTAATTGTTTCGCCAACTTTACATGTTGTAACATTGTTTTTAGCAGAAACGCTAATAGACTCAGGGGCTGGTTTATATTCATCTCCTTCAACAGTGATTAAATATTTTTGTTTAACTGTATTAAGTGCTACATATGTTGCAGTAATTTCAACATTTCCACCACCAATAGCAGTTACTAAACCATTTGCACTTACTTTTGCTACATATTCATCACTAGTAGACCATGTAACAGTTTGATCAATAATTGTTGGATAAACTTTTGCATTTAGTTGTAGTGTTTCTCCAACATTTAATGAATGAACATTTTCATTACTTGTAATTTCCATACCTAGTACTTGAATAGGTTCACCATCTGTTGTACAGCTTACTAATGTAATAGCAGCAAGTAGCATCCAAATAAATAAAATTAATTTTTTCATTAAACTACTCCTCTATTTAAATTTTGCTGATAAAACTTTTTTCATCTTTATCTCTTATAATATAACATATATCTTAAAAAAATGAGGTTTAATGACATTTATAAATGAACAAAATGATTTTTTTAAAAAAAATCATCTAAGAGCTTCCGCTCTTGTTTTATAAGAAGCATTAAATCAAGTTTTATAACTTGATTTTTTGTCTTATTGGTACTGTTTGACCTATATTCCTCAAGAATGATATTATATCAGTTCTGTCGGGTTTAC
>JAGBDV010000016.1 GCA_017937305.1 Bacilli bacterium
ACCGACTGAGCTAATCGGGCATTACTAGTAAATTATATAATAAGTTTATTTGCTTTGTCAACAATTATTACATAATTTACTAAATTTATTTAGAATTAAGCTAATTCTACTTCAGCACCAGCTTCTTCAAGTTGTGCTTTAATGTTATTTGCTTCTTCAGCAGGAACGTTTTCTTTAACATTTCCACCGTTATCAGCTAAAGCTTTAGCATCTACTAATCCTAAACCAGTAATTTCTTTTAAGATTTTGATAACTGCAATTTTATTTCCACCAGCTGATTTTAATACAACAGTTTTAGCAGCATTATCTTCAGCAGCTTCAGCAGCTGGAGCAGCAGCTACAGCTACAGCACTTGGATCAACTCCAAATTCTTCTTTCATTGCATCAACTAATTCTTTAACTTCAAGAATAGTCATTTCTTTTAATCCATTAATGAATTCATCTTTTGTAAATTTTGCCATTTTAAATTCCTCCTCTTTCTTATTTTTCTAGACTTTCTGCATATAGATTTAAACCTATAGATAAGTCGCGTACGTATTGAATCATACCACCAGCAAGCATTGTTAACAATCCTTCGTATGATGGAATATTCGCGTATTCTGTTATAGTAGCTAAATCGGCAACGTCGCCACTAATAATTCCAACTCTGATACTAAGTTTTTCATGATCTTTTGCAAAATCAGCAATAACTTTAATTGGTTCAAGTAAACTTTTACCAAATAGTATAGCGTTTGGTCCTTCTAAGAATCCATCTAAACTAATGTTTAAGTCATCAAGAGCACGTTTTAATAAAGTATTCTTATAAACTTTAACTTCAGCTTTAACTTCTCTTAGTTTTTTTCTTAATTCACTTAACTCGTCAACTGTTAATCCTTGATATTGGAAAACAATAACTGATTCGCTATTTTTTACTTTATCAGTAATTTCAGCAACGATTTCTTTTTTTGCATTAAGAATTTTTGTACTTGCCATATAATTCCTCCTTATCTATCAAAAAAAGCTCTCCAAACAGGAAAGCTTAAAACATAAAGAATGTATTTAAGATTTCCCTCGGCATGATTATTAAGAATTTCTTCCCATGCTGTCTTTGGTTAATCACTTTTTCTGTAGTTATTTTATTACATTTTTAATTAAATGTCAAAAGAATTTTTATCTAATTTGATTCCAGGACCCATTGTAGATGCTACTGAAATATTAGTAATGAATTTCCCTTTAACAGATGCTGGCTTTAATTTAGAAATAGTATTAATAATGTAAGTTAAATTTTCAACTAATTTACTTTCATCAAAAGATACTTTACCAACGATTGTATGAATATTTCCATATGAGTCAGTTCTAAATTCAACCATACCTTTTTTAATATCTTCAATAGTTTTTACAGGATTTGGTGTAACTGTACCAGTTTTAGGATTTGGCATTAAACCTTTAGGTCCTAAAATACGTCCAATCTTACCAAGTTCTGGCATCATTTCTGGAGTTGCAATAATTACATCATAATCAAACCAATTCTCTTTTTGAATTTTTTCAATCATATCAGTATCTCCAACAAAATCAGCACCAGCTTCTTTTGCAGTTTTTGCAGCTTCACCTTTAGCAATAACTAAAATCTTTTTAGATTTTCCTGTACCGTTAGGTAAAACTAAAGAACCTCTTAATTGTTGATCAGCTTTTTTAGGATCAACATTAAGTTTGATTGCAACTTCTACAGTTCCATCAAATTTAGTAATAGAAGTTTCTTTTACTAATCTGATTGCTTCATCTATTGAATAAGCATTATTCTTTTCAACTTTTTTAGAAGCTTCCACATATTTTTTACTAGCTTTTCTCATCATTATTCCTCCTAACTGTGGTTTATTTGGCGGATTTGAAATTAATTATTTATTATTTTTCATCGTCTTCGATTTTAACACCCATATTCTTAGCTGTTCCAGCAATAATATTCATTGCTGCATCAACATCATAAGCGTTTAAATCAGGCAATTTTGTTTCTGCTATCTCTCTTAATTGGTCTTTAGATAAAGTTGCAACAGTTTCATTAGCTCCTTTACTACTTCCCTTTTTAATTTTAGCAGCTTGTTTAATTAAGAATCCTGCTGGTGGAGTTTTTAATACAAAATCAAAACTTCTATCATCATATACAGCAATTTCACATGGGATTACTGTACCCATTTTTTCTCTTGTTGCATCATTAAATTTAGTACAGAATTCTTGAATATTAATACCGGCAGGTCCTAAAGCTGTTCCAACTGGTGGAGCAGGTGTTGCCTTACCAGCTTCAATTTGTAATTTAATTCTTCTAGTGATTTCTTTAGCCACGATTAACACCTCCTATTAAATTTGGTTCGCGTAAGTGGTACCAGGCAAATCCGCATTCCCTCCCACTTATTTACAAATTATATTAAAATATATAATTGCAACTAAGATAATATCACAAAAAGCTAGAAAAAACAAGAGTTTTTACGCATTTCACTTACTAGACGTTAATTTTCATTTGGAATTCCGTTTATTAATATATAACGGAATTAAGTCTGATTATAGTATAATGAAATTTAAAAATCAAGGGCGAATAAAATGAGTTTATAAGACCCTTGATTTTTAAATTTCATTGATTATAATAAATAATACAAATAAAGCTTGTCTTTGTTTGTTATCAATTAATTAAATACTCTTATTTTTTATAATGCTTTGTATTA
>JAGBDV010000017.1 GCA_017937305.1 Bacilli bacterium
AATATGATTATTACTTCTTTAGAGTAAATAATAACCTTTAACCTCAAATTTCTTACAATATAATTATACCATTTTAAGTTTAAAAAATCAATAGTTTTTAAAATATTTATTAAAAATATTTATTAAAAATATGAACTTTCCTTATAAATAAAAAAAGACTTCTACAGTTTTAACTGTAGAAGTTATTTTTTTATAAATTTTTAAACTGATATTGATAAAGGCTTTCATATACTCCTTTTCTTTCAATTAGTTCTTCATGAGTACCTTCTTCAATAATACCTTCACTTGTAATAACAACAATCTTATTAGCATTTTTAATAGTTGATAATCTATGTGCAACAACGATTGTTGTTCTACCACTACTAAGTCTTTCTAATGCTTGTTGAATTTGCATTTCAGTAACATTATCAAGTGCAGATGTAGCTTCATCTAGAATAAGAATTGGTGGATTTTTTAAGAATGCTCTTGCAATCGATACTCTTTGTTTTTGACCACCAGAAAGTTTTACTCCTCGTTCTCCAACATAAGTATCATATCCATCTTCTAAAGTCATTACAAAATCATGGATATTTGCAAGACGTGCAGCTTCTATAATTTCTTCATCTGTTGCATCTAAATTTCCATATGCAATATTTTCTTTAATTGTACCACCAAATAGGAATACATCTTGTGCAACAATTCCAATTTTTGTTCTAAGTGATGATAATGAAAAATCTCTAATATCAACACCATCAATAGTGATTGAACCATCTAGTATTTCATAAAATCTTGGTAGTAAATGACAAATTGTTGTTTTGCCTCCACCAGTTGGACCAACAAGTGCTATTGTTTGTCCTTTTTTAATTGTTAATGAAAGATTCTTTAGAATTAGTTTTTCATTATCTTCATCTTTTACATTATATTTAAATGATACATTATTGTATTTAATTTCATTATTAAATGATTCTAATATAATTGGATTAGCTGGTTCTAATTCATTATCTAAATTTAGAATTTCTTGGAACCTAGAAAAACCAGTCATTCCATTTTGAATTTGTTCAAAAATACTAACTAGTGTTCTAATTGGATTAATTATCATTGTAATATATAAAATACAAGCAGTAAATCCACCACCATCAATAATATCATAATATAAGAATAGGCTTCCCGCAACAAGTGCAACTAGATATAAAAAGTCATTAAAGAATCCCATTCCACTACCAAAGACACCCATTTGATGGTATGCTTTTTTTCTTGCGTCTTGATATCTAACATTTGCTTTTTCAAATTTTTCAATTTCATGATCCATTGCAGTATAAGCTTTAGAAACTCTAATTCCTGATATACTTGATTCAACACTAGCATTGATTTCACCTGTTTCAATACGCATTTGTTTCCAAGCTTTTGTCATGTGTTTTCTTCTAATTACAGCAAACAATACAATAAAAGGTACTGCTGTAAATACGATTAAAGTAAGATATGGATTAACTCTTAAACACATTAATACGCATGCACCTATTAAAGTGATTAATGATAAGAAAATATCTTCAGGGCCATGATGTGCAAGTTCAGTGATTTCTTGTAAATCATTGATAATTCTTGACATAATTGTTCCAGTTTTATTATCATCAAAATAATTAAATGGTAATTGTTGAAGTTTTTTAAATAACTCTGTTCTCATATCAGCTTGAATATAAACACCTAACCAGTGTCCATAGTTTTGAATAATGTAGTTTAAAATAGCTTTTAGGATATATATACCAAGAAGAACGATTCCTGAGATAATTAAAGCATTTAAGTCTTTGTTTGGTGCATAATCATTGATAATATCTTGAGTTAAATATGGATAAACTAGATTACATAAAGCTACAAGTAATGCACAAAACATATCAAATAAAAATAGTGGCATATGTGGTTTGTAATATTTACAGAATTTTTTTAGCATATGGTCCTCCTCTTTATTATGTATTATATTTGATTTTTTAAGTTTGTTCAAGGATAAAACTCTTCTAAAATAAAAACTTACATATCTTTTGAAAAATAATTAAAAATATGATATAATAAGTATACAATAAGATATCAATTTAATTTATATTGGAGGATTAATAAAATGAGTAAAATTATGGCAGTTAATGCTGGAAGTTCGTCTTTAAAGTTTCAATTATTAGAAATGACTAAAGCATCAGAAGTTGTTTTAACAGAAGGGATTTTCGAAAAAATTGGTCAACCTGAACCAATCTTTACTATTAAATACGATGGTAAAAAAGAAACTAAATTAGTTCCAGAAGTTAAAAATCATGGTGATAGCGTTGCTATGTTATTAAATGCTTTAGTTGAAAAGGAAATTGTTAAAGATCTTAATGAAATTAAAGGTGTTGGCCACCGTATTTTACACTGTGGAGAAAAATATTCTGATTCAGTTATAATGAATGAAGAATCAATTGCAGTAGTTGAGTCTGTAAATGACTTAGGTCCACTACATAATCCTGCAAATTTAACAGGTGTTCGTGCATTTATGAAAGCACTTCCTGGTGTTGTTAATGTTGGTGTATTTGATACATCATTCCATTTATCTATGCCTGATGAAGCTTATATGTATGCATGTCCTTATGAATGGTATGAAAAATATTCAATTCGTAAGTATGGTTTCCATGGAACATCGCATAAATATGTATCACATAGAGCTGCTGAACTTTTAGGTAAACCGCTTGAAGAATTAAGAATTATTACTTGTCATATTGGTAATGGTGCTTCACTTGCTGCTGTTAAATATGGTAAAGTAGTAGAAACTTCAATGGGCCTTACACCACTTGATGGTTTAGTAATGGGTACAAGAAGTGGTACATTAGATCCAGCTGTTATTCAATTTATTTCAAATCATGAAAATCTTACAGCTGATGAAATTGTAAATATCTTAAATAAAAAATCTGGTTTCTATGGATTCACAGGTGGGCATAGTGATGCTCGTGAAGTAAGAGCTATGCAAGCTGAAGGTGATTACAAAGCAGATTTAATTTTAAGAATGCAAGAAAAGAGTATTGCAGATTATATCGGACAATACTTTGTATATATGGGTGGTGTTGATGCAATTATCTTCACTGCTGGTATTGGTGAAAAATCTCCTGAATGTCGTTTACATGTAGTCAATAGAATTAAAGAAGCTTTAAATATTGAAATTGATGAAAAAGTAAATGAAATTAAAGGTGAAGAATTAGAAATTAGTACTCCTAATTCTAAAGTTAAAGTATTAGTTGTTCCTACAAATGAAGAATTAATGATTGCTCGCGATTGTATCAGAGTAGGTAAAATAGAATTAGAATAAGAATTAATAAATGATTAAGGAGGTCATAACATGGATCAACATGAAGAAATGTTTAGTGCCAAACCCGTAATTAAAGTTGTCGGTGTTGGTGGTGGCGGCGGAAACGCTGTAAACAGAATGATCGAAAATGACTTAAAAGGTGTTGAATATATTGTAATTAATACAGACTGCCAAGTGCTTCGTTTATCAAAAGCAGAAAATAGAATTCAAATTGGCCGTAAACTTACTAAAGGTTTAGGTGCTGGTGCTGATCCTGAAATTGGAAAAGAAGCTGCTTTAGAAAATATTGAAGAAGTTAAGGCCGCTGTTGAAGGTGCTGATTTAGTATTTATTACTGCTGGTATGGGTGGTGGAACTGGTACAGGTGCTGCTCCTATCGTTGCAAAATGTGCTAAAGAAAATGGTGCGTTAGTTGTTGGTATCGTTACTAAACCATTTGGCTTTGAAGGTAGAAGAAGAATGCAACAAGCTATTAATGGTATTGAAGAAATGAAACCATATGTGGATACATTAGTAATTATTCCAAATGATAAATTATTAGAAATCATTGGTACAAATACTACTTATCTAGAAGCATTCAGTGAAGCTGATAATGTTTTAAGAAGAGGTGTTCAAGGTATTTCTGATATCATTAATTTACCTGGGTTAATTAATGTTGACTTTGCTGACGTCCGTACAGTTTTGAAAAATAAAGGTACTGCATTAATGGGTATTGGTATTGCTGCTGGCCCTAATCGTGCCGTTGAAGCTGCTAGAGAAGCTATTCAAAGTCCATTACTTGAAATTGATATTAATGGTGCTACTGATGCTATTGTTCAAATTACAAGTGACAAAGATATTACAATGCGTGAAATTGAAGAAATTGTTGCTGAAATTAGAAACGCATCTTCATCAGAAATTGAAATCATTCATGGTACAGGTTTTAACCTAGATTTAAATGGTGAAGTTATTGTAACTGTTATTGCAACTGGCTTTGATAAGCCTAAAAAAGAGGGAGACGAAAATCCTAACTATGTGCAACCACCAAAAGCTCAAAGAGAGCCAGAACCACAAGTTTCAGGTGGCGCAACAAATGAAAAAGAACCAGATCGTACTGAAACTAAAGTACCAAGTTGGTTACAAAATCGTTTTAGATAGTATTAAAGCTCCAATTAATTGGAGCTTTTTTTGTAGTAAAAATAGTTTAGATAATTAAATTAAAGGAGATATTTTATGAATCGATTTGTATTAAATGAAACTTCTTATCACGGAAGTGGTGCAATCTTAGCTATTGCAGATGAAATGAAAGCTAGAGGATTTAATAAAGCTTTTGTTGCTAGTGATCCTGATTTAATTAAATTTGGTGTAACTAAAAAAGTACTTGATGTACTTGATAATGCTGGATTAGAATATGTTGTATTCTCAGATATTAAACCAAATCCAACTATTGAAAATGTACAAGCAGGTGTCGAAGCTTTTAAACAAAGTGGAGCTAAAGTTATTGTTGCTGTAGGTGGTGGTTCTAGTATGGATACTGCTAAAGCAATTGGTATTATTATTGAAAACCCAGAATTTGCTGATGTAAGAAGCTTAGAAGGTGTTGCTCCAACAAAGAATAAGTGTGTTCCTATTATTGCTGTTCCTACGACTGCTGGTACTGCTGCAGAAGTTACTATTAACTATGTAATTACAGATGTAGAAAACAATCGTAAAATGGTTTGTGTAGATGTTCATGATATTCCTGTTGTTGCTGTGGTTGACCCTGATATGATGGAAACAATGCCTAAAGGTTTAACTGCTGCTACTGGTATGGATGCTTTAACTCATGCTATTGAAGGCTATATAACTAAAGGTGCTTGGGAACTTTCTGATATGTTTCATTTAAAAGCTATTGAAATTATTGCAAGAAGTCTTCGTGGTGCTGTTGAAAATACAAAAGAAGGTCGTCTAGATATGGCACTTGGCCAATATGTTGCAGGTATGGGATTCTCTAATGTAGGTTTAGGTATTGTTCACTCAATGGCTCATCCTCTTGGTGCTTTATATGACACTCCTCATGGAATTGCAAATGCTATTATTCTTCCAACAGTTATGGAATACAATGCTCCTGTAACTGGTGAAAAATATAAATATATTGCTATTGCAATGGGTGTCAAAGGTGTTGAAAATATGACACAAGAAGAATATCGTCAAGCTGCTATTGATGCAGTAAAACAACTATCTACTGATGTAGGTATTCCTTCTACATTACAAGGAATTGTTAAAGAAGAAGATATAGCATTCCTTGCAGAATCTGCATATAATGATGCTTGTCGTCCAGGTAATCCTAGAGATACAAGTATTGAAGAAATTACTGCTTTATATAAATCTTTATTATAAAACAAAAAAAGATGAAGAAAAGTTTATTCTTTTTCTTCATCTTTTTCTTTTGCATTGCTTTCAACTTTTGCTCTCATCATCTCTTGATCTCTGTAATAATAATCTTCATCAAGAGTTTCTAATTTAGGAGGATTCTTTTTCTTTTTTTTCATATAAATATTCCTTTTTTAAGAGTTTGTACATTATTATTATTAACAATTAATTAAAAATTATACTTTTAAAAAAAAATATGTTATAATATAATATAAACTAAAAGTGAGGTATTAATATGATTTATAATGATTTCTGTGGTAAAAAGATAAGTAGACTTGGTTTTGGGTGTATGAGATTTCCTAAAACTTATGAAGAAACTAAAGCTTGCATTGATCTTGCGATGGCTGAAGGTGTAAATTATTATGATACTGCATATGTTTATAATAATTCAGAAGTTACTTTAAGTAAATGTTTAGAAGGTTATGATAGAAGCAGTTATTATTTAACTTCTAAACTTCCAATTTTTAAACTTGAAACAAAAGAAGATGTAATTAAAATTTTTTACGAGTCATGTGAAAGATTACAAACTAACTATATAGACTTTTATTTATTACATGCTCTTAATGCAACTAGTGTTAAAAAAATTAAGGAACTTGGTGTAATCGATGAACTAAAAAAATTAATTGAACAAGGAAGAATTAAACATTTAGGATTCTCTATTCATGCACCTAAAGAAGTATTACTTGAAGCATTAGATTTATATAATTTTGATTTTGTACAAATTCAATTAAATTATTTAGATATGGTTCATGAACCAGGTTTTGAAGGATATGAAATATTAACTAGTAGAAATATTCCTGTCGTTATTATGGAACCGGTAAAAGGTGGAATGCTTGCAAATGTACCTGCCCCTTTAAATGATCCATTTACTAAATATAATAAATATTATAGTAATGCATCATACTGCTTTAGATTTTTAATGCAATTTCCTAATATTAAAATTATTTTATCTGGTATGTCTAGTTTAGAACAAGTAAAAGATAATTTAAATACGTTTAGTAAAGAAGAAGAATTCACTAAAGAAATGGCCGATGCAGTAGAACAAGTAAGATTAAATATTTTAAAGACTAAAAAAGTAGATTGTACTGGATGTAGATATTGTATGCCATGTCCATTTGGCGTTAATATTCCTGAAAACTTTACTGTTTATAATCGTCATGCGATGGGTGAAGTTTTAAATAATGAATGGTATAAAAAGATGGAATATCCAAAAGATGCAACAGCTTCTTTATGTGTTCAATGTGGAGCGTGCATAAAAAAATGTCCACAAGGTATAAATATTCCAGAAGTATTAAAGGAAACACTAAAAGAACAAAAATAAAAACTATAAAGGAGAATGTATGACTGACAGTTTAACCGAAGCTAAGAAGATGCAAGAGATGTTTCTAAAGTATTTTCATAGTACACTATCTATCAACTTAATAATACTAATTATATACGTTCTCTTTGTATGTGTTGCAATATTAAAATATTCTTTAAAGGGAATTATTGCAAGTGTAATTGGTATTACTCTTGCATATACTGCTTATTTACTTGTATATGATGTTACATATATTCAATATTTAATGTCTTTAAGACTAGATGAAGGGTTTAGATTATTAGTAGCACAATATTTACCGTTATTCTCTTTATCTAAACATGCACCATCAAAAGCTTTGCCTAGAATTGATCTTAAGCAGGCAAATATTCTAAAGATGAAGTTTAATGTATCTTTTATCATGAAA
This sequence comes from Bacilli bacterium, assembly GCA_017937305.1. GTDB lineage: Bacteria > Bacillota_I > Bacilli_A > ML615J-28 > CAG-313 > UBA1737. Next base: position 7,417 of record JAGBDV010000017.1, read on the forward strand.
GCATATTATGAATATAACAGAATGTTAAGAGAACATTTAATGGTATACGGAAGAGCTTTAGGCATTATTATTACAATGGAAACTACTAAACAAGTATTAAAAAGTAAAAATACAAAAGTACTTAATAAAAGTGTTTTATTTAAGGAATTAGTTAAACATTAATTAATAATTTATATATATAATATACAAGGTGATATATATGGAAAATGAAAAAAATTATCTTCCCTCTAATATTAAAGTTTTAAGAGAAGAAAGAAGATTATCAATTGAAGAATTTGCTGCACTTGCAGGTGTAAGTGTAGATACTGTGATAGGATGGGAAAAAGGAACAATTAAAGTATATACAAAAGATTTAATTGTTATATGTCCGATTCTTAGAATAAGTGAAGAAGATATTAGAGAAAGAGATATCAAACAAGAAAGACTTGAAGCTTACGATAGAATGAAACATGGATCATCAAGAAAAAATTTTGATTGGTATTATGGCAGTAAAGCAAAGGTTATTTATTACTTACTTCCGATAATACTTATTCCTCTTGCAGCATTACTTGGATATCTTGTTTCTTTACAAATGGCAGATTATTATCAAGAACTTAATAAATTATGGGCTGAAGCGGGCAATTCTGCTCCTAATTATTTATACGAATATTATAGTATCGCTTATCCTATTATTGCTGGATGTGGTTGTGCTTTAATATTTATGATTATTGAAGTTATTAAAAGATTTAGACAATATTTAAAATGGTGGTATATAATGCTTGCGATATCATTCTTTAGTGTTTTATTTGTGGTCGGATGTGTTGCAACTATTCCATATTATATTTATTGCTTCTATCAAGTATTTGTTTTAAAAGGTAAAAATAGAAAGTAGGTGTTTTTATGAAGAAACCAACTATCGCGTTATTATATGATTTTGATAAAACTTTATCAGGCAAAGATCAACAAGAATATACATTTATTCCAAGCCTTGGAATGACTGCGCCTGAATTTTGGGGAGAAGCTGATCGTATTTCTAGAGAAAATAATATGGATAGAATTTTAGCGTATATGTTTTTAATGATTAAACAAGCTAGAAAAAAAGATGTAGAAATCAATCGTAAGGCTTTTGAAGCATTAGGTACTGATGTAGAATTATTACCTGGTGTAAAGACATGGTTTAAGCGTATTAATGAATACGGTAAAAGTAAGGGTGTTAAAATTGAGCACTATATTATTTCATCGGGCTTAAAAGAAATTATGGAAGGTACTGCTATTGCAAAATACTTTAAACGTATTTATGCATGTGAATTCCATTATAATACTAATGGCAACGCTGACTGGCCTGCTCAAGTAGTTAACTATACCACTAAAACTCAATTTATTTTTAGAATTTCTAAAGGGGCTTTAGATCTTCATGATGATTCAGTTGTAAATTCTTATGTTCCTGCTACATCTAGAAGTGTTCCTTATACAAATATGATATATATAGGTGATGGACTTACTGATGTTCCTTGTATGAAACTTGTAAGAGATAGAGGTGGAGAATCGATTGCGTTATATCACGGTAAAAATAAAGAACGTGTACAAAAATTGTTATTAGAAAACCGTGTTGGATTTATATGCCCAGCTAATTATTCTAAAAATACTGAACTTGATAATACAGTTAAAAAGATCATTGATAAAATGGTAATTGCAGATGAACTTGCAAGAGAACATGAAAAACAGTATGACGAAGCAAAAGAACAAAAGGAAGGTAAATAATAATGAATAAAAAAGAATTACCTTTAATCATTGCAACAATTACTTATCTTATTCTTTTAGTAATGTGTCTTTTAATGTTATTTATTTGTATTCCTTTAGAAGTAACTGGTATTGAATACTTAATCATTATTTTTATGGCTGTATTAATAATTGGTTACTTAGTTGTTGCATTAATAAGAATGAATACTTATGTTTATAAGTGCCCACATTGTGAATCTTTTAATAGAATGAATTTCATTGAAGTTTTATTTTCTAAGCGTGGTAATAACGAAAGAAAACTTAAATGTAAAACTTGCAAGCTTACTCAATATATGGAAAGATATCTTAAATAATGGATGATAATAAAAGATTAGAGGAAGCTTTAAAACTTGCATTAGAAGATGTAGAAAAAGATAAAATAGGACTTCTTAAAGAACATACCTTACATAGAGTACTTAAGTTTTATTTAAGTATTGATGAACAAAATCACGAAATTAAGATTGGTAGAATGTATGCAGATGTGGTACTTGATAATCATATTTATGAAATTCAAACAAAATCATTTAATGCAATGAGAAATAAACTAGAAGTATTTTTAAGAGACCATGAAGTTACGATATGCTATCCAATGGCTTTGAATAAAACTATTTATTTAACAAACGAGTATGGAGAATTGGTTTCAACTAAGAAAAGTCCTAAACATGCAAGGCCTCTTGAGATATTTATTGAATTATATAAAATTAAAAATTACTTACTAAATCCCAATCTTCATTTTAAAATCATTATGTTAGATATTGATGAGTTAAGAATTAAAAAAGAAAAGACATGGAGAAGTAGAAAAGGATTTGAAAGAACAAATCAAGTTCCTCGTAAAATAAATCATATATATGAAATAAATGGTCCTGATAATTTCAAAGATATTTTATTAGAATATAATTTAAAAGAGATATTTACTTCTAAAGATTTTGCAAAAAGCACTCATATCACAATTAAAAAAGCTACTGTTGCATTAAACGTTTTAACTTATTTAAATGTAGTAGAAAGAATTGGAAAAGAAAAAAACAGTTATTTATACAAAATTGTATAGATAACTGTTTTTATTTTATTAATTTATTGAATTTACAGCTTCAAGAATAGCTTTAGATAATTGGTCAGCACAACTTGTTGGACGTGGACCACATTTATTTCCACTAAGAATATTTGCAATTTCTATAGCATTTTTACCTTCTACTAGTTTTGAAATAGCTCTTAAGTTTCCTGAACATCCACCTAAAAAACCAAGATTATGAATGTTGTTGTTTTGGTCTAAATCAAAACTAATCATTCTAGCACAAACTCCGCTTGTTGTATATTCGACATGTCTTAAATTATCTTGCATGTTACGCCTCCTAAATATTAGTATTTTGATTATACTAAATTAGTCGTTTTTTTTCAAAAGTATTGCAATAAAAAAAGCTCTTATAAAAGAGCTTTTCATTATTATTTAGTTTATCTACCAGCCATATTACTTTGAGCCATAGAAACTAAACGACGAGTGATTTCACCACCAACGCTTCCGTTTTGGCGTGCTGTAGCATCTGGACCAAGGTTAACACCAAGTTCATTTGCGATTTCATACTTCATTTGTGATAAAGCATTTTCAGCACCAGGTACAACTAACTTTTGTTTTCCTGTATAAGATGAGTTCATTGTTTTCACCTCCTGTAAAAATAGTATGTGTAGATTTTTGTAAATTAATCTATAATCTACATACCAATTTTTTACAATTAGAAAATATCATCAGTTTGGTTGAATAAATCGATATGCTTTGAACTCTTAATTACTAAAGTATTAGTCTCACTTACAGCTTTATCAATTAATTCTTCAAAGTTAAATTTATTTTCTTCTTCACGAGCTTTTGTATTTAGTGGTTTAATTTGTGGATGTTTTGGAACAAATACAGTACAACAATCTTCATAAGGTCTAATTGATATATCGTAAGTATCAATAGAAGTTGCTATCTTAATGATTTCAGATTTATCGAATGTTGCAAGAGGTCTAATAACTGGCATAGAAGTAACTTCACCAATAGTTGCCATACTTTCTAATGTTTGACTTGCAACTTGACCAACTGATTCACCATTAAGAATAGCTACACATTTATGTTTATTAGCTAATGCTGTTGTGATACGATACATCATTCTACGCATAATAGTGATACCATAATCTTCTCTACAACATTCATAAATTTTTGATTGAATATCAGTAAATGGAACTATGTGTAGATTTATTGATTGATATTCTGTATATGGAGTTAGTTTTTCAAGAAGGTCAATTACTTTTTGTACAGCTAAATCGGATGTATATGGAGGTGAAGAAAAGTGCACTGCTTCAACAGCCATTCCTTTTTTAATTGCTAAGTATCCTGCAATAACACTATCAATTCCGCCTGATACCATTAGCATTACTTTACCAATAGATCCCGATGGCATTCCACCCATTCCCATAATAATATTAGTAAAAATAAATGTTCCTTCAAATCTTACATCAAGGTGAAGGGTAAGTTCAGGATTGTGAACATCAGCTTTTAGGCCTTCGATTCTTCTAAATAGTTGTCTACTTACTTCTTTAGTAATATCTAAAGATGTCATTGGGAAGTGTTTGTCACCACGATTAGTATCTACTTTAATAGTTTTCATGCCATTTTTAAACTCTTCATTTAAAAGCTTTTCAGATAGATTCACAATATCATCAATATTTGATTCACATCTTGATACTATAGAGAATGAATAAATCCCAGGTATTTTTTTTAGTATTTCAATAATTTCTTCTAAGTAAGGGTTGTTGTTTAAGATTATATAAAATCTAAGCCCACGTGGGTCAAATTCAAGATTTTCATAACCTTCTAAAGCTCTTTTGATACTTTTATTAATGCGATTTATAAATTGTTTACGGTTACTTTTTTTTAGTGCAAGTTCACCATATCTAATTAAAATATGATCTGCCATACTATTTGTTTCCTATTTCTTTAATATTTTTTATAAGTTCATCTAGCTCTTCATATGTAGTATGTGTAGATAAACTAATTCTAATCGTATTTACAGCTAAAGATTCATCTTCTAATATATATATTAATGTTGGTTCTTGGTCTTTAGAATGGGAGTTACATGCTGAACCTGTGCCAACAATAATATTATTTTTTTCTAACGTATGTAAAGCTGTTTCTCCTTTTACTTTTTTAAATGTAATACTTAAAATATATGGAGAAGAATATTTTGATTTATTTAATATAATATGTGATTCATTTTCTAATTTATTTACTAAATAATTATATTTTGAAACTACATCATTATATTTAGAATCGATATTGTCTGTTGAAAGTTTTATTGTTTTTGCCATTACAACACAACCTGCTAAATCAACAGTTCCAGGTCTTATTCCATCTTGTTGGTGTCCACCTTTAATAAATGATAAATGAAGTTTATCATTATATATTAAAGCTCCTGTCCCTTTTAAGCCTTCTAACTTATGACCACTAAGCGTTAAAAGATCAATATCATTAAAATTAAAATTAGGAGTAATTTTTCCAAAACCTTGTACAGCATCTACATGAAGTTTAATTCTTGGGTATTTTTTCTTAATATTAATAACTTCATTAATTGGTTGAATAGTACCAATAATATTATTTACCCACATAATTGAAATTAATACTGTATCATTAGTAATACTTTTTTCTAACTTAGAAACATCAATAATTCCTTCTTTATTTGGAATAAGATAAGTGACTTTAAAACCTCTTTTTTCTAAATCTTTATATACATTTAAAACTGATGCGTGTTCTAAGTATGTAGTTATAATATGTTTAGGTTCGTTATAATAAGCAGAACAAACTCCGTATATTGCAGTATTATTAGCTTCTGTAGCACCTGATGTAAATAATACTTTTTTGTTTTTTAATTTTAACGAATCAATAATTACATTACTTGATTTATCTAGTAACATATGGGCTTTTACACCTTGATTGTACATTCCTTCAGTGTTACACCAGTATTCTTCATTGATACGAGTATGTAAATCTAATAATTCTTTTTTAGGCTTAGTTGTAGCTGTGTAATCAAAATAAATCATTATATCACCTTTTCTAAAAACAATTATATCATATTTCAAGATATTCTTCAATAAAAAGAAAATGATAAAAAGGTTTTAATTGCATTGATAACTAAAATATGGTATAATTAATAAAAAGAGGTGAAAATAATATGAGTGATTTTGAATATCAAATTCCTGATACATATGAAGAAGCTGTCGCAAGAAAAGCTGAAGTTTTAAAGTTAATTAATGAGTATAATGAAGCATTACTTTTAGATAAAGAACTACCATGTAGTGAAGAAGAAATTGATCGCTTACAAGAAGAATATCAAATTTTAAATGACCATCTAGAATTAACTGATGAAGAAAAATTAGAAAAATTAAAAGATTCTGATAAAGAAATTAATGAAGATGGTGTAGTAGTAGAAAAGATTTCTGTATTTGATAAAATACATTGGGGAATTTTTATATATATAGTATTTACATTTATTGCGCTTTGCTCAATGCTATTTTTAACTAAACTTGTAGGTCAAGCTGGTATTAATTCTTATATTAGTAAATTTTTATCTGACTGTTTATGGGAGCATAATATTGACATGTTAGAGCTTGAAAAAAGTGAATTTATGTGGACTCCATTTGATTTTTGGTCAAGAGTTGCATTAAGTTATCTTTGGTTACCATTAGTACTTATTTTAGTTTCTGTAGTTGTTTATTTCTTATATTATAGAAAACATGATTTAAACACAAAAATTGCAAAATGGCTAATCTTTATAAATATATTTATTTTTGTATTATCAATTGGAGTAGTATTATTACAAGGAGAAATTAAAGTTTTACAAGAACGTTTTGAGTATTTATGGTATGAATATGCTGAATACTATTATACAGAAATGGGTTCATACTAATATGATTAAAGAAATTACATCTGTTAATAATACATATATAAAAGAATTATTATCATTAAGAGATAAACAAGTAAGAAATAATACTAATCTATTTGTTGTTGAAGGGTATCATTTAGTAGAAGAAGCCTTAAAACATCATGTTTTAAAGGTAGCATTATGTACTGATAAAGAAGTTTTGGAAAAATTAAATGTTGATGAAAAGTATTTAGTTAGTGAACAAGTTATTAAAAAACTATCATCTACTAAAACACCACAAAACATTATTGGTGTAGTAAATTCGATAACTAATCAAGATTTAGAAAGTATTATTTCTAAGAATAAATTAAGATTAGTTATACTTGATAATGTCAATGATCCAGGTAATCTTGGTACTATCATCAGAACTAGTGCTGCTCTTGGAATTGATGCAGTAATATCAAGTTTAGAAACTGTTGATTACTATAATGATAAAGTGCTAAGAGCTACACAAGGAGCAATCTTTAAGATTCCTTTATTTAAAATGAATTTAAATGAAGTATTACCATTATTAAAAGATAATAATATTATAGTTTATGGTACTCATTTGGAGTCATCAATTAGCATAAAAGAAGTAGAAAAAAAAGATAAACTAGCAATAGTACTGGGAAATGAAGCTAAAGGAGTTAGTAAAGAAGTACTTGATCTTTGCGATAGGAATGTTATCCTTCCTATGGATAATGATGTTGAAAGTTTAAATGTAAGTATTGCTGCTGCACTACTTATGTGGGAATTAAAATAACCTATAACAAAAAATGTTATAGGTTATATTTTTTTAAACTTTAAAACATGATCCTCCAATAAATTCTCTTATTAAAGAATTACATGGAATTGCACTTTCATCAATAATATCTTTAAAGTATTTTAAATATTTAATTAATCTATTTGCAGTAATATATGAAGGATCAGTTTGTGGTATTTGAGATAGTGCAGGTAGTGCATATTTTTTAAACACTGCTAGTTCATAAGTTAACTCACTATTAAACACAAAGTTTGCTCCTTCTTGATTTGGATAAATCCACTTGAATTCTCCATTTCTAACACTTTGCCACATCGCGATAGTTTCTTGAGGTGGACAATTTCTAAACTCTTTGTCTCTAACTATTCTTCTAATTAATCTTAAGTCTGTAGTTGATAGTGGAGAATGATCATCAATATTTATTTGAATTTGCGGTGCAATATAAACTTTATATTTTTGGTGTTTTGGAATTGATGATGTAAGAAGTTCGTTTAATGCATGAATTCCTTCAATCATAATAGGAGTTGAGTCACTAATTTTAAGCGTCTTACCTTGTTCTCTTTGACCTGTTTTAAAGTTATATTTAGGAAGTGTTACTTCTTCACCATTGATTAAATCAAATAAGTTTTGATTAAATAAATTGATATCTAAACAGTTAATATGTTCTAAGTCTAAGTCTTTAATGTTAGATTTTCCTTGGATTTTTGCAATTTCAGGCTTAGTTAAATAATAGTCATCCATTGATATCATTATAGGGTTAATACCTCTAGACATTAGCTCAATTCTTAAGCGATTGCAGAAAGTTGTTTTACCACTTGATGAAGGTCCTGCAATACATATAAGTCTAATGTTCTCAATTTCATTTTTGATATTGTTTCCAAGTTCTGCAAGCATATTGTTATGCTTCATTTCACATGTTTGAATAAAGTCAGTAATGTTTTCACATTCAATCTTTTTATTGATTTTTACGATAGAATTTGTTTTGGTAATTTTTCCCCATTTACCTGCTTCTCTTAATGTTCTTCCATATGTAGGTTCTTCATTAAATTCAGGTATTTCTGCATCTAATTCATATCTAGGATATTGAATAATTAAACCAGGACTATAAGGCTTGATATAATAGTTTTTGATAAAACCAGTTGAAGGAAGCATGTAGCAATACATATAATCATAATAGTTATCACATTTATATAAATGAACGATTTTATCTGGTCGATATTCTAAAATATTTAGTTTATCATCATGACGAAGTTCTTTATAAATTTCAATAGCTTCTTTAACTGTAAGAGTTACTCTTTTGATTGGTAAATCAAGATTAATAATTCTAGAAACTTCATTTAATATTTCATCAGTAATTTTAGTTAGTTTAATTCCTTTTGTTAATATTTCACAGAATATTGATCTACTTACATTGTAATTAAATTTAATATCTATTTCTGGATACAAGTTAGAAAAAGCCATTGATATTATATATCTAAGTGTTGCTTCATAAGCTCTACCTGCTTCTTTATGTTCAAGTGTTAAAAGGGTGATTTCAGAGTTTTGATGTTTTTCAGATAGAGGATATGTAAGTTCTTTGATTGTTTGATCTATTTTACAAACCATGTATTGCTTTACTTCATTTTTATCAATTAAATCAATTACTCTATTACCTGGAGCAAAGCTAACAACTTTGTTGTTAAGTTTTATATTATACATTTTTACCTCCTTAATTTTTAGTATATTTAGTTTATCAAAAATTTAAGATTTTGGAAAGTATTTATATAAAAAAATTACTTATATAGCTATTAAAAGATACATTGCTTGACTAAATAGCAAAATTGTGGTATTATATATATAGAAATAAGCAAGAAAAGAGGTGAGCTAGAAATGGCTCACCCTTTGTTATGAAAGGTTAAGATATTATGATTGAGAAAATTAAAGGTAACAGTTTACCAGTAGTTGAAAAGTACCAGAAAACTTTAATATCAGTTGAACATGTAAATGAGTATGGTATCGACATCATTCGTATTACTATTGATGATCCAAATACATTTGATATTGATATTGATGATGTTGCAGCTATTAATGAAGAAATCTTAGATTTAGTTAATGATGATTTACCTGATGGCTATTATTTAGAAGTAACTACTGTTGGTATTGAAAGAGAACTAAAAAATGATGATGATTTAGAAAAAGCACTAGGAAAATATATATATCTGAAGACCTATGAAAAATTAGAGAGTGCTTTTAATCAAAAAGAAATTTATGGATATTTAGAATCTTATACTATAGATTCAATAAATGTAAATGTAATAAATAAAACAAGAACAAAACTAGTAACTATTGAAAAATCGAAAATCGCAAAGATTCGTCTTGCAGTAAAGTTTTAGAAAGGAATTAAGGAAAAAAGAAATGATTAGTAAAGGTTTTTATGAATATTTAGAAACAATCGCAGAGGAACGTCGTTTAGACAAACAAGATGTACTTGCTGCTGTTGAAATTGCATTAATTAAAGCTGCTCAAGCAGAAGGACACACAGGAATTATTGAAGTTGAATTTAATGATGAACAAAAGAAGGTTAGAATTTCTGAAACATTCAATGTTGTTGAAGAAATTAATCCTGAACTTGAACTTGAAGGTCAAATTACTTTAGAACAAGCTAAAGAAATTAGAGCAAGAGTAAGAATTGGTTCTGTAATTAAAAGAGAAATTCCATTTAGTGAAATTGGTAGAAAAGGTGCAACTCGTTTTAAAACTACTTTTATCCAAAATCTTAAAGAATTAGGATATAAACGTGCTTATGAATACTTTGTATCTAAAGAAGGCGAAGTTGTTACTGCTACAGTAGAAAAAGCTACTGATAAAGTTGTTATCTTAAATCTTGGTATGAATACTCAATCATTTATGCCAGTTGAAGAAGCTTTATTTGGAGAAAACTATGTCCCTGGAAAACAAATTAAAGTAACAATTACTAAAGTAGAAGAAACTACTAAGAGTCCTAAGGTATTTGTTTCTCGTTCTAATAAAGAAATTATTAAACGTTTATTTGAACTTTATATTCCTGAAATTGCACAAGGTGTTATTGAAGTAATTGGTATTGTTAGAGAACCAGGTAATCGTTCTAAGATTGGTATTAAATCTAATAATATTAATGTTGATGCTAAAGGTGCATGTGTAGGTGTAGGTGGTGCTCGTATTAAACAAATCAACCAAGCATTAAATGGTGAAAGAATTGATATTTTTGAATGGAATGATAATCCAATTCTATTAATTGCAGAAGCACTTACTCCTGCAAAAGTTATTTCAGTATTAATTGATGAAGATACACATAAAGCTATCGTAATTGTACCAGATGAACAATTTAGTCTTGCAATTGGTAAAGGTGGTCAAAATGTACGTCTTGCATCTCAAGTTACTGGTTGGAAGATTGATATTAAGGATGAAACAACTGCTTATCGTGAAGAAATCCGTTTCAAACCTAATGTTTATACTGCATAAATAGGTGATAGTTATGAAAGCACCTATTGTTAAGAAAGTCCCAATGCGTAAATGTGTAATTACTGGAAATCAATTTCCAAAGAAAGACTTATTACGTGTTGTAAGAGAACCTGATGGAAACATCACTATTGATGATACAGGTAAAGTCCGTGGACATGGTGTTTATCTATGTAAAGATGCTGATGTTATTAAAGCTGCTAAGAAAAAACATATATTAGATCGTTTCTTAGAAGTAGCAGTAGCAGATGAAATCTATGATGAACTTTTAAAGAAGGTGTCACAAAGTGAATAAAGTTTTATCGTTATTAGGCCTAGCAAAAAGAGCAGGCAAGGTGATTGTAGGAACTGATGCAGTAATTAGTAAACTACAAGTAGATAATTTACATTTAATATTTATTGCTAAAGATTCATCTTTAGCGACAATTGACAAAATAGAAAAAAAAGCGTTTTATTATAACGTAAGAATAATAAAATCTTTTACAAGTGATGAGATTAGTAATGCAATAGGATCAAATAATAATAAAGTAATTGGTATTAGTGATCCAGGGTTTGCAAAAGCTATGATTAATCATACTGTAGAAGTAGAAGGAGAGTAAACTATGAAAGTTAAAGAAGTAGCGGAATTCTTAAAAGTTACGACTGAAGAGTTATTAAAATTACTGAAAAATGTTTCAGTAGGAAAAGTATATACTGAAGATAGTGATCTTGATAAAGATTTAGAAAAGAAATTAGCAAAACGTTATGGTGTTCCTTATCCGTTTAAATCTAAACCTAAAGCAGCACCAGCAAAACCTGTGCCTGCAGGAGTCAAAGTTCCAACTCCTCAAAAGCCTGCTGCTCCAGCAAAACCTGCAGCACCAGCAAAACCAGCTCAAGCTGAAAAGCCTCAAGCTAAACAAGCTGTTGCTAAACCTGAAGTTAAACAAGGTGCAGCAAAACAACCTGCAAAACCACAACCTCAAACTAAACAAGCTCCAAAAGCTAAACCTGAGGTTAAACAAGGTGCAGTAAAACAACCTGCAAAACCAGCTAATAAACCTGAAGTTAAAAATACACCAAAAGCTCGTCCAAGTGATATTCAATCATATAAAGATGAAATTGTTGAAACATTAGTGGATGAAGAATTCTTAGATAAATATGATGAATTCCTAGAAGATGGAAAGTTTGAAAGTGGTGGAAATAATAGAATTAAACAAAAGGTAAGAACTGGAGAAAAAGTTGTTAGTAAGAAACCTAAACAACATAAGAGTAGAGCAGAAAAGCTTGCAGGTAGTATTGAACAAAAGAAAGAGGAAAATGTTCTTTACTATGAACTTAATATGACTGTAATGGATGTTGCAGAAGAACTTGGAATTTCTGTAACAGATTTAGTTAAAAAGTTATTTACATCAATGGGTATTTTTGCATCTGCCACTCAAACATTAGATAGAGATACTATTGAACTTATTGCAATGGAATATAACTTTGAAGTAAAAGATAAACAAATTACAGATTTAATTAGATTTGATGAAATTGAAATTGAAGATAATCCTGAAGACTTAGAACCACGTCCTGCAATTGTTACAATTATGGGTCACGTTGACCATGGTAAAACTACACTTCTAGATACTATTAGAAGCAGTCATGTTGTTCGTGGTGAAGCAGGTGGTATTACTCAACATATCGGTGCTTATCAAGTTCAAAAAGATGGTCGTTTAATTACATTTATCGATACTCCAGGGCATGCTGCATTTACTGAAATGCGTGCTCGTGGTGCTCAAGTTACAGATATTGTTATCTTAGTAGTTGCTGCTGATGATGGTATGATGCCTCAAACAAAAGAAGCTATTGAACATGCTCAAGCAGCTGGTGTTCCAATCATTGTTGCAATTAACAAGATGGATAAACCTACTGCAAATCCTGACCGTGTAAAACAAGAATTAATGACTTATAATCTTGTTGCAGAAGAATGGGGTGGAGATACAATTTTCGTTCCTATTTCCGCACTTACTGGTAAAGGTGTTGATGATTTACTAGAAATGGTAATTCTATTAAGCGATATGAAAGAATACAAAGCTAATCCTAAACGTTTAGGTGTAGGTACTGTAATTGAAGCTAGACTTGATAAAGGTCGTGGTCCTGTTGCAACATTACTAGTTCAAAACGGATCATTAAAAGTTGGTGACATGATTGTAGTAGGTACTACATATGGACGTGTACGTGCAATGCAAGATGAACTTGGTCGTCAAGTAAAAGTTGCAGGTCCTGCAAAACCAGTTGAAATCACTGGTATTGCTGAAGTTCCATTTGCTGGTGAAAAATTCATGGCATTAGATGATGAAAGAAAAGCTAGAGCAATCGCTGAAGTACGTGCTCAAAATAAATTCAATGAAGAAATGGGTTCTGCAAGAGCTGCATCATTAAATGAAATTATGTCTGAAGCAAATGGTGATTTAAAAGTGCTTAACTTAATCATTAAATGTGATGTTCAAGGATCAATTGAAGCTATTAAAGGACTTGTTGATAAGATCCAAATTGAAGGTACTAAGATTAACATTATCAGTGCTCGTGTTGGTGGTGTTACAGACAATGATATTAGTCTTGCTATCGCATCACATGCTATTATTGTAGGATTTAATATTCGTCCTACAAGCCAAATTAGCGATTTAGCTAAAGAAAAGAATGTAGAAATTCGTTTATATAATATTATTTATAAACTACAAGAAGATATTGAAAAAGCAGCTAAAGGTATGCTTGACCCAGTATTTGAAGAAAAGATTACTGGTGAAGCAGAAGTACGTGAATTATTCAAAATCTCAAGAATTGGTACAATTGCTGGTTCAATGGTAACTAGAGGTCAAATTGTTAGAGGTGGAACAATTAGAGTAATTCGTGATAGTATTGTTATTTATACTGGTAAGATTGCTGGTTTAAGACGTTTCAAAGATGACGTTAAGGAAGTTAAAGAAGGTTACGATTGTGGTATTACTATCGAACACTTTAATGACGTTAAAGTTGGTGACCGTCTTGAATGCTTCGTAATGGAAGAAACTGAGCGTGAATAATTATGGCTTACCGTGTACAAAGAGTTGAAAAAATAATAGAAAGAGAACTTGCTAGTATAATTTTTAGTGAAGTTCATAATGAATTAATTAAGTTTGTATCTATTACAAAAGTTGCACTTAATAAAGATATGAGTGTGGCTATGGTATGGTATACAGTACTTGGAAATGATGGTGAGATTGAAGCAACTAAGAAAGCTTTAGAACAGGCTAAAGGTTTCTTACGAAGTGAACTTGCCCATCGTTTAGATTTAAGAAAAACACCTGAACTTCGTTTTAAATATGATGAATCACTTGCATATGGTAATCACATTAGCGAAGTAATTGAAAATTTAAAGAAATAGAGGAATATATATATGAGAACCAGTGGAATACTTTTACCAATATTTAGTTTACCTAATTCATATGGAATTGGAACACTTGGAAAAGAAGCTTATGATTTTGTTGACTTTTTAGAAAAATGTCATCAAACATATTGGCAAGTACTTCCAATTGGACCTACATCTTATGGTGATAGTCCATATCAATCATTTTCAGTGTTTGCAGGAAATCCTTACTTTATTGACTTTGATTTACTAAAAGAAGAAGGACTTTTAGAAGAGTCTGATTATGATGAATACTTAGATGAATCTTTATCAATTGATTATGGTAAGATATATAACACTAGATATCTTGTATTAAGACGTGCTTATTCAAAGTTTGATATTAAATTACTTAAGAACTTTGAAAAAGAAAATAGTGATTGGTTAGAAGATTTTTCTTTATTTATGACATTAAAAGACTATCATCATGGTGTATCATTCTTAGAGTGGAAAGATGAATATAAATTTAGAAATAAAAAAGCTTTATCTTCTTTTAAGAAAGAACACCTAGATGATGTAAACTTCTGGAAATTTACTCAATATTATTTCTTTAAACAATGGAATGCTTTAAGAGTATACGCAAATTCTAAAGGTATTAAAATAATTGGAGATATGCCAATATATACTGCACTTGATTCATCAGATGTTTGGAGTAACCCTAATTTATTCCAATTAGGAAGTGATTTAAAACCTAAACTAGTTGCAGGATGTCCTGCTGATGATTTTGCACCACTAGGTCAATTATGGGGTAATCCTTTATATGATTATAAAGCAATGAAAGAGACTAACTATGCTTGGTGGGTAAGAAGAGTAGAAGTATCTATCAAATTATTTGATACAATTAGAATTGATCATTTCAGAGGTTTCGAAGCTTATTTTGCAATTCCTGCAACTGATTCTGATGCTCTTAGAGGTAAATGGAAAAAAGGACCAAATGTAGCTTTATTTAATGCAATTAAGAATGCATTAGGTGAAGTTGATATTATTGCAGAAAATCTAGGATTCTTAACAGAAGGTGTTCATAAGATGTTAAAACGTCTTGGATACCCTGGTATGAAAATCTTAGAATTTGGTTTTGATCCAAAAGGTGATTCAGAACATATGCCACATTATTTAACTCCTAATGATGTTGTTTATACTGGAACTCATGATAATCCACCAGTAAGAGCTTGGTATGATTCTTTAAATAATGAAGAAAAAGCATTCTTACATGAGTATTTATACTTTAATAATCCATATGAAGTAGGAAATGAATTAATTCGTGCTGCTCTTGCTTCAGTATGTAATTTAGCAATTATACCATTCTGGGATTATTTACAAAAAGGAGCAGAAGCTAGAATTAATACTCCATCTGTTCTTGGTGGAAACTGGACTTTTAGAATTGAAAAAAATGATATGAATAAAGATTTATGTGCATATATTGCAAAATTAACTAAAGCATATCGCAGATGTGAAATTGAATAAAAGTAGGTATTTAAATGGATCAAACGGTATTAGAGCATATTAAAGCAAAGCTTTCTCTAGTCCCACTTAAACCTGGCTGCTATCAAATGTATAATAAAGATGGAATTATTATTTATGTTGGTAAAGCAAAACTTCTTGCAAATCGTTTAAAAAGTTATTTTACAGGAAGTCACGATGCGAAAACAACACAAATGGTATCAGAGGTTGTAAATTTTGAATACATTATTACAAGAAGTGAAACTGAAGCATTTCTTTTAGAACATAATTTTATTAAAGAATACCGTCCACATTATAATATCTTATTAATGGATGATAAAACATATCCTTATATATGTTTAACTAAAGAAACTCATCCTAGACTTATTGTTACAAGAGATGTAAAAGTAAGTAATAAGAAAAATAGTGGTAAATTATTTGGACCTTATCCAAATGTTACTGCCTGTCGTGATACATGTGAAATCTTGAATAAAGTTTATCCATTTAGAAAATGTAATCAAATACCCAAGAAACATTGTTTATACTATGATATGGGTCAATGTTTAGCTCCATGTGAAAATAATATTAAAAAAGAAGATTATGAAGAATATATTACTAGTGTTTCTAAATTTTTAAATGGTAATGATACTGTTCTTTTAGATTTATTAAAAGATAAAATGGAACAAGCTAGTGAAAATTTAGAATTTGAAAAAGCTATTGAATACCGTAATATCATAACAAGTGTTAATAGTTTAATGGAAAAACAAACTATGACATTAAATGATGGTAAAACTAGAGATATATTTGGGTATTATGTTTCAGATGAAAAAGTATGTGTTCAAGTACTACATATGCGTAGTGGAAGAATTATTGAGCGTAGTGGAGAAGTCTTTGATATTGTAGATAATTTAGATGATTTACTTGTTTCTTATATATATACTTTCTATGATTCTAAGGATGTGTTAGTTCCTTCTGAAATCCTTAGTCCGTATATTGAAGGTATAAATATTATTAGTGAATTATTAAATGTAAAAACTTTAGTTCCTGTTAGAGGACTTAAGAAAAAATTAGTAGATTTAGTATGTGAAAACGCAAAGAATAATTTAGATAATTTAGATAAGCTAAGATTAATTAAACTATCTAAGACTAAAGAACCATTAATTGAATTATCACAAATACTTAATATAAGTTATCCTAAAGTAATTGAATTATTTGATAATTCAAATATTCAAGGTGCTAGTCCCATTTCTGCAATGGTAACATATATTGATGGGATTAAATCACCGAAGGATTATAGAAAATATAATATTAAAACAGTTGTAGGTGCTGATGATTATCATACAATGCAGGAAGTATTAACAAGAAGATATACAAGAGTATTAAAAGATAATTTAAGAAAACCTAACTTAGTAATAGTCGATGGAGGACGACCTCAAGTAAAAGCTGCAAAAGAAATATTTAGTAAACTAGGAATTACTGATATATATCTAATGGGACTTGAAAAAGACGACCGCCACCGTACAAAGGCAATCGTTACTAGTGATTTAGTTGAAATAGAAATTGATAAACATAGTAATTTATTTTTATTACTTGAAGCAATGCAAGATGAAGTACATCGCTTTGCAATAACATTCTTTAAAGAAACCCATACAAAGAATACTTTTACTAGTATTTTAGATGATATTGAAGGTATAGGTAAAAGAAGAAAAATGATGTTACTTAAGACATTTAATTCGATTGATGAAATTAAAAATAGTAGTACTCAAAAATTAATGTCTTTAGGTCTTCCTAAAAAAATAGCTGAAGAATTACTATTAAAATTAAATACTAAAGAATAAAGTAACAATTATTACTTTTTCCTCATAAAATACATAGAAGGAAAAGGTGATATTAATGAATAATAATTTTTTAACACCAAGAGAAAGACAAATATTTGAATTATTAGTAAAACAATATGATACAGATACAATTGCAAAAAGACTATATATTAGTTCAAAAACAGTAAGAAATCATATTTCTAACGTTATTCAAAAACTTGGTGTCAAAGGAAGAAGTCAAGCCATTTTAGAATTAATTAAAATGAATGAAATTAAAATTTAGAAAGGACAGGTAAGTTTATGCAAACATTTTGTGGTAGAATTAGAAATGTTTATATTGAAGATCGTATCTTTGAAATATACTATAAAAAACGCATTTATCATTTCCATTTAACTAGAAGCCAAATGAAAAAGTTTGAACCCTACTTACAAGATGGTTTGTATGTCTTTTTTAAAGCATTTGATGAATCAAAAAAATACGGTCGTTATAAGGCTTATGATGTTATTAATTTTATAAAATTAGTAAGACATGTAGGAAGAAAAACAATCGTTTATTATGATATTCAGACAATTAAAGAAGGGGTAAGAAAACTTCTAAAAAAAGATGGTTATCGATTATTTCTGGATTTAGAGTTTACAATGCCTCCATATAATTATAATCATAGTTCAAAAGAACAGTTTTTTTCAGAAATTGTTCAGTATGGTATGTATATAGAAGATTCATCTGGTAATATTATCGATTCATCAGACGGCTTAATAAGACCTAAGTGTAAATTAGGCATAAGTGATAGAATGTTAGAATTTATTCATGTATCTAAAGAAAAACTAGAACATGCACCATATTATTCAAAATTTTATAATAAATTAAGAGATTACATGATGTATTATCAACCTACAATTTATGTATGGGGAAAAAATGATTATTTAATGATTGATAAATCATTTAAGTTACATAATGTAAAACCAGTAACGGAAAGAAAAAATTATGTAAATCTAATGCAAATAATTAAGAATTATTATGGAATAAAAAATGATATTGGTTTATATGCAGCATTTGAATTACTTGGTGCTAAACCACCACTAGAAGTTCAAGATCATGATGCGTTACACGATGCTTCTGCAACCCTAGAGGTGTTCCACTTATTTGAAAACGAAATCAATAAATAATGAATTTTTTTAAATATCCAATTGATAAGTCGCTAGCTTGTGGAAGTTTTACACTACAACATATATTATTTATTCTTGTTTGTTTATTTCTAATTGGCTTAGGACTATATATATCAATAAAAAAAGTGAAAAACATAGATAAGTTTTTGTTTATAATAGGTATTGTCGTATTTTTATTTGAACTTGCAAAAATTATATGGGGAACAAAAGTAGGTAGATATGATACATTAGTTGAATACCTACCACTTTGGTTTTGTAGTTTATTTGTTCCATCAAGTATTTTATCTGGAATAACTAGAGGAAAAGTTCAAAAGTTCTTTTTAAATTTTATGTTTTATGGTGGAATATTTGGAGGATTATTTTATCTTTTATTTCCAACTACAAGTTTACATAAATATCCTACATTTCATTTCTTATCGTTCCATAGTATGTTTTATCATTCAGTGATGATATATTCTGGACTTATGATCATGATTAAAGGTTTAGTAAGCCCAAAACTAAAAGACTTTTTACCATATTTCATTTTTACAACTTCATTTTGTATACTTTCATATTTTATTAATGAATACTTTGATACCAGCTTTATGTTTTTACATTGGACATCTAATAATAAGATGTTAAAAATTTTAAAAGAATTAACGAAAGACTTTTATCCAGTAGCTCTTACTTTAATTCAAAATATTGGAACATTCTTTTTATCATATGGATTCTTTAAAGGATGTTCAGTTTTAAAAAATAACTAATTTAAAATATAAAAAATTAAAAGAAAGGAGGAACTAATGGAAAATAATAAGACTAATGTTTTAGATTTAACAAAAGTAAAGAACAACATTCCTAAAAAGAAAAAACCTAGAAAAAAACCTGTTAAAAAAGAACAAAATGTGAAAGTTTATTCCCTTGGCGGTCTAGGTGTAATTGGGATGAATATGTATGTTGTAGAAGTTGATAATGAGATTATTGTAATCGATGCAGGTGTACTTTTTGCAGATGATGATGTTCATGGTGTAAACTATATAATTCCTGATTTTACACATTTAATAAAAAATGAAAAAAGAATTGTAGGTTTATTCATTACACATGGCCATGAAGATCATATTGGTGGACTTCCATTCTTACTTCAAAAGGTAAAAATTCCAACAATTTATGCTGCAGGGATTGCAGTACCGCTTATTCAAAACAAATTATTAGAATTTCCTGATATTGAATATAACTTAGAAGAATTTGAAAGTGATGATGTAATTAACTTTAAACATACTAGTGTATCATTCTTTAGAACTAATCACTCTATTCCTGATTCATATGGACTTGCTATCAAAACTAAATATGGTTATGTTGTAAATAGCGGTGACTTTAAGTTTGATTTTAGTCCGCTTGGACATATGTCTGATTTTAATAAGATGACTAAGCTTGGAGAACAAGGTGTCATATGTTTACTATCAGAAAGTACTAATGCTAATATTGAAGAATTTTCTTCTAGTGAGAAAAAGATTGCAGAGACATTAAATAGCTTGTTCCATCAAATTGAAGGGCGTATTATTGTTGCAACATTCGCATCTAATGTATATAGAGTTCAGCAAATTATTGCATCATCAATTGAATGTGGAAGAAAAGTAATTGTTTTTGGTCATAGTATGGAAAAGACAATTGAAGCAGCAATTAAACTAAATTATATTGATGCGCCTAAAGGTTGGATTCTTCGCGCAAGAGAACTTAAAAAAATAGAAACAGAACATGTTACAATATTATGTACTGGTTCTCAAGGTGAACCACTTGCTGCGTTATCAAGAATTGCAGCAGGAACACATAAACAAATACAATTATTACCAGATGATACAATTATTTATTCATCTAAACCAATTCCAGGTAACGAACAATTTATTAATAGAAATATTAATAACTTAGTACATGCTGGTGCACATGTAATTAAAAATAATCCTCTAACTGATACCCATACAACAGGGCACGCATCACAAAATGAACTTAGAATGATGTTATCATTTATGAAACCTAAATACCTTGTTCCTGTTCATGGTGAATATTTTATGTTACGTAAACATGTTAAAATAGCTTTAGAATGTGGAATAGAAAAAGAAAACTGTTTTGTTTTAGCACCTGGTGATGTTTTAAATATTAATAAATCAGGGGCTACTGTATTAAAAGAAGCAGTTCAAGCCTCAGATGTATATCTAGATTCATCTTTATCTGATGTTGATAGTAATGTCTTAAAAGAAAGAAGAAAAATGGCAGCTGAAGGATTAGTTAGTGTAACATACTTTATTAATAGAAAAAAACAAATATTAAATAAACCAATCGTTACATTAAATGGTTTTTCAACTCCAGATAAAGCAACTGAATTAGAAGAAAAGATTTCAAATAAATGCGAAGAAATATATATAAATATGATTAATGAAAATCCAGGTATTACATATAGTAATCTTGAAAGACAAATTTCTATTCAAATGAATCATTACATATATAATAAGATGGATAGAAGACCATTAATTGTAGTTTCCATTAAGAAAGCAAGATAACATGAAAAAGGTTTTATTCTTTGATGTTGATGGAACACTTCTTACTCCCAAAAAAAGAATTGTTGAAAAAGAAACTTTAGAAGTCTTAGAAGAATTATCAAAAAATCCAGATATTGATTTATATTTATCAAGTGGTAGAGGTCGTGAAACACTTGGAGATGTAGAATTTATTATTCCTTATTTTACTGGTCTTAATCTTGCAAATGGTGGACATATCATAATTAATAATGAATCTTTTTTAGATTGTATTGATAGAAATATAGTAGAAGAAGTAGTTAAATTTATGATTAATAATAAAATCTCTTTTTCTGCATCAACAAGTAAAGGTAATCTAAGAATGTATTTTAATGATGAAGTAAAAGCTTCATTTGATAGAAACGTTCCTTGTCCATATACTTTATTAAATGAAAATGATGATTTTTATTTTGATGATGTAATACAGTTTTGGCTACTTGGGACTAATGAACAAATAGATGAAGTAGAGAAACATTTTAAAAGTTTAACATTCTTTAAATGGGGAACATTTGGTGCTGATGTAATACCAACTTTTAGAGATAAAGGAACTGGGATTAAAAAGATTTTAAGTATTATGAATTATGATATAAATAATACATATGCATTTGGAGATTCTGATAATGATGTTCCAATGTTTAAAGTATGCAAAACAAGCGTTGTTATGGAAAAATGTACTCCTAAAGCACGTGATGCAGCTACATATATTACTGGACCAATTGAAGAAGGTGGTCTTGCAGAGGCTGTAAGAAAATATGTACTAAATGAAAAAAAAGCATAGACAAAATTTGTCTATGCTTTTAGTTTTCTTTAAACTGTATTGGTTTTGAATTATCTGGAATAAATTTAGGATTTGTTTTATTTGCACGATCAACAAATAATATACCATTTAAATGATCATATTCATGTTGGAATACAACACTTAAATAACCTTTTAGTTTCATTCGTTTTTTCTCTAATTTTCCAGTTTTTAAATCATAAAAATAAGCTTCAAACATTACTCTTGCAGGACGATGTATATATGCATCACATGCTCTATCAACTGATAAGCATCCTTCACCACCTTCAAGATATGTAAGTTCATCAGAATAGCTTAAAAGTTTAGGATTAATAAGTGCAAATTCATGTTCATTACCAGATTCATCTGGTGCTACTATCGCAATCATTTTCTTTAAAATTCCAAGTTGTGGCGCTGCAAGACCTACTGCTGGTCTTAAATCATATTTTTCATTCATTTCAGGATCACATGAATTATACACATATTCCATCATACTAATTATTAATTCTTCGTCTTCTTTAGATAAAGGAATATTTACATCAACAGACTTTTGTTTAAGTAATGGATTTCCTTCTCTAATAACATCTTTCATTGTAATCATAGTTACACCTCACTTTATTTTAATTATACTATAAATATAAATTATAATCAAGAAAAAAACTACGCGCCATTTTGGAGCGTAGTTTAAATATTAATTATTATTTATTAAGTAAATTAATAATTTCTACAAGTAAAGCATTAGTTGAAGTTTCTTCAGCTTTTACTTTATCAGCAGCAGCTTTAGCTTGTGCAGCTTTTTCAGCTTCAACAGCAGCAAGTCTTGCAGCTTCTTCTGCAGCAGCTTTTTCGGCAGCAATTTCTTCTTCACGTGCTTTAGCTTTTAATGCATCAAGACGTTTACGAGTACTATTGATTACTTTTACAATAATGAAAATAATAGCAGCAATTAAAATGAAGTTTACGATTGCTTCAAGTACAATACCCCAGTCAATAAAAATACATTCAGGGTTAATAGATGTAGTAACTACACCAGCATCATCTACAGTTTCTAAGAAATATGGTTGTCCATTTAATACTGAAATTAAAAGAACATCTTTACCATCTGTAAGTAAGTAAACTAAATAGTTTACTAGTGGTAAGAATACGTTGTTTGTTAGCGATGTTACAATTTTAGTAAATGCACTTGCAACGATAACACCAGTAGCCATATCAACAACATTACCACGTGTAATGAATTGTTTAAATTCAGCTAAGATTCCTGGTTTTTTGATTTTTTTGTTTTTTGCCATATAAATCACCTCTTCAACTATTATTATAACATATTTTTATTTAAATGCAAAATAAAAGTATAAAAAAGGAGCAATTTGCTCCTTTTTATATTTTACCATCTTGCAGTACCGATAATTACTAATAAAATAAATAAAACAAGAATTAAAGCGTAGCCATAACCACCAAAGTTGCTACCGCATGAAGTTTGTTGTTGACAACATCCATATCCATAGTTAGGTTGAAACGTGCTCTTCTCAGTTTACATTTTGATATCCATAATGATGAATATAAATAACTAATATATTTTATGTGCCATAATTTAAGAAAACGGCTGCAATAGGGGCTATACTAATTAGCCCCTATGCAGCGTACTTAACTTAAATTTAAATACTAGTTAAGATATTAGTTTAATACTAATTAAGAGCAATTGTTAGGCACAATAAAATTTAGAATTAAAATAAATGTTAGTAAGAGTAGGTTTATAAATAAAAAAATTAATTATAGTTATTATTTTTTTTAAGATTTTATAGCTCAAATTTTTAATACAGTTTATAACATTTATGAATAAATAATCTAATAAGTAAGAAAAATAAATATCAAATATAATTTGATTATATAGTTTGCATGAGTATGAATGATTTGGTAAAATATTATTAGAAAGAGGTGTTCTTATGCATATAAATGATTTAATAAAACAAGATGTAAATATTTTTTTAAATGAAATTAATTCCCTTCAAACTATAGAAGGAAATATGGAATTTATTAAAATTGTTTATTCATTATGTATTAACTTTTATAATGTAGATTATAAAGAAGGTGGAAATTTAAATTATAAGTATGATAGTTTTCACGATAAGATTATTGGTGATAATTTAGACAATAAAACTAATCCATTTGTAGTTGCAAGATTACATCATTATTTATTTTATAATAAGAGTATAAAGCTTAATGAGGGGAAAATTGCTTATAATAATTATTTAAAATGTATATCTAAAGAAAATGATTTTGAATTTAATTGTTCATGCCTTTTTTCAGCATATTATATTTATTGTAAATTAGGTAAACAATTTGATGTAAAAGAATTAAAACAACTAATCCAAAATATTAGTTATCAAGTTAATAGTAATGATAATGCGTTTGCACTTCATTTTTATAATTTATTACTAGATTTAGAATTAATTGATTTAGAAGAACTGCTAAGTATATGTGATGGTAAAATGAACACACATATAATAAACCATTCTAATATTTTTGATGGATATTATAACTTAAAAAAATTAATATACAAAGTAAAAATAGAAAAAAAATTGATTACTCATTCACAGTATTTAGAATATTTAAAAAGTCATAAACTATTTAAGGCAGATTTATATTATGCACTTGCACAACAAACAGATATTTCATACTCTAAAGAATACTATTTAAAAATATGTATTAAGGTATATAAAGAATGTCAGCAAGAAAATTCAGAAAAATTTTTCAGTGCTAAGGAAATGCTTGATGAGTGTGAAAAAGAAAATTTAAATAATATGAAAATATCTAGTACATCGATTAATAGTAGTAAATTATTTAATATTTTTAAAGAGAAGGTAGATAGTTATACTGAACAACAAAATTTATTTTTTTTATTATTTTTTATGCCTATTATTAGTCAAACTAGAACTGAAGAGATTTTCAAAAAAAATATAATAAATCGTGACACAGTAAAATACTTTTCAACAGCATTAATGAATTCTGAAGGTAAAACAATAGCAATTATTCCTCCATTTGATGATAATGATGAAGAAATAGTTAATATGTACACTATATTAACCGCTGTTTTTGAAACAAAAGTTAAAGGACAATATATTTTATATTTAATAAATTTAATAAAGAAAAAACACCCTAATATAATTAAACTAATTAATGATATAATAGATAATACTAGTATTATTAAGGAAAAGAATAAACATTTAGTAAAAAAGGGTTTTTATTATTGTATATTTGAAGATTTTGATTGTGGTATGTCTATTTTAATACCTCAGATAGAATCAAGTATTAGAAATTTAGCGCATTTTTGCGGTGTTTCTACATATACTTTAAATCAGGATAATACTGAAACGTTTAATACATTGTCATCAATTATAGAAAGAGAATCATTTGTAAATATAATAGATGAAGATGTTGTTTTTAACTTGCGTTTTATTTTTGATTCAAAATATGGCTTAAATTTACGTAATAATTTTGCTCATGGATTTATTAGTAATTTTAATAAGTCTGAAAATTACTATGCTATGTGGTTTTATTTGGTAATTATTTATATGTATTCTAAATTGAATTAGAATTTAATATTTTTTCATATTCATATTTATAATCAAATTTAAAATACTAAAACACTACCATTTTATTGTTAAATGTGATATAATAAGTTCACGAAAGGAGTGTATGATATGAAGAAAAAGAATAATGCTTTAGTTATGCCTGTTGTAAAATGGGTAGGTGGCAAACGACAATTATTGGATGAACTTAAAAAATATACTCCTAATAGAATTAGTACGTATTTTGAACCATTCTTCGGTGGAGGTGCGAACTTATTTGCAATTCAACCTAAAAATGCTGTTATTAATGATCTAAATGGAGATTTAGTAACTACATATAGAGTTATTAAAGATAAAGTGGAAGAATTAATTGAAAAGTTAAAAGTTCATGAAGCAAATAATACTGAAGAATATTTCTATCAAATTAGAGATTTAGATAGAAAATCTTCAACATATGATGCACTTGATGATGTTGAAAAAGCAGCTAGATTAATCTACTTAAATAAAACTTGTTATAATGGTTTATTTAGAGTAAATAGTTCTGGACAATTTAATACACCATATGGAAAATATAAGAATCCTAATATTGTTAATGAAGTAGTTTTACGAGCAGTAAGCAAATACTTTAATGATAATAACATTCAGATATTAACTGGTGACTTTGCAGATGCAGTCGCTAATGCTCAAAAGGGAGATTTCGTATATCTAGATCCTCCATATGACCCAGTTTCAAATACTGCAAGTTTTACAGGTTACAATGAAGGTGGATTTAATAAAAAAGAACAAGAAAGATTAAAACTTGTTTGTGATGAGTTAAATAAAAGAGGTGTTAAATTCTTATTGTCTAATTCTAATACAGAATTTATAAACAATTTATATAAAGGATACGACATTATTATTGTGAAAGCAAAACGTTCTATCAACTCAAATGGTAACAAACGTGGTGAAGTTGAAGAAGTGTTAATTAAGAATTTCTAATTATGGCTGAAAGTTTTTTAAATACTGCGTGGAACCAATTATTTGAAAAGTATAGCATTCTTGATGTCGTACGAGAACATGGTAATTTTATTATTACTGCTAAACAAATCAAAGAGTTTAGAGAACCACGTTTAATGACTAAGTTTGACCATTCGGAAAATTTACCTGAAATATTTAAGAAAAATGATTTATCAATAATGCCAATATCCCGAAATGACTTTATAATTTCTAACCATCAAATGTTTAGTGAATTAAAAGAAATTAATCAAGATATTATTAAAGTTGAATTTCCAAATTATATTCAAAGTATTGTACCTGCTAAAATTACAAGTGAAGCTATAGCATTAAACTGCGCATACTTAACAGGAATGCTAGAAGACTTTTTAGAAGATGAACAAATTGTTCCAACAGTAAGCGGCAGAATGGCATCAAGTAAGTTTTCTTTTGAGATTCTTAATACATCAACAAAAAACTATGATGAAGTTCAAGTTGAAAATTCTCAAATTGAAATTGATGGAGCATATGAAGGTATTAATTATTTAAGTTTAGTTGAAGCAAAAAGAAATATAAATACTGACTTTTTAATTAGACAATTATACTATCCATATAGATTATGGATTAGTAAAGTTGATAAGAAAGTTAAGGTTATTTATTTTGTATATAGTAATGATATTTTTAGTTTCTTTGAATATCAATTTGATGATTCTAACAAGTATAATAGTTTAAGATTAATTAAACAAAAGAATTATTCTTTAGAAGATATCGCAATTACATTTAAAGATATTACTGATATATCAGATAAAATTGAATACATTGATGAACCTGAAATACCATTTCCGCAAGCTGATTCTTTTAAAAGGGTTATTAACTTGTGTGAATTAATTAATGATAGTGAAGTGACAGCTGAAAAGATAACTGAAGAATTTGAATTTGATCCAAGACAAACTCAATATTATACAAGGGCTGCAATGTATTTAGGATTGATTGATAAATGTTCAGAAGGAAAATACGTAACATATAAATTATCTGCTATTGGTAAAGAAATAATGAAGATGAAATACGTACAAAGACAACTAGAATTTGTTAAGTTAATTCTTTCTCATAAAGTATTCCATATTTCATTTGTTCAATACCTATATGCTGGAAGACAACTTTCTAAAAAAGAAGTTGTTGCATTTATGAAAGAATGTAATTTGTATCATATTGAATCTGAAGAAACATTTGGAAGAAGAGCAAGCACTATAATTTCATGGATTAATTGGATTATTAGTATTGTTCAAGAATAATATTAAAAAATTTATAAATAAAAAAAGCAAAAACACACCTTTCTGCTAATTATATAAGTAGGAGGTGTGTTTTATGTTATATAACGATGATTGCATTAAAGTAATGCAGAAAATAAAAAATGAGTCTGTTGACGTGGTGTTTGCAGACCCCCCATACTTTCTTTCTAATGGGGGTAAAAGTATTTCAAGTGGTAAAATTGTTTCAGTAAATAAAGGTGAATGGGATAAAAAGGAAAACTATGGTGATATTAAGAAGTTCACAAAAGACTGGATAAGTGAATGCTATAGATTATTAAAGAAAAAATGTAGCATATGGATTAGTGGTACTCATCATAACATATTTGATATTAAACAAGCTTTAGATGAGGTAGGTTTTAAAATAGTTAATATTATAATATGGAAAAAACTTGATCCACCACCATTAATCTATAAAAATAAATGTAGGTTTTCATATGAATTTATTATATGGGCAGATAAAGGGTTTGGCCATGTATTTAATTATGAGCAAATGTTTAGTATAAGCAATAATGAACTTGAAGATGTATGGGTATTACCTGCAGTATCAATGAATGAGAAAAAGTATGGTTATCATCCAACACAAAAACCAGAGTGTTTGCTTGAAAGAATTATAAAAGCATCCACAACTGAAGGGCAATTAGTTTTAGACCCATTTATGGGAAGTGGAACGACAGGGGTTGTATGTAAAAGGTTAAATAGGAAATTTATAGGAATTGAGAAGGAAAAAACATATTTTTTAATATGTGAAAAACGATTAAAATAAAATATGTAGATTGTAATAAATAATTTAAAACTTTGTATATTTAATTTATTTGTGATACAATAAAAATACGTATTTTAGTAGTATGACAATAAAAAATACTCATTTATTGACTTTGATTTAGAGGGCTAATAGTGAAAATTAAAAAAGTTCTTAATTAGCAGAAACAAATATCTATAAAATTGGAGATAGATGTATGAATGATGTATTTTATAAATTAGATAAATCAGGTGAATATAAATACTATTTTTTGAAATAGGTGGTACTTATGGATTTTAAAGGAAAAAAAACAGAATATAAAAAGCAAAAAGGAAATTCTCAAAGAGAGGGTGGAAGTGGTTATGTTTATTTTGTTGAAAACGAAATAGGAGATAAATTTGCAATAAAACAATTAAAAATGGTTGTTAAGGAACATAAAATAAATAGTTCTAAAAAAAATAGATTTTTGAAGGAACTAGAATTTCAAAAAAACGCCAAATGTAAATATATCGCTAAAATAATTGATGAAAGTTTTGACTTAGAAAATGAAATCTTTTATGTTATGAGACAATACAAATGTAATTTTAGAGAATTAATGATTAATAATATTCCGAAAAAGAAAATGATGAAATATATTTTAAATATATGTGAAGCTCTAAAATATATAGGGAAAAAGGGGATAGTTCATAGAGATATTAAACCTGAAAACATATTGTATGACTCTGTTAATGATATAGTGGTTTTATCAGATTTTGGAATAAGTCATTTTCCTGATCAAAATATTACTGATGGTGAAAGATTGGCTAATTTTAATTATCATGCACCTGAGCAAAAAGAAAAAAATGAAAGTGAAATTGGAACGCATACAGATATTTTTGCATTAGGATTGATTATTAATGAAATATTTACTGGTGATATACCTCAAGGAAAAGATTATAAAAAGATAAAAGATTGCTATCCAGAATATTATTATTTAGATGAAATTGTAGCAATAATGATTCAAAGCGACATTGAAAAACGAGAAAAGAATATTGAAAACATAATTAAGTTAATAAAGAGCGAAAAAAGAATGGCTAAAGATTTGGTGACAGAAATCAGTGATTTCGCTAAAAGTGAGATTAATAAATTAGATGTAAAAAATAAATCTAAATTAATAAAACAAGTAGAACAAGATTTATTAAAGGGGTATTTGTATCAAATTAATGAAATAAAAGAGAAAAATGTAAATCCAAATTATCATTGCAATGTTTCTTATTCATTAGATAGGCTATTTATAGACTCTATTAAATTAGTAGATATATATTTATTGTGTGAAAAAAAATTTAATTATGAAAGTAACATTTATGAAAAAGATAATTTTTACGATCAATTAAATTATAAAGAACAGGAACATCTTGAATTGTACAACAAATTTATTGAAATTTTATCAAAATTAAAATTTTATAAAGATTATGAATATTTAGAAAAACGCTCTTTAAAATTGTTTTCTTCATTATGCGATTATCATGCTCGTGAGATTATAGAAGATGCAACAAAAATAATCGAAAAAATATATGAAGAATATATTGATGCACCGTTATTTTGGATAATATTACATTTAGATAAATACAAGTCATATTTGTCTATTGATAATAAAGACTTTTATATTTTTATATATCTTTCGATTACTGAATATCATACAAATAGTGTAATCGAACAAGATAATTATTATTCTATTGATTTTTATAAATAAATAGATATTATTTTGAACAGAATTTTAAAAATATTAAGTTTGATTTCTCATTAAATTAAATAAAAGTCAGTACTAAGAGTTAGTTTAAATAAAAAAGAGGAATAAATCCTCTTAGCTATTGTAATATGTTTTTATATAATTTGTTATACAATTTTTTAATGCTTGTCCTTTTTTATTATTTGAAGTTATTATATAACATTTAAAATTATTATTTGCAATTATTTCAAAAACTCCATAGGTAAAACAATATGTTGTACTTTCTCTTGAGGTGTGCTTATTTATTGCTACAGGGTCAAATTCGTTTATAGATACATCTTTAGAATTTAAAACAATTTCTTCTTTAAAATTTAACTTAACATCTTGATATGAAACTACATACCATTGTTTTTTTATAAACTAACAGCATATTGGGTAGAAAATATATTTTATTTTCTTTTGATTTGAGATATAAAAAATCATAATTTGATTCTAGGTATTTGATTTTTTCTTTACCATGAGTGGCAATACATTTATTCATTTCAGGTATAATAATTTTATCACTATAAGAGTTAATAGTATATATATTTTTATAAGTTTTTAATATATCAAGAAAATAGTGAAAATTCTTATACGCATTAATGTGTTCGTCGTCCATTTCAATTTCTAAAAAAAGAGTTTTCTTTTTTAAAAATGTAATTAGTCCTACAATACTAGCTAGAAATGTGAATATATAAAATCCTGATTCATCACTAGGAATATTTCCTTAAGAACCTAATCCTAATAATGGTGAAATAATAAATAAAATTTTCTTGTTTTATTATATGAAATTATTTTACTTAATTTAGAAATGAAATATTCCTTAATACCTTGATTATTTCCATTAAAATTGTTAGTATTTGTATGCCATATATCTTTAGTCTTTGATATAGTTATTTTAAATATTTCTTCCATAGTGATTAATTATCTCTTCGTACTATTTTATTGCTTTCTTCATATACTCTATAAACTTTTTATCTATTATAATCTCTATAACATCATTATCTTTATTTAATATAGCTGTATCATTCTTATCAAATAATCCATCTAATCTTTTATGTTTATATAAAGCTATAATTAAAACAGATAAGTCATTATCATTATCTATTTCATAAGTTTATTTAAATTTATATATCTTTTTATCATTAAGAAAATATATAAATCCATCATTATATAGAAAATTATAAGCTTCTTAATTAATTTTTAATAATAATATATTCAATAAATAAATAATAACTACTATGACAAAGAAGGTAATCAATTGTAACTTCAAAGAATATAGAAAGAGTTTTTAATGCAGTAGTATTAAAAAATCTTTTTTCATTTTCATATTAATTAATTGCCATATGATTAATACCAACTATTGCTGCTAGACTTCTAGTTGATAAATTTCTATCTTCTATTGATTCTTGTAATTTATTTATAACAAATAATTATATATGGGAATTATAATAAAATGTATTAAAAAAAGGAGCAAATTGCTCCTTTTTATATTTTACCATCTTGCAGTACCGATAATTACTAATAAAATAAATAAAACAAGAATTAAAGCGTAGCCATAACCACCAAAGTTGCTACCACATGAAGTTTGTTGTTGACAACATCCATATCCATAGTTAGGTTGATACATAATTCCACCTCCTTTATTAATATTTTATTCAAAAGATTAATTGTTGTATCTTATTTTAGCCCATTGCTTGAAAAAAAAGTATCTTTTTGATATAATTTAATAGGTGATAATATGAAAGCAAAAACAGAAGAACAAATCGCAATTGATATTGATTATGAAACTTTTACGACTGATGAGATAATTAAAATTTTTGATTTCTTTAATTTAATATCAATATATGTTAAAGGTGGTAAAGTAAAGAAAACTGATTTAATTGAATCATATCATACTTATCGTAAAGTGTTAAATAGTATATCTTTTGAAAAGCGTTATAATAAAATGTTTGAAGATAAGACAGGTATTAAAATTTATCAAACAATGAGAGAATTAGAGAAGAAATAATCTAATTCTTTTTTTAATGGTTGCTTTGATCTGTTTCAGACCTAATTCCTAAATAATTTTCTATACGGTTAATTCTTTTTAGCAATTCACCATTTATACGTTTTATTTCATTTAATTGTTCATCATATCTATTCAAATCGTATTGATTAAAGTTAGGATATTCCATCATATTATTTGGTTGATTGTAATAATATTGATTAGGATAGTTATTCGGATTGAATAGTCTATTTTTATTAAACATTCTTTTACCTCCTTTTGAAGATGTTCTAATATAAGATATGAAAATTACTTAAAAGTGTTACAAAAATATGTAACATGTTTAGTTTGTTTTCATATTTTAATAATAGAGGTGATAAAATGGAAAGTAGAATTGATGAGTTTAGAGAATTTGTTAAGAAATATCCATTAATTAAGGAAGATGTAAAAAATAATAAAAGAACGTGGCAATCATTCTATGAAGATTGGGTGTTACTTGGGGAAAATGATGGAATCTGGGATATATATAAATCTAATAAAATTAGTAATGATTTAGGAAGTAAAAAACTAGATGAGTTACTTACCACATCTAATATAAAAAATATTGTAGAGTATGTTAAGAAAATTAATCCTGATTCAATAAGTAAAACATTAAATACTATCCAAAAGGTACTACAAATAACTCAAAGTTTTGGTAGTAAGCCAAGCCCAGGTCTTTATAATGCTAATTATAATAGTTGGTGGGATTAATGAGAGTGGATATTTTAAATAAAATTTATGCAAATGATTTATATTTAACATATCTTAGGTATCATCCTCATTGGTATCAAATTTTAAATAATAATCCTAGTTATTATAGTAACTTTGAAAAAGAAGTTAAAACAACTCTTAAGATTACTACAGCTGATAAGATTGATAATTTTAGAAAACAAGTTGATTTTATTAATGGGATAATTAAATATTTATCACATTAATAGGTGTTAAGGTAAATTACTTGACAGTTGTATTATAAAGTGATATAATATCTATGAATTAATTATGGAGGTACTAATATTATGGTTAAATTAAGATCACAAAGATTTGGTTCTAAAAAGAGTCCTTTCTATCGTATCGTTGCTACAGATTCACGCAACCCAAGAGATGGTCGTTTTATTGAAGTTGTAGGTACTTACAATCCTTTAACAAACCCAGCTACTGTTAACTTTGATGTTGAAAAAGTTCAAAAATGGTTAGCTGTTGGTGCTAAACCTACTGACACAGTAAAATCATTCTTAAAACAACAAGGGCTTTTAGCTGCTGATAAGAAAGAATCTAAATAGGTGGCAATATGGGCTCAGTTGATTATGCTGTTTTAATTGCAGGATTAATCAAGCCTTTAGTAACTCACCCTGAGGCAGTTGTAGTTAATGTTGAAGTTAATGATACTGTTATTAAAGCTGTTGCTTTAGTTCATCAAGATGATTTAGGTCGTGTTATTGGTAAAAAGGGCCGTGTTGCTGGAGCTATTAGAACTTTAGCACATGCTGCTGCAATTAGAAACAAAGAAACTGTTGAAATTGAATTCAATAGCTAAAGAAGACTAAAAAAAATGGATGCTTTTAAAAAGCATCTTTTTTTTCTATTTTTTTGTATTTTATTATATAATGTAGTATAATATAAACATATCTAAATATGTAGATATGTTAGGAGGAAATTATGGAGATATCTAATAAACTTAATATTAATGATCTTACAATGATATACTCTGCTTTAGGTGAAGAAAATAGACTTGCTATTGCAATCTATTTACTTGAAAATCCATCTAATGTTAATGACATTAGTAAGAATTTAAATTTAAGTCAGCCAAAAGTTTCACATCATTTAAGAATTTTAAAAGATAGTAAAGTAGTAAAAGCTACTAAGAATGGTAAAAATGTGATATATGATATTGATGATAAGCATATAGAAGAAATTATTAAGCTTGGCTTAATTCATATGGAGTGTTAGTATGGAAGTTAAAAAATATCAAATTACAAAGATGAATTCTGTTAAAGGTATTAATCGTATTATTAATGAAATAAAAAAGATTGATACAATTTTTAATGCTTCAATTGACAGAACTACAAAGATCTTAATAGTAGAGTGTAATGCTCCAGAACTTGAAATTAAGCATGAAAACTATTATAAAAAATTAGAAGATAAAATACTAAAAGCTATTAGAATGTATGAAAAACAAGCAAAACTTGTTAGTATTGATAATGTTGAAGTATTTAGAAAAGTTCTATATTTAAATGGTCTAGATTGTGCTTATTGTGGAACTAGAATTGAAAATATTGCAAAAAAAGAGCTTAATCATCAACGTATTGTTGTAGATTATCCAACTTATCGTTTTATTATTGAAACTACAGATAAATCATTAGTTGATAATTTAGAGCAAAGAGTTACAGAGATTGCTCATAAGGTTGATGAAAGAATAATTGTTCAAAGTGCTGAAAAAGGAAAACCACGACAAAGTGAAATTGAAAAGACATTGAAAAAACCTCAAGTTATTGTTATTTGGTTAGGTATTGCAGTATTCTTAATTGGTAGCATTATCTCTTATACTTTTGATGAGATTTTAAATAATAGTAGTGATACTAGTAATATATTTGGAGTAATACTAGTAGTTATTGGTTATTTTATGATAGGTCATCAAATTATATATAGGTTTTTTAAAAACTTATTTAAAGGTAGAGTGTTTGATGAGAACTTCCTTATGACTGTTGCAAGCATAGGTGCTTTAGTGACTCAACATTTTGTAGAAGCAGCAGTGGTAATGTTACTTTATCAATTTGGTGAGTTTTTACAAAATATTGCAGTACATCGTACAAGAAAGTCAATTGCAGATTTACTAAGCTATGAAGTTCAAACAGTTAAATTAAAACTAGGTGAAGAAGTTTCCGAAGTAGGTGTAGAAGGAGTACTTCCTGATGATGTAATTGTTGTTGGTAAAGGTGAAATGATTCCTGTCGATGGAAAAGTATGTAAAGGTAAAACATATCTTGATACTAAAAATATTACAGGTGAGTCTCGTGCAAGAAGTGTAAGTGTTGGAGATGAGGTATTATCTGGAAGTTTAAATATTGGTAATATTATTGAAGTTAGAGTTACTAGAACATATAATAACTCAATGATGACTAGAATTTTAGATTTAGTCGAAAATGCAACAATTAATAAATCTAAAGCTGAAAACTTTATTACAAAGTTTAGTAGATATTACACTCCAATTGTTGTAATTATTGCAGCAATCATTTTAACAGTGGGTGTTATTACTTCTTTCTTCAATCCAGATGTTGACTGGACACACTGGGTTTATGTTGCAATGGAATTTTTAGTAATTTCGTGTCCTTGTGCTTTAGTAATTTCTGTACCATTATCGTTTTTCTGTGCAATAGGAGTAGCTAGTAAACGTGGTATTTTAATAAGAGGAAGTAATTATCTTGAAGCAATGTATCATGTTGAAAATATTGTATTTGATAAAACTGGTACTCTTACTAAGGGTGAATTTAATATTACTGAAATTGTTCCTGCAGAAGGATATCGTGCTGAAGATGTAAAGAGATTATTTATTTATACTGAGTATTATTCAGAGCATCCAATTGGGAAATCAGTTGTTGAATCTTACGGTAAAGATAATGTACTTACCGAAATTATCTCTGAATTCCAAGCTTTACAAGGTGGAGCTAGAGCTGAGATTAATGGTAGTCATATTTTAATTGCTTCTCTTAAACTTGCAAAACGTGAAAAACTTACTTTCCCTGAAGTATTTAGCCCTAATTTAGTAATTTATGTATTCAAGGAAAAAACATATATTGGACATGTAATCCTTGGTGATACAATTAGAGAAGAAGCATTTGATACATT
Organism: Bacilli bacterium; assembly: GCA_017937305.1. Classification (GTDB taxonomy): domain Bacteria; phylum Bacillota_I; class Bacilli_A; order ML615J-28; family CAG-313; genus UBA1737. The sequence continues at coordinate 43,694 of JAGBDV010000017.1, forward strand.
AAGTAGACTTCGCCAAGATGGGGTTTCTAAAGCGTATATGTTAACAGGTGATGCAAAGCCTATTGCAGAAAATGTTGCAAACATGTTACAAATTGATGAAGTATTTGCAGAACTATTACCTGATGAAAAAGTTGAATATATGGATAGAATTAAAGAAAGCACTAAGAGTAAAGTTGGCACTACTGCATATGTTGGTGATGGTATTAATGATGCTCCTGTAATTGCTTCAAGTGATGTAGGTATTGCAATGGGAGATACTGCTAGTGATGCAACAATTTCTATTTCAGATATTGTTATTATGACTAATGATTTAAATAAGTTAGTAGAGTTACATTATATTGCTAAAAAGACACGTCATAAAGTTATTGAAAATATAATATTTGCACTTGGTGTTAAAGTAGTAGTAATGATTGTTGCTTTAGTGTTCCATGGCAATGCATTTACGATGCCTTTATGGCTTGCAATATTCTCTGATGTAGGTGTTTCTCTACTTGCGATTCTTAATTCACTTCGTTTAATGAGATTATTCGGAAGACAAACAAAAATAGACCAAGGAGAAAAAGATGATGATGAAGAATAATTATGTTGAGATTGGTAAAGTAGTTAATACATTTGGTATCAAAGGTGAGCTTAAAATTGTTAGTGAAAGTGATTTTGTTGATTACCGTTACGCAGTAGGAAAAACTATTTTTCTTAAAATGCGTAGTGTATTAAAAGAAGTAAAGGTGAGTAGTTTTAGAATTCATAAAGGTAATATTTTAATTACAATCGATAATTTATTAGATATTAATGAAGTAGAAAAGTTTATTGGGACAGTAGTTTTAGCTGATAAGAATGATGTTCCACCTTTAGAAGATGGTGAATTTTATATTGATGATGTAGTTGGTCTTGATGCATATGATGTAAATGGTGTAAAACTTGGTGTAGTTTCTGATGTAATAATTATTCCTTATAATGATTTAATTGAAGTTGAACTATTAAATGGTAAAAAGGAACTTATTCCTTATGTTGATGAGTACGTTTTAGATATCTTAGAAGATAGAATTATTATTAAGTTATTAGAGGTTGACCATGATTAAATTTGATATATTAACATTATTTCCTGAAATAATTGAGGGAATGGTTTCTAGTTCAATTTTAAAGCGTGCTATTGAGAAGGGATTAATTGAAATTAACATTATTGACTTTAGAGAATATGCGGGAAATAAACATTCTACTGTTGATGATTATGCATATGGTGGTGGTGCTGGGATGCTTTTAAGAGTTGATCCAATTTATAGAGCTTTAAATACTATAGAAGGACTTGATAAAGCCCATAAAATCTTAACATCACCTAGTGGAAATGTATGGAGTCAAAAAAAAGCAGAAGAATTTTCTAAACTTGATCATATTGTAATTGTATGTGGTCACTATGAAGGAATAGATGCACGAGTGCTTAATTATATTGATGAAGAAATATCAATTGGAGATTATGTACTTACTGGTGGCGAAATTCCTGCAGGAGTAATTATCGATTCAGTTTCAAGACTTATTAATGGGGTAATAGCTGATGATTCGACTGTGAATGAATCATTTTCAATGGGATTATTAGAATACCCTCAATATACTCGTCCACAAGAATTTGATGGACATAAAGTACCTGATATTTTACTATCAGGACACCATGCTAATATTAAAAAATGGCAACGCTATGAAGCTTTAAAGAAAACATACCTTGTAAGACCTGAATTATTAAATGAAATTGAATTATCTAAAGAAGATATAAAAATGTTAGAAGACATTAAAAAAGGAGTATTAAAGTAATGAAAAGAATTTTAATATTATTTGTTCTAATTTGTTTATGTTTTCTTTCAAGTTGTAATTGTGTAAATAATAAAAGCAAAGTATCTTTTTATGATGAAGAAGAAGAATGGAAAGAATATTTAGATATGTTTTATACTTCAATTAACACTGAAGGTAATAAATATGCTGCATTTGATTTAAGAAGTAAAGAACTATATGAAACTGAACATTTAAGACATTTCCAAAATTATGATTTAAATGTAGGTAATAAGGATGAATTCTTTAATTATTTAACTAATAATTATTCAAAAAAATATATAATTTATATATATATTGAAACACTTGATGACTTAAATTATTTTAATGATTTGTTGGATAATTATAAAGATATATATGTTTATATTGGAGATTATCAAACATACCGATCTTTAGGTGATGAATTATTTACATTTGATTCTGGTCCTTATGATTGTAATTGTTAGGTGATAGTATGAAGAAAGTATTATTAATAATTACTATTTTATTAGTTTGTTTTATTAGTGGATGTTATGCTAAAAGCAAAAATGAATTATATTACGCATTAGAACACTCATATAGTTATTCATATGTTGATGAATCTACTTCACTTAAATATTTATATGATAATGACAATTTAGAAGTGTATATTGATAGTGATGATATTAGTAAATTAACATATTGTGAGACACTTTCTGAAAATAAATATATTATAAAAACTTTAAAAAGTGGTACTACAGAAAAAGTTGAACAAACAAGTGAGGAATTTAATGAATTAGTTAATGATTATATTGTTGAACTATATTTAAAAAATCTTGTATCAAGTAGATTCTTATTTGATGGTATTAGTTATTCTTTAAAAGAAGAATATTTAGATGATGCAGTAACGGATGTTTTTAATAATGGAATTGAAGGGAAACTTAAATCATTTGAGTGTATTGTAAAAAATGAAAGAATAACAGAAATTAAGATTTTGGTTGAATCAAATAATGAAGAAAAGACTTTAGAATTTAGTTTATCTAACTATGATAATACAAATGTAGATATTCCTTTTATAACTAGTGAACGAGTTCTTGTAAGCGTAAGACCTTCGATTAAGTTATTAAAAGTAATGTTAGGTACAACGCTAGATGATGCAGTAAAAGATTTATTTATATATATAGAATTTGAGGATGGAAAAGAAGTTTTAGATTTAACCCAATTTGAATATTCATCTTCTTTATATGATCCACATAAAGAAGGATCCTACGAAGTTATCGTAAAAGTGTATGATAAAGAAGTAGTTGTTACTATAGAGGTAATCAATGAGCCATATTTAATTCCTAGTAATATTGAAAATATTCAAGAATATGGTGATAGAAAAGGTTTATCATATGGTATGCCTTCTACTGGTAATTCAAAAGCTTTAGTTATTCCTGTTGAGTTTACTGATTATAAGGCTCCTGTTAATATGAAACAAAACTTAGAAAAAGCATTCTTTGGTAGTGAATTTGATACTGGGTGGGAAAGTCTTACTTCATATTATAATGAATCTTCATATGGAAAATTAAATATTGAAGGTAAAGTTCTTGATGTATTTAATACTGGATATCCTAGCACATACTATGATAATAAATATAAATTAGGTGAAAATGCAGATTATTTAATCATTAAAGCTGCACTTGAATATTACGATAATCAAATTGATTATGATAGCTTTGACTCAAATAAAGATGGGTATATTGATGCTTTATACATTATGTATACAGCTCCAATAAATTATAATGATGCAAATTCTATGTGGTGGGCTTTTACATATGAATATTTTACTGATGATTTTGAGTATTATGATAATGTAGAAGTAGATTATTATTGTTTTATTGGTTATGATTTCTTTTTTGAAATTCCTGAATGTGGAAAAAAACTTAAATTAAATACCGAGACAATTATTCATGAAACAGGCCATTTATTAGGAATTCCTGATTATTATGATTATGATGATTTTACTGGACCAGATGGTGGACTAGGTGGTGGTGATATGATGGATCATAATGTGGGAGATCATAATCCATTTACAAAAATCTTGCTTGGGTGGGTAACTCCTTATGTAGTAACATCTTCGACAAGTCTTGAACTTAGAAAATTTAATTCATATGGTGATTGTATATTATTAATTAATAATTTTAATTCAATTTATGATCATTACTATTTAATAGATTTTTATTCTCCTAGTGGTCTTAATCAATTAGAAGCGGGACATAGTGGATTATTTAATGTTGAAGGGATTAGAGTATATCAAGTTTATGCAGGCCTTAATAAAGAACGCATTGATAGTTTATTAGATGTATTTGCCTACGATAATAGTTATACAATGACAAAATTAATCAAGTTAGTTCAAGCATCAGGCAGTAATTCAATTGAAAAAGGTGAACTTAGCACAAATGCAGATCTATTTAGTTTTAGTAAGACATACACTTTAAATACACGTTTTAATTATACTGATATTGTATTTAAATTTAAAGCTAATCTTGTAAGTAAAGAAAAAGTAAAGATTGAAATTACAAAAGAATTATAAGAGGAAGATTATGAACAAGAAGTTAAAAAAATACATTAAAAATATTAATGGAGTAGTTCATACCACATTTAACCCTAAAGGACCAGGAGTAGTTAGAATTCATTTAATACCTCCAAAGAAAATTAAATTTGGAGTTCCTTGGGTAGTTATTATTAATGGCCAAGATATTTTGCCAATGTCTTTTGGATGGGCATTGTTACTTAAAATATTTATTGATAATATTAATAAAACATATGGTAAAGCTCTAAATGATGCAGAAATAGCTGCTGTAGTTAAAAAGACTGCAAATGAAATGGGAAAGTTATTCCCTAAAACAGAAAAAGAAACGTTTAAGAAAGATTTAAATGATATTGTTAAAACATTTGAATCTTTAGCAAAAGGTGAAACACCTAGTATTACTACAGGATTTATGAGTTTAAAAGAGTATGCTAAATTCATGCAGGCGCCGCACAGAATGGATTTAATGATTAGTTCAATGTGTGAAAAAGGTCATTGGCACTGCAATCAAAAATGTTTACATTGCTATGCAGGTCATCAAGAGTATGCAATTAAGGAAGAACTTGAAACAGAAGAATGGAAGCATATAATTGATGAATGTAGAAAAGCTTGTATTCCTCAACTTACCTTTACAGGTGGTGAACCTACATTAAGAAGTGATTTAGTTGAGTTGGTTGAATATGCTTCATGGTTTGTTACAAGAATTAATACAAATGGTATATTACTTACTAAAGAGTTATGTGCATCTTTATATGAAGCATCACTTGATGCGATACAAGTAACACTTTATTCTCATGAAGAACATATTCATAATTTATTAGTTGGTGCAAATACTTTTAAAAAGACTATTGAAGGTATTAAAAATGCAATAGATGCAGGACTTAATGTAAGTATTAATACACCACTTTGTTCTTTAAATAAAGATTATTTTGAATTAATAAAATTCGCACATAATGAACTTGAAGTTAATTATTTTACATGTTCAGGTATAATTATTACTGGCAACGCAACATCTAGTGATGCAGTAGATACTCAGCTTTCTAAAGAAGAAATTACATCTATTTTAAGAAAAGTTGCACCATTTGCTCATAACAAAGGAATTGGAATTAATTTTACATCTCCTGGATGGGTTGACTCTAATGAATTGAAAATGTTAAAATTAAATATTCCTTCATGTGGTGCATGTTTATCAAATATGGGTGTTGCTCCAGATGGAACAGTTGTACCATGTCAAAGTTGGCTAAATTCTACACAACTTGGAAATTTACTTCATGATGATTTTAAGTCGATATGGAATAGTAAAGAAGTTAAAAAGATTAGAAAATCACATTTAAAATATACAAATATTTGTCCTTTAAATGAATCAAGTAAACAAGGAGAATGTAGTATATGAAAAAAATAATTGTTTTGTTAGTTTTAGTAGTATCTATTTTTCTTACCTTTGGAATAAACGTTTCTGCAAAAACTTTACTTGACCGTATTGATTTATATGAAATTACAATCGATCCTAATGAAGATGGTACACTTAACATGCATTTTAATATTAAGTGGACAGTGTTAGATTCTACAAGTGAAGGACCATTAGAATGGGTAAAAATTGGTATTCCGAATAAGTATGTTTCGAATTTAAGAGGCGAATCATCTTGCATTAAAAAGATTAAATACTATAGCGATAGTGGTTCTTATATTAGACTTGATTTAGATCGTGAATATAAAGCTGGTGAAAGTTTAGAAATGAAGTTTTCGTATACTCAATCAAGAATGTATTTCTTAAAAGGTGAACATTGTTTCTATGACTATAAACCAGGTTGGTTTGATGAAATATATGTTAATCATGCAGTGGTTAAATGGAATAAAACTGGTGTTGAATATGCTAATCAAATGAGTACTAGTGGAAATTATTATGTTTGGTCTGCATATTTAAAACCAGGAGAAACATTATCAGTTGATGTAAAATACCCTCAAAGTTATTTTAAAACATTAGATCCAGAAATGCAGTATTCAGATGAATATATGACAACTGAAGATATTGTTGCTATAGTGTTGTTTGTTTCAATAGTTGTAATAATGGTTACTGTTTTAATAATCTCAGTTGTATCTCAACAAGATCCATATATGAGAGAAAGAGGTTTTGTTGGTAGAGGATATTATTATCATAGAAGAAGATATTATCATAGAGGATATTATTCTAGTGGAAAGCGAATTGAAAAACCAATAGTTGTAAATACTGGAGGTTTTGGAGGGCATGTTGGAAGTGGCGGTTCTTGTGCTTGTGCGTGCGCTTGTGCATGTGCAGGTGGAGGAAGAGCAGGCTGTTCAATGAAAGATTTCTACAAGCATCCAAGTCTAGAGAAAATAAAAAAAGCACTAAAGTAATTTAGTGCTTTTCTTGTTTTAATATAATACGATAATCTTCAATTTCAATAAGTCTTTCTTTATATAATGCACCAACTGCTCGTTTAAATGCACTTTTACTTAAAGTAAATACTTTAGAAATATCTTCAGGGGTAGATAAGTTTCCAAGTGGTATAATTCCACCCATATCTTTTAAATAATTTAATAACATTTGACTATCAGAAAGTCTCATTGTTTCTTTTTGTGTAATGGTAGAACCATTATATTCTCCCTTATTATTAATATTAATAATAGTAAGAATGATTTCTTCACCTAATCGGTATTTTTTTCTAATCATACTTTTATGTACATAAATAACATTAAATTGTTCATTAGTACAAAGTAATCCAGTAGACGTAAAAGAAGTTACATATGCTAAGACTGTATCATTAATTTTTAAAGAAGAAGGTTGCTTAATTATTTCATCACGAGAAATAATTTTACATACTATAGAATCTTTTTTTACTTTTAAAATACAAGGTAACATATCTTTATTTTTTGGCCAAGCTTTTGGATTAGCAGGAAGATAGTCTTTTGATAAAAGAATATCTTTTGCAGTACCTATATTCATAAAGCAACCAACATTTTCTTTTACACCAACACATTCTACAAATCCGTATTTTTGTGTAGTAATGATAGGTTCTTCCATTGTTGCGCATAAACGATGTTTATTATCATAATATAAAAAGACATTTACTAGTTCGTTTTCAGAAAGTCTTTTAGTAGCTTGATTAAAGTGCATAAATACTTCATATGGGTCATTATCAGAAACTAAGATATAACTTATATCAGTTTCTCTTTTAACTCTTAATTGATTAATTTCTCCAATATTTAAAGGCATAATATCCTCCTTATTATATATAGATTTATTATAACATAAAATAGTTAAAAAAATGACATATTAACTTATAAAAATAAATGTTTAGTGTTTGCAATAGCAGTAAAAATGTGGTATAATATAAAGGCTGTAAGAATGCTTACAGTAAAGCACGATGTTCCGCTCGCTGCAAATTTGAAATTTATGTAGTGTATGAACATTGGAAGATAAGGAGTGTAGAATTATGAGTCAACAATTAATTAATGCGGTAACTAAAGGCTACATGAAAAATGATGTACCTGAATTCCGTCCTGGTGACACTTTAAGAGTACACGTTAGAATCAAAGAAGGCGGCAAAGAAAGAATCCAAATTTTCGAAGGATTAGTTATGGGTCGTCATGGTGGTGGAATCAGCGAAACTTATACAGTTCGTAAGATTTCTTCTGGCGTTGGTGTTGAAAGAACATTCCCTGTTCATAGCCCTCTTGTTGCTAAGATTGAAGTAATTCGTCGTGGTGTTGTACGTCGTGCTAAGATCAATTACATCCGTAATTTATCTGCTAAAGCTGCTCGTATCAAAGAACGTAGATAGTTACAAAAAAGAAATAAAAGATGGAAAATATTTTCCATCTTTTTTCTTTTAGAATATTGCATTAAATAAATAAATGATATATAATATTATCAAAAGGAGAATAAATTATGAAAGAAAAAGAAAAAATAAATATTCCTTGGAAGGAATTAGTAAAACCTGGTGTTATTGTTTATTCTGCATTATATTTATTATTAATATTTATTGTAATTTATTTTGGACTTCCATTTCTTAATCTAAAAAGTGGTTCATTTTATTTTACTTTATTGTTAATTATTAATTTTATTGTATCATTAATTTTAATATTAACAAATAAATTAAAACAATCAAGTACTACAGAAACAAAATTTAAAGGATATAGATTTGAAAGTTATAGTGGTAAATTTGTTAGTACTTATGTTAGTAAAGAAAAATATTTTGCAAACTACAAAGCTATTATTAAATCTTTTGTTTTAGTATTTATAATTGGTTTATTATTTATTGGGGTATTGAAATTAGTTGGTGCTCAAATCTTTAATGCTAAAGCTTATGCTAATCAATTAGAAATAACTTTAGAAACAAAAGAAGATTTAAATAAAACTTTTGATTATGAAGAAGGAGAAGTGAAACTTCCTGTAATTGATAAAGAACTTGCTGCAAAACTAGCACAAGCTAAACTTGATGAATATGGGGCACAGTATTCGATTGATATTGATAACTTTACAATTATTAGCGTCGAAAGAAATGGAGAAACTGAACTTTTAAGAGTAACTCCACTAGAATATGAAAATGTATTTGTTTCAATGTCTAGAATGCATCAAGGAACAATTGGGTATATTGAAGTTAATGTTGTTACACAAGTTGCAAAGCTAGTTAAGTTTGATGAAAATGATGGTTTAAAATATATGCCTAGTGGTATATTTAAATATGATTTAGATCGTCATATTAGAAGTAACTATCCTACACTATTATATAATCATAAGTATTTTGAAATTGATAATGAGGGTAATCCATATTGGGTAATTCCAACTATTGAAAAAGAAATTGGTGTATTTGATGGGGCAACTCCAAGTGGAGTATTACTTGTAAATCCTATTAATGGCAATATTGAAAAGTATAATTTAGGTGATCAACCTGAATGGGTACAAAGATGTGTTGATGAAACTGTAATGGAAAAACAAGCTAATAATGCTCTTAGTTTAAAAAATGGTTATTGGAATAGATTATTTGCAAAAAAAGAAGTATTCCAATTAAGTGATGGATATAACTATTTACTAAAAGATAATGCAACTTATTATATTTCTTGTATTACGTCTCCTAATGAAAATGACCAAACATCAATTGGATTCTTAATTATTAATTTGAAGACTAAAGAAGCGATTAGATATTCATGTCCTGGTATTACTGAAATGCGTGCAAGAGAAATAGCGATGTATGATGAAAGAGTTAAAGCTCAAGCCTTAGAAGCTACTTGGCCTATTTTAGTAAGTTATCATGGTGTTCCTACATATTTTGTAGTGTTAAAAAATGATGTACAGTCTCAAAAGATTGTTTTCATAAATGTAGATACTGGTGCATTAGTTGGAATGGGTACCGATATTTCTTCTTCAAAAATAGAATATGATGGTCTTTTATCTAATGAATCAATAGTTCAAAAAGAAAATAAAGAAATTAAAGGTGTTGTAACAAAAATTAGAGATTTAGGATCAACGATTGAATTTATGATTGATACTGTTCCTAATCAATTTTTTTCAAGCGATATAAATTTATCTTTAGATGTTAGATTCTTAACTGTCGGTGAAACTGTAATTATTACATATAATGAGTATCCAACATATAATTTAGTTGTGAATTTAGAAACAGAATAAATTAATGGTAGCATAATAATTTTACTTTATGCTACCCTTTTAATTTAATTTGTGATATAATATAAGTGTGAAATTAAAAATACTAAATTATTTTACAATAAGAAGGAGAAAGAATATGGAATTTGATGTATGGTTTAGTAAACAAAATAAAGTATTACAAATTGTTTTATTAGTTATTCCTGTTGTTGGCTGGGTGATGGAAGTTTTAATTCGTTTATCTGTAATGTTAAAAACTTCACATATGATTCATGTAGGTGCATTACTTGTGTTTGTACTATTTGGTTGGTTACATGCGCCAGTTATTTTAGACCTTATAAGTTTATTACTTAGAAAAAAATTAATATTTGAAGATTTAAAGTTCTAGAGCAGTAATGCTCTATTTCTTTTGTTAAATTACAAAGTTAACATTGAGTTTATAATTTAGGTATATTATGGTATAGTTATGGAAAATAATAAAGAATATTTAGGAAAAGAACGTATTGGAAAATTACTATTAAAACTTGCAATACCTTCAGTTATAGCACAACTTGTTAATATGTTATATAACATTATTGATAGGGTTTATATTGGTCATATGCCTGAAGTAGGAAAAGAAGCATTAACTGGTGTTGGCGTATGCTTACCATTAATATTAATTGTTTCTGCTTTTGCAGCATTAGTTTCATCTGGAGGAGCACCTCGTGCTTCAATTAATCTTGGAGAAAAAAAATATAATGATGCAGAGGTAATTTTAGGAAATTGTTTCAGTCTTCAAATAATTATATCAGTTATTTTAACTGTATTGTTGCTTTTGTTTAATGAACAATTTTTAATGAAATTTGGAGCAAGTTCAGACACAATTGAATATGCTACAAGTTACATGAATATATATGCTATAGGAACAATATTTGTACAGTTAACACTTGGGATGAATGGCTTTATATCATGCCAAGGGTTTACAAAACATAGTATGATAAGTGTTGCTATAGGTGCAGTTGTTAATATTATTTTAGATCCTGTTTTTATTTTTGGATTTAATATGGGAGTGGCTGGTGCTGCTTTAGCAACAATTATTGCGCAATGTGCTTCTACAATTTGGGTCTTAAGCTTTTTAAGAAGTGAAAAATCTTTCTTAAAATTAAAACTATCTAATATGAAGCTTCAAGCAAAAGTTATATTACCATGCGTTTTATTAGGTCTTGCTACATTTATTATGCAAGCTAGTGAAAGTATAATTGCTATTTGTTTTAATTCTTCACTTCAATTTTATGGTGGAGATTTAGAAGTTGGTGCAATGACTATTTTATCTAGTGTTATGCAATTTGCAATGATGCCAATGCAAGGTGTAGCTCAAGGGGCACAACCAATTATTAGTTATAATTATGGTGCTAAAAATAAAGAACGAGTAAAGGCGATTTTTAAATTACTTACTATTGTTTGTTTTACATATTCACTTTGTTTATGGAGTTCAATAATGCTTTTCCCAAGAGGGTTTGCAAGTATCTTTACAAGTGATCAAACTTTAGTACCTTTTACTGCCAAAATGTTAAGGATTTATTGTGGTGGCCTTTGTATATTTGGAATTCAAATTGCTTGTCAAATGACATTTGTCTCAATAGGTAGTTCACTTAGTTCTATTGCAGTAGCGGTATTTAGAAAGTTTATTATCCTTATCCCTTTAATTTACATTGTTCCACATTTGGTTAATGATCCAGTGATTGGTGTATATCTTGCTGAACCTATTGCCGATATAACAGCAGTTCTTTTTACAATATGTTTATTCAGCTTTAAGTTCAAAAAAGCTCTTAATAAAATTTCAAATTAATAGAAAGGAGAATGAAGATGGATTTACTAAAAGCATTATTTCCAGTTTCATTTAATTGTAAAGATGAAGCTAGTAAATTAGTAGTTGGTATTATTATTTATGTTGTAATGGCAATTATTGGTGGTGCAATTATTGCTCTTACTAATTTAATTAATTTACCACTTGTAGGCGTTATTTGTGGATTACTTGGTGGTTTACTAGAACTTTATACTACAGCAGGTATTGTTCTTGCAATCTTAGTGTTCTGTAAAGTACTTAAATAAGAAATAAACAACAATAAAAAACGAACATTTTCGTTTTCTATTGTTGCTTTTCTTTTTTAAATCAACATTTTTACTCATTTGTGATGTTGTATTTTATTTAAAAATCTTATATAATATTATTGTATAAATTAATAAAGGAAAAATTAATATGAAGTTTCTTAAAAAAATTTTATATCCGCATGTCGCAGTACTATTAGTGCTATTTCCAATATCAATGGTATTGATGATTTGTTCATTAGTCTATCTTGGAAGTACAGAGGTAATTAGTATTGTAAGTTATGTCCTTGCGTTTTATTCTTTATCAGTTGTAGTTTTAAGAATACCTAATATGATAGATTTTGCAAAAAAAATAAAAGATGATAATAAGTATATTAAAAAGCTTACTACTGATACGCACTTTAGGATTAATCTATTTTTATATGGATCACTTGTTTGGAATATCATATATGCAGTATTTCAATTATGTCTTGGATTTTATCATATGTCATTTTGGTTTTATTCAATGGCTATTTATTATATTATGCTTGCAGTAATGAGATTCTATATTGTTAGATATACTACTAAGCATCAAGCAGGAGAATCATATGAAATAGAACTTAAGAAATATAATTTATGTGGATGGTTATTGCTATTTATGAATTTAGCTATTTCGATAATTATATTCTATATAATATACTGGGGTAAAACTTTCTATCACCATCAAGTCACTACTATTGCACTTGCTGCATATACGTTTGTTACGTTTACTTTTGCAATTATTAATTTTATTAAATACAGAAAATTTAATAGTCCTGTTTATCTTGCAACTAAAGTTATATCGCTTGTTGCTGCATGTGTATCAATGGTTACTTTAACTACTACGATGCTTACTACTTTTGGCACTAGTGATATATATGAATTTAAAAAAATAATTCTTTCAGCAGTTGGAAGTGTGGTATCAATCTTTATAATTGTGGTATCAATATTGATAATAATTAGGACTAAAAAAAGAATTAAAAAATATAAAAAAGGAGATTTAAAAAATGAGTGAACAAGTATTAAATGAATCAGAAGTAAAAGAGGTTAATGAATTAAATGAACAATTTATGGAATTCTTAAAAACAAAAGGAATTAAAGCTAAATTTAAATTAGCATTTTTAAATATGAAAGAAAGTGCAAAGGCACAACACGAAAAAGATGTCCAAAGTTTTAATGAAGTTAAGGCAAATTCAATTGAACAAAATAAAGAGTTTTATGAATTTTTACATACTAAAGGATTTAAAGCAAAGGTAAAACTTGTTATTGAAAACATTAAAAAAGGTGCAGCTGAAGCAAAAACTAAACCTGTTCCAACATATTCTCATCAATCCATTACTGAAAAGGAACTTACGAAAGAATTAGAATTATTCTTAAAGACAAAAAATTTAGATAAGAAATATACTATTAAAATTGAAGAAGTGAAGTAATGAAAAAGAATATTAGAGTATTTGAAAATGGGAAATATATTGATAAGGAAATAAACTATATTCCTATCAGGTACATAATATCAATCTTATTGGCAATATTTGAAATAGCTTCAATTATTGCCATTTTAGTTTTACTAGCGATGTATGTGCCATATTTTTATGTAGCAATATATATAACAGTAATTGTAATAGAAATTAAGATTATTGCAAGCGATGAAAACCCTGATTATAAAGTTCCATGGTTAATAGCTGTTATTGCACTACCTATTGTAGGGATGATGCTTTATTTTATGTTTTCAAAAAGGAAATTACCTAAGAAAATCATTAAAAGATTAGATGTTGTAAATAAACCATTAGATTATGAAAATCATCAAAATAATTTAAATAAGTTAAAAGAAAAAGATGAACTCTTATATACACAAGCACTTAATTTATGTAACATTAGTGATTCACACATATATATAAATAATGAAACTAAATATTTTAAATTAGGTGAAGAAATGTTTGGTGATATGTTAAAGGAATTATCTACTGCTACTAAATTTATATTTTTAGAGTTTTTTATTATTGAAGAAGGAATATTCTGGAATAAGATATTAGAAATTCTTAAAAGAAAAGCAAGTGATGGGGTTATAGTGAAATTAGTTTATGATGATATTGGATGTATGTCTACGCTTCCTGGTAATTACTATAAAGAACTAAGAAAATTTAATATTAGTGCAATTCCATTTTCTAAACTAAAAGGGACCGCTGATGGTGAATTTAATAATAGAAGTCATAGAAAGATTTTAGTAATAGATGGAAAAATTGCATTTACTGGTGGAGTTAATATTGCAGATGAGTATATTAATGAAGTGGAAAGATTTGGCCATTGGAAAGATACTGCTGTTAAAATCAAAGGTACTAGTGTAAATGAACTTACAAGATTATTTTTAATTGATTATTATTTAAATGAGAAAAAACTAAAAATAGATTTTGATATATATTATAATAAAGAAGAAGCTATTTTTGATGATAACTTTATAATTCCATTTGGAGATGGTCCTAAACCTATATATGATAAAAATGTTGGTAAAATTGCAATTATGAATTTACTTAATCATGCAACAAGATATGTTTATATTACAACACCGTATTTAATAATTGATAATGAACTCATGAGGTGTATAGAAAATGCTTCTTTAAGAGGTGTTGATGTTAGAATTATAATTCCTCATATTCCAGATAAAAAAATGGTGTTTGAACTAACTAGAAGTAGTGCTGAGATTTTAACTAAATCAAATGTATTAGTTTATGAATATACTCCTGGTTTTGTTCATGCTAAATCGTATATTGCAGATGATAAGGTAGGGATAATCGGAACAATTAATTTAGATTATCGTAGTCTTACGCATCACTTTGAAAATGGAGTTTGGTTTCATGATGAGAAATTAATAAAAGATATAAAGAATGATTTTAATGAAATGTTTAATTGTTCTATTTTAATAAATAATGAAAAAAGAAAGGTGAATATCTTTAAAAGAGTTTTAAGAGCATTGTTAAAACTTATATCACCACTTTTGTAACAAGACAAAAATTATTAATTTGTAAGTTCTAAGAATAAAAATTAATTTTTAGTTTGAAAATTCATTTTTTTTATGTTAAAATTATAAATAATAAATTTATATAAATACTAAAGAGGTGAAAATATGAACTTATTTTTAACTACAGAGGGAGAATTAAGTTGGGACTTTACGATGGCTAATTATGATGCTGTTTGGTCTTTCTTAGTTCAAATTGGTTTATTATTTATTTTCTTAATGTTAGGTAATATTTTACGTCGCAAAATTCCACTATTTAGAAAGATTTTAATTCCTTCTGCATTATTAGGTGGTGCATTACTATTATTAGTTGATTTTATATGTAAACAAATTGGTTTTACTTTAGTAAATAACAGAATGATGCAAGTAATTACTTATCACTGTTTAGCATTTGGTTTTGCTGCTATGTCTTTAAAAACAGAAAAAGCTACTCATAAAACTAATAAAACTCAAGTGTTAGAATTTGGTGCTTTACAAGGTGGAACATATATGCTTCAAGCTTTTGTTGGCTTAGGTATAACAATTGTGTTATTCTTATTTACAAAACATGGAGATAATATAATTTCATATGTTTGTGGATTAATCTTGCCTCTTGCATTTGGCCAAGGACCTGGGAATGCACTTAGTTGGGATATTAACTTTACAAATACACCTGCTGCAATGTTTTCTGGAAATGGTAGCTTTGGATTATCGCTTGCTTCTATTGGATTTGTTGTTGCTTCAGTAATAGGTGTATTATACATTAACGTTCATCAAAAACGTGGAGATCTAAAAGTTAGAGAATGTATAACAAATAATCAAAATAGTGAAGTTGAAGATTCTTCTAATATTGAAATTCCTGATAATGAATCTGTGGATAAGTTTACTATTCAAGCTGGATTTGTTGCAATAGCATATGCTTTATCATTTGGCTTTATGTATTTACTAGGTATTATTTCTAATTTTACTAATAGTATTGCTTGGGGGTTTAACTTCTTATGGGCATCACTTTTTGCAATGTTAATTAAGTTTGTAGTTAAACAGTTACGTAAACGCAAAGTGATGAATAGGGTATATATTAATAACTATCAAATGGATAGAATATCTGGATTTGCTTTTGATATAATGATCGTTGCTGGAGTATCTGCTATCGAGATTAATGATATTAGAAATTATATTGTTCCTATTATTATCTTAAGTGTAATAGGTGCACTAATTACTCATTTATATATTAGAAAAGTATCGAAAGAATGTTTTAAAGGATTTGAACATGAATTTTATCTAATGAGTTTTGGTACTTTAACTGGTACTGCATCAAATGGTATGATTCTTATGAAAGAAGTAGACCCAGGGCTTAAAACTCCTACTTCAAGTTTATATATTTTATCAAACTTTCCTGCAATGGTTATGATTGCGCCACTTTTATTCCTACTTGGCTTTGCAGGTAAATCATTAACGAACGCAATTATCGCTTGTTGTATTTTCTTTGTATTATGGTTAGTTTATTCAATATTCTTATTTAGAAGAAAAATCTTCAAAAAACATTATAAAGATAAACCTGTTGTAGAATGGGATGACGAAAAAGAATAAAATAAATATATTAAAATCATCACTTGCATATAATGAAAGTGGTGATTTTTTTATAAATACTTTTTAGTTGTTATAAAAGGGTTAGGTATGACGATATGTTTAACATAAATAGTTTAAAATAAAAAATAAAGTGCAATTTTTGCACTTTATTTTTGCACTTTAAAATTATTTGTGGTATAATAAGTTCAGAAAAGGAGAATTTATTATGGATTTTGAAAAATATAAAAAAGAATCTCCCCAAAAATATAAAAAAGCATATGCTTGGCAAACTGCAATTGGTCTACAAAAAGTAGATGATTTAACGCCTTCAACATATTTATATGAAATTGCTGAAAGAAATATAGATGATGATTTATCATTCGAAGAAGCTCATAGGTTGATTAACTCTTACTATTTAGAAAAACCTAAAGATAATGATCGAACTGAAGAAGCAGATAAAGTAAGTGTAAGAATCGCAGAACTTGTTGCTTCTAATAGTTTTGTTTTTTCTCCAGTTGAATATATAAATATTCATAAACAGTTATTTGAAGGTATTTATGAAAATGCTGGTCAAATAAGAAATTATAATATTTCAAAAAAAGAATGGGTTTTAGATGGTGATACTGTTACATATGGTAATGCTTATAATTTGAGAGATCTTTTAGAATACGATTTTCAGCAAGAAAAAGAATTTAGTTATCGTCATTTAACAAAAGAAGACTTTATTAAACATATTGCAAAGTTTATAAGTAATTTATGGCAAATACATGTTTTTGGTGAAGGAAATACTAGAACAACTGCTGTTTTTTTAATTAAATATTTAAATACAAAAGGGTTTGATATAAATAATGATCTTTTTGCAAAACATTCATGGTATTTTAGAAATGCATTAGTTAGAGCTAATTATTCAAACTTTTTGTTAGGTATTGAAGAAACAGCTGATTACTTAGAAATGTTTTTAGAGAATTTATTGTTTAATAGTAATCACGTCTTAAGCAATAAAAAATTACATGTATCATATAAAGATTCTTCTAATGAATTTGTAGATTTAAGTGATATAGAAAAAGAAATAATAAATATAATAAGAGATAATCAGAATATCACTATCGAAGAATGCTCTAAAAAAATTAATAGATCTATTAGAACTACAAAAGAAATTTTTAAGAAATTAAAAGAAAAAAATATTATCGAAAGAGTTGGTTCAAAGAAAACAGGCTGTTGGGGCATAAAATATAATCAGAGTTTAAAAAATTAACTTGATGTTTGGAAATAACTATATATTGAGTAAAAAAATTAAACAAATATCAGATAAAAAGAATATAAAAATATAATTATCATCACTTGCATATAATGAAAGTGGTGATTTTTTTATAAATACCTTTTAGTTGTTATAAAAGGGTCGGGCGTGACGGGATGACTAGCAAATATATATAAATACAATAAGATGAATATTATCCTATATGGATAGTATTTATTTTTTTAGTAAAAAATTCAATAAAAGGGTTAAATAAATAACCCAAAAATTTAACTTTATTGATGAACAGAAGCATTCAAAATACTTGAAAATGATGAATTATAATTGTATAATAACATTAAATGTAAAGTAAATAAAAAACAATTACAATATCTCGAAAATGAAGAAACAACTTATAATTTTGAGGTTAAGGAAAAACCCATGAAGAATGGGTTAAATATTGGATTAATTCATTGTTTGAATAAAGGAAAGAAAATTATTATGAAGAAATACTATTTTGAATCGTTTTTTAAAAGTTTAGTTTATTTATTTATATCATTTTATATAATAGGACAAATAGTTTTATGTTTTTTTGCTGATGAAATTCATGCAGGAGTTATATTTGTTTTAACGATTCTTTTTTCAAGTTTAGTAGTAATTTTATTTTGGTTTGGATTTAGTCTTTCAATGAGAATACAAATTGATTATGAAAAAAAAGAATTATATATTAAACATCCGCGCCTCTTAAAAAAAATAAAATTTGAAGATATTATATCAATTCAAATAATTGATTATAATGAAGTAGCTTTTGAGTTTGTTATTAGAACTACAAATTTTTCGAAACAAATTCCTTATGCAAGATATTTACGCCGAAGTCCAAATGAAAAAATTAGAAGTAAATTAAATGAATTAAAAAAAGATTTTATGGATACTTCTAATAAAAAATATTAATTTTAAATAAATTTAAAAACTTGAGGATTTTTTATATTTATAAGCAGTAAGTAAAATGTAAAAAAATATTAAGGATTAAAAGCTTTTTGGAAGTTAAAATGTAATTTTTCTAAGCGAATATATTTTTGTTTATTTATATCTAATGAATATATACATTATAGATTCAAATTTAGTTTTTAAATTGTTTTGATGATATGATTTATTGGTAAAATTTTTCAATCATAATTTTCTTCATTATAAAGATTGGTTGACAGAAAAGTTTGGAGGATAATATGAAAAAATTTGAAAATTTATCGAAAGAGGATAAAATAAAAAAATTAAAATTAGATAACAAAATTAGATTTTTGCCGATATGTTTTTTTGTGCCTAGCATTATTGGATTAGGTATTTATTTAATTATATTAAAAGAGCCGGCAAAACTGGGAATTGGGTTTTTGCTTAGTGCTCCAATTTCGTTGTTTATGGGATATATTTTACCAGTAAAAGATGCAAAAGAAAATATAAAGAAATT
>JAGBDV010000018.1 GCA_017937305.1 Bacilli bacterium
TACTTATTTTTATTTGAATATTAATTTAAGTTTATCCTAGTGGATTATTTTTTTCTAAATAAGTATTATATAGATTCTTTAATACTTCAAAATCACCTGGATTATTAACTACTAATTCTTTTATTACATACGAGAATGAATCTTCATGATCATATACACCTAAAGTGGCAAGACAAGACCATGATTTAATTGGATCATAGTATACTGTATCTTGAACTGATAGTAGCACGTTTTTATCAAGCGTATTTGTAACAATATCACTTAGAGAAAGATAATACTCTTCATCCATAGTTAATGATTCATATTCTAAGTTACCTGTAAAACTATCTGTAAGATTACTAAGTATATCAAATATTATTCCAGTATTGATTCCATTTAATCTATCACCAGCATAATTAGCGATTGAGTAACAATTTACACTATCATATGAAATTAAGAAGTTAGATTCACTTAAATCTAAACCATAGATAGGATCCCCATCATTGGTAGTTAAAGTTTCATTTTTTCTATTTTTCAAAGGTTCAGTAACTTCAACTTTATTACCTTGTGTATCTTCATATATATAAGGAGCAGTATATGGAATAGCAGTTGTATTATCATCTATTGGATAAGGAACAATGCCAAGTTCAAAGCTTAATGATGTAAATTGATCATAATAAACTGATTGATTTAAAAGATTAAACGAACCATTATGTAAAAGAGATTTCCCGTTAATAAAATCATTAGATACAAATTCTAATCCTCTATTTTTATTCCAATATCCATTTGCATAATAATATTGTATTTTCTCAATTACACTAGTAATTGATTTTTTACTAAACATTGGTAACATTCTACTAGCATTAACTAATCTATTTCCTTGAGCAGGAGCAGCTCCAATAAGGAAATCTGCATAACCAGCATCAATCGTAAATTCATTATCTGCAAGCTTAGTTTGTGCTTCTTTTACCCAAGAATCAAATTTAGACCACGTCCACTCTCCCTTAAGCCATAATTCAGCAGGATCATCAATATTTAAATCTGCTACTTTATTAGCATTATAAAACATAAAATTATCTGGACGAGCTACACCTACTTTATATCCATAAACTTCTTTTCTAACTGATGTAGCTTGATTAATAATATCATCTTGCATGTAAGAGTATTCATCGAAATATCCTTTTTCAGTGCCATAGTTATATAGTTCTGCTAAACAAGAACTCTTAACAAGAGTAGGGATCCACTCAGAAGAGATTTCCATAACATAAATATTATTTTTTTCTAATTCCCCAGATATATAATCATTTTTAATTTTATTAATTCGTTCATAGCCCCAAGCTGCATCTTTTTCCCATTCAGAATATTGAATTTTTATATTATACTTAGCTTCAATATCTTTTTGATGGGATTGTTTAAATGTTTTATTTAAACCAACATAATCAGCATTAAATGGATCAGATTGTTTAACAGATTCAACTTTAATAACAAAGTTCATTGATTTACCATCAAAACCATGTTCATTATTATTATCAGTTGGTGGAACCGAAACTACAGACCATTTTGCGTAGAATGTTTTATCACCTGAAGAACCTTTATTAATTTTAGTAATTACTTCACCAGTATAATCACTATTATCATACCAACCTAAAAATTTATAACCAAAGTCATATAATGAAGGTAACTCTACATCTATAGTTCCATCATATTCTTTTATTAAATTTGATAAGTCTCCATATGAAGAAACATAATTAATACTATAGGTTTTATTTTTAACACAAGAAGTAATTAATAATAAGATAGATAAAAGTATAAACATTTTTAAAAAATTATTTTTAATCATTTTTATCCTCCTTTTGTACAAAAATAATACTATATTTATTTTTTATAATCTTTTCTTAAGTTCTTCTGTCATTGCTTCAAAGCCAGGTTTTTCTAATAATGCAAACATGTTCTTTTTATAACTTTCTACACCTGGTTGGTTAAATGGATTAACACCTGTCATATAACAGCATACACCACAGCTAAACATGAAGAAGTAAAGTAGATAACCGATATTATATGCATTAATAGAATCTAGTGAAATAACAAGGTTAGGAACTTCACCATCAACGTGTGCTAGTATTGTTCCTTGCATTGCCATTTTATTAACACTGTCTAAGTCTTTTCCTTCAAGATAGTTAAGTTGATCTAAGTCAACTTCTTCTTTCTTAAGAATAATATTTTCTTCAGGAGATTCAACATTTAGAACTGTTTCAAACATAATTCTCTTACCTTCTTGAACATATTGTCCCATTGAATGAAGGTCTGTTGAATAAACTAAACTTGCAGGGAATACTCCTTTTTTGTCTTTTCCTTCAGATTCACCATAAAGTTGTTTCCACCATTCACTAATAAATGATAGTTTTGGTTCATAACTTACTAAGATTTCTACATCTTTACCTTTTTGATATAGCCCATTTCTGCAAGCAGCATATAATAATGCAGGATTTTGTTCGAATTCATTGTTAACTGCATCAAGTCTTGCCTGTTCAGCACCATTCATAAGGTCATCAATTGAAATACCTGCAGCTGCAATTGGAAGTAAGCCTACAGCTGTAAACCAAGAATATCTTCCACCGATATCATCTGGTACGATAAATGTTTCATAACCTTCTTTTGTTGCAAGAACTCTTAATGCTCCTTTAGCTTTATCTGTTGTGGCATAGATTCTTTTTGCTGCTTCTTCATTTCCATATTTTTTAATTAATAAGTCTTTAAATAATCTAAATGCAACAGCTGGTTCAGTTGTTGTACCTGATTTAGAAATAACATTGATAGAGAATTCTTTGTTTTCTAAATATTTTAAAAGTTGAGAAGCATATGTTGAAGAAAGAGTGTGTCCGGCAAAAATAATTTCAACATCTTTTTCAGTTTTGAAATATGGTTTCATTGCTTCAATGACAGCTTTAGCACCAAGATATGATCCACCAATACCAATAACTACTAAAACTTCTGAATCTTTTCTGATTTTTTCTGCAGCTTTTTTAATTCTTGCATATTCTTCTTTATCATATTCTTGAGTCCAGTTAATCCAACCTAAGAAATCATTACCTGCACCAGTTTTTTCAACTAATGTTTTTCTTGCAGCATAAGCACATTCTTTTAGACCAAGTACTTCTTGTTCTTTTAATAAGTTAGCTATATTTTTATAATTTACTTTTACGCTCATACAAAATTCCTCTTATTCAATATTATTTATAATTTCCATAACTTCAGCTTTTAAGTTTTCAATAAACTTTTCAGCAGATGCTTTGTCTTTATCTTTAATTGCGATATAAATCTTTAGTTTTGGTTCAGTACCACTTGGTCTAAGAGCAAACCAACCACCATCTTCATATATATATTTAAGTACTAATGATTTAGGTAAAGAAATTGGAGTTTGAACACCATTAGTTGTACTAACACTCTTATCATAATCTTCAACTGTAACGATTGGTTTACCACCCATTGAAGTAATAGAAGCATTTTGGAAATGTGACATAATCTTTTTAATTTTAACTTGTCCTTCAAGACCAGTTAAAGAAATATTTTGAACACCTTCTAAATAGTAACCATATTCTTCATAAATTTCATCTAAAACATTAACAAGTGTTTTACCTTGTTCTTTATAGTAAGATGCAACTTCTGCAAGAAGTAATGTTGCTTGGAATGAGTCCTTATCTCTTACGAATGGTTTAATTACTGAACCATATGATTCTTCATAACCAAAGAAGAATGATTTTTCAGTATTTTCAATAAGTTTTGCTTGTTCACCGATAAACTTAAATCCAGTTAGTGTTTGTACTAAAGTTAAGTTATGTTTATCACAAATGTCTTTTGCAATATTAGATGTAACAATTGTGTTATATACACATGCATTCTTATCATGTGGAACATTTTGCGCTAAATAGTTAAGTAAGATAGCACCAGTTTGGTTACCAGTAAGAAGTACATATTCGCCATTATTATCTTTTGCTGCAATACCCATTCTATCAGCATCTGGGTCAGTTGCGATTAAAATATCGGCATCAACTTCTTTACCAAGTTTTAGTGAATATTCAAATGCACTTGATTCTTCTGGATTAGGTGATTTTAAAGTTCTAAATTCTCCATCTGGAACCATTTGTTCTTTTACTGGAATAACAGTGTAACCTTGTTCTTCTAATAGTTCCACCATAAATGCACAACCAGTACCATGAAGTGGAGTATAAACAATTTTAATATTGTCTTTTTTAACTTTATTTACTGGAATTGTTTTAACAGCTTCTAAGTAAGGAACATCAACAAGGCTATTAATTTCTAAGATTTTTCCTTCTTTTACAAGTTCTTCATAAGGTCTTACTTCAATGTTAAACATATCAGTAACATTGTTTACTTCTTTTGTTACTGCATCTGCAAGATGTGGAATTAATTGACAACCTTCACCATCATAAACTTTATAACCGTTGTATTGAGGAGGATTGTGACTTGCAGTAATCATAATACCACCAGCACATTTTAAATGTCTTACTGCAAAACTTAGTTCAGGAGTAGGACGAAGTGCAGTAAATAAATAAACTTTCATTCCGTTTGTTGCAAGAACTTGTGCAGCAGCTTTAGAGAATTCAATAGAACCACGTCTACAGTCATATGCAATTACACAACCTTTTTCTTTTGCATTTTCATATTCATTTACCATAAAATTCATGAATCCCACTGTTGTTTTTCTTACAATATATTCATTCATTCTATTAGTACCCATGCCAACAATACCTCTTAGGCCTGCAGTTCCAAATGCAATGTCCATTCCAAAAGCGTCTTCTAATTCTTTTTCAGACATTTCTTCAATAGCTTTTAGTTCTTCTTTTGTTACATGAGCTTTCCATAATTCAACTTTTTTTAAGATTTCTTGATTCATATTCTAATTCTCTTCCTTTCCATAACGATCAACGAAATTGCAATAAGCACCTAAGATACCACCATCATTTTTAAAATGTGCAGGAATGATATCAAGTGTACTTTGGAATCCTTCTACTAAGTAGTAATCTGCATATCTATTGATTTCAAAACCGAAATCATCTCTTGCAGAAATAGCACCACCAATAATTACTGCTTCAGGGTTAAAGATATACACTAAGTTAGCAATACCCTTACCAAGATTACGATAGAATTCTCCAACTACAAGTTGAGCAACTTTATCTCCTTGATCGTATAAGTCAAATACATCTTTTCCTTCTTCAATATCTAAACCTCTAAGTTTAGCACTTTTAATTAATGCTGTCATAGATGCCATTTTTTCCCAATGAACACCATCAACAAGCATTCTACCAATTTCTCCAGCATTATAGTTATTACCACGCCAGATTTTATTATTTACTACAATAGCACCACCAATACCGGTGCCGACTGTCATAACTAAATATGTTTTATATTTTGAACCTGCTCCCATTTTACATTCACATGCAGCAAAACTATTTACATCATTATCTGCTACAATGCGAAGCCCGAGTTCATCCATAAATAATTTTTCAAAATCCCATTCGCCAAATTCTTGAATAGCATCAGGAGGAGTAATCATACGCCCTTCATCAAAATTGATACTGCCTGCACAAGAGATTCCTACACCTTCAATATCAGGATGTTTCTTTTGAACTTTCTTTGCAGTAGCAATAAGTCTGTCAGTTACGTCTTTATGTCCTCTTTTGTAATTTGTAGGGAACTTACTTTTTTCTAATATGATACCATTTTCAATTACACCATATTTAATGTTTGTTCCACCTATATCAAAACATAATAATTTCATACTTATCTCCTTTTAAATTATTTGAATATCATCAACTACAATTTGTAGATTGTTTCTCTTCGTTACAACACCTGTGATAATCACAATTGAACCTATTGTAAGATTAGGATAACGATTATAAACTCTTGGGAAAATTGTTAGTTCAATTTCATTCATATTATCTTCTATTAATGCAAAAGCCATTAGCTCATCTTTTTTAGTTTTTATTTCTCTAATCTTTGAAAGAATACCTAATGTTCTAATTTGCATATTTTCTTTTGCATCTTTTATATATGCAAGATGTTTTGTTTGATATATATGTGCATATTGTTTAAAGAAATTATATTTAATATTTAAACCTAGCACTTCTTTTTCTTTTTCTAATAATATTCCATATGGATACTCTTCATCAGTGTATGTCACACCTTTCATTCCTGGAATATCTTCATAATCTACTAAATCAATATGCAACTTAGCAGACTCAATCATTGCTTTTTTAGTTAATTTAAAACTATCTAATGCACCACTATAAATAATATTATTTATTAAGCTAAATGGAATTATATCTTTAGTTCTAATTAAGAAATCCTTAAATGATTCAAATTTACCTTTTAGTCGTTCTTCCATTATTTCTTTTGCTTTAACCTCTCCTAAACCTTTAATGATTGTAAGAGGAAATAAAATCTTATTATCTACTGATGCAAAATAATTTAATGATTCATTAATATTAGGTCCCATGACACCAATATTTTTTCTTAAAGCTTCTTTATAATAACTTACAATATCATTATTACTACCAATAAATGTAGACATTAAAGTAGACATATAATAAGTAGGGTAATGACATTTTAAATAAGCAGTTTGATATGAAAGTTTAGCATATGCAACACTATGAGCTTTATTAAAACCATAATCAGCAAACTTTACAATATAATCATATATTTCTTCTGCGACACTTCTATCATAGCCTTTGTTTATACTAGAATTGACAAAAGAAATTCTTTCTTGTTCTAGGACTTCTTTTTTCTTCTTTGAAACTGCTCTTCTTAAAATATCTGCTCTACCAAGTGAATATCCTGCAAATTTTACTGCTATTTGCATAATTTGTTCTTGATATACAATTGTACCATAAGTATCTTTTAATATTAAGTGTAAATCTTCATGAGGATATGTTACACTTTCTTTTCCAAATTTACGTTTAATAAATGTTGGAATAATATCCATTGGACCAGGTCTATAAAGTGCTAAAGCACTAATAATATCATCTAATGATGATGTATTTAATTCTTTAATTACTTTACTCATCCCTGCAGATTCTAATTGGAATACACCAACTACATCACCACTTGCAAGCATTTTAAATACTTCTTGATCATTTTCATCTTTAGGTAAAGAAAACTCTGGATTATCTAGTTTAATTAGCTCAATTGTTTTACTAATATTAGTTAAATTCTTTAGCCCTAAAAAGTCCATTTTAAGTAGTCCTAAAGATTCTAAGTCACTAGCTTCAAATTGTGTTTGATAGATGCCTTCTAACCCATTATCAAGTGCTGTATAATTAACTAATGGATATTTAGTAATTATTATACCTGCTGCATGTGTTGATACATTTCTTGGTAATCCTTGTAACTTACATGCAACATTAAGCACTTTATTAATTTCTTCATACTCATCCATTAATTGTTTTAATTGATCAGATTTTTCAATAATATCATAAAGTGAAGGTTGATGTATTTTATAATTTTCAAGTTCTGCATTTAATATCTTTAATATTTGTTTTAAATGCGTATCTTTTGTTTTATAAACTCTTGCAGTATCGTTTATTGCAAGTTTTACTTGGAAAGTACCAAATGTACCAATATGAGCAACTCTTGATGCTCCATAACGTTTTCCAACATATTGGATTACTTTGTCTCTTTCATCATCAGGGAAGTCAATATCAATATCTGGCATTGTTACACGTTCTTCATTTAAGAAACGTTCAAATAATAGATTATACTTTATTGGGTCAACATCTGTAATACCTAAGCAATATGCAATTAAACTAGCACCAGCAGAACCTCTTCCTGGACCTACATAAATATTATTTTTCTTAGCATATTTAACGTAATCCCATACGATTAAGAAATAATCTGCAAATCCCATTTTTACAATGGTTTCATATTCTTTCTTTAAGCGTTCTATATATATATTGGTATTTACATTTGGAAGTTGTTTTAGTCTTTTCTTAAGTCCTAATATACTTAATTCATACAAGTATTTATCAGCATCTATTTCATCACTATATTTAGGAAGTTGGAATTTACCAAATTCTATTTCAACATCACATTTGTCACTTATTACTTTAGAATTATTTATCAATTCTGGATATTTATTAAATAAATATTCAATTTCACTACTTAAGTATAAATAACTATTAGCCTCTGATTCAGTAATGTTTACAAGGTTTCCATTATTACTAATTGATCTTAAAACGATATATGCATCTAAATCATCAGGAGTTAAATAATATACTGGTTGTATTGCAACCATTTTAGCACCAATATTATTTAAATTTTGATAATAATTGTCGAGATTATTTCGATCATGTATTGTTGATAAACTGATACCTACATATAAATTATTAAATACACTGTTTAATAAAGATAGATGTTCTTTAATTTTTATTTGATTATTACTTCTTAAATAATTATAAATGATACTATCATTTCCTGGTGTTACTGCAAGTACACCTAAAGAACATTTTCTTAAATCTTCTAAATCAATTGGACTATTAGAAGTTTTATATCTGCTAGATATACGCATTAAATTACGATATCCACTGATATCCATTGCATAAAGAAGGATATTACTAATAACACCATTTAAATTATATGGTACTTTTAGTCCAATTACAGGTTTTATTCCTGCTTTTTTACATGCATTATAGAACTTAATTGTTCCATGCATTACACCTTCATCCGTTACTGCAAGACTTTGGTAACCATATTCTTTTGCATAAGATACTAACTTTTCAATGCTACATGTACTTTGTAACATTGAATATTCACTACGAACATATAAAGGAACAAATTCCATGAGCACTCTCCTTACATATTAATCCATTCTTATTATACAATATTTAAAAATTATTTTCAAACAATAATAGAAGAAAAAAAATAATCAAATTAAAAAGACATATTTTTTACTTTTTTGATAAGTAAATAAACACAAAAACTCCCTCCAATGAATATTACAATTCCAATACTTATAAAAATAACATATGGTAAAAAACTATTATGTTTTAACTTTTTATAATAATCTAGATATGAAGTATTATATGCTATTAATTCATTTAATTGTTCACTATCAATATTGTAATCTAAATTTATTAAATTAACTTTTCCATCTTCATAATTAATATATATATTAACATTAGTTGGAATAGTATGATTAATTTTACTTATTAATATTTCATAAGTTTTATTATCGCTTATTTCATATACTAAATATAGTTTTAAATCTTTTGTTACAATTGAATCACTTTTAGTTATGATTTTAGAAAAATCATTTGTAACTGCTTTTAGATACATAACACTTTTTTCTTCATCCAAAACTTCAATGTCTAAGCTAAATAATTTTTCTTCTATGGTTGGATTGATATATAGTGAAGGAGCATCTTTTAAGAAGTTAATAAGATATCCTTTATTAATTGAAATATAGCTTTCATAACCATTATTATTAATATTTAATCCATTTATTTTATAATAGGATTTATTAGAAGATTTATGAAATTCTATACTTAATACATTATCGATAATTTCATAATCATCATATATTTCATCATTAATAATTACATTTTTAATGTCGTAATCACCTATTTCGATATTGACAAAAACACTTTCTAAAGTGTTACTTTTATATATATTAGAATAATTTGTATTTACTACTTTTTCTTCTTTGAAATAATTATCTACAATATATATATGATAGGTAGTAGTTTGCATATTAGCATTAGTTATTTCAATATCATATTCTCCTTCTTCATTAAGTTCTGTTCCATAGTAAATTGTTTCGCCATTTAATTTTGCAGTACCAAAAAATTCTAATACTTTTCCTGTGTTATAAATCCCTTGATCAATAAAATTTGTAAATTCACAAACTTCTAATATTCCATCAATAGTTGTAATACTTTCATCTTCATGTTGTATTAAATATTCAATATCATATGTTCCTGAATTCTTTTTTTCAAAGTATGGTTCAATATTACCAATTGAAATATTTAACTTTTCAAACCATGACTCTATTATGATATTTGATGTATCTTGATAATCTAAGTCATAGATATTTAAATATTTTGTTTCATTTTTTATTACTTCGTATTCAAGATATTCTTCAATTAGAAGTCTATTATTTATTCCAAATAGATAAAGTTTTCCTTTTATTATCTTAAAATCACTAATACCTTTAAAACTATTAAATTCTTTTAAAGTATTAATTTTGCTTTGAGTAGCTCTTAAAAGTATGCTTTTTGTTTTATTAATTAGTAAGTCTTCTTGTGTTGATTTAAAGTGGTTAATTAATTCAATGTCATCTTTTATTTCTAAATTATAATATGTTGCAGTTGACAAGTCTTTATCTAAATTATAAATATAATGTTTTTTACTTGTTTTAAGTAATACTTTAATAAAATTATCTTTAATAAATATTGACTTTACTATTTCATCACAAGAATCTTCATCAAAATAGTAAGTGTTAATTATTTGATAATTAAAATCTAGTTTTACTAAAATGCTTTTTTTATCTTGGTAATTACCATGATTTATAAAATCTGAATTATTTGTTATACCATCTTTATATATCGTAATATATATATAATCATCAACTATCAAGTTATTAACTAACATATTCCCATCACTATTAAATGTTTTTTTAGTTATTAGATTTAAATCATAATCTAAATTCATAATTAACCCATTATTATTCATACTACCAATTATGAATATTGATTTATTAATATCATAGATTTTATCAATATAAGTATCATCTAATAAATTTATTTCATAAGTTTTACTAAACTTATTAAACATTATAATAGTTGATGAATTTAAATCATTACAAACTAAATATATATTATTAATTGAATCAACTATTGTATTAACTGTATAACCTTCAAATAAAAATACTTCATCATTAATTACAAGTTCACTATCCGTTTTATAAACCCCTACATATGAATAATTATTTACTGCAATAACATCTTCATATATGCATTCTTTTTCTAATTTATTAGTAAGAGTAAATAATGGAATAAAATTTAACAAATTAATAAATAAAAATAAACACTTCATCGTATCTTTCTACCTAAAAATAAAGTTGTAGATAAACTCATAATTAAAGTTAAAATAGGAATAATAATATACCAAATATTACTTTCGTAGTCACTTTCTACAATATAATTAGATGGATTATTCGTTTTAATTAAAACATCATTTAATGTATCATTATTTTCTTCTTTAAATACTAGTTCTAAATTTTGATGCTTAAGAGGTTCTTTGCGTGATTCGTTTTCAACTACTTCAAAATTGTATTCTTCTTTTTCTTGATCTTTCCCAACTAATACTAAGCGATATTCACATGGTTCTTCTATAATATATCCAGATTCAATTATTGAATCATTTAAATATCCTACCCCTTTAAATTCTAATATTAATCCATTTGTATAAGTATTGTTATCTTTTATTTTTAATTCACTTAAAACTTTTATATCTTTTCTATATACAAGATCAAAAAAGTCAAAATTATAATAGTATAATAAACTATAGCTTCCAAAAGTTGAAGAATCTATATATGTGTTTGATAAATACTTATTAAAATTAATTTCTTCGTTATTACACATAATTAATGGATCGATATTTTCATTATAATTAGTTGAACCAAGTGTTTTTAGATAAACTAAACTATATTCAAAACTTTTAATTTTATCTTTATAAAGTAAATCTAGATGACCAAATTCATTAAAATAACATTTATCATATATACGATTATCTAAGGTAAATTTAAGTTTTGAATCATTAATTACTCTTAAATATGTAGGATAATTTTCCTCAATACTAGATGATGTATAAAGTAGGTTAATTTCGTCTTTTACAATATTCATATCAACCCCTCTTGCAAAAGGATCATAATAAGTATCTATTTTTTTAATTGATAAATCTTTATTAATTTGATATAAGATTTGTTCATCATCATTGATTGATTCGTTATAAACACTACAAAAATAATATATATTGTTATTTCCAGTTTTTAATGAAATATCAGTAACATTAGTAATTGTTCCTAAGTAATTAGTATTTAAAATTTTTAACTCTTCATCTATTTCATGTATTTTTACAACATGAACTCCTAATGAATAATAATGTTTAATTACATATAGATTATCTAAATATACTATGTTATCTATAAAATCAATTCCAAGTTCTCCAAGATTTAAATAATTAACTATTTCAAAATTGTTAATATCAAATTGCAGTATAAAACTATCTTCATTATAGCTTACATGATTAAAATCTAAATCATTAGATGTAGTAGATCCTGATAAATAAAGATAATTGTTACTATAGACTAAAGAATTTACTAAATCTACTTTACTACCTGATATTACTTTTTCTTTCAAAATTTCACAATTAAGTGCAATTTCTGCTATATAGATATCAGTAGATTCAAATAATATTTGACCAACAAAATATAATTTATTAAGTTCTTTGTTAAAGCACAAATCTACAAAATTAATATTATTATTTAAAATTAAATCTTTTTCTTCATCTTGATATTTAAATTTTAAACATACATTATCTTCATCTTCTAATACAAATACGTCTACTAAACTTGTGGATACTCTTTTTAATACTTTATATCCTGTAAATGAAAATTCTTCTTTTAAGTTAATATTTTTAATACCATTTTTTAAGATATTATCTTTAGAGATAACTTCTAATTCTCTTATAAATTTTCGATCAGTAATATCCTCAAGATAAGTTGCAGTATAAATACCTTCTTGATCATAATCAATATTTGATTCAATTAGTTGATACCCTGGATAAAATAATGTATCATAACTTCCTTCAACAATATATAATTTTTTAAGCATATTGTATGAGTTTCCTTTAACAGTAATAATACTTGTAAATAGTATTAATATAAATAAAATTGTTTTTAATATTTTTTTCATATTTTCACCTCTTTCACTTATATATTTCGTAAAAAGAAGTAAAATTGCTTTTACAAGAAAATAAAAAATAATCCTAATTTTAGGATTATTTTTTTAAATGTTCTTCAATTTTTTTCATAACATTCATAAACATCTTATTTTCTTGTAATGGTGGTAAGACAAATACTTCTGTTGATGAATGAATGGTACTAGGTTTATTATTTAATATTAAAATTGATTTAGTAAATGTATCATTTAAAAAGAAATTTTCAGGTAAGGCAATTAAGCTTTTAATTGTTCCTTTTTCTCTTAACATTTCTCTAAATAAATCATTACCTTTTTGACTAAAGAAATCTTTATCAATTAAATATATATAAGTTACATCACCTTTTAACTCTAAGAAGTGTTCTATTGCAAGATAAGGGAAGTATCTTACTCCTTTTTCATATAAAGAAGAGTGATATAAATCATTTTGATAATCGTATGTTGCAATATCGCTTACAACTACATCTATTTCACTAGGATAAAAGTCTAAACAATCTTCATGATACATATCAAGCATTGTATTCATCATATTAGCTTTCATTGTTGCAATACTTGCAAGTAAACTATGATTATCAAAACCAATTAAATGGACATCTTTATCTAAATGATTAGCAATTGTAAATGCAAGATTTCCAACTCCAAAGTTAAAATCAAGTAAATTAATTTTTTCTTTACTACAAGAATACTTAATTAATTCTGTAATGATTATTGATATTGCATCAGGGGTAATTAGATCTAATGGAAAGTTTACATTTTTAAATCCTTTAATATCTAAAAGTAAAAAAGCTCTTCTTACTTCTTCAGAATTTACTCCTTCTTCATTTAAATATTTCTTTAAATCATCTAATTTTTGTTTAATTTGTTCTTCGACTTTTTCCTCATCAACTTTTAGTTCATCGCCATCTAAAAAGTATCCAACACACTTTAGCAAACACTCAAAGAAGTTAGTATGAGGTCGTTCTACATTATAATTAGTGATATCAGTGTTTTCATATAATTCATCAGTTGTACCATCAAAATACATCATTGCACATTCATCAAATGTATCAACGATCTTTAAAATCTTTTCATTACTTATATTATTTGACATTAATTTTCCTCTACTTTTTTTAGTATTTGCAATGCAACTTTTATTCCATCTATAGCTGATGTAGTTATTCCACCAGCATATCCAGATCCTTCTCCTATTGCATAAACATTATGGATAGAAGTTGATAAATCTTTAGTTCTTTTAATTTGTATTGGTGCACTTGATCTTGTTTCAATTGCAGTCATGACAGCAAAATCATCTGCAAAACCATACAGTTTTTTATCTAATATTCTTAATCCTTCTTTTAGTGTTTCGCTAACAAAAGGCGGTAAAACATCACTTATTGTTCCAAGATGATATCCAGGTTTAATACTAGGGATTACATCACCTAGGTTTGTTGAGGCAGTATCGTTTAAAAAGTCTTTTACTAGTTGAACAGGAGCAATAAAATTACCATATTTATTATAACAAAGGCTTTCATATTTTTTTAAGAATCGAACTCCATCAAGTACATCATTTTGATAATAATCAGCAACATTTACATTAACTAATAATGCTGAATTAGCATTATTAGAATCACGAGCTACATTACTCATTCCATTTGTCACAAGACACCCTTCTTCGCTCGATGCATTAACTACATACCCTCCAGGACACATGCAAAAAGTATATAAGCTTCTACCATTTACATGAGCAACTAATTTATAATCAGCTGCACCTAGGTTTTGATATACTCCATGATACTGTACTTCATTGATTTTACTTTGAAGATGTTCTATTCTAACACCAACTGCAAAGTTTTTAGGTTCTAATTCTACTTCTTTTTCTTTTAAAAGTTCGTAGACTTTTGTTGCACTATGACCAACCGCAAGTACTAAATAATCAAAATATTCTAAGACTTCTTCACCTTTAGAAATAAGTTTTGCAGAAGATGAATCAAAATCAACAAATTCTGTGTTAAACATTACTTTAACACCAGATGCAATTAAATGTTTCCTTAAGTTTACTATTACTTTTCTTAATACATCAGTTCCTACATGTGGTTTTGCATCGTACAAAATATCTTTATTTGCACCAAATTCCACAAGTTTTTCAAATATAAATCTTGTATATGGGCTATCTACATTAGTACCTAATTTACCATCAGAAAATGTTCCAGCACCACCTTCACCAAATTGGATATTAGATGATTCATCAAGAATACCAGTTTCAAAGAAATTGTTTACTTTCTTAACTCTTTCTTCAACACAGTCACCCTTATCAATCAATGTTACATCAATACCAGCTTTATTTAATATATACGCATTAAAAAGGCCAGAAGGACCCATTCCTACAACTAAAGCTTTTATTCTTCTTTTAGTTCTAATTGTATTTAATTCAATTATTTCTTTAGGAGTTTCATATTTTCCAATAGTTTTATTTTTTAATAAGGATGCTTCGTTGCTACAAGAAAATACTGCACTTAATACAAAATAAAGTTCACTAGTTCTTGCGTCTAAACTTTTTTTAACTAGTTCAACATTACAAAGATTCTTTACTTTATACTTTTTAGATATATATTTATATATATAATCTATTAGCATATCATAAGATATACTTACATCTTTTTCTATTTTATATTTAATATTGGATATTTTAAGCATTTTCGTTAATACTTTCTGAAATCTTTTTACCTACTAAATATCCAGAAGCTAGTGCCCATTGCATATTATATCCACCACATTCACCATCAACATCAATGATTTCACCACATACATAAGCATTAGGCATTTTCCTAATTTCTAATGTCTCATTATCTACTTCAGTTAAAGATACTCCACCTACTGTTACTTGTGATCGCTCAAATCCATAATCACCTTTTACATCAAGAGGGAATGCTTTAATAAGTCCTGCAATCTTTGTAATATTAGCTTTAGTAAGACTTTTAATATACGAATTCATATCAATTGAAGCTTTTTTCAAGATTACTTGCCCAAGCATCTTAGGTAACATTCCAGTTAATAAATTTAATACTTCACTAGATTCAAATAATTCTTTTCTAATATTTAGCATTCTAACTGTATCATCAAGTGAAGCCTCTGGCATTAGATCTAAATTAATCACATAATTACCAAGGTGTCTTGCCATAAATGTTGATGCTTCCATCACAACAATACCACTTATTCCATCACCTTTAAATTGTACTTCACCATATTCTATCCAAACACAACTTTTAGTTTTCTTTTCATAAACAGAAACATTACATTTAAACCTTAAACCATTTAATACTTTTAATGTTGTTATATCACTTTTAATTCCAACAAGTCCTGGATAAATATCAGTAACTTTTACTTTAAATGGTTTTAATAAACCATATCCACTTCCATTACTTCCAAGAACAGGAGCAGAAGCACCACCACATGCAAATACTAAATAATCACATTCTAAATAATAGTTTCTTTGATTTTTATTATAAACTAAGTATCTACCATTTTTTTCAACTACCTTGTTTACTTCATAATTAGTCTTAACATTAACTCCAAGTCTATTTAAATGCATACGCATTACTTCTAAAACAGTTGTAGCACTTTCTGTATATGGATACATTCTTCCTTCACTAATTTCTTTGCTTAAAAGACCAATTGATTCTAAGTATTCTACAATTTCTTTATATCCATATTTACTTAGTGTAGGGGTAACAAACTTAGGATTATTATATCTTCTAGGACTTAAATTTTTATTAGTAAAATTACATTTTCCATTTCCTGTTGCAAGAATCTTTTTACCAATCTTTTCAAGTCTTTCAACAATTGTAACATTAACCATTTCTTTTGCATTTTCTTTAATAGCAGCTGCACATAAAATACCTGCAGGTCCACCACCAATAATAATTACATCCTTCATGATTATACCTCCACTAATTTAATACTCTCTAATAAATCATTATATCACATTTTAATATCTTAGTCCACCATTACAACCAATTAAAATAATATTTTAATACAACCAATTAAAATAATATTTTAATTTTATAATGAACATTTATATTTGACTTTTTATGGATATAATATAATAGTTACAAATTAGTGAAACATAAATAAATTATAAACATTATAATAATAAAGAGAATATACTATTATATTTATAAAAATAGGTTAAGTAAATTGGATATTAAAACTTTAATGAGTTAGTAATATTTTTTAAAGTTACAATTAATTATGTCCTTTGCTATAATAGTTATTATATATTTGTAAATTATAATAATATTATGTTAAAAGTTAATGAAGAAGATTATAAGTTATTATATAAAGAGAGATTTATATATTTTGATAATAATAAACGATATATTAATTTAAATAAACTTATAGGATTAGATAATGATAATGATTTATCTGATTTAATTATAGATTTATATAAACATAAAAGATTAGATGGAATATTTAATTAGAATGATCTACCTATATTAGAAAATAATAATGATGTTGTAGAGATTATATTAGATAAAGAATTTGTAGATTATATGAAAAAAGAAATAGATTTATAGAGGAAAGAGAGATCTTTCCTTTTTTTGTCTACTCCCACACCTAGTGCCTCGATTTATTTAATTTGTTTAAATAAATTTAACAAATCAAATAAAGATACTCCCCCTTTTAATTTCATTAAGCCATTAGAAAAAGCTACCTAAGCACTTGTTTTACAAGTGTTAAGTAGCTTGTTTATTCTTAAAGCACTAAATTTGATATAAATTGAAAATAAATTTTCTAACGTAGACATTTGGCATATAAGTAAGCTTCAATATAATCATAATTTAACCTTATAGAATTTCTTCTTATTCTAGAACTTAATTTCTTATAAATTTTTATATAAATATCATTATCTCCCAAATAATACGAATTCAAATAAATCCTGCATGGGAAAAATGGTTCATGTACAGTTCTATCTTGTGGATTATAATTTATAAAATTGTAATTGTATATCTTATTATCAGAATATCCAAAATAAAATTCAATCCCATTTTCTAATAAAAAATCTAATTTTATATAATCACATTTATTATAACATATCATTTTATTTGATAACTCAGAATTTTTAAGTGTTAAATATAATTTATCATGATATCCAACTTCATTGAGGTATAAATTTCTTTCATTAAAACGAGCATTATCCCTACTACTATAAAAATCTAAATCTGGAAATTCTTTATTAATCCAGTTAAACAGTTCAATAATACCATCTTTATTTGAATAAAAATTTATTTGCATAATTTAGCCTCCTATTTATAACTAATAAACTCAATAATACCATCACCTAGTGCATCAGCAAGATCACTTAAAGCTCTTCTTTCTCTAATTACAGGCAAACCTTTTTTAGTTGATACGCCAACTTGATATCCTTTAATTATTTTACCATCTGAGTCCATCACAGCTATATCAACAAATCTCTTAGATTTCATACCTTTCGAAGTTTTAACCATAACTTCTGTATTTATATCAAATCCATTATATGTATTTGTTAATTGTTCTCTTAGCTCACTAATTTTATCTTGATGAGCCTTGCAACCTTTTCGACCATTTGGATTACAACTATTGTGAGCAACCAACAATTCATTTCCAACAACATATGTGTGATAACCTAAAACGTTTAAATTGTAAACATTAATTTTCTCTTTTAATTGTTCGATTTCTATAAAGACTACTTTTGCAAATCCATTAGATGTTTTAATGTTATCATTTGTTTCTAATTCACTAGCTAATTTCCATCCTTCATCAGTTAGGATACTATGATTTGGAGTACATACAATTTCCTCGGTTTCAGTCTGAATATGACATAATTCAGTAGTTTCATTATTATATACATCAACAACATCTTTATATTCAAAGATATCAAGATTATCATTGTATGATAAGACTTGATCACCTACTTTAATTTCTTCAATCGCCTTTAAACCTTGTTTTGTCATAACAAGTGTTCCTGCAACAAAACAGAATTTAGGGTTCATTGCACCGGAGATAGCACCACCAATTGCCCCCCACATAAATCCATCTGCAGCACCGTCTATTGCTCCTGAAAGTGCACCTTTCCAAGCACCTTCCCACGTTTTTGTCTTAATTCCTTCCGTAACTGCTCCGACAACTGCTCCTGAAAGTGCACCTGTGGCAGCTCCTATTAACGCTCCTTTTACTGCTCCTGCAAGCATTGATGTTGCAAGACATGCAGCAGCACCACCTGTATAAACTGATGCAATTGCTACAACAGCACAAATAGCTATAACTGCAACACCAATACATACCTTTGTAGCCCAGCTAGGCCAATTACCATTTTCATCAGCATAACAAATTGGATTATTTCTACAATAAGCATATAAGTTCATTCCCATTGTTTGTCCGATAGAACCAACTTGTGAATCTGCATTAATGAATCTTCCTAAATCAGGATCATAATATCTTGTATTCAAATAATACATTTTAATTTCACGATCGTAGAAATAGCCTTTGTACATAAACGGATTAAGTTCTGATAATTCTCTACCTTTAGTTTCTTCAATATAACTAATTGTCGGAAGTCCCCAATCATCATATGTGTAAGAAACATATACTTTACCAGTTTTATCAACAATATGTCTTATTTCGCCATCCACTGCTCTATCATAAAAGTATTCATCACCATTAAATGTAAAGCCTACAAGAGATTCAGTTTCATCATAAACAAAATTCAATACTTTTTCTAGATTATTAGTTGTTCTTTTTAATGATAAAATTTTACTACCACTTAAAGAATATTTTTCAGTATACTCTTCTTCTACTTCTTTTACGATTCTAATGCCGTTAGCATTATAATCAAAATTTAAAAGAACTTGTGCAAATGTATCTCTTAAGCTTATTAATCTTCTACCATTCCAAACTAATTCTAACTTTTGATTTGGTTTATCTATTTTTAAAGGATTACCAATGAATCCACTTTCATCATATGTTATAGTAGTACCATCAGATCTACTCGTTAATTGATCTTTTAATCTACCATCATAATAATATAGAATATTGTTTTTCTTTTTAATATTATTATTAGGATAATAATCATAAGTATTTGTAATGCCATTAACTATAGAAGATTTTAATCTAAATAAACCGTCATATGTATAATTTTTATTTACTACATTTCCTAACTCATCTTCAATTTCTACATTTTTTAAGTTCCCTAGTTCATCATATTCATAATGAATTTGCTCACCACTGTATGATTCTTCTGATGAAATTTTTGTTGAAGTGCATCCGTTTTTCTCAGTATAATAATAATTTTTACGTAAAACATTATTTTTTGAATGAACTCTTCTAGAGCTAGTTCTACCTAATTCATCATAGTATGTTCTTACAGAGAATGATTCACCGTTATTATAAATATTTTGAATTTCTACGTCAGAAGCAAAACTATCCTTAAATGCTAACATTTCAATGCAACCATTTAAATGTTCGATAGGTAAATTAGTAGAATCAATTGAACATCCAATATATGTATAGATATTATCTAAATTTAATACTGTAGTAATGTTTTGAACAGAATTATCATCTAAATTAATTAATAAATTTGACCCTGTAAACCTAATTGTTACTAAGTGCCATTTATCTAACAATACTGATGAAAATAAATTATAATTGTTAACAGAGTCTGCAAAACAAAGATTATTATTTGAATCAATATATAACTTCATTTTTTGTTGAGTTCCGTTACCTGAATATAAAATTACCCTATCATTATTATCAGAATCGTTTAGCTGATCAACTTTAAATCTTAAAGAAATAGTTCCGGAATTTCTTAATAATAAATCGTATGCTAATTTTGAAGATGTTACTCTATTTAAATTCACTCCAGAATCATAACTTGCATAAACATGACGATATAAAGGATCTAAACCAACAGTATCAAACTTGAACATATTAATTTTTTCTGAACTAAATGTATTTTCAATATAAATATATTCTTTCGGTTGCATTCTCTTCAATGAATTTAAAGAACCATTTAATGTAATTACATCAAATCCTTTATAAACAGACTCATCAAAAAAAGTAACACCACTAGCTCCAAAATTTGGTTCTGAAGTTAAGAATCTAATTCCTTCCTCATAAATTCCTATAAACTCATCACCTTGAATATCTGTTCCACCAACAGAAAGGAAAGCTAATTTAAAAGGCATATTATTTTGATATTTAGTTCCCGTTAAATATTCAATATCAGTATAATTCGATGAAATACAATGTTCACCTATAACAAAGAACTTAAGAGAATCTAAGGAAATTTCATCTAAATAAGTTTTACTAAATAATCTTCCATTTAAGATAATGCTAATTGTCTTACTATTATTAATAAAATCAAAATCAACTTTAAAACCGACAAGGTTCCATTCGTTTACATTAAGTGTATAATCAATGTCTTCAGTAGTAGTTAACTCAATATCATTTAATTTATCTTCAAGTACAAGAGTGTTATTTTTGTTAACTGAAAGAACGAATCTAAATCCACTGTCATCTAAAGCGGAAAAAGCAAATAATCTTTGCTTATCTCTTGGTAGAAGAGTTGGTTTAATCCATGCATAAACAGTTTTTCTATTTCTAAATTTACTTTTCCAAGAATCATAATTAAATACTTTATCGGTTGTAGAGCTTGGCTTTCTTTCTTTATTAAAACTTTCAAGTTCATATGAAACAAGAGAATTATTCTTAACAAAATTTATAGAAGGTACTTTTTCTGTCAATGCGGAATTATCATCTACTTCTATTGTATCACACTCTACATTATTTATTGCTGTTCTTGCTCCATAAACACCATTTAATCCACTGCCACCTTTTATAATTTCATCTGGGAAAAGTTTTTGAAGTCTATTAAAATAGCCAGAAGGAGTATAATCGTTGTATTCACACTTATATTCATAATCAAAACTTCTTAGAACATCATCAAAATTGAAAGTTGCTTTTTGTAAATTATTTAAATTATCATAATCAAATAAAATGCAATCTCCATTGTTATCATATACCGAAACTAAATTTCCCTCGTTATCATACGATAAAAACTCATCTTTATTGGAACATTTATCAATGATTTTAGCTACTCTATCTTTTTCATCATATTCATATTCGACTTGTAATATGTCATTAAAATATATTTGTGTTAATCTTTGTTTGTCATCGTAATTGAAAGTATAATATCCATTAGAATCATTATCACCTAAAATTTGTTTTGTCAATAAGTTAGTGTTAATACTATTTTGATACTTTTCATAATAGTTTTTTACAAATGTTACGCCATCAACTTTAATATTTGATAATTGTTGATTTTGGTTATATTCAAATTCGTAAATTGTTTCATCATCACATTCAATAGATTTAATTCTACCATATGTATCATATATATAATTACATTTTGACTTATTACTTCCTAATTCTGACAGTTGTTCTAACAATAAGCCATTTACATCATATTTAAATACTGTTGTTGAGCCATTAACTATAGTCTCTTTAGTAACTCTATCATACTCATCATATTCAAAATTTTTAACTACACCCAAATCATCTGTAGATGTTTGAACTCTACCTTTTGAATCATAACTTTGACTTGTTTTTAATATTTCGCCTTTTGATGAGATAATTTTAGTTTCAGTTCGCTTACCTATATCATCATCATATTTTAATAAAACTTTTGAATTTTGATTATTAGTAATTTGAGTTAATTTATTATTCTTATATGAATATCGATATGAATCACCAAATTCATCAGTAGCTTCTGTAATATTTGAGTTTTCATCATATGAAACCGATGCAAAATTTCCATTTGAATCTATAATCTCTGATAAATTTTTCTTTTCAGTATAAGCGTATTCTTTTCCAAATGTATCTTTATATAATTGAACTGCATCAATATATACATCTGTCTTTGCACGAACTTTAACACCAATTTCAATTTTATCATATACAAAATTTGAAATTATTTTTCTTGTTAAAACTTGCCAATTCTCGAAATTAGAATCAAATTCAAATTCATATTCTTTATAATCATCAGAATTAGCATTATAAATTTTTACAAAAGCTTTAAAAACATCATTTGTACTAACATTTCCTTTACCAAATAAGTTTAATAATAATTCATCTCCTGGATTTCCCTTAATATCAATAGTAGTATATACCTTTTTTACTTTATTTAAATCACTACTAATTCTTAATACATTATCTCCTAATACTGTATGATGACCAGGACATAAATTACTATATACTATCTTATCAGAATCACTAGTGTTATTTTTTTCCCAACCGCTTAATTCATTTTCAAAATATCCATTCGAAACATAATTATGCCTTACAATATGGTCTCCATATGTCAATGTCAAATCGTCAATAAATGCTGTATAATTTGATTCAGTAAGTTCAATAATTAATTTTATATCTAAATCTTGTATTGTAGGCCCACCAGGAATTGAAACAATATTCTTCTTAAACTCATTCCAATCAAATGTACCACTAATAGTATTAATTAGATCATAAACTTCTTCTTTTT
This sequence comes from Bacilli bacterium, assembly GCA_017937305.1. Taxonomy (GTDB): domain Bacteria; phylum Bacillota_I; class Bacilli_A; order ML615J-28; family CAG-313; genus UBA1737. The sequence continues at coordinate 23,542 of JAGBDV010000018.1, forward strand.
CTTGATATGTTGTTTCTGTAGTTGCTGTATAATAATTCCCCGGAACTACAGTTGTTTCTCTTTCCTTATATTTAACTACAATTTTAGCTTTAATTGAGCCAGGTTTCATTGTACTATTAGCATCAACTACCGCTTTAAGGTAACCTTTAAATGTATATATTCCTTGTGGAACATTATATAGTGATTGTATTAATCTTACAGTATTTCCTGAATCCTTAACTATTCTTAAACACTTCTTACCAAACACACCACCATCAACAATTTTTATTTTTTCAGATTCACCACTTTCTAGTGTCCATGGGGAATTTTCTCCAAATAATTGTTCATAATTATCAAATGAATGATTTGCAATTATATTTCTTTCATTAATTTGTACTTTAGACTCCATACTTAAATTACCTGGATTACCATTAATTACTTCTTCATAATTACGTGTAATAGACTTTGCTTCACAGTCAATAATATTTTTACATCTTCCGTAATTATCAAAATAATAATCAACATAAAATCCCGTATAATCGGTTAATCTAGTTTGAAATGTAAAATAATCATATGTTGTAAACATTTGATCTTCATTACTATCTAAATTAATATTTTCAATTTTCACAACTTGCCCCGTTGTACTATATTGAATTTTTCTTCCAATTCCCTCTAATATACTTTTAATTTCATTTAATCTACCATATTCATCATAATTAAAATTTACTTCATTAATTAGAGTAGTTTCGTCACTAGAATATAGCTTAATATTTTTTAAATAATTATTATCATAACTTAAACTTGCCTGTCCAATTTTTATATTATCTCTATTATAAATCTCAACTTTTGAAACATTTAAGTTATTATAAGAAAACATAATTTTTTCACTGTCATGATTTCTTATAGAACCTAATTTTCCATTATAATAATAATTATACTCATTATATTCACCACTATTTAGTGAGATCTTTTCTAAGACATGATAAGAATAATAATTATCGAATTCCATTTTATTCTTGTATTTATCAACAATAATAATATGACTTTCATTTGTTCTACTCATAATAGCATATAATGGTTCATTATAACAAATATAATATAATGGATTTTCAATATCATCAACTAATTCAGTAATATTATATACTTGTTTAATTTCTTCTTCAGTAGTTAAATAAAACTCATTTTCTTTACATGATGGATCTATTATTGTAAAAGAAGAACCATTATAAACACATCTATAGTTACCACTATGGGTCCAATATTTCCCTAGCATACCATTAATAATATTATAATCTTTATTATAGAACAAATTAAATGCAACTGGCATTTTGTCATTCAATGTTAGTAATTGTTCAAATTTATGAATCATATTACCATTGAATAAATTAATCGAACTTACTCCTGCAAAACCAATATCTTCTTGCATATATTCATACATCGAGTTTAATCCTTTTACGTTATTTAATTGCATCAATAACGAAATTTCTTTCCCTATTAAATCTTCAATAGAATATAATTTATAATTTTTAGAATTTGAAGTAATAGCAAAATATAAAGTTAAATCCTCACTACATAATTTATTGTACATATATTTAGTAATATCAAATTCAATTACATCTGCTACGACATCCCCATATTTTGAAGCATTTCCATTATAAACAATTGTATCTAATAAAGATGTTAATTCAACATTATAACTTTTTTCTTTTGAAAAAGAATCCTCATTAGTTTCATATAATTTAAATGTCGCTCCTCCTTCTTGAACATTTTTAATTTTAAAGCGCAATTTTGCACCAGAAACTTTCATTTTTGTATTAAAATCTTTAATTTCAACTTTTAATACCGTCACACTATTATCGGCTAAATCATACAAATGTTCATCTGTCTCAAGACTAAGTTTTAATGCCTTAGAAGTATAATTTAAATAATTGGCGGATAAATTAATTTCTGGTGAGCTTTGCCCATTATTATAAACATTTTTTATCATTTTTTCCTCCTTAATAAATTGTAATAATCTTATTTATTGATAAATAGTCCATTGATGAAATCGCATAACTAAACTGTACTACATCAGTAGAAATGTTTAATTTATCCTCAACGAATGTACTAAATTTTTTTGATAATAAACCATTATCTTTACTTTTAACATTTTCTTCGAATATAACTAATAAATCTAAATCACTTTCAAAATTTTGTGACCCTTCTGCAAAAGATCCAAATAAAAATAATCTTTTGATTAAAAACTTTTCTTTTATTATTTTTTTGTTATCTTCAAAAAAATCTAAAATCATCATTTTTGAAATATTATTTGTTTTAATATTTTCATTAGTTATTAAACTCCTTTTTAATGCTAATAACAAATATATTGTATCTTCTTTTTTCTTTAGCAAATTTTTAATTTTTTTCAAAAAAGAATTATTTAACTCAATTTCTGAATTGAATATTTTTTTGAAAAAATAATTAATTATAAGTAATGAAAATTCCAGCTTTTTATATACAATTATAATTTTTATTTCTTGTAATAAAAACAATAACAATTCAACTAAATCACAATCTTTATATTGATAATATAATATAACTAGTCTTTCTGCTTTATGCTTACTTAATAATCTTCTATTTGTTAAAAGAAAGTAAGCTTTAATAAACAAATTACTATCAATATAACTATTTACATTGTTAATTAAATAAGTATATGAATCTCTAATTTCTTTATAATGAATTTCTTCATGTGTAGTAGGACTTTTTATATCTAAAACCACATTTTTAAAGTTGATTTTTTGCGTATCTCTATTGTAGATTTTAGAAATATAAAACGGAAGATTATAATTATTTTTACTCATTAAAATATGACTTCTCTATATTTCTTTAAATCTTCAGCATTACTAAAATCTTCATCACTTAATACAAGGTCCACGGGTACACCAAATTCTTTTTTTAGAAAGTTTTTGAGTTCAGACTTTTTTTCTTTATTCTTAAATGACACAATTAGGTCAATATCACTATATTCATTATACAAACCGTTTGCATATGAACCTGTTAAACTAATATGTTTTACATCAAATATCTTTTTTATTTTTTCTTTATTGTCTACAAAAAACTTATATATTTCATCTTTATGAATTAGTCTATGGGAAGTATTATATGTAACACTTATATTAAAATATCCATTTAATATTTCTTTAAGACTATCTAAACTTAAACCCGAATTTATGAGTTTACATATGTTTTTCATATCTAAAGGATGTAAAATTATAGGTAATATATTATTGTTATACATAATTGTATTAAAAACTAATATTGCGATTTTACTATTTATTGAACCAAAAAGAAGGTTTTTAATTATAAACCTAAAAATTTTACATGCATATTCGTAATACTCATCAGTAATAATATCATTCATATAATCGATTAAATAATCTATTTTATAATTAGAAACATTAACATTAAAAATATCAGCACATTCTTTTATTGTATTTTTATTAATACCTTGATCTTTAAATATTTCAAATATTTTTTTTGTACTTTTAATATCAATTTGACTTTGAGTCACAGGTTCTTTTTCTCCATTGAAAACTTTTTTCAATTCATATGTACTTTCAAATTGATTAAGATTCATATTGGTGAAAGCCAAAAATCTAAAATCTATTTTTGGATTATATGTATCTTTAAATTTATTCATTCTTTTTTTTATCCTTTTTTAACATTTGTTTTTTTATTTGATTAGTTCCAGTGGAACTAAGTCCACTTACAATCCCAATACCAAGAGCTGTCCAGATGTTATCCGCATTTAAAATTATTTCAGGATTAGTATAATAAATTAATATTCCTAAACCTCCTCCTATTGAGGCCATTAATATAGGTATTAGTTTGTAAGTTTCTTGTTTGTTTTTAAATATGCTTTTAAATATTTCACCTATGATATAGCAGCATAAAACTATAATAGGTATACTTGTAAAATTCATAATTCTACACCTCCTTAAATTTAAATAAATTATAAATATATTTAAATTGGTGTTAGTTTATTTAGATATTTGTACATAATCTAGCCTCCTCACTATATAAAGAGTAAAAAAGTCTAAAAAAGCAACCAAAACTTTTAAAATTTTTTTAAAACTCATCAACTCTTTTAGTAACATTGGCGACAGCTTCTTCTACTTTAGCGAGTCTTTCCGCAATGTTTCGATAACGTTCATCGACTTTGTTTAAGTTCTTTTCAACCCGATCTACACATGCTTTTATATAACCAATGTCCGAAAGCATTGCACCTTCAGTTTTACCATCTACTTTTTGTTCTTGCATATTTGTTTTTTTACATGCAAGATAAGCAAAAAAGATACTTGATAATGTTCCAATAATTCCAATAATTGAAACTACAATAGTTAATTTTTCCATGTTATATCACCTCCTCACTCATATAACATATTAATCCTTTAAAAAAACAACATTTGAAATTAAAAAAGTGGAAAACTAAATTTCCACTTCATCATATATTTGATTATATATTTTATAATATTTTTCTCTAATTCTTTTTAACCGAATACTCACTGCTTGCTGCGTTATACCAAGCTTACTTGCAACTTCAACACCTTTTAATATTTTATTATTTTCCAAAAATAATGATAAGAATTTCTTATCCTTTTTTGATAGTAAGTTTTCATCAAATATTTTAAAATTCTTAGTTTCATCTTTTATTAAATCTATATATTCAATTTCATCATTAATCATTAAATTTAAACTAATTGGTTTACTAGGCTGCTCTTTTCTATACTGATCATTAAATGATTTTACATTATTATTAAATGAAATAATTAAATATTTAATAAATTGATTTTCATTACAAAACAAATTAAATTCATCCATCAATAAAACAATATTATTTAAATTGTTAAAGTCAACCTCTTGTAATTCTTGCTTATACTTATTCACAAATGCTTTAAAATATTTATTATTATATATTTTTATAATGTCATTTATATTATCAGTCTTAGAAACTTTAATATTTTTAATTATTCCGTTATCAACATTATTTTGTATTTTAAACACTTGTAATACTTTATATAAACAGCTTAATAGTTCTTGTTTAAAGTCATCTCGATTATCTATAGGTACTTTACAAATATAACTTTTTATTAAATATTTTAACTCTATGTATATTTCTTCAAATAAAATATCATTACTATACTGATTACAATTTTCACATTCCTTAAATTGCAATATTAGTTTAATTAATTTATTCATTACCCCTCCACATAAAAAGGAGTGATTAATAAATTAATTGATTTTTACTCCTCACCACATTAACACGGTAAAAAAAGAAAAAAACAACATTTTTTTTAAAAAAACTATACACTAAAAAAGTGTATAGTTTTTTTAAAATAATTATACCCCAAATATAACCAAAAAATTAACATATCCCCTTTTTACAAGAATATCTTACAATATATACATATTTTTGTCAAAATTTATGGTAAATAAAACTCTTTAAATTGAGCAATATTTTAAAAAATAAAGAATCTTGCCTAAACAAGATTCTTTTTATTATTCATTACATTCATTATTTTAGTCACTGCGTTGGGTATTGCATCAACAAGCGTCTCTAAAGAATGAGATGCTTCTTCTAAATGTAGTAATTTTACATCATTATTAACATATACTAAAAATGCAACAGGTGTAATTGATGTCATTCCACCTGCCCCACCACCAAATGGATAATCGCCATCTACATAAGGTTTAGGTGCTTGTTGATCAAGACCTCCACTTATAAAACTATATTTAACTTTTGATATAGGAATTACTACAGCACTTCCTAGTTCCATACTACTTCCAACAATCATATCTACATCAGCAATTTCTTTAATGCTTGACATTGATATTTTTAATAATTCTGTTATTTGATGATTGTTCATTAAATTTCTCCTTAATTTTAAAAATTTCTTTTCTTCTTTTTATTAATAAAAGAAGTATTTTAAAAACATATGTTTCTAAATCTACATATATTTCAGTGTTAAATGAAGTATTCTTAACTCTTGTTTTAAAACATGTTGAAGAAACTTTATTTAGATTAATATATAAACTATTTTGAATAAAACTATATAAATAATAAAGAGCTAAATAAAATTGCAAATTATCTAAATAATAAAAAGAATTAATGCTGAAATAAATAATATTACCATTAAAAATATGAGATACATTATTTATTAATTCTTTATGATATCTTAAGGTTTCAATGGCTTTTTTAATATCATATACTTTCTTTTCTTTAGATGTATCATATATATAGTTTTTAAACTTTTTATTTAAATAATTAGTTAAGTTTATTTTTATTCTTAAACTTTTAGTAATTATTAAATTAATAATAATTTTTTGATTAACTTGTTTATATACTTTAATTCTTATTTTTATACATAATACTAACACTAAAATTAAAGCTACAATAATTAATTCTTTCATATATATATTTTTTACTTAATTTTGTATTTTATACAACAAAAGTTTTGATTTTTGATATAATAATAATAGAGGAAAAAACTTATGAGTATTAATGAATCTTTAATTAAACTAATTAAGAAATATCAAAATAATAAACCAGCAGGTACTCCTGCAAGATGTGTTCATTATCCAACTTGTTCTAGTTATTCAATTGAATGCTATGAAAAATTTAATTTCTTTAAAGCAACATTCTTAACAATAAAAAGAATTCTATTTTGTACACCGCTTAATAGAAAATTTTATGATCCTGTACCATATACAAAAGAAGAAAAAAAGATAAATAAAGAACTAAATAAACTTGCGGAAAGTGTTGAAGATATTCTTTTAGAACATTATCAAAAGTACCCCCAAATGGAACTAAATGATTTTATTAAACTAATATATCAAAATTCATTTGGTCCACGTCATATGCATAATCCTACAAAAGAGGATGTTATAAGATATTTAAATAAAGAAATGGAACTTATTACAAATGAAAAAGAAATAATAGAAGATATTGGTAATGGATATGTAAGAGTATATTTATCAAAGGAAACTAATATAGAAAAAATATCTAATAATTTCTTAAACTCAATGGCTGAAGATACATATACAGAAACTAATATTAGAATATTTTATCGTAAAATAAATGTTTTAATAAAACTAATAAAAAAAGGAAGTATTAAACTTCCAAAAAAAGAATCAATTAATTTAGTTAATGAATATTTATCTAATGGTATTAATCCTGTTAGACATACTAAAATATATAATGAATTATATAAACCTCATTATAGAGTTATTAGGAAATAAATTAAAATGTGCAGTCAATAACTGCACATTTTTTACATTCCAAGTGATGCAAGAAAGAAAATAAATACTACAAATAATAAAAATGCATTTACAAATAAAGAGAATAATTTTTTACGAGTTGCAGGAATCAATGTTAATATAACAATAGGAAGTGTTGAGCAAATAGACATACCTCTTAATTCTGCACCTGTTGTATCAACTGAATTATCAGCTAAGATTAAAGTAAGAATCATCATTATTATTGCAGCACCCATAATTGAAAATTTAACAATTTTATTCCACAACTTTTCCTTTTTACGTTCTTCTTCTCTTAATTCTTCTTCGTAGCGTCTTAGAGCTTCTTCTTTTTCTCTTTCTTCTCTAAGTCTTTCTTCTTCTTTTAATTTTTCTTCATAACGCTTTAGTTCATCTTCAAGATCTTTGAATTCTTTCATAATATCATCAAAATTAACGTTAGAATTATCATCTTGATTTATTCCATTTTTTCTTCTAATAAATTCATTAACAGCATCAATATTATCAACTATTAAATCTTTTGCGTTATTGATTTTTTTAGCTTTTTCACCGTCTTTGAAAGTACCAGCTTGAAGTTTATCAGGATGGAAAGCTACCATTAATGCTTTCCATTTTTCTTTTACTTCTCTTTCTGTTATTTCATGGTCTATTGGCCACAAATCTAATTCATGTAATGCTAAAAGTATTCCCATTTCTTCCATATTAAATTTCCTCGATTAATTTCCAACTTGATGTTAATTTTTTTACTTCTTTTAAAGCATCTTCTTTTGATATTTCTTCTTTTAAATATTTGTGAATTAATTCTGCTATTATCCTTGCAGCAAGATTATCACAGCCTCTTGTAGTTACAGCAGCAAAACCAATTCTAAGACCGCTTGTTTCTCTTGGTGATAAAATGTCACCAGGAATCATATTTTTGTTAGTTGTAATACCTATTTCTTCTAACTTATTTTGTGCTACTTTACCAGTAATACCATATGTATCAAGAGTATTTAGTAAGAATAAGTGATTTTCTGTACCTGATACAATTGCACCAAGGTCTAATAAAGTATTTCTACAAGTAAGTGTATTAGATTTTACTAATTTTGCGTATTCTTTAAAACTATCATCTTGCGCTTCTTTAAAGCAAACTGCTTTTCCAGCAATAATATGTTCAAGTGGTCCACCCTGATAGAATGGAAAAATAGCTGAATTAATCTTTTTAATAAGTTTTTCATTATTAGTAAGAATTAATCCACCACGTGGTCCTCTTAATGTTTTATGGGTGGTTGATGTTACGATATCAGCATAATCACATGGGTTAAGGTGTTCGCCTGCTGCAATTAATCCTGCGATATGAGCCATATCTACCATAAAGAAACAATTTACTTTATCACAAATTTCTTTAAATCGTTTAAAATCAATTTCATATGGATATGCACTATAACCTGCTAGAATTAAATCAGGTTGTTCTTTTGCTGCAATTTCTTCTATTTTATCATAATCAAGTTTACCTTCATTATTAAGTGGATAATGAACAAATTCATAAAAATGGCTTGAAAAACTTACGTTAGATCCATGTGTTAAGTGACCACCATCATTAAGCACTAAGCTTAATATTTTACCGCCTTTTGGAAGTAATGCATGATATGCAGCTGCATTTGCTTGAGAACCACTATGAGGTTGTACATTAGCATATTTTACATTAAAAAGTTTACATACTCTTTCTATTGCAAGCATTTCTACTTTATCTACTACTTCACATCCACCATAGTATCTGGCATTAGGATAGCCTTCTGCATATTTATTAGTAAGAATACTACCACATGCTTCTCTTACATAAGTACTTGCATAATTTTCTGATGCAATTAGCTCTATTCCTTCGTTTTGTCTAGTTGATTCTTCTTGGATTAAATCAAATATTTGCTTGTCCATTATTTTTTCTCCTTTGTATTTTGATTATAATATAGAACAATAACTCTTGTTGCAGTACCACCCGCAATAAGTCCTAATAGTAAAATTATAAACGCAAAAACATTAGAGGATACAATGATATCTTTTCCTAATTTTAACACTCCAGCAAATAATAATACTCCTAATACTACTGCAATAATTGATAGGGCTAGTACTACAAAACTTTCTATTAAATCTTTTAATTTATATTGTTTTTGCATATATATCTCCTTATTTCATTATATAGTATAATGAGTACCAATTAGGTCGATCTTTTGCATAACGACTATTTTTCATTATACTAATTGAATATTCTAATGATGTTCTTTCAAATAATTCTGTAATGTGATGTTTTTTCACTTTTTCATAAAATTTATCAACTAATTTATTTTTATTTTCACTATTTTCTAATCTTACTAAATATGCATATTCCATACCTAGAATAAGCTTTTCTATTCTTTCTTTATATATGTAATTATCAGTTTCATTAAAAGCAGCATTTAATAATTTTAATCCTTTATCTATTAATTCATCTGTAAATAATAAACTATCTGCATCATCATAAAGCCATAGTGTTTTATTGTAGATTTCATCTTCCCACATATTTAAATAATCTATAACATATTTAGAAGATTCTTTTCCATAATAATTATCACAGAAATCTTTAATTAATACATCTAATGGTTCAGTATCATCACGCATTAACCTAGCAATTACATAAGACTTAAGTTCATCAAAGTAACCTTTTCCACCATATGAAAAGTTTCCTTGCATTAAAAGTCCTTTAACATTATACTTTTTATATAGGTTAATATTTTTTGCCATTGATCTAAAATTAGGGAAAGGAAGTAAATAATTTCTAAAATTTACTGCATAATCCCATATATATAAATGGTTTGATATTTTGCTCCAATTAACTAAATCATTTAAGAACATTCCATCACGACCGTTAGGATTTAGTGATGCTGATTCTTCAATTGATTTACTCCAAGAACATTCAATATTACAAAGTCTTACAATAATGTTTTTATGTGGTACGACTTTAGTAGGTGTGCGTCTAGAATATTGATATGCAAATGTATGAATTAATTTATTTGGAAATTCATCTTGTAAAGATTCAGCTAGTTTATTTACAAATGTAATAATAGAGCCACTTTGAGAATTATTTTCCTCATCAATCTTTTTACAATTTTCACATTCACAAGCCATCTTAATAAAATGTCCCATCCATTCATCTTGTGCAACACTAAAGATATCACACTCAGGGTTATTAATTATCCAAGCTCTTAATTTATCTAAACAAAGATTAAATACATCTTTGTTAGATAAACATAGTTCAGTATGTTCCTTAATTCTTTTTCCATTAATTAATGAAAAATATTCAGGGTGTGCATCAAAATAATCTTTAGGGTTAATTAAATCACTAAATGAGTGATGGAAATTATACCATTTAACTTTATTACCATGTTTATTTGACAAGTCTGCAAGATTACTATTTAACATATTTTTTGCTGCAAAATCACCATTAAATGCATCTGTAAAGTATACTTCACGATATTCAAATGTAAAGTCTTGTATTAAAGAAAAATCTTTATCAATAGATAAATTATCTATTGAATCATACTTTTCACAATCTTTAGTAAAACATCTAAAGTTTATAAACTCTTCTAGGAATTTATATACTCCATATAATATCCCTCTAGGTGAGTTGCCTGTAATATATATTTCTTCATCTTTTTCTTTGATGATAAAGGCTTCTTTAGACATTCCAGCTAGCTCTAAACTTACCTTTGAATCTCTTGCAGAACCTATAATAATCTCTTTAGATCTTTTCATACATTTATCAGAAAATACAGGTATTAAAGTATTTGTTGATAAATATAGATATTTTTGTAACTCCATACAAGCATAACGTTCTGCTTCTGTTGAATTAACACTATGAACGATATGATATGTTGTATGATTATTATTAATGATATTAATTTTCATATTAATCCTTTTTTGTTAATTTTAAAATCTCTTCTTCTGTTAAAAAACGATACTCGCCTAGTGAAAGAGATTCATCTAACACAAGTGAACCAAAAGTAATTCGTTTTAAATATATAACTTTTTTACCTACACATTCTACCATTCTTTTAACTTGGTGGAATTTACCTTCATGAATAGTTAATGAATATTCAAACTCATTTACCTTTTTGATTTTTGCAGGAAGAGTTAATTCATTATCTAAATATACACCTTGTTCAAGAACTTGTAAATCTTTATCAGTTAATTTTTTGTCTGTATGTAATAGATATGTTTTATCAACATGTTTTTTAGGAGAAAGTAAATTATGTGCTAAAACTCCATCATTAGTAATTAATAAAAGACCTTCTGTATCAATATCAAGTCTACCAACAGGAAATAATTCTAAATACTTATAATCTTTAATTAAATCAATAACTGTTGTATGAACATTATCAACTGTTGCAGATACAACACCTTTTGGTTTATTTAACATTATATATACGTACTTTACATATTTAACAATGTTATTATCTACTTTAATAATGTCTTTTTCTTCATTAATACTTAGTCCCTCATTAGAGATAAGAGTATCATTAACTGATACTCTTTTTTGTTTTATTAATACTTTGACTTCTTTTCTAGAACCAAAGCCTGTATCTTTTAAGAACTTATCAAGTCTCATACTAAAGGTTAGAATATTCCTTTGCAATAAGGGCTGCTAGTTTACAATTATTAAATACTAATTTTATGTTAGATTCTAAACTATTACCACCAGTAAGTTCTACAATTGTCTTAAGTAAGAATGGAGTTTGATCTTTACCTTTAATTCCTGCTTCATTCATCATGTTAATAGCTTTATCTATTGCTTCATTCATTACATCTTCATCTAGTGAGTATTCTTCAGGAATAGGGTTAGTAATAAGTACACCACCATTTAGTCCTAAATCCCATTTTACTTTTAATGTTTTAGCAATTTCAAGTGGTGAATCCATACGGTAATTTACTTTATAAGCACTTGTTCTAGTATAAAATGCTGGAAGCATACTAGTTCCATAACCAATTACAGGCACACCTTTTGTTTCTAAATATTCTAAAGTTTTTTCAAGATCTAAGATTGCTTTAGCACCTGCACATACTACTGCAACATTTGTTGATCCTAGTTCATCTAAATCTGCAGATATATCCATAGAAACTTCAGCTCCACGGTGAACACCACCAATACCACCTGTAGCAAATACTTTAACACCAGCAAGGGAAGCAATATACATTGTTGCAGCAACAGTAGTAGCACCATCAAGTTTATTTGCAACAACAACAGGAATATCTCTTCTACTAACCTTTACTACATTTTTACCTTCTTTTGCAACATATTCAATTTCTTCACGTGAAAGTCCTACGCAAAGCACACCTTTGATTATTGCAATAGTTGCAGGTATTGCACCAGCATCTCTAATAATCTCTTCACACTTAAGTGCAGTTTCAGCATTCTTAGGATAAGGCATCCCATGTGAAATAATAGTTGATTCAAGCGCAACAACTGGTTTATTATTTTTTAAAGCTTCTTTAACTTCAGGACTTATTTTTAAATACTTTTCTAACATTTTAAAACTCCTTTATTTTTTATTACTTATATTATATCAAATTTTTATTTTTTTTACACTATTATTATTAATAATTTAAAATCCCCTATTAAATAATAATGGGGGATTAATTTTATTTAAATAAATTAATAAATAGAGGATCGTTTCTTAAAAAATCAAAAATATCATTTTTTAAATCTTCTTTTAAATCTTGCTCATGATTTGGTTCTCCACTAAAACTCCACTTAGTAGAATCATCACTAAGTCTATCTACTAAAAATGAAGTATGGCGTAAAACTTCTTTATTTTTATACATCTTTGTCCATATTCTTATATGTTTTAAAGAAAGTCTTAAATATTCTAGTGTTGTTTCTTTATTCTTGATTCTAGCTTGATCAAATGCACACATATTATATATATCTGCAAGTCTAATATGATAGAAACCATAATCTCCCTCTTCATAAACAATATCTAAAAATTGTTTAAATTTTAAAAGTGGAATATCTCTTTTTCCAGTTTCAGCTCTTCCGTATGTTGTAATTAATTTTAAATAAAACATATCAACTAATCTATCAAAAATGTTTTGCGTAGCATGGATTCTATCTTCTCCTGTTACAACATCTGGCCAGAACCATTCACGAGTAATAATCATCATCGGAAGCTTTTCAACGATTTGTTTAGCTTTATCAAGTTCTTTTCTAGATGTGTATATTAATACTAAAGTCTGCATAGCTCCATATCTAATATTATCATCTACACATTTTTCTAGAATTTCATTTGCTATTTTTATAGATTTATCAGTATACTCTTTTAAATCAGGATCTATTCCTTTTGTAAAGTATATATGTAGCAAAGCATCTTTAATTTCCCAACTATTAGGATACTTTTTAATTGCTTCTTCTAATAGGTTTAAATTTTCATCAGTCTTACCTTGATTTAATAAAACAGAATATTCTTCAATTATCGCATTAATTTCTCCTTCTTTTTTCTTTACATCTACATCAAGTAAAAAGTCTACTGTTACATCAAACATATTCGCAAGAATTGGAAGTAAAGTAATATCTGGGTATGTTAAATCATTTTCCCAACGAGACACTGCTTGAAAACTCACACCTAGTTGTTCTGCAAGTTCTTCTTGAGTTAAGTTATTTTCAATTCTTAGTTCTTTAATTCTTTTACCTAATTGCATAAATTTTCTTCCTTTCATATATATTATTAGTAAGCTTACACTAATAGTATACACCTAATAAATATACATTACCATAACTTAAATGATGAATAGATTTCAACTAATATGAGAATATTCATAAAAACAATGAAAAAAATTATTTTTCTTCATTTTGTTGACTATAAAATATTTGTTTTTGATGCTCAATTTCTGCTTTTAAATCTAATTCATTAGGTAAATATAATTTATACTTTGTAGCAAATAAGTGTTCATTTCCTTTTAAAATAGAATACTTTGCAATATCAGCATTTGTTTCAGAACATAGAACAATGCCTAGTGTTGGATTATCACTTTTATCTTTTATTAGTTCATCAAACATTCTTACATACATATCCATTTGTCCAATATCTTGATGAGTAATTGGTCCTGTCTTTAATTCTAATAAAATAAAACATTTCAAAATATAATTATAAAATACTAAATCAACATAATAATCGCCATTATCAGTACGAATATGATATTGTCTCCCTACAAATGCATAACCTTTTCCAAGTTCCATTAATATTACTTGTAAATTAGAAAGAATAGCTTGTTCTAAAACACTTTCACGTAATTTAGAATTTTCAGGAATTCCTAAAAAATCTAAAATTACAGGGTTCTTAATATGTTCAAGATGATTTAATTTTTTCTCTATAATAGGTTCTTCATTGTCTTTTTTGGGATGTTCTTTTACTTGTGATGATAACATTCGATAATAATATTGGGTACTAATGTTTCTTTGTAATGTTCTAACGCTCCAAGCATTCTTATATGCTTCTTTTTCATACCAAATTCTAGCTTTGGCATCATCAATATTTATAAGAAGTTTATAATGTGACCAACTCAAAAAAGATTGTTGCCACACTGTGTCCACAATCTTTGGATATAATGTATAAAATCTAAAATATCTATACAAATTAGTTCGATCAAATCCTTTTCCATAAATTTTTGTTAATTCTTTAGATAAAGTAACAATTATCTCGCGACCATAATTTTCTTTACGAGTTTCTTTTAATTCTTCTTCATAAATTCTTTTACCAATTAACCAATTTCTTTGTAGTAAGACTATGTCTATAGTTTTATATACAATGTTTCTACTATCATCAATAATTTGTTTAACATCATTCATGATATCACTTGTTTCATAAGCATCAGTTCTTAAATCTAATAAATTTTTCATTTCCTTTTTTCCTTCCTTTATAAAATTAAAAAAACGGAGCTTACTCTACAAAAGATTCTATTCCTATAAAATAAGAATAGATATATCTTTTATAAAATAAACTCCGCGTATAGTCTTTTGCGCAAAACAACTTACCTTGTATCTTAGGGCTAGCAGATTATCAATATACATATATATCCCAAAAGACTAGATAATATGTTTTAAACCTTGACTTTCTACAATAATATTATAACATTTAATATTCCTAAAATCAATAGCAAATTAAATTTTTTTATAAAAAAGATTGTTGACGCAGCGAGTCCACAATCTTATTTTAATTTTAATATTTGAAGAAATATATTTTATATAACATCTATTGGTCTTCTTTATTTTTTAAATACCAATAAAATATATTAAATATTTCTTTAGCAAAAAAAGAATATGCCTCATAAAATACTTCGTTTGTTATTTTCATATTTTTCCCCATCAAATATAAAAACTCTTTATATTGCTATAAAGAGTTTTTAATCTTCTAATAAATTAAAACCAATATATTTCCAATCAGGTTTTTGGAAAATTAGTTTTTTCTTATTATTATAAATAGTGCAGTATTTACCATTTACAAAATAACCATCATCAGTTGCTACATACAATTCTTTTGAATCGGTTTCGAACACTATTTTACCATCAAGAGTGATAAGGCCATATAAATCATCTTTTGATACACACATATAATCTTTATAAATACGTACGATTGAATATTCTTTTAAATAATCAGCTTTTTCAAACTTTAACTTTTTATAATCAAATTTATAATAAGTTGGATTTGTTCTGTCTTTAGAATTAACATATGCATATACATCATTACGATATGGATCTAAATCACCAAAGTGGCATGTATAGTCTTTATCTAATGTAAGACTATCAACTACTTCGAGATAACTATTATATATATACATTACATTATCTTTATAAATAAGAATATAATCACCAACAACTAAATAATTAGTTGATCTTACATCTTTGATTTTGTTATCATTTTTTATACAGTAGAAATTAACAGTACTATATGAGTCAACATAATAATAATTTTCATGAAAAGAACGAGAGCATTGTGAATAAGATTCCATTTCACCATAATAATTTCCATTCACATCATAAAGGCAGTCATCTACTTCTACTAAATATCCATAAACATCTAAATCAACATTTCCAAAATTATGAAGTTTATTAAATTTTGAATCAATAGTCCAAAAATCATTATTTTCATCTTGAATATATGCATAACCATTACAAAATCCACCAGCATACAAAACCCCACTATAAACAAGGTTACCTGATGTGTCTATATAACCATAATTACCATCGCTTACCTTCACTTCAGCATAAGTGCCTCCATAAAATCTTTCAATATATTCATAAGTGCATAAAACATTACCATTTTTATCTAGTAAAACATCACCTGATTTTCCCTTATATGATCCTATATAAATTTTATTCCTAAAATCATGATGAAAATAATCAAAGCTGTCTGTTACTTGAACTCCCTTAGTATTAATTAAAAATGTCTTATCATTAAGGTCTACCATAGCAACACCATCATTAAAGCCTTCAGCATAGTCATAAATAAAGTCTATTTTAACTTCAAATTTTTCGTTAAAAAAACCATATTTACCATCATAATTTTCTGCAAAACCAAGTCCATCAGAAAATAGCTCTAATTTATAATCGGTAATAATTTCCTTATCTTTCTTTTTACAACTTTCAAGAGTAAATATCATAAATGAAATAATTAATAAAATGATTATTTTTTTCATACCAAACTTCTCCTTTATCACTTATAACATAAATAGTATATCAATAACCAATCAGGTTCTAAATGACATTCTCTAAATCCCTTATACTCCCCTAGTAATGAATGATCTTTATACTTTTCATCCAATTTTTCTAAGTTAGCAAGTTTTTCTATTACACTAAATAAGAAATTAAGATTCTTATTTTGCTTTTGTGCGAGTTTTAAATCTACTAGAAAATCTTACTTCTAATTTCATATTATACCTCTAATGCTTTTTTTAAATCATCAATGTTGGTATAACCTTTTTCTTTTCCATTTGCTATTGCGATACTTTCTTCCATTGCTTCAATTGTTTCTTGTTTTGGAATATTTCCTTTGATTTCAAATGGTATACCATTTACTCTAATTACTTGTCTTAAAAAAATATTTATTGCAGTTGTCATATTTAAGCCTAACTCTTCAAATACTTTTTCAGAGCTTTCTTTCACAGCTTTATCAATACGAATATTTAAATTTGTGGTATTATTCATAGCGCACCTCCAATATTATTATATGTTAATTATAACATTTTATAATGACATTGTCAATACATAATGCACATTTTATTTAAAATAAATAATGCACATTTTATAAAAAATAAAAAAAGCCACATTTTCATGTGACTTCTTAAATTCTTTTTGGAGCGGGTAACCGGAATCGAACCGGCATCTTCGCCATGGCAAGGCGGTATAATAGCCTTTATACTATACCCGCATCATTAAAAGCAATATTAGTATATCAAATTATTGATATATTATCAAGAATATTGCTTTTATTTTGATTTTTTATTCTTCTTCAGCTTCCCAGTTTACGTTATGATAAACATCTTGTACATCATCTAAATCCTCAAGCATTGCTAGTAAGCGTTCGAATTGGTCAATTTCTTTTTCATCAGTTAAATCAACCATATTATCAGTTTCCCAGCTAATTTTATCTACTAAGAATTCAATATCATCTCCAAGATCACCAAGTGCTTGTCTGATCTTATTGTATTCTGAGTAATCAGCTTCAACAGTAACAAGTTCTTCACCAGTTTCTTCATCAGTTTCTGTGTAAGTATTTTGAACATCACAGTCAGCATCTAAAAGTGCCATTACTGCATCTTCTTCACTTAAACCTTTGAATACGAATACTGCTAAATGTTTGAATTGATAAGTTACACTACCACTTGATGCAATTTTACCACCAGTTTTTTGGAATGCTACTTTTACATCTGTTTGTGTACGATTGTGGTTATCTGTTAAACATTCAACTACTACTTGTGAATTACCTGGGCCAAAACCTTCAAGTAATAATTCTGCATAAGATGTTTGGTCAGCACCTTTTGCTTTATCGATTGCACGTTTAATAACGTCTGCTGTTACTTGTTCTCTTTTAGCTCTTTCAATTGTTCTTTTTAATGTTTGATTTAAATCTGGATCAGGAACACCACCTTTAGCTGCCATATAAATTAGGCGGCTCCATTTACTGTTTAGTTTAGCTTTTGCTGCAGCTGTTTTTGCCATTGATGCTGCACGTACTTCATGTGCTCTACCCATAATAAATTCTCCTTTTTAAATTTTTACCTTATCTATTATATCACTTTTTTCACTTTTATAAAAGTAAGTAGCATTATTATATTATTTATTTTACTTTGCTTCTAAAATTTTTAAAATAATTTTCTTAAATTTCTTTAATTCTGATAGATATGCTTCACCAATTTTATTAGTTAAATTAATATAAGGATTAGCAATATCAATAATCATATATGGTTGTTTTGGAAGATTAACTCTTTCAACTTTTAAGTTACGATATGTTTCATCATCTTGATCAATTTTAATACCTTTAGTAAAATCATCTACTGCATGAACAAATTCTTTTAAGTATGCTTCATAAGTATGTTTAGTAAAGTTTTCTGATAAACCATAGTAAAGTAATAGTTCAATTACATAATCACTTATTTGATCTAAATTATTTAAATCACGATAATATGTAAGTATTTGAACAGTATTTTTAAATAAATTAAATTCACTTCCTGCAAGATTTACAAATGCGTTTCTTAATTCATCTTCTTTAATAAAGAAAGATGTTTGATAGTTTAATTCATCTAAAAATCTAATACTTAAGTTAATATTATAATTATTATAAGTATAATTAATACTATTAGTTTGATTATTAATAGAAATTAAATTTACTTTATCTAAATTATAATTAAATACTAAAAAATTCCATACTGCATTGATAGCAGCCTGATTCATTAGTGGAAATGAATTAATTAAAGGTTTTTCAAATACAACCATTAATTCTAATGTTTTAGAACCATGATAAATTGTTGTTGCTGCAAGATTACCTGCTTTATTAATTTTTTTAATTTTTAATTCTTTAATGTTTTCTTTTAAAGAAGTTTCTAAATTATTAATAAATAAAGCTACTTCTTCTTTATCTTCTTTTGTAAATTCTAAGTCTGTAACTAATTTTCTAAAATCTTTTTCAGTCAAATTAATACTCCTTTCTAAATATCATAGTGATATTCTTTTTGTTTAATATAATAACATAAATAATTAAAGCCTGATTCTTTGATTATTCTTACATATTTATCAAAGTGTTCTAAATATCTATTACTTGAATGAGCATCTGTTGATAGGGTAAGTTTAGTTCCCCCTAAATCTTTATATAATTTAAGAAAGTCTCTTAAATGGCTTTCTGGTAAGGCATTTTGTACTTTTACATTTATTTCTAATGCTTTACCTTTTTTTATGATTTCATTAAGTATTGGCTTTATTAAGTCAATATCGTCTAAAAAACGGGCTGTTTTATCAATTTTATAAACAGTTTTGAAATAATAGTCAAGATGTGATAAAACGTTGAATTTTGGAATCGTCATAATTGCTTCTAAGACTTGATTATAATAAAGTTTAGTCGTTTGTTCAATTCCTAATGCTTTTACATTATCAACAAAATAATACTCATATTTACCACTATCATGAACACTTAAGTTAATTAAATCAAAATCATAACTATTTAATATTTGATTAATTTCTTCTAAGTAATCTTTTCTATAGCCCATTTCAACTCCTAGTAATGGGATAGGCGTATCTTCTTTTTTTAATTTATTTAAGTGTTTTATTAGTTTATCAAAATCACATAGCCAATCATGGTCTGACATACTAGGATTAAAATCGATATGTTCTGTTGTTATAAAATATTTACAACCAGCATTGGTTGCTTTTTGATAATGATTTTCAAGTAGTTCACTTGAATCGTCTGAATAATTACTATGAACATGTTGATCATGTAAGATCATTTTAATCACTTCCTTATTATATATTATATCAAATTTATATATATTCTTCAACAAAAAGATTTTAAAGAAAAAAGATGTAGATAGCTTTATAATTAGCTATCTACATCTATAATTATTAGATTTTCTATACAGTAAAGAATAATGCAGTAAAAATCATTCCAATTACAAAATAGATAAGTCCACTCCAGCCTAAAAAGCCATAACCTTTTACGCGTTTTTTATTTGCCACATAATCGCCATACTTTTCATTAGTCTTTTTTGATAATGGTAAAAGTGATTGTCCAAGTCTTTTAAGCATATAACCAATAGCATCTAGACTACCTTGATTAGCACAGGCAATTAGTGCAGTGAATAATAATAATAGTGAACCTGGAATAACAAATGAATTAGCAAGAACTAAATAAATTTGTTGTAATTCTGTTTGTTCAAATAATTTGTATAAAAACATTAATCCAATAACAGATAGTATACATGCTGTATTTGTAATTATATATCCTAAAATTAATGTTTTCTTACTGCTTTCTTCTTCAAACATTATAGTTGCTCCTTATAATTCTTTTCTTCTTGATCATTACAGTAAACGAAGTGATTAGGAGATATTTCTCTAAATGATGGTTTATCTGTACGATAATCATGTTCAGCAATTGGATTATAAATCTTTCTAACACGTTTCTTTTCATAAATTGGGTCAGGTAAAGGAATTGCTGAAAGTAGTGCACGTGTATATGGATGTAGTGGATGTGCAAATAATTCATCACTTGATGCTAGTTCAACTAGTTTACCATAATACATTACACCAATTCTATCTGAGAAATATTTAACAACTGATAAGTCATGAGCGATAAATAGAATTGTTAATCCTAATTTTTCTCTTAATTCATTAAGTAAGTTAATAACTTGTGCTTGAATTGATACGTCAAGTGCTGATACAGGTTCATCTGCAATAATCATATCAGGTTGCATAATGATTGCACGAGCGATACCAATTCTTTGTCTTTGACCACCTGAGAATTCATGTGGATAACGAGTAGCATGTTCTTTAACTAACCCTACTAATTCAAGAATTTCATATACTTTTTCTTGAATATATTTTTTATCAGTTATACCTTTAATAATTAAACCTTCTGCAATGATTTCTTGTACTGTCATTCTCGGATTTAAAGATGCAATAGGATCTTGGAAGATCATTTGAATTTGTGTAACTAATTTTGCTTTCTTTGCAAGTTTTAAATAATGATAATATTCATCATCTTTTTCTTTGTTTTCATAATTTTTATTTAATTTTTCAACTAAATCTTTAGCATATAGTTTATCACAATGTTTTTGATCATAATTACATTCAGCAATTAATCGTTTATTAGTTGCAATAGTTTCTGATAATTCTTGTTTAATTTCAGCTATTTTTGAATCATTATAAGATTTATTATCAGGATTAGCTTTAGAATCTTCATTTAATTTATTGATTTGTTCTTTAGCTTGTTTTTTTGCAGCTGAAATAGCATCTTTATATCTTTGTACACCAGCACAAATTCTTCTTCCTTTAAAGTATACATCACCTGATGTAACATCATAAAGTTTAATAATTGATCTACCAGTAGTTGTTTTTCCACAACCTGATTCACCTACTAAGCCAAATACTTCACCACGATAGATTTCAAATGAAACATTATCAACAGCTCTATTTACGTGTTTTCCCATTCTAAAATATTGGCAAAGGTTCTCAACTTTTAATAGTACTTCTCTATCTTCCATCTTCAGAACCTCCTTCTTGTTTCATTCTTTCAATACGATCTTTAATAATCTTAGGCATTTCTACCTTAGGTGCATCTGGATGTAAAAGCCATGTAGCTGCATAATGAGTATCAGTGATTTTAAATAGCGGTGGTTGTTCTTCGAAGTCAATCTTCATCGCATATTTATTACGAGCAGCAAATGCATCACCAACTGGTGGATAAATCATATTTGGTGGAGTACCAGGAATAGCATCTAGTTTTTCAGTTGTCTTTAAGTCAGGCATACTACTTAATAATGCCCATGTATATGGATGAGCTGGAGAATAGAATACTTCTTCACTTGTACCATATTCAACAATCTTACCAGCATACATAACAGCAATTCTATCAGCCATATTAGCAACAACACCAAGGTCATGAGTAATGAAAATTACTGATAAATTTCTTTCTTTTTTAAGTTTATTAATTAATTCTAGAATTTGTGATTGAATTGTTACGTCAAGTGCAGTAGTAGGTTCATCACAAATTAAGACATCTGGGTTAGAAGCAAGAGCAATTGCAATAACGATTCTTTGTCTCATACCACCTGAGAATTCAAATGGATATTGTTTATAACGAAGACGAGGTTCTGAAATACCTACTTCTTCCATTAATTTAATAGCTTGTTCTTTTGCAATAGCTTTAGTTACTTTATAAACAACTTCTGAAGCTTTTTTCTTAAAGTATTCGATTAAAGCTAAGCTTGAATCAAATGATGAGAAGTCATCTTTATTTTCAATTTCTTTAATGTAATTAGCTTCAAGTCTTTCAATCTTAGAAATAATATTTTCTACTAAGTCATTTAAATCAACAATCTTAGCAGGAACTACTTTCCAATCAATGTGTTTTCCTTTACTAACTAGTGCTTCATATTTAGCTGTTTGTTTTTCAAATCTTTCTGCTTCTTTAACGTTTGATTTTGCACTATAGAAATAACTCTTAACGTTAGCAATAATACTATCTTTAAATGTATAAGCTAAACTATCTTTGAATACATCTAATTGGTCAATTGATTTTAATACTAAATCACCAGCAATAGATACTTTTTCTATAGCTTCTTTCTTATCGATATTACCAGCTTTAAAATATTGTTTTAAAGCATCCAGACATGACAATACTTCTTGCTTTAAAATGATTGACTTATTGTGGGAATTGATTAAAGCTTTTTCTACAAATGATAAGAATTTAGCTAAGAAATTAGTTTGTAAATATTCAGCTAACATTTGTTTTGTATCATGATTATAATTTTTTGATAAATCAGCATCTTTATTAGAATACATATAGAATGCTACGCTTAAGAAATCAGGTTTTTCTTGATTAGTTATTTCTAGTAATAATGATTCTAATTCATTTAACTTTTCAAGTTGTTCTTCAGTTAATTCATCATTATCTTTATCAGTTTTTGATAATTCTAGTAATGCTGCTTTTGAAGTAGCAATACGATCTAAATAATTATTAATTAAGAATCCATTAGTAACTTTTTTGAAATTATTTAAGAAAGTTTTAGCATAATCTGCAACATTTAAACTTTGATGTTTAGATGCTCTAAATAAGAAGTCTTCTAATTTTGAAATAATTTCTGTAGCTTCTGCATGAGATTGATTGTAATCAGTTTCAATTTCTAGTGATTTAATACTGAAATTATCATATGCTTGAATTAAATCATCAATAGTAGCTTTTTGATCACTATTAAATGATTCATACATATTTTGTTTTAATACTTCAAGTTTTTGATTAAATTCTTTTCTAGCTGTTTTTCTTGAAGCTTTATTTTTAAGAATTAATGCTTCAATGATTTGTGGGCCGATTTTTACAATCGGATTAAGTGCAGATAGTGGATCTTGGAAAATCATTGAGATTTTGTCACCACGGATCTTACACATTTCTTCTTCTGTAAGTTTTAGTAAGTCTTTACCATCATATAGGATTTCACCACTATCGATGATTGCATTACCTGCAGAAATACCTAAAATTGCTTTTGATGTAACTGATTTACCAGAACCAGATTCACCAACGATAGCAAGAGTTTCACCACGTTTTAATTCGAATGAAATATCACGAATAGCTTTAACAGTACCATTATTAGTTCTGAAAGATATTTTTAACTTTTTAACTTCTAAAATATTATCTGCCATTGTACTATTCCTCCGATCCTCTTAAAGTTGGATTGAATGCATCACGTAAACCATTACCAAATAAGTTAAAGCAAATCATTAGTAATGAAATTACAATTGCTGGAGCAATCATTAAGTGTGGAAAGTCAGTCCATTTTGTACTTGCATCTGATAGTAAAGTACCTAAACTTGTATTCTTAGTACCACCAAGTGATGCAATACCTAAATAACTTAACATAGATTCACTAAAGATTACACTTGGAATTACAAGTACTGATGAAGTAATTAATGTACCAAGTGTGTTAGGGAAGATATGTTTCCACATAATTCTTCTGTCTCTAGCACCAAGTGTTCTTGCTGCCATAACATATTCTTGATTTTTGAAACGATAGAATTGAGTACGTACTCTTGAAGATGTACCAAGCCATCCAGTAAGTACAAACGCAGAGATTAAACTAGGTAATGGTCCAACTTTCTTAGCTAAGTGCAATTGGAATAAAGTAGCTAAAATTATAAATGGAATACCTGATAAAATATCTTTAAGTCTTTCAATAATAAGGTCAACTGCTCCACCATAATAACCTTCAATAGCACCAACAATTGCACCAAGTACAAGGTTAATTACAGATACAACAACTGCTAATAATAAGCTTAATCTAATACCTGTTGCCATACGATACGCTAAATCGTAACCTTGGCTATCAGTACCAATGAAATAGTTAGGTTCAAAACCATTAATATATTGATAATAATTGTAATATAGAATTCTTACATTATACATTGCAGTTTCAGTAGATCCACCACCAGAGTATGTATAATAAACTAAATTTCCATTTTCATCTCTTTTATAATTGTCTTCTAATACTAAATCTTCTGAAAATTCTAAGCTTTTAACTACATCATCATTACCTGTACCATTAGGTTTATCATATGTACCATTTTTATTTGATACAACAGTTAATGGAACACCTTTTGCATTAGCCTTATACCAATAGTTTGCATTATTTGCATCAACACAGTAGCTATTAGCGGTATCAACCAATGGATAAATAACTCTCTTACCATTTTCTTGTTCCCATTCAAGAATTTTTCTATATTCACTTTGTTCAATAGTTTTATAAATGAAACCAACACTTAAATATGTATCAATTTTCATATCATAGAAAGCTTTACTACTTACACCAAGTTTGTTTTCACCTGCAAATTTATATTTAATTACAGGTTGATAATAACTATCAAGTGAAGCACCAAGAGAAATAATTTCTTCCTCTTCATCAAATTCAGCACCAACACCTTTTGCTAATTCTAATAATACAGCACGTTCATTGCTTTCAAGTTTTTTAGAACCAGACATAATACCAAGATTTTCTTTAAGGAAAACATTTCTTGGAGCTTTTTGTTTATAATAAGTATCCATTACAGTAGCCTTTGATTTTGGAGTTGTAAAAGGAACAATTAATGCAAATAAAACAATTAAAATAATAATTACAAATGCTGCTACTGAAGCTCTATTTTTACAGAATCTTATTAAAGCATCTTTAAAGTAACCAATTGGTTTAGTTTCAAATTTTGTATCATGAATTTTTTCACCAGAATTTACAAATTCAAATTTTTCTGTTGGGATATTTGTATATTTATTTTCGTCAACTATCATATTATCTTTCTCCCATTCTAATTCTTGGATCAATAAATCCATAACTAATATCAACTACGATACCTGCTAGTAAACCAATTAAAACATAGAAGATTGTATCTAACATAAATACATCATAGTCAAATAAATTAATTGATTTAATATATAAATCACCTACACCAGGGATTGAGAAAATTTGTTCAATAATCATTGAACCACCTAAAATACCAATAAAGCTTGAAATAATCATTGGTAAGATAGGTACCATTGCATTTTTAAGTGCATGTCTTCTTGTTGCTTGACCTCTTGTTAAACCTTTTGTTCTTGCAAGTAACATATAATCTTGAGTTAGTGTTTCAGTTAACTCTGCTCTAGTGAAACGACATAGACCAGCGATTTCACCAAATGATAACGCAATAATTGGCATAATCATACTCTTAAACATTTGTGGAGTAAAATAAGCTTGCCATGCGTTAGCAGCCTCAGGGTCAAAACCTACATCTGCAATTGAATAAAGGGTTGGAGTGTCAATTATTCTTAATTTAAAGAAGATAATATATTGAACTAAAAATGCATAAATATAACTTGGAATTGAAACAAAAAGCATTACTACAATACTAATAACTTGGTCTTGCCATTTATTTTTCTTAATAGCCGCAAAAATACCAAGTGCAATACCTAATGGAATTGAAACTATTAAGGAATAGAAATTAACAAGAACAGTAGGTAATAATCTTTTACCTAATACTTCAGTTACTGGAATAGTTTTTTCAATATACCAAGATGTACCAAAGTCCCATTTTGTGAAAATGTTTTTAAGGTAAATCCAAAATTGAACAGGTAATGGTTTATTGTAACCTAACGCTTCCCATCGTGCTTTGATAAGTTCAGCTAGATTTAGATCTTGAGGTAAATCTCTAGGTAAAATTCTAATTAAAACAAAGCAAATTGCACAAATAATGAAGAAAGTTACTAGCATTAATAGTAGTCTTTTTAATACATATTTCCACATATTAGACTCCTTTCTTTAATTAAAAACTTTATTAATAATAAAGTATAGTTTCTTTACATAGTAAAAAGTAATGCAATAAGCTTTAAGCCCCTTGCACTACTCTTACTTAAAGTTTTAGATATTTAAATTAACTAAATATTAGTTGTAATTTAAAGTTCCACCTTCAGACTTAACATATGCAGCCCAGTCAGCATCATTGTAGTTATAAGTCATAAGTCTTAAACCACCAAATCCATACATAATGTTATAATCTTCAGTATAGTAATTAACTTGGTATGATAATAATGTACATACTGTAGTAGCACATAATGGAATTCTATAATAGAATTTTAAGTAAATTTCTTCTAATTGAGCAGTGATAGCAAGTTTAGTCTTGAAATCAGCATTAGCAAATTTACCAGTACCCATCATAGATTGTGACCATTGTTGATAAGTCATTGTAACTTCTTCACCATTAACAACTAATGTACAAGTTTCAGTCTTAGGATCCCAGTTAGCAGCTTCATTAATTTTATATTGGTCTGGATCCATGTAAACTTGGAAGTTACGGAATGGATAGAATGCAGCACCACCCCAAGCACCATAACCAACAGCATATTCACCAGCAGGAACATCAGCATAACGGTCATTAATGTTACCAACAGCTTCTAGAGTGATTTCACCGAAACCAGCTTCTTGAGCAGCAGCATTGATATATTTGTTCATTAATGCAGCTTGAGCGTTGTCATCAGATGTTAAAGCACCTTTAGCCCAACCAATACGAATGTGAATCTTTTCACCAGCTTTATATAAACCAGCTTCAGTTAATTCAGCTAATGCTTCAGCCATTAATGCTTTAGCTTCTGTTAAGTTATAACCAGAAATTGATTGGTAAGCTTCTTCTAATGTAGCGTAAGCTTTACCTTCACCGTATTCAACACCATATAAGTTAACGATAGCTTGCATTGCTTCTTCAGTACCTCTATATTTAGAAGTTGGATCGTTATATACATCATAGAAGTATAGATCGTTCATTAATGAGTAAGCAGGTTTGTAACCAGCAGTAGCAGTAACGAATTCAGCTCTATCAATTGCTAAACTGAATGCTTCACGGAATTTAGCATTAGATAAAACAACAGAATTTGTATTACCTTTAGAGTTATCCATTTCTTTTAAGTGGTCAAGGTTAGTATTGAAGAAGAAGCTCATTGTATAAGTTTCATCAACTTTGTATAATTGATCACTTAAAGTGAAGCTTGATAATTCATCAGCATTTGGAGAATAATCACTTAATTCACCAGCGAAGAATTTTTGTTTTGCAGCGTCTTCAGTCATAACATCGATAACGATTCTTGATGTTTGATATTGTTGAACATATTTACCATCAACTAAGAAGTTAGTTTGAGAATATAAAGAACCATCAGCTTTCTTTTCGAAACCATACCATTCTTCATTTTGAACGAATACGATTTGTTTGTTAGCTTGTAATGTATCAATCTTATAAGTACCGTAAGACATTGATGTTGATTTAGAAGTACCATAATCAGTAGTTACTAATTCACCAGAATAATCTTTACCAGCATCATATAATTCAGTATGAACTAACCATGTAGAAGTTAAGCTTGTTAAGAAGTAGTTAACATCTTGGTAAGTTTTTAATACATAACGGATTGTATAATCATCAACTTTGTATAGACCAACTGTGTCGTAAGAAACACCAGCAGGATAAGTCTTTTTAACTGTGAAGATATAGCTAGCATCACCGATTGTAGCTAATTGTTCATCAGTTAAAGTTTCTTTGCTTTCAGCTAAGATTGTATAAACTTCTTCAGGATTGCCCCAAGACATACCCATAGCAGAGAAGAATGCAGTTGTAGCAAAGTCATTCATAAAGTTAACAACGTTTTCTTTTGTGAATTCGTTATCAGTACCTTCACCACCATAAAGTGCAGGATATTTGTCATATAAGAATGTACCATCAGCTAATTGAACATAAGCATCATAACCACTACCTTTAACTTGATCAGGATTTAAACCAAAACCAGCTTGCATTAAAGCAGTAATATCGAATGATGGAGTAACACCAGCAGTTGGATATTCAGGATATTCAGTAACAGCTTGATCAACTGAAGTACCTTGCCAATAGTATTCATAAGCACCAGCGATTGCAGATTCACCAGCATAGTAAAGGTTAGCACGGTAGTTCTTCATAGCAGGGTCAAGTAATCTCATCATAGATTCAACATAAGAATCAGCATTGATAACATCACCATTTTCCCATTTAGCTTCTTGGTTAAGTTTAATATCAAAAATATAACCTTCTTCGATTTCTGTAGCAGATTTTCCTTCAGGAAGTTGTGAGTTAAATTTAACTAAATCAGCTTGATTATCTTTAGTTGTATCAACAACATCAGTAGCCATTTCGTAAACCCATTGGTAAACACCATTTTTAGAGTCTTTAATAGACATAGTAACGAATGGACTAGAGATGTAAGATAAAATTGCATCGTCAGCATTAGTTTCCCATGCGTGTGGGTTCCAGTTGTTACCTAAAGCTGTAGTCCAGCTCTTATATGTATAAGTTTCTTTTTCTACTGGTTTAGGACCACAAGAAGCAACTACACATACAGTTACAGCAGCAACAAGAACTAATAAAAGTTTCTTTGTAAGTTTCATAGAATTTCTCCTTTATATAATTTATTTTTCGCCCACAATATGTCATGTCTGTGAGTTTATGGTAATATTATATTACATTAGTGATAAATTGTAAACTGATTTACTACTGAAAACGTTTTTATTTTGCATTTTTTTTACTTTTTTTGAAATGTAAACGTTTACATCGTTTTTTATGGAGTTTTTAACTATATTTTTAAAAAACAAAAAGTTAACCAAATGGTTAACTTTTATTTGTTTCTAGCATCAAATTTCTTTCTTTCAACAGTATCTAAGATAACTTTTCTAAGTCTTATATGATGAGGAGTAATCTCAACTAATTCATCATCATCAATAAACTCTAAATAGTTTTCAAGTGATAATTGTCTTGGAGCTTTTAGTACTACTGTTGAATCTTTTGTTGAACTTCTTTGATTTGTCATTTGTTTAGCTCTTGTAATATTTACTGCTAAATCCTCTTCACGATTACAGATACCTACAATCATTCCTTCATATACTTCTTCTCCTGGTGCAATAAATAATTCACCACGATCTTCAATTTGACCACACGCATAAGCTGTAGCAGAACCTGAATTAATTGAAACAAGTACATGTTGTTTACGACCTACATAAGTATCTGGAGTTACTTCTTTAAATTCACTAAAAACATGATTCATAATTCCATATCCATGTGTTGCAGTCATAAATTCTGTTGAAAAGCCAATTAAACCTTTTGATGGAACTACATATGTAAGTCTTGTTTGAGAATCTTTTGAATCCATAGAAATTAAAATACCTCTACGTGTTCCAAGCATTTCTATTGCAGGACCAACATATTCATCTGGTACATCAATTACAACATCTTCGTATGGTTCATATAACACTCCATCAATTTCTTTTAAGATTACTTTAGGACGAGATACTTGAAATTCATATCCTTCTCTTCTTAAGTTTTCAATTAAAATTGATAAATGTAATTCTCCACGTCCAGATACAACCCATTCTTCTTTATTTTCAACACGTTCTACTTTTAATGATACGTCACTTTGTGTTTCTTTAAAAAGACGTTCTTCAATCTTTCTTGCAGTTAAGATTTTACCATCACGACCAACAAATGGGGAAGTGTTTGTTCCAAAGTTCATTTGAACAGTTGGTTCACTAACATGAATTAGTGGAAGAGGATCGATATTATTTTGTTCACATACAGTTTCACCTACATATATATCTGGAAGTCCTGCTATACCAATGATCTCTCCTGCATATGCAACTTCAACTTCGTTACGTTTTATACCTTCAAAGTTAAATAATTTTTGAATTCTAAAGTTTGTTATTGAACCATCTATTCTTACACAAGATACCATTTGATTTAACGAAATTTTCCCTCTTTTAACACGCCCAATACCAATTCTACCTACATAATCATTATAGTCAAGTAATGCTGGTTGAAATTGTAAAGGCGAATCAATATCATTATCAGGATCAGGTATTTCTTTTAACACCATATCAAGTAAACTATTCATACCTTCTTCTTGTGCTTCTGGGTCTTCAGATAAACTAGAAGTAAAGTTTACTGCGGATGTATAAACAACTTTAAATTCTAATTGATCATCATCGGCACCAAGATCAATAAATAAATCTAAAACTTGATCGATTACAACTGCAGGTCTTGCAGAAGGTTTATCAATTTTGTTTATTACAACAACTACTTTATGATGATGTTCTAATGCTTTTTTTAATACGAATCTTGTTTGTGGCATTGTGCCTTCATAAGCATCTACTACAAGTAATACACCATCAACCATCCCCATGATTCTTTCTACTTCACCTGAGAAATCGGCATGTCCTGGAGTATCTAAAATATTAATTTTATAGTCTTTGTAATATACACCCGTTGGCTTAGATAAAATAGTAATTCCTCTTTCTCTTTCTAAGTCATTAGAATCCATAACACATGTTTCTACTTGTTCATTATCTCTAAATGTTTCAGTAGTTTTTAGTAATGCATCAACTAATGATGTTTTACCATGGTCTACGTGTGCTATTATTGCAATATTCTTAATTTTCATATATATAGTCTCTTTCCTAATTTAATCTTTATATATATTATACGCTTTTTTAAAAATTAGTCTTGATACAAACTTTCTAAAACGGTTACACTCTTTTTATAAGTATCTAATCTGACATTTAAACCAATTGGTAAATTAATAAATGGTTTATTATGACCTGATTGGAAGTTAGTAACAAAAGGAATATTAAGTGGTTTAAAATAATGTTCTAATAGTTCATTAACTGTCTGATCAGAAGATGATTCACATCCTGTAAAATATCCACAAATAATACCTTTTAATCTATTTAATTTACCACTTAAACTAAGTGATGATAGCATTCTATCTACAGCATAAGGTGCTTCGTTTACTTCTTCAATAAATAAGATTTTATCATTTAAATCTATTTCATAAGGTGTCCCCATTAACGCATAAATTAAACTTAAGTTTCCACCTACAACAACACCTTCACAAATGCCTTCATTAATTACATTTAATGGTAATGTTGGGTTAACTAAAGGATTTATGAAACCATTTTTTAACATTTCAAAAAAATGATTAAATGTAAATTCTTCGTAATTTTGCATGCAAACTCCCATTTCACCATGAACTGTAGGCATATTACTGAACTGGTATAAAGTATTTAAAAGCACTGTTACATCAGAAAAACCAACTAATAACTTTGGATGTTTTTTTAAAACTTCAAAGTCAATATATGGTAACATTCTTTGAGCTCCATATCCACCTTTATAGCAAAGTATTCCATCTACCTCATCATCTAAAAACATATCCATTAAGTCTTTTGCACGAAGAGTATCACTACCTGCAAGATAGCCTTCAACTGCTGTTACTGATTTACCAAGTTTATATTTATAACCATGACTTATAAGTAAGTCACAAAATTTATTTACTTCATCTAATGCTTTAGGATGTCCAGAAGGGCAAATTATCCCTAAAACTGAACCTGCTACAATTTTTCTTACTTTATTCATATATCTTATTTTTCAAATTTTTTAGTTAAATATTCAAATACATCATTTTGAAGATATGAAATATTTCTATCAGGCATTTGCTTATAATTAGATCCACCACACATAAAAATGTAACCATTATCACGATTATAAAACATAAAACTCTTTAAGCCATATGCTGTACCAAAATGTCCATAAAGCGGTTCTTTAGTATAGAATGGTAAATGACATAGTTGTAATCCTTTTGCTTTATATTGGCGATCATAAATAGGTTTATCATAATGTACTTTTTCCATTTCAAGAATAGTTTCTTCTTTATAAAGTCTAATTCCATTATAAACACCTTTATTCATCATCATAATCATAATTTTAGAAAGATCTTTAGGACTTATAAACAATCCTCCTGCTGGTCCTCTAAAGTTATCACCGATTGGGTATTTAGGAAACATAATATTTAAGAATTGATCTTTAGTTCTAAGTTTTTTATATCCATTATCATCATAAT
The DNA here is from genome assembly GCA_017937305.1 of Bacilli bacterium. Classification (GTDB taxonomy): domain Bacteria; phylum Bacillota_I; class Bacilli_A; order ML615J-28; family CAG-313; genus UBA1737. The sequence continues at coordinate 56,499 of JAGBDV010000018.1, forward strand.
GATAAAGCGATGCTACTTTATCTAATTTCTTAACTTGTTCTACTCTAAAGCCACCATCAATTTCAAGTGGATCAAGTAATACTTCTTTAATATAATCTGTAAAAAGTTTCCCACTTACTTTTTCGATAATGCAAGCTAAAATACCACATCCAAAGTTTGAATATAACCATTTTTCTCCTGGTTCTGCATTTAAGAATGTCTTAGGATTATAATATTCATAATCAGGATTAGTTAGGATTTCCTTAAGAGGTACATAAACACTTGGTCCATTTACCGCATCATATCCTTTATCAGGATCATCAAAGCCATCTGTAATAGATGATGATTGTGTCATGATTTGCTCAAGGGTAATTTTCTTATCTGGATAGTTAGGGTTTCTAAGAGAAAAACCTAAATATTTTGATACATCTTCATATATATCAAGTTTACCTTCTTCAACAAGTTTCATTGCGCCAAGTGCTACAATAACTTTAGATATCGATGCAATACGGTATATAGTATCTTCGCACACATCAATATCTTCTTCAATGTCTTGTTTACCAAGTGTCATAAGAAGATTGATTCCATCTTTTGTTGCGTGTAATACTGCAATACTAGCATATTCATATTTATCTAATATTTTCTTTAGTTCTAAATCTTTAGTTTCCATACAAAGTACCTTCTTTCTTAGCATTATTATATCAAATAGATAGTAAAAAATAAAACAAAGTAGCAAGTATTTTTTAACTTACTACTTTTTTGTTTTTCATATAATAAGGAAGATATAATATTAACCCAACAACTACTATAGATATTGCGTATCCTGCATAATTTAAAAATACATCTGAAATAGATGGACCTCTTCCTTCTGGAATAGTTTGTATACCTTCTGAAATTAGCGATGTAATAAAACCTATTACTATAATAATAATCATTGAAATTAGTTTCTTATTTATAAAGTAATAATATGTAAGACATGAAAAAATCCCAAGAAGTAAAAATACACCAAAATGTCCAATTGCTTTTCTAACAAATATTTTAATATCATTAATATCAAATTTATCTGTTATTGATTCATCTCCAGGAGTTATTCCATCAATAGTACCTACTATTACATCAGTTACTTGATCTGAAGTATTTGTAGATTGTTCACTATTTTCAAATGATTTTATAAATATAAATAATGTAATAAATATATATATAGAAAGAAAAATATATTTTAAATATTTCATTTTAATTCCTCATTTTTAAATTCTTTATATATAGTATACACCAAAAACATTAAAAATACCAAAAAAAGATGATGTAATTATCCATCATCTTCTTATTGGAGGTTATTTATAGCTATTAGTAATTAATTCTTATTTTCATATTTAATAAATCGGAGGTAAAATATTTATATGAATTAATTAATAATACATTGTCTAAAATTGTTAGCAATTGCTAACAATTACATTTTATCATACTTTTATTCCAATGTCAAGAAAAAAACAAAAAAGAGTAAATCTTAGATTTACTCTTTAATATTACTTATTCTTTTTATTAGAAATAAGTTTAGAAATTTCCATAACTACAACCATCACAAGTGCAAGACCAATTGAGATTAATAGTTGAAGAATACTTAATGCTTCAAACTTAAATACAGCACTATTTAATCCTGGACAATAGATTACAAATAATTGAAGTGCAAAGCCAATAATAAAGGCCATATTTAAGAATCTATTATCAAATGTATGTTTTGAGAAGATTGTATGATCGCTCTTAACATTAAATGCATGGAATAATTGAGTTGAAGAAAGTGTTAAGAATGCCATAGTTTGACCGATCACATGGTTGAATACAAAGTGACCAATAAGGTATGCTGCAAGTGTTAAACATCCAATGATAATACCTTCAACAATAATTTTACCCATTAAACCATTGCTAAAGAATCCTTCTTTAGCACCACGTGGTTTTTTATCCATTACATCATCTTCTGGTTCTTCCATACCAAGACCAAAGGCAGGAAGTGAGTCAGTAATAAGGTTAATCCAAAGTAGGTGAATTGGTGAAAGTGGTGTACCAAGGCCTGCAAACATTGGGATTAATACTAAACATGATGCAACAAAGATAGTAATTACTTCACCAATATTTGATGATAATAAGTATTTAACACATTTTTGAATATTTGAGAATATTCCTCTACCTTGTTTAACAGCTTCTACAATTGTAGTAAAGTTATCATCAGTTAGAATCATATCTGCAGCTTGTTTTGAAACATCAGTTCCAGTAATACCCATTGCACAACCGATATCAGCTTTCTTAAGAGCAGGAGCATCGTTTACACCATCACCAGTCATTGCTGCAATATAACCTTTTTCTTTCCAAGTAGAAACAATTCTTACTTTATCATTAGGAGAAACACGTGCATAAACACGATATTTTTCAATGTTTTCATAAAGTTCTTCATCAGAAATCTTAGCAAGTTCACTTGATGTAATAGCAAGTTCACCTTCGTGTAAAATTCCAAGCTGCATTGCAATAGCTTTTGCAGTAATTACATGGTCACCAGTAATCATAACTGTAGAAATACCAGCTTTACTTGCAACAGCAATAGCATCTTTTACTTCTTCTCTTGCTGGGTCAATCATACCAACTAAACCAACAAATTCTAAATCTTGTTCTAAGAAATCTGCATCAGGTAAGCTGTCGTACCATTTAATACCAAGAGCTAAAACTCTAATTGCATTAGTTGCCATTTGGTGGTTAACTTGTAATGCTTTATCAAGTAATTCTTTTTCATTAATACTTCTTGAAACAACAATATCAGGAGCACCTTTTGTAATAGCTAAATATCTACCATTAATTTCTACTACTGTAGTCATAAGTTTACGATCTGAATCAAATGGTAAATCAAGCACTCTTACTAAGTCACTCTTTCTTCCATATAAGTTATTTGCATCTAGTAAAGCAAGTTCAGTAGGGTCACCAATTCTTACTTCTTTACCATCTTCAAAACTAATCGATGCATCACAACAAGTTGCAAAGTATAGTAACATTGTTTTTTCATTTTCATTTAAGTCTTTTAAATCTTTAAGTTCATTTAAATATACATTTACAACTGTCATCTTATTTTGAGTAAGTGTACCAGTTTTATCACTACAGATTACATTAGTTGAACCAAGTGTTTCAACAGCAGGAAGTTTTTTAACAATAGCGTTGTGTTTAGACATTTTTTCAACACCTAGTGCTAAAACGATTGTAACAACAGTTGCAAGACCTTCTGGGATTGCTGCTACTGCAAGTGATACAGCAATCTTAAATGCAGCAAGTAATTTAACCCCCATATCAACCTCTTCTTCAGTTGGTTTGAAGATATTTAAAACAAATACAACAGCACAAATACCAAGTGCCATGATACCAATTACTTTACCAACTTGAGTAAGTTTCTTTTGAAGTGGAGTTTCAGTTTCACCAGATTCCATTAATGCACCAGCAATCTTACCAATTTCAGTATTCATACCAGTACCAGTAACTAGTGCTTTTGCTTTACCATTAGTAACAAATGTTGAAGAGAATAGGCAGTTTTTCATATCACCTAAACCAACAATGTGTTCTAATACTTCAGTTGCATCTTTATCTACTGCAACACTTTCACCAGTTAAGGCAGATTCATCAACTTTAAGGTTAGAACATTCAATAATTTTTGCATCGGCAGGAATAAAGTCACCAGCTTCTACATAAATAATATCTCCAACAACTAAATCTTTAGTAGGAAGAGTAATTAATACTCCATTTCTCCATACTTTACAAGTAGGTGAAGACATTTTTTTAAGCGCATCAAGTGATTTTTCTGCTTTACCTTCTTGATAAACACCAAGGATTGCATTAACAATAATAACAATAAAAATAATTAAACTTTCAACCCATTCATGTGGATCTACAATTAATGATACAATTGCTGCAATCATTAAGATAATAATTAATGCATCTTTAAATTCTAATAAAAACTTAACAAATAAGCTTTGTTTTTTCTTTTCTTTTAAGGCATTTTCTCCGTATTTTTCTCTTTGAGTTAATACTTCAGAATCATTTAAGCCATCTAAATTTTTAATACCGAACTCTGTTATAAGTTCTTCAAATGTTTTTTGCATAATACCTCCATTAATTAACTATACTATTTTACTAAATTTAAAAAGAATTGTCAATATAATAAAAATATTTATTTTCTATTTTTTAATCATTTTTAATATTTCAAGTGGATTATCAATAATAACATTTGCACCTGAAGATAACAATTCATCTTTTGTTCTAAATCCCCATGAACAAGATATACATTTTAAATTCGCATTTTTAGCAGTTTCTAAATCTACTTCACTATCTCCTATATATATTACCTCTGAATTTTTTAATCCTAATTTATTTAAAACATAGTTACACATATCAGGATGAGGTTTTCTATTTAATTCTTTAGTTTCTCCTAAAACTACATCAAAAATATTTGGAAAATATTTGTTTATAATTTCTTGTGCAGCAGCATCAAATTTATTTGTAACAACAGAAAGCTTGATTTCTTGTTTATTTAATTCTTTTAAAACGTCTTCTATATACTTATAATATCTTATATGATCAAAAGAATGAGCTTGATAATGTGTTTTAAATGTTTTAAGCACATCTTCAACTAAATGTTGATAATTAACTCCTACTGCTTTTTCAATTAATACTCTTACACCATTACCAACAAAGGATCTTATTTCTTCATAAGATCTTATCTTTAAATTATATTGTTCTAAAGCATAATTAGTACTATAAAATAAGTCATCTAAAGTATCAAGGATTGTACCATCTAAATCAAATATTATACCTTTTATCATCTTATTTAAACTCTTTTCTTTCATAATCATATCCAGGATCAGTTTCTCCATAAAAACGTCTTCCTGTTGCTTGAGCATAATTAGATGCAGTTCTAAAATATTCAGTATATTTACTACTATTTAGCGTAGAATTAGAGTATGCTTGTTCGACAATTTCTAAATTAAGTAAAACTCCATCAATCCATACGAATCCTAAATATCTGCCATAATTTTCTGTTCTTGCTCCTTCTGCTTCTAATACAATAGTCTTTGCAGAAGTAAGTTTTTTTCTAGTAAAATCAGATGCAGCTTTACCCCATGGATCTTTATCGATAGTTGATTCAGGTGTATCAATACCTAAAAATCTTAGGCTAAATGTTTCACCAGTAATAATATCTTTAAATCTTGCAGTATCTCCATCAACTGAATACACAAGTTCTACTTCACCAATACCATCTTTGATAAAACTTTTATTTTCATATTCAAAACCCATTGTAACTTCGTCATGAATTTCAAATGTTATTGGTAAAACAGTCGTATAAACATATACTTGATACGATGCATCAATTACATCCCCAGCTTTGTAAGTTCCATTATAAGAAACAAATAAATCTAAGTCTAAACTACTTTCAATTATTTGATCAGAAAATTTAAATACATAATTTATATCTAATTCTTCCATTATTTCTTCAATTTCAGCTCTACTTTTACCAGTAAGATCGGGAAGTGTTCTTTGAGTATTTAAATCTACACAAGAACTAATACTTATAATAAATATAATTATTATTATATATATAAATCTTTTCATATTTTTTACCTCTTAAATATTATATCATATATTTTTGGAATTATCTACTATATTATCTTTCGTTATTTTATTGAAAAAACAAAGTATTTATTGTATAATTATATCGAAAATAAAAGGAACGAGGAAATGATATGAAAAACAAAATATTTGTATTAATGTTAGTTTTTGGTTTATTATTTATCACTGGTTGTAAAGAAAAGACTAATGATAATAATAACGATGATGACAAACAAACTAATAATCCTACTGAACTAGAAATGCCAATTATAGAAATGGATAAAGAATACTATAATGTTGGTGATAAGATTGGATTTAAATTAGAAAACTACGATAGTCTTGATTTATTTAATATCACATTTGATGATCAGTATGCAGTTAAATTTAATGATGATGGTACTATTACTGCAAGACGTAATGGTGAATATACTGTTACATTATCTTTAAAAGAAGATACAAGTAAAAATATAGCACTTGATTTTAAAGTATATAAATCTTCTTTTGCATTAGACTCAACTACAACAATTATTGCAGTAGGTGATAAAGTTGAAGTATGGGTATACGACTTTAATGGTTTATATGAAACTAAAAATGAAGATTTTAATTATACTGTAGACAATACTGATATCGCAACAATTAAAAATGGTGTTCTTACAGCTTTAGGTATTGGTACAGTTACTGTTACAGCTACATCTAAATACAACCCTTTAGTTAAATCTAATCTTAGTATTAGAGTAGGCGATACTACAAGTGAATTTATGATAAGACCTAGTGTTGAACTTGCTAAAATAAAAGTTGGTGAAATCTTACCATTTACAATGACAGCAGGTCAAGATCCAGCTAAATTTAAATGGTTATGTGATGACTCAGAAATTGCAAGAACAACAAAATATGATACATGTGTAGAAGTATCTGGTGTTGCAGAGGGTAAAGCTTATATTACATGTTATAATGAAGAAGATCCAACTATTAAAACTAAATATTTAATTACTGTAGAAGGTGAAATAGAAGTTGACTATCGTAAACGATTAGTTGAACTTGCATATGATCAAATTGGCATTAAAGAAGGTCTTAAACCTAATGGTGAATACGATAATGATACTAAATTTGGTCGTTGGTATGGTAATAATGGTGAACCATGGTGTGCAACATTTGTATCTTGGGTATGGTATCACGCAGGATTAAGTACAAAATTATTACTTAAATATCAAGGCTGTACCGCTGGTATGGAGTGGTGTAAAGAACAAGGAATCTTTAAAACTAAAGAAGAATACACTCCAACAACAGGTGATATCGTCTTCTTCCAAAGTAGTAGTGTTTACAATGGTGTTTCATCTCATACTGGTATTGTAGCTCACTGTGATGGAGAATATATCTATACTATTGAAGGAAATAGAAGTAATCGTGTAGATGTTTGGAGAATTAAAGTAGATAATACTAGAATTATTGGTTATGGTATTCCTAATTACCCTGGTCTTAAAGACTATGATGATTTTGCATGGATTAAGGAACAACAACCTGATGGATCTTATTTATGGACTAATGTTAGTGCAGGAGATTCTACTACATAAAAAATATAAGAGTATAAAATTTATTTTATACTCTTTTTATTTCACGAATATTAAATTTATTGAATAATCTAAAACTTTATGATATAATAAAAGTGTCATATTACGGGGAGCTCTATTTTAAGGGCTGAGAGGTTAATGATATTAACGACCCATAACCTGATCTAGGTAATGCTAGCGTAGGAAAAATATACACACTTTTTATATATTTTTAAATACTATTAGCTTACCTTGAAAAATTTATTTTTTGAGGTGTTTTTTTATGAAAGGAAAAAAATTAATTTTGTTTATTGCAGAAGTTGCAATATTCACAAGCTTAGCTTTAGCACTTGACTTTGTTTGTGGCTTGTATTTAAGCTTTGCGTGGTTACAAGGTGGTAGTATTTCTATCGCAATGGTACCAATCTTTATTATGTGTTATAGACATGGTCCAAAAGGTGGTTTTTTAACTGCTTTACTAACTGGAACATTACAAATCTTCTGGGGATATTTATATCACCCTGTCCAAGTAATTCTAGATTATCCACTTGCATATGTATCATGTGGAGTAGCTAGTTTATTCTTTGGTTTAGTTAAGAATAACAAAGGATTTATGAAACATTTATATATATGTTTAGGTATCTTATGTGGATGCGTATTAAGACTTACTTTTGCTACAATATCAGGATGTGCTTTCTTTGAAACTCCTTTATGGGCATCAATAGTTTACAATGGGACATATCTTCTTCCTTCAATGGCTTTATGTATGGTTATTACATGTATTGCAGTAGAGTCTTTAAAAAATTTACTATACGAGAAATTCTAAAAAAACAAGTCAACCTTAAGGTTGACTTTTTATATTTCTTCAAAATCAGATTGTTCTACAATATATCCTTTATGTTTTAATCTTGCTTCAGAGAAGTCTTCTTTATTCGCAAATAAAATTGGTGCGATCAAGCAAGAAAAGACACTTGCAATAATAAATACAGTGACCAGTTTTTCATTTAATAATCCTGTTTCATTTGATATATGTTCAATTGCTATTGCTACAATTATTGTTGATGTAGTAACAAACAGTGATGAAAATACTGTTCCTTTTTTATAATATCTAAGTAGATATATAAATGGAATTCTAACAAGTAGCATTAATACAATAACAGTTAATAGAAGTAATAAAGTTCCAATACTAAAGAAACTACTTGTATGTTCAATAAGTAATCCAACTTTAAAACCTACTAGAATATAAAATAATGGTACAAATAGTCCATAACCAATGGATTCTAGTTTATTTGAATGATGACTTGGCCAAAGTAATCTTATAATCATTCCTGATAAGAATGCTCCTAAAATGTATTCTACTCCACCTAAATCAGATAGAAGTATTGCAATAAGAAGAACAAAAATAGTTACTCTAGTAGACAAGTGAACAATACCTTCTAATTTTTTGCCGAATACTTTTTCGATCTTGATAAACTTCTTTACAATAAAAATTAATATATATACACATATAATAATTATTAAAGGAATATATGATGGATTAGCAGATACTCCAAGAGTAATCATAATAACACTTAATGCAATAATTGAACATAATTCTGAAATTGTAGAATATGTTGCAATAATCTTACCTAGTGTAGTGTCTTTTAACTCATAGTCATGAACAAGTGGTATTACAAGTGATGCAAATGTAGATGAGAAAAATACCGCCATTATTGATATACCAATTAATAAATCACCTTTTATATAGTCTTTTAATAAATATGATGCTCCAATGCTTAAACCTACTACTAATATATATATAATTATAGAACATAATAGAGGATTTAAATGTTTTTCTTCATCTTTTTTTCTTCTTTTAAAAACACTAAAATCTGTATCAAAACCACTCATAAATAGTAATATACTCATTCCTATTACATATAGCCCTTCCGGCAAAGGACTAAGTGTTGTAATATTTCCTTCTATTGTTGTAAACATATTTCTTGTGATAGGTATAATAGATAAAATAACCCCCATTAGAATTTCTACAACAAGCGAAGGAATAAATTTAATTTTAAAGATTGATAATAATATAGGAATTATTACAGCAATGCCTACTAATAAAGTTAGTGGCCATAATTGTTGTACATTAAAAACTGTTAAAAACATTTCAATCACCTCTGTTATTATTATAACAAATTTCTATTAATTCTGCAATTTAATTTATAGAATGTCTAAAATTTTTTTAAAAATAAAACTCTACAACTGTGTAATTCTAGTTGTAGAGTTAATTTTATTCTTCAATTTCTTTAGGAAGAACTGTTATCTTAACAGATTCAATACGACGACTCTTCATTTTGATAACTTCAATATTTAAGTTTTCGTATTTAATTTTTGCACCACGTGTAGGTAGGGATTTTAGTTCTTCTGCAAACCATCCATTTACAGTTACAGGATCAATATCTTTTTCTATATCAAATAATTCTAATACTTTATCAATATTAGCTTTTCCTGAAACAATATAAACAGTATCTGAAACCTTCTTAATTTCTTCAGTTATTTCATCATATTCATCCCAGATTTCACCAACAATTTCTTCTAAAATATCTTCCATTGTTACAATACCAGCAACGCTACCGAATTCATCAGCTACTACTGCAAAGTGTTGTTTATTTGTTTGGAACTCTTTTAAAAGTTCATTTACTAGTTTATGTTTCATTACAAACATAGGTTGTTTAATAATGTCAGTCAATTTAAAGTTTTCTTCTTCTGCTTGATAGAAGTCTTTGTAGTAAATGATACCAACAATATGGTCAATATCTTCTTCATAAATTGGAAGTCTAGAAAATGCGTTTCCTGCAAATGCTTCATCAATTTCTTGATATGTTGCATCAAGCGGAAGTGCTTTAATATCTACACGAGGAGTGAAGATATCTATAACCTCTAAATCACCAAATTCTATTGCAGATTTGATTAATTCACTTTCATCTTCGTCTAATACACCATCTTCAGTAGCTTCTTCTACTAATGAAATAATTTCTTCTTCTGTTACTTGATCTTCTTCTTTATCTTTAATTAATTTAGATACAAAGTCTTGCCATTTTTTAAAGATAAATGTAAACGCAAAGAAAATAATCATTAAGAATTTTAAGAATGGTGCAGCAAATTTTACAAAAGCTTCAGGACGTTTTTTTGCAAGAGTCTTAGGTGTAATTTCACCAAAGATTAGTACTATTAGTGTCATAACTAATGTAGATACAGTAGGACCTGAAGTATCATTAATCCACCCTATAAAAAGAATTGTTGCTAAAGATGCACTTAAGATATTAACAATGTTATTTCCAATTAAAATTGTTGATAACATTGTATCATAATTTTCTGAAATGTTTAATACAAGTTTAGCTTTTCTATTTCCTTTATCTGCTAAATTCTTGATTTTAATTTTGTTAAATGTTGAGAATGCTGTTTCCGAGGCTGAAAAATATGCCGATAGGATTAAGCATATAACTATAATAATAATTGATAATGTTTCGCTCATATATAAATCCTTTCTTTTGTATACATTATAATAATTAAAAAAATATTTAAATTATCTTTTAAATTTACAAAAGAATTGAATTATATTTAACTGTTCGAGCCTACAACCGTCTTCCATATATACTCCTTTATATAAAATATTTCAATGTCTACTATGTCATTATAACATAATATTTACAAATATTCAAATTATTCGAATTATAGTAATTTTTTAAAAAATAAATGATGAAATAAATAGTATTATAAATAAATTCTTTAATATAAAACTAGTTTTCATATTGCTTCCATTAAACTTTTTTAATAATAATGATTATAATGAATTTGTTTTAAATCTTCATACGTAATAAGATTTTGTCCATATGCTTCAAATAAAAACAAAAAAGCACCATCGCTATAGACCATTATATGATAACCGTAAGAATAAGTAAATTCTAAGTCTGCTATTGTAAAACGACCTATAATATCATAGAATGCACAATTTTTTCTATCTAATAGCACAGCTACGAAACAATTGTTATATGTACCCAAATATTCATAAACCCAAACATCTTCAATAGTTGAATTATCTCTATTAGGTTTTATAAATTGTTCCCAGTAAGTTTTGCACACTTCTAAATATAATTGTTCATCTTTAGTAGTTTTTACATATATTTTATTATTTTCACATAATGTTCTATTGTCATAAACTTTGTTATATACGTTATCAAAATATAAATCTACAATTTCATCCTTATTATTTATAGGAACCATATCCTTATTTATGGAAGATCCTTTAGAGATTTCAATATAGTGAGATTCACTATTAATAATAAATTCAATATTTATTTTTTCTTGAATCAACTTACAGCCATTCAAGCACAATAGAATAAATAAAGAAGTAAAAAATATAATTAATCTTTTCATTTTATAACACTCCTTTCTGAATTAATATTATATTGAATAAAATCTTCAGAGATAATCACCCTATTTAATAAACTTTTATCATATGTAATAACTCCCGTTATTATATTATATATTATTAATACAAAAAACTCTCTTATTTCTAAGAGAGTTAAAATAATTAAATTAATTAAACTGCATACTTTAAGTTAATTATTTTTTAACTATCTTAGAGTATGAGATTTTACCCCACATAAATATTATATAACACATATGATATTATGTCAAGGATATTCACTATTTTTTTCACTTAATTAAAACATATTTAAAGATAAATTTTTAAGATACAATATTAACCTTTGATCCATCTGTAGTTTTAGTAACTACTAACTTAGTTGGAATAATGTCTTTTAATTCTTGTACATGAGAAATAATACCAATAGATTTTGAACCATCATTTAATTCTAATAAAATATCAATAGCTTGGTGAAGTGATTTTTCATCAAGTGTACCAAAGCCTTCATCGATAAATAAAGTTTCAATTGATATATGTCCTACTTTATTTTCAATCGCATCAGCAAGTCCTAATGCTAGACTTAATGCTGCTTTAAATGTTTCACCACCAGATAGTGTCTTAACATCACGTCTTTTGCCAGTTTCAAAATCAAACACTTCAAGCTCAAGTCCTTGTTGTGCGCTTCCTTTTGCTTTATCTTCTTTTCGGTATAGAACAAATCTTCCGTCAGTCATTTTAGATAGTCTAGTGTTAGCGTGTTTTAAGATGTTTTCAAAATAGCCGATTAATACAAATCTTTCAAATGATAAATATTTAGGATTATTACCATTTGATGTTTTAGATAATTCGCTAATCTCATCAAATTCTTTTTGAACTTTAATAAAAACTTTAAATGCTTTTTCAAGTTCTATTTTTATTTGTTTATTGTTAGAAACTAAAGTATTAAGTTTGGTGATTGATGCATCTAAAAGATTTATTTCTTCTGTAAGGTTATCAATCTTTGTAGTAAATTCTTCAAGATTTTCTTTTTGTTTTCCTTTTAATTTATCTTCTAATTCATTCTTAGTTTTCTTTAAGTTGTCATACTTTGTTTCAAATTCAGTTACTGTTTTTATATATGTGCCTAAGTTAGATACATCTTGAAGATGTTCCTCTAAATTATCAATAATATCTTTATCAATTGCAAGTGAAATTATTTTTTCTTCATAAACTTTTGATAGGTCATCATAACTTGTTTTAAGTTCGTTTAGTAGTTTGGAGCTTTGTTCAAATTTAGAAGCTGATACTTTTTGTTCTTCAATAGCTAATTGATATCCATCATCAAAGGCAGTAATGCTTTCTTCTAATGTTTCAATGAAAGTATTATATTGATCTAGTGCATTTTTTAATATTTCAATGTCATCTTCATATTTTACTTGTTCTTGATATGTACCAATTGAACCTTTAATTGCAGCAAGTTGTTCTTTTAGTAAAGTAATATTTGTATTTGCTGTATCAATTAATAAATTTACTTCATTGATCTTAGTTTCAATAGCAACGATGTCTTGTTTTGTTTGTTCAAAAAATTTTAACTTTTCTTCTAGAAGATTTATCTTTTCACTTAAAGCATTAATTTGTTTTTCTTTTTCTTCTACAAGAATTTTAATAGTTTCTTCAATAAGAGATTCATCAGAGATATTTAATAATTCTAATAATTGACTAATTACTTCATTTAACTGAGCAGTAAGGGAATTTATGTCAATTGTTTTATTATCTTTTTTAGTTCTTGCATTTTCTAAGTCTACTGCAAGTAGATCTAGTTCTTCTTTAGAAATAACATCATCTGATATTACTGCTATTTGTGGATGTTCTATTGATCCACATACAGGACATGGTTGACCTTCTTTTAGTTCTTTTACTAAGATTCCTGCAATGTTATTGTAATAAACTAATTCTTTATGTTGGTAATCATTAAACTTAGCAGTATATGTTTCTACAAGAGTTTGATATTCAGTATTATATTTTTTAATATTTTCTTTGATTTTATTTCTTTTATCTAAAACTTTAGTCTTTTCGATAAATGTTGTTAAATCAGATTTTAATCTATCAAGTTCTACTTTAGTTAATTCATATTTTGTTTTAATATCATCATAACCTTCTAATGAATTATTAAGCGTAGTAAAAACATTTGTATATTCAGTTTTAGTAAGTGTTAGGTTTTCTAAATCTTCAGTTTGATCTTTATATTTGTTATCAATGCTTATTAGACTAGCATTTAATGTAATAATCTTTTCTTTTATTTCAATGTCATTTTTAACTAATAAAGCTTCTTCTTTTGCTTTAAGAAGACTTGTACGATCTAATTCAATATATTCTAATTGTTCTTGATAACAATCTAATTCATTTTGCTTTACATCAAGGTCTTCTTTGTTTTCATTACACTCAGCAATTTGTTTATTAATTTGCATATGAATAGATAGCAATCTTTCATAAATTGGTTTAATTTGATCAATTTTATTAAGAAGGAAGATTTTATCTTTGAATGTATTAATTTCTTCTTTATGAAATTCTAATGTTTCTAAATCATTGATTAATGTTGCAAGTTTATCAAAGTCATCATTAAGAATACTTGCTACTTCTTTTTGTTTTACAATTGTAAGTAGTTGATCATTTAATGATTTATCTTTATTACTTAATTCTTCTAATTCAATTTCATTTTTAGCTATTAGTTCATTTAATTCTTCAATTAATAATTTTGTATTATAAAAATCATCCATTGCGATTTCTCTTTTTAATAGTTGATCATTTGATTCAAGTGAACTTATTAATTGAGACAGTTTAGTTTCTACTTCAAATAATTTATCTTTAATATTTTTTGCTTCATCTTTTAATAGATTAGATATTTCATCTAGAATTTCTGTTCCGAAGATTTTTCTAAAGATTTCATCTTTTTCCTTGCTGTTAGAGTGAATTAGTTTCATAAACTCTCCTTGTGCAAGCATAATGACTTGTCTAAATTGGTCTACAGTAAGGCCAATAATTTCAAGTATTTTTTCATCTACAGTTTTCTTCTTTTCGATTACTTCGTCATCATATACAAGGGATGCTTTTTCGGTAAATGCTGTAGTTCTACTTGGAACAAAATATTTAGGGCTTCTAGTTATTGTATATCTTTTTTGATCTTTTTCAAATACTAATTCAACAAAAGTTTTATTTTTATCGTCAGCAAGATCATTTCTAAATCCTTCTTGTTCTCGAATATTACCACTAGGCTCTCCATATAATGCAAACATTATCGCATCAAAAATTGTGGTTTTCCCACTTCCTGTTTCTCCTGTTACTAAATAAAATCCTGCATTATTAAGTGTTTCAAAATCAATGATGGTAGTTTCTAAAAACGAACCAAAAGCATTCATAGTAAGTTTAATTGGTCTCATTATTCTTCCTCCACCTTTTCTAATATTTTATCAAGAATTGATATTTGATTATCTGACAATTCTTTATTATTAATAAATTTATAAAACTCATTAAATTGATCTTTTATACTCTTTTCTTTAAAGTCAGTTGTATCAATAGTCTTATCTATTAGTTGTTTTGATAATCTTTCATATGTTAGTGATAAAGCATTCGGATATTTTAGACGAATACGTTTCATTGCGTAAGGAATAATTGTATCATTAGTTAGAGTAACATATACATAATCTTCATCAAGAACATCTGGGTTTACTAATAATTCATCAATAGTTCCTTTTATTTTCTTTAAGTCGTGAAGTGGTATAAGTGGAAGTTCAGTTATTTCAATATTTCCTTTTTCTTTTAATTCTACCATTAATGCAACTTTTTTGATGTTTACTTCTGACTCACTATATTTTAAAATTGAACCACTATATCTAATATGAGGTCTATTTACATATTGAGGATTATGAAGATGTCCTAAAGCTACATAATCAAAGTCTTTAAAATATGCTGCATCAATACCTTCTGTACCACCAATATTAAAACGCACTTCTGAATCAGAAAATGATGCCATATTATCGTGTAAAAATGTATGATGTGTTAAAAGAATATTTCTTTTAGAAAAATCAATATTACTGTTTTCTACATAATACTTAATCATTTCACTATAGTTATTACACGTCGAATCAAATTTTACTCTTGTATATAGCGGAGAAGAATAAGGTAACATATATAAATTAACTTTTCCATATTCATCATAAAATTCATATTTACTAATTGGAACATTTGCATAAGTTTCAATATATAAACCTTCATTTTTAAGAATTGATGATGCAAAATTTAGTCTTTCTACACTATCATGATTACCAGAAATTATATATACTTTATAATGATGCTTTAATATTAAATCACATAAAAAATCATTGAATAAATTAACAGCTTCTTTAGATGGTATTTGTTTATCATATATATCCCCCGCAAGCATTAATACTTCAACATTATAATCTTCCATATATTTAACAATTTGATCTAGTATTATTTTTTGATCTTCTAATAATGATTTTTGATTTAAACATTTTCCAATATGTAAATCTGCTATATGTAAAAATTTCATAATTAACACCATCCTTTAATAAATGTATTATATCATAATTTATTAATTAAATATCAATTAACGATATAAATTAATTGAAAAAATAATTGTGTCACTATTTGTGACACAATTACTACACTATACTTAAATTAATATATATTCTAACTCTAGGATTTAGTTTATATGTTCCAATTATTACACATGAACAAAAACTGTAAAAGAAGGTGCATCATTACTTTAAGAAGGTAGACGCGTTAATTGATACAATTCTTCTTTCCAATATCCTTCATAATAAATTGTCTCAGAGGTTAAATCTGAATCAGCATTAACTTTAGTTATTAAGATTAAAATAAAAATATATGTTTAAAAAATTTAAATATTTTAAATTTAATTACCATCTTACTCCAATTCTAAATCTACTCCCCATATTACTTCACAATCTCCATTCCATCCTTCTTCCCATCCTTCTGGAATAGATTCATATGATGTTTTAATTACAACATCTTCTAATCCATCAAATACCCCTTTTTCTATTATAGTTACATATTCTGGAATTATTATAACTTTAGGTTTAAATTCTGCTAGACTATACTCTCTATCTGATTTTTTTAATATTACATCTGGATATCCTTCAAATTTCGATTTATTTTTCGGGTCATATCCAATATATGCAGGAACAATTAATTCATTTGTTTCTTTTGTTGAGTTACAATATAGAAAGTCAATAAAAATTAAGTTTTTTAAACATGGAAAACATACATAATCATCTCTATCATTCAAACTATTATTTGTATAAATATTAAATTCATGTTGAATAGTTAATTCTTCTATTAAAGAAGTATAAAGTAAAGAAGTCTCAGCTTCACGCCCCTCTAAATATCTATTTCCTAGTTCAACTACTTTTTTTCCATTTATATATTCTGGGATTATAACTTTTTTACCATATCGATCATGATAACCAATAAGTATACCATAAATATATACACCTTCATCAACTAATGAATTATAATAATACTGAAGATTATCTTCAGTATATGCGATACAATCTTCAAAACTCAAATATTCAATTTCTTCTCCCCATATTACTTCACATTCTCCATTCCATCCTTCTTCCCAGCCATCTGGAATAGATTCATATGATGTTTTAATTACTACATCAGTTAGTCCATCAAATACACCTTTTTCTATTTCAGTTACATATTCTGGTATTAATATAACTTTAGGTTGAAACTCTTCTAAAGTATAGTCTCTATCTGATTTTTTTAATATAACATCAGGTACATTCCCATTTTTTCTTCCAATATAATGAGGCACTATTAATTCTTCTTCAGTTGAAGATGAATTACAATATAAAAAATCTATAAATGTAAGTGTTTCTAAACTAGAAAACTTAACAATATCTTCATCATTGAGATTTTTTCCAATCTTTACATCATGTTGAATAGTTAAATTTGTTACGCTCTTATAAGTTATAAGACAATCTCCTGAACCAGTATCATATTCTATGTGTCCAATTTGAGTTACTTTATGTCCATCAACATATTCTGGTATTATTACATTTTCATAATTAGGGAAATCAAAAAGAGCAGCACCTTCATCTTTTTCCTCATCATAGTAATAGACAAATCCATCACTAGTTGTAAAAATCATATCTGTTAAATATTTACTGTCTGTATTACAGTTTAATTTCACATCACAATTAAAGAAGATAAACGTAAATATAATTGCTAATAAAATTATTAATATATCTCGACCTAAATCCATATAAACTCCTTTTAAATGTATTAAGTTTATTTACATTATAATGTAAAATATTTTTATACTACAATATTATTATATAATATATATAATATTATGTCAAGAATGATTAAAGTTTTTCTCTATCTTATTAATGATATAAAGAATTATGATTTTTTTAATTCAATAGCTACGGAATAAGATAAATAAGGCGTAAAAAAAACAAATCAATATAAAAATATCTTTCTATATTGATTTGCATCTATTTAGTATTATTAAATTATTTATCTAACTATTTTAGTTTTTATTCATTTTTTGGTAAATCAAGTTCTTTTGGATTGTGCCAATCAGTTGTAACAAAATCTACACCTTTATCAATCCATTCTTGAATTTCTTTATATGATGCCCATTGTTCAAATGTATATGTTGATGCTTGTAATCCTGCATCTTTATATTTTTTTATCCAAGTAGTTGAGTTTTTAACACCATCTCTTACATTAAAACTTATGTCAAGATTGTATTTTATACATGTATCAAGATATGTTTGATTTTCACATGATGAAACAAGATATTGACAAGGAATAAAATCATATCCATTTCTTCTTGTCCAAGCAAGACATTCATATTGACTAGTTAAGAAAATAATATTATTAATCATTCCTGCTTTTTCAATTTCTTCGATTAATGCAGGCATACGTGATGTATCAGGACGATTTTGTTCAGTCCAGTTACTTATACCAGCTGATGTTTTTAGTTCAATTACTGCAGTAATATTATATTCTTTACAAATTTCTAGATATCTTTTTAATGTACAAAGTTTTGCAGTATAAGTAGATGCAGGTGCAGGATTGCTAATTCCTGGGCTTCTTGTTACTGTTACTTCCACATCCTTTAATTCTGACCAATTATATTGACCTAATTCATATCCTGCAAATGTTTCATCATGTGATAAAACAAATACACCATCTTTTGTTTGTTTTAAGTCTATTTCAATGGCAGTATATTTTAATTCTTTTGCAGCATATAAAATAGCTTCTTCAGAATTCATTGCTCCATATAAACTTCCTGCATGACCAATAAATGTTACATTATAATTCCATACAATAGTAATTATTCTTTCATAAATTAATGAATTCCCATCAGAATCTACTACTTCATATATTACATTATATGTACCATATTCATCAGTATTTACGTTATTAGTAATTTTTGCAGTTTTAGTTAATTCACCATCTTCTGCATCAAATATTCTAACACCATCAAGTGGATTAAAATGTTCAAAAATATTAATTTCCATATCTTGATCAACTGATTCACTAAGTGATACAACAGGTAATTCATCTCCTGTAATATTTACTGTTACAGTGTTTATTAAGTTTGTGCCATCAATTGTTTTTAAAGTAACAGTATATGTTCCTGCTTTTTTTGCAGTAAGAATACCGTCATTTACTTCGATAGCTTCTTTATTAGATACTGTGTATTCAATCTTTTGATATGCATCAGCTGGAGAAATACTATACTCAATAAATTTAGTTTCACCAATACTTAAATTAATTTCATCTACAGCTGTAAAGTTAGTTGTTAAAGTACCTTCTACACTCACATTTATTTCATGATTTACTCTTTCATCATCTACTGATGTTAAAATAATCTTAGTCTTACCTGGTTTTAATGAAGTAACTAATCCTTTCTCATCAACAGTTACAATGCTATCATCAAGTGATTTATAATATACATCTTGTACTGCAAGAAGTGGAGTAATTGAATATGTAATTTGTTTAGTTTCATTATATCCAAGTACTAATTCGCTTTCACATTCAATTTTTTCAACTTTTGGTAATACTACTTCTATATTTACTCTTAGTTTAACATTTGGATTTTCTTTTGATTTGATTGTTACAAATGTTTCTCCTAAATCTTTAGGTGTAACTACTCCATTTTCATCAACTGATAATACGCTATTATCAGCAGAAGAGAATACTACATCTTTTGATGCATTAAAAGGTTCTACACTATATTCAATTTTATGTGTTTCACCAAGTACTAATTCTAAATTAGTTTCTGATTTTATTTTTGTTGGTTTTGGTGCTTCATCTACATTAACGGTAATTATTACAGGATCTACTTTAGCATTTAATACTGATATCGTAATTTTAGCTGTACCTATAGAGAGTGCTGTTATTACATTATCAAGAGAACTAATTATTGATGTATCTGAAATCTCATAATGAAATTCAGGGTTTTTAATTTTAGATTCTACTAATACTACATTAAGTGTATAGGTTTCACCAACTTTTAAGTTAACTAAATCAGTATCTACACTAATTTGTTGTTTATTACAAGAAGTAAGTAAACATAGTGCAAATACTAAAATAATCATTAACAATTTATATATATTCTTTTTCATAAAATTAACCTATTTTAATAATTCTTCTAATTCTTTTAATAAGTAATCCATTCTTTCAACAACTGCCATAAATGTTTCTTTTTGTGTGAAATCAACACCAGCTAATTTTGCTTGTTCCATAGGGTATTTTGATCCACCTGATGATAGAAGTCCAATATATCTATCAAATGCACCTTCTTTTCCTTCTTTTACATCTTTATAAAGTTTGAAACTTGCAGCAAAGCTTGTTGCATATTGATATACATAGAATGGAGTATAGAATAGATGAGGAATATATGCCCATACAAATTTTTTAACTACTTCTTCTTCAATATCTAAATCATAGTATTTTTTATATAAATCAATCATAATCTTTGATAATACTTCATGATTGATAGGTAAACCTTTTTCATTCATTTCATGAGCAATTAGTTCATATTCTGCAAATAAAGTTTGACGATAGAATGTTGACATAATTGAATCGATTGCTTTTTCAATTACCATAATTTTTTCATCTTTAGTTGCATCACTACTTCCTAAGAAGTAATCAAGTAATGCATGTTCATTAAATGTTGATGCGATTTCTGCAACAAAGATTGTATAGTTTTGTAACATTGTAGGTTGATTTTCAGCTGCATACATTGAATGAATTGAATGCCCTGCTTCATGAGCTACTGTAAATGCAGAATCAAGTGTTCCATCATGATTTAAAAGAATGAACGGATGTAAGTTTGCCATACTAGATGAATATGCACCACTGCGTTTTCCTTCAGATTCTAACACATCTACAAATCCTTCACGTAATACTTCTTTTGCTTTTTCATTAAAGTCTTCAGGTAACCACTTGATTGCTTCAAAGAATAATTCACGAGATTCTTCATATGAATATTTCTTATCGGATTTAGCAAGAGTTAAGAATCTATCGTATGTATGATATTTTTCTAAGCCTAATATTTCTTTTCTTAATTTAATATATTTCTTTAATGATTCATTACAATTTCCTGCAACTTCTA
The DNA here is from genome assembly GCA_017937305.1 of Bacilli bacterium. Lineage (GTDB taxonomy): Bacteria > Bacillota_I > Bacilli_A > ML615J-28 > CAG-313 > UBA1737. Next base: position 77,737 of record JAGBDV010000018.1, read on the forward strand.
CTAAAGTATGATAAACACTAGTAGGAATGTTGTTACGGTCTAGATGAGCTTCTAAACTAGATGAATAGTTTCTTGATTTATAAGTAGCTTTATCTGCATCAAGTACAGTTTTATAAATATTTGCAAATGTATTTTTATGAGTATCAAATACTTTATATACTGCTTCAAAAATAGCTTTTCTATCTTCTTTGTTATTTGATTCTTGAATTAAAGCACGATAATTACCACCAGTTACTACTACACTTTGACCATTTGATAAAGTAATAGTTTCACCTTTACCATCTGCAACAGCAAGGCTTGAATAAAGTTCAGAACCTGAACTTAAAAGTGGAGAATAGTAAGATAATAATTCTTCGCTTTTTGCATCAAGAATATGTGCATTTTGGTCAAATAATTTAATACACATAAATCTGAATTCTTCAATTTCTGGATGACGATCAATAATACTTAAAACTTTTTCTTTTCCCATTGCAAGAATCTCAGGGTCTTGGAATGAACAAGCTTCATTATATGAATAAATAATCATATAACAATTATTTAAGTGTGTAAGTGATTCTACATCCTTTTTATTTAAATCACTTTTAAGTGATGCATATTGATAAGTTCTTCCGAATGCTTCTTCAAAGTCTCTTGAAATCATTAAATATTCAACTAATGATTTTTCTTCATGAAGGCGTCCTTTAAAACTTGCAAGTTTAGCTACATATTCTTGCATTTTCGCAAGTGATGCTAAAAAATCTTCTTTTGTTTCAAATAAATATGTTAAATCCCATTTCATAATATGTACCTCTTTTCTTTGTAGTCTCTATTATTATACCACTTTATCATTAATAAATATAATAATTTAAGAAAAAATATTATATTTATTATAAAATAACTTAATTTTTTTAAAATATGATATAATAAATATATTAAATATGAAAGGTTGTGAAAACTTGTATAAAAAAATAACTATAATTACTTTATTGCTTTTATTAATTTTTAGTATAAGTAGTTGTAATAATAATAATTCATCTACTAATGATAAATATGAAATTTATATAGAAAACTATTTTAATTTTGATAAATGTTATATTATTAATCCACATTTTAATGTTCAATTATCAAAGTCTGATGATAATTTATTCTATGGTGAATTACCAGTTGATAAATCATATGATAATAATTTTGAAATAATCATTAGCGATGGAACATACCAATTACCACAAACAACATATAATAAAGAATTCCCTTATTATTGTAATGGTAAATGGTATGAAGATAGAATTGATTATTCAAATATTGTTTATTACTCTAAAAATAATGAATTTAAGGTTCCTATTTTATGCTATGAAATAAATGGTAAAGTTATTGAACAACAAATGCATATTAATAATGATTCTATATACTATGGATATATTAGTAAAAATGCATCAACTTATTATTTTAAAGAATATAATGGTGATAAATTTACTAATGTTCTTACTTATCAAAGTAATAATAATTATTATGTTGAAGGAAAACTAAGTGAGTATAAAACTAATAATAACATTACTACTAAAACTAATAATATATATATGGAACTTCCAAATAGCTGGAGTGAATGCTACTATTATGTATGGGGCAATAATGGTGAAAAAACACGTTGGCCAGGTGAGCCTTGTGAAAAGTTAAATGATAATGTTTATTATTTTGAAAAACTTGAAGAATACCCTAATTTTATTTTTAACTGTGGGCCCAATACTTCTTTTATCCAAAGAACACAAACACCTGATTTAAATGAAAATCATATTAGTGGTTATAGTAATCCAATATATAATCTAGAAACTGATAGTTTTAGTGAATTAACAGATGAACTACCTACTATGTGCACAAGTTGGACTATTTTTGTAAATCGTCCTATTAATTTTGTAAATACATACCTTTGCTATAAATACAATGAAGAATTAATTAGTGTAAAATTAGAAAATATTATTGATAATATCTTTGGTATTAGTCTATATATTCCAAATAATGTTTCAAGTATTTACTTTTCTAATGGTTCTTCATTAAGAACCCTTGATTTAGATTTAAATCATGAATATAATTATTATAATTCTAATGGTGAATGGATGTATCTAGAAAATTATAATGCACCAAATAGTGATATTTTACCTACTTTACCAAGTAGTCCAGTTCTTCCTGATAAACCAACCCTACCTGATATAACAATTCCAAGTCCCAAAAAGGAAGAAAGTATCATTTATGAAGAATTATTTGATATAAATAATAAGGTTAGTATATATATTGATATAAATGAATCTGAACTATTAAAAATTCAAAAAGACTATGAAGAATTTTCATCACGTGGTTCTAAATCTCCAATTTATAGAATGTGTGATTTAATAATCACAATTAATAATGATCAATATTATCTAGATGAAGTTGGGATAAGAATGAAAGGGAATACCTCAAGAACTAACTTCTATGATGAAAAAAATGGTATTTATAACTATATTCATTATAAACTTAAGTTTACTGAGACATTTGATGATGAAGATGACTATAAAGAAGATGAAATAAAAGTATGGGAAGATACTGCTGCAAGAAAAGAAAGAAAAAATAGAACTTTCGCAACCTTAGAAGGGTTAGAACTTAAATGGAATAAAAACTTAGATGGCACACATATTAGAACTTATCTTGCGTATGATTTATTTGAAAAAAATAATTATTTAGCACCAAATTGTACAATTTCTAATGTCTTAATTACTGAATTTGATAATCTTCAAAACTTAGGAGTATTTGAACTAAATGAACCTGTTGATGAAATCTTCTTAAGTAAACATTTAAGTGAAGATGATTTAGGTGGAGATTTATATAAAGTAGGTTGGGATAATAAATTTGGTGGTAACTTAACTACTGATACTTTATATGCTATTGGTATTGAAGATGAACATGCAGGCTATTTTCCTATATATGATTTAAAAACAAATAAAAAGACTTCAAACAATGAATCTTTGATTAATTTAATTAATACTTTAGATACTAATATTTTTGATATTGAAAATGTTGTAGATATTGATATGTTCTTAAAATTTGCAGCCTTATCATATATGATAGGAAATCCTGATGATTATAGAAATAACTATAATAACTATTATATGTATTTTAAAAAGTCATCTAATAAAGTTATCTTTATCCCATATGATTTAGATAGATCATATGGAATAACTAGGGATTTTGATCCATTTGGAAGTGGTTCTAGTAAGGTAGACCCATTAACTAATTATTCAGTATTAGGTGAACAAGCTAATCCATTAATTAAGAAAACAATAAGTTACAATTCAGATACTAAATATTTAAATTTATATATATCATATTTAAAAGAATATAGTAATAATGAATACTTTAATATTAATTATGTTACTAGTGTTTATAATATTGCAGAAAAAAATTATAAGAATGCCTATAAGCCAACAATAAATGAGCTAATTAATAAGTCTATTAATTTTACAATGAGCGATAGTAATTATAATATAGGTGAATATATAAAAAATATTAAAGAAAATATTAGTAATATTAAATAAGAAAAAACACATTAGATGCGAAAGTAAACGCATCTAATGTGTTTTTATTTACTCAATATTTTGTTTATCTTTTTTTAAACTCTTAATAATAAATGGAAGTTGTAATAATGTTATTGCAAATAAACCAATACCAACAATCGTAAAGAAATATGCAAACCATCCATTATTTAAATTAAGTACTGGAAGACCTTCTAGTGGTGGTTTCATTGAATAGAAGAAATTAGTATATAAACCACTAGATTTTGCACCTGTATCACTTAGGATAGAGTTTAACCAAATAGATCCTACAAACATTAAGAAGATCATTAATAATGTTTGTAAATGTGATTTCAATGTAATTGTAATTTGTTTCTTTGTTACAATGCTTATTGCAAAAATAGTTAACGAAGCATGGAAGAAGAAATATTCATATACATGTGGATCAGTAAAATCACCACCAACAGTTCCTACTAATATTGCAATAACTGCACCAAGTGTAGCAGTAGGGAAGATAAATTTTAGTAAAGTATCTTTTAATTTTTCATTTTTAGAAAGCTTTACTACTAAAATAAATAATGGTTGAATTGAACATAAATGGAAAGGAAGTTGTGTTCTAGGATAGAATGCTCTAACGATAGATACACCTTCTTTTGCTTGATATTTAATAATTTCAATAGTAGAACCATCACTAAGTAAATATTCCATATTTCCTATAAGTTTTGTAGTTTCAGAACATACCCATAAAATTAACATTATATTAATTAATGTAGAAAACTTAATTTTTGATTTAGCAACTAAAATAGATAAAGCGATAATTAGTAAGATACATGTTGCTGCAAGAATTAAATGATTACGTCCAAAAGGATCTGTAACATCTGCTAAAAATACTAGATTCATATATATTACGTTTTATACTCCTAATAAAAAAAATACCCGGATGAGCCGTTATCACCATGCGAGACCGCATGCTACTAGGTGGTAAGCACAAGACATAGAATTAGGATTCCATCTACAGGCCATAAGGCGTGGAGGCATTCAACACATCATTGCCATAGCTCCCTTGGAAAATTTGTTCGGGTCGCCATTTAAATGAAAACACGAACTCCCCAGGCATTATTATTATAACATACTTTAATTATTCATTTCTACTCATTAAGTAAATTTTTTATTCCAATTACTTCCATTAAGCGTTTATCTTTTTCAACATAGTGGAATAAAATGTTACCTACTAAAACCACTACAACTAACTCTCCTATAGCTACACTTACCATACTTAGTACAAGTGGAGCATCAATTAAAAAGTACAATTCAAGTCCAATAATAATTCCATTAAAAATTGCAGGAGCAAAGCTTGCAATAAACTTCTTCTTTATAAATATCATGCATATACATGCAAGTAGTGTTGCAAGAGTACCAAATATGCAATCAATTAAGTTAAAAGAAAATAAATTAGATACTATACATCCAATAACCATACTCCATGTATATCTTTTATCAAAGCAACAAAGAAGCATTAATGCTTCACTTATTCTAAATTGAATCATGCCATAAGAAAATGGATAGCTAATTAGCGTTAGTACAACATATAGAGCTGCTACTATTGCTATTCTTGCCATCCATAGATTTTTTTCTTTTTTCATATAAAATCCTCCTTGTTTTGATTAGGGTGGTTAGGCAAGGAACACCCTTATTAATATTATATACTTTTTTTGTGCATATTTCAACTTTATTGAATTATATATCATGGTTTTTCTACACTAGAGATTAATTCCTCAATTGAAGGTAATTTATTTTTAAAACTATCAGGTAAGTAATCTTTAATTCTATATTCACTTATTCCCATTGGTTTATTCATATCTCTTATAGTATATTCTGCAATAATATTGTTCTTATGTTTGCAAAGTAATAACCCAATAGTAGGATTATCATTCTTTTCTTTAACCTCTTCATCAATAGCAGTTAAATAAAAACTTAATTTACCAGCATATTCTGGTTTAAACTCATCATTTTTTAATTCTATTACTACGTAGCATTTAAGCTTTATATTATAAAACAATAAATCAATATAAAAATCTTCTCCAGCTATTTCTAAATGATATTGATGGCCTACATAAGCAAAACCTTTACCAAATTCAAGTAGTACTTTAGTAATATTGGCAATTAATGCATTTTCAAAATCTTTTTCTAAGGAATCATTTCTAAGATCAATAAAATCAAAAATATACGGATCTTTTATTGTTTGTACTGCTAACTCACTTTGAGGACTTGGAAGTTTTGTTTTAAAATTTGTTACCTTTTTTTGTCCAATTTGACGTTCATATAAATTTGTATCTATTTGATGAGCTAATACATTTTTTGACCAGCCATTTTCTATCGTTTGATTTATATACCATATTCTTTTTTCCTTAGAATCAACACGTAGAATTTCTAAATTATGACTCCATGGAATTTGGACAGACGGCGTCTGGCCAATTTCAACATTAGAATACTCACGATAAAATCTTAACATATTTTTCAAATTTGAAACAGAAAAACCTTTTGCATTTGGAAATTCTTTTGAAATATCTTTTGATAAATTTCTTAAAAACTTATTTCCCCATTCACTATGTTCATTAATAATTTTTCCAATATTCCAATACAAAATTAACATTTCTTTATTAGCACTTAAAATAGCTTTATGTTGAGCGCTTCTAATTTGTCCTTTAATATTTTCTACAATTGTCACATAACTTTTTTCCATCATTTTTTACCTCCTTACATAAAAAACAAAAAAAGTCCTATTCATACTTAAATTTGATAACAAACTTAGTATGAATAAGACTGTGGGTGTTTGTTTTTTACAATCTAATTATAGCAAATTTTGGCTAATTTGTAAAGAGGAAATTCAAAAAATTATATAAAAATAATTATTCATTATGACTTTCATATAATTGTTTTTGTGTATTAAACATTAAGACATAATCGCCATTTAATGAAAGAAGTTCATCATGTGTTCCAATTTCAGTAAATGTCCCATGTTTCATTAGATATATCTTATCTGTATCTACTACAGTTGAAAGTCTATGAGCAATGATGATAATTGTTTTATTAGTTGCAGTTGATAAAATAAGTTTATTAATCTTTTCTTCTGCAAGAGGATCAAGTGATGCTGTTGGTTCATCTAAAATATAAAGATCAGCATTTGATGCAAACACTCTTGCAACAACGATTCTTTGACGTTCTCCACCACTGAATGCTTCACCTGATGCGTCAAATTCTCTTGTCATTTCGGTGTAAATACCCTTCTTTAAAGATTTTACTTTTTCAAGTAATCCTACTTTTTCTAATGAATTATATACTAGTTCTTCATCTTCTTTTGAAGTTACTTTTCTCATTAAGATATTTTCTGCAATACTTACTGCATAGATTTGATAATCTTGGAATACTACAGCCATGTTTTTTCTTAAACTAAATGGATTTACCTCATCATAATTGATACCATTAATATATATAGAACCTTCTGTTAATTTATAGAATTTAAGTATTAATTTAATAAGTGTTGTTTTTCCACTACCATTATGTCCTACTATTGCAATTTTTTCTCCTTTATTTAATTTAAAAGAAAGGTTATTAATGACAAAGTCTTTTGATTCATGGTATTTAAAGTAAATGTTTTTAATTTCAATGCTATTAAAGTTATCTATTTCTAATCCTTCATCTTTTTCTATTTCTGGTTCATAATCGATTACCCATAAGAAATCATCAATATATCTTGCGTGTTCTTTTAGTGTTGTAATAGTTGTCATTGCAGCCATAAAGTTATTATAGAATGAGAATGTAGCATTAATTGATGATGAGAATTCTGATACTTTAATTAAATCATTCATTAAGCGATATCCAAGATAAAGGTATGTTCCACCTTGAGCAAGTAATGTATCAAATATGTGAAAGATTGTTTGGAATGGTGCAATCTTTTTATAATACTTTAGACTTGTTTTTTCTATTTTTTCTACTGAATCTTCATATTTTTCGATTAATAAATCAGAAACATTTGTTGTTTTTATTTCTGCTGCATATCTAACATTATAGAATGTTCTATTCACATACCAATAGAAACGATGTTCTGTTTCATTTTCCTTATATAACTTATACCATAGTTTATGTACTTGGTTTATCGCAAGAACACCAGCAACTGAAGATACTAAAATTACAACAATTAATACTGGATCAGTTACGATTACATATGTACCAAGTGCAAGGGTAATAAATATTGATTTAATAAAGTCAATTAGTGTTCTATAAACTCTAAATCCTCTCCATTGTGAATCTCTTAGTGCACGAGAGAATTTATTATAAAATACTGGATTATCGTATTCTAACATGTCTATTTGTTTTACTTTATTAAATAAGAATGATTGGATCTTCTTTATATAAATATTACGATATCTTGGTTCAAAGAAGTCTTCATATAAAACATGGCTAAATAAGCATATTAATTCAAATAACAAGATTATAAATACTTTAGTTAGGATTTCATTAAATGTTCCACCACCTAGTACTGTAGTAATTGTTTCAGAAATTAAATACACCTTTAATACACTTGTTGATACAGCGCAAATTATATATATTACTGCAAGAAATAATAGTTCTGGGCAAAACTTAAATACTAAGCGTAATACTTTAAAGTTTTTAGCAAACATATTTAATTTAGGAGTTTTATTTTTCATCATATTCACCTCCTAAATATTTCTTACTTTGAGAGGTAAACATTTCTTTATATTTTTTACTAAGCTTCATTAATTCTTTATGTGTGCCTTGTTCAATGACTTTACCATGCTCAAATAAATATATATAATCAGCATTTACTGTTGTTGTTAATCTATGAGAAATAAAGATAATTGTTTTATTTTTTCCAAGTGTTAACATATTGTTATAAACACTTGCTTCTGCAATTGGGTCAAGAGCACTTGATGGTTCATCAAGAATAAATAAATTATAATTAAGGGCATAGCCTCTTGCTATTGCAAGACGTTGATTTTGTCCACCAGATAGTACAATACCATCACGATCAAATTCTTTTGTAACTAATGTATTAATTCCATTAGGTAAGCTATTTACATATTCATCAAGACCTGAAAATTTTAATGCCTCATCAATTAAATTAAAGTCTTCAATTGTTTTAGGAGTTTTTAGTAAAATGTTTTCTGCAATAGTTACTGCATATACTTCAACATTTTGAAATACTGCACCTACTTCTTTTCTTAAAGATAAAACATTAATATCTTTATAATTAGCATTATTATAAAGTATTTCTCCATTATTTACATCATAAAGTCTAAGTAGTAGTTTAACAAGCGTTGTTTTACCTGCTCCATTATGTCCTACTATTGCAATCTTTTGACCTTTTTTTATTTTAAGCGTTACATCTTCTAATTGGTTATAATCACCCTTATATGAAAATGTAATATTATTTACTTCTAAACTTTCAAATTCTTCTACATTAATTCCTTGTTTAGATTCAATTTTACCTTCCATTTTAAGTAAGTCAAATGCTACTTTTACTTCTGTCACACTACTACCAACATCTCCTACTGCTCTTGCAAGTTGAGATATTAGACTAGAGATTGTTGTTGCTGCAACAGTCATTGAAGAAAACCATGCAATAACTTCAGGAGTTAAATTATCAATTGTAAAATAAGCTACAACACATACAATTAGTGGGTATAAAATTGTAAGTAATAAATTACAAATAAAAGATAAAATTGTTTTAGGTAATATATATTTATCAAATATTTTAATTATATTATCATGTGCTTTATTATTTTTTTCAAGTAGTAAATCACCAATCTTTGTTGTCTTAAGTTCTGACATTGATTCTTTTAGTGTAAAGCTTCTTTCATTATACCTAGTCATTCTTCTAAATGGACGTTGATGAGTAGATGCAATAAACTGAATCTTTGCCATAAATACTCTTAATACTGCATAAACAATAGCAAGTGCTACTGCAACAATAATTATCATATAATGAAGTGTTGCAATAACAGAGAACATTCCAATACTAGTAATTAATATTTTAATAATATTAAATGTTCCATTACATGTAATAAATATATGTTCTACACTTTCTTCTAAAGCTCTTGTATAATCATTTAAGAAAAGTGGGCTTTCATGAAGTTCATAATCTAAAGAAGATAATTTTCGATAAAAAATTATCGATTCTTTCGCAATAAAAACTCTTCTTACATGAGAATCATATAATTCAATAACAAAATTACATAGTGCTATTAATGCAAGTAAAATAAAACCAATTCCAACTACTAATGAAATTTTACCAATATTTTTATCATCATAATAAATATTAACTATTTCATTAATAACAAATACCGGTATTAATGATGAAATAACACTTGTTATTATTGTTAATAGTTTTATAATTAAGTATGATGGCTTAATTTTTACTACACATATAATTGATGAAAATATATTTTTTAATTCTCTCATACTTTTATTTACCTTTCGTATATATTATATCAAAAAGTTACTAAAATAACTATAAAAGGACTAATTTTATAATTAGTCCTTTTTGTTTGGATAATAAAATATATCTCTGATATATCCTTTTTCTTTTAAATTAGTTATTAAATCGTTGTACATTTCATGATTTTTTAGATATGAAAAATATAAATTAGAAAAGAAATCACTTACTTGTACCATTAAATTATCTTTAGAATCATAATATTCAATATTAATACTTCTAACCATTCTTTTCTTAAGTTTAAGTTCAATATTAAGATAGTCTTCTAAAGAATTAATTGATATATGTTTTAAGTTTCTGTCATCAACATCGATTAAGTAATCATCATAAGGTAAGTTTTTATTTCCTAAATTCTTATTTAACATTAAATATAATACATAATTATATATTAATGATGGATCATCATAGAAATGTTGTTTTACTTCTTCATTAAAAACATGAATATAATATATCTCTAGGATATTACCATTACATAAGAAGTCAGCTAATCTTTTTTTAAGTTTTGAATTTAGTGATGAACCTTTAATTTCTACAAAATCTCCATGATTAAATATTTTATTCTTTTCATCGATTTCTTTTATTTCTTGATAATTTTCATATATAAATCTTTTAAGAAGTTTTCTTAAGTTAGTAATATCTTTAACTCTTACTACGCACATTACAAAGTTTGGATGAATAAATGCAAATTCACTAGTTAATGAACCAGATTCATCAATATATAGATATTCCATTAACTAATTCCTCTAATTTCGTTTTAACTTCTTCTACATCTTTTATAAGTTTAAAATAATATTCATTTTCTTCATCCTTAATATAAAGCGATGCTTCATGTGCCAAGATTTTTTTTACTACACCGACAACTTTAATTTCTTTAATCTTATTTATCGATATTTTAGCAAAGTTTTTAAATTCATAGATATATATAAATTCTCCATCTTCTTGTATTATATCTTTTGAAGACTTTAAATATTTATAAATGTTTTTTATTTCTAAAAATAAAAAGTATAAACAAATAATAGTAAGTCCTATAAATACCATTAACATTGCAATACCATTTTCATTTTGAATAGTACGATATATAGAGAGTACTATTAATGCTATTATGAGTAAAGTAGTAATAAGAGTCTCAATTAAATAAATGTTATTTTTCTTACCAATTACATTTTTCATATATACTCACCTCTTATAAATATTATAACACTATTTATTTAATAAAACTATAAAATAATTAAAATAAAAAAAGCAATTTTAATATTTTTTTTAATTATATAAGTAGAGGTAGTTTTGACTTCTACTATTTTAATTTATAGGGGATATTACTATTCTTCGTATGATAGGGGAAATTATATGAAGGAGGTAATATTTTATGTTTTGTTAATAAAAAAGAACTCCTTCACTTATATGGAGGAGTAAATGATTATTAATTTAATCAAGCTTATATCTGAAATATTCAGATTAATAAGTAATATGATTAGTTTACTAGTAGTTTTAATAAAAAACAAACGTAAATAAAATATAAAAAAAGTCCCACACCAAAACTAAATTAAAACCGGAACTTTTTTTCTTAAACGAAGAATAGTTCTAAGTAGAATACTTAACTACTTCGCTTTTATTATATCATATATATTTTATTTTGTAAATAGCAAATTGATAATATTTTAAATTTTATTCAAAAAATGGATTTTGTTGATATTGTAACTTATAAAGTTGATAATATCTTCCACGTTTTTTTAGTAGTTCTTGATGAGAGCCACTTTCGATGATTCTGCCTTTATCAAAAACGAATATTTTATTAGCATGTTGAATAGTAGATAGTCTATGTGCTACCATAATCATTGTATTACTTTTAATTACTTTTTCTAAGGTATCTTGGATTAAGCTTTCTGTTTCTGTATCAATATTAGATGTGGCTTCATCTAAAATCATAAGTTTTGGTTTATGAACTAATACTCTTGCAAAACTAATAAGTTGTCTTTCACCAAGGGACAAGTTATTACCACGTTCACCAACTTTTGCATAAATACCTTCTGGTTGTTTCTTAATAAAGTGAATAGCATTTACTTCTTCACATGCTTTTAAGATATCATCATCAGTAATTGTTTCATCATTAAGTCTTATATTATCTGCTATTGTTCCACTAAATAAGAACACATCTTGTAACATTTGTCCTATTTGACTTCTTAGTGATGATAGTTTAATCTTTTTAATGTCAATACCATCTATTAAGATTTGTCCTTTTTGAATGTCATAGTTTCTAGTGATTAGACTTAAAATTGTTGTTTTACCTGCACCTGTTGCACCTACAAATGCAACAACATCTTTTGCGTTAATTGTAAATGAAACATCTTTTAAGATCCATTCTTCATCTACATAGCTAAACCATACATTTTTAAATTCAATGTTACCAATAATATCTAAATCTTTTGCATCTTCTTCATCTTTAATTTCAGGTTCAATGTCAAGAATTGTAAAGATTTTTTCTGCTGCTGCAAATGAAGATTGAAGGGTATTATATTGGTCTGCAAGAGTTTGTATTGGATTAAAGAATTTAGAAATTAAATTGTAGAATGTGTATAATGCATCATATGTTATACAAACAGTTAATGTACCAAATGCTGCGTTAATAACATCATTTGATCCTGTATATAAAATAAATATTACTGTTAGTATATATATTAAATATACACTAGGTCTAAATATACCAAAGGTAAATATTTCTTTTAGTGATGCTTTTTTAAGACGCGTATTAACAGTTTTAAATTCATTATATTTCTTTTCTTCTTGATTGAAGATTTGTGTTACTTTCATACCTGAAATATTTTCTGATAAGAATGCATTCATGTTTGAAACTTCTGTACGAACATTTCTGTGAATTTTTCTTAAGAAGAATCTAAAACAAATAGTTAATGTTAAGATTATTGGGAATACACATAGAATTATTAATGCAAGTTTTACATTTAATAAGAACATTGCAATTAATACACCAATCATTGTTGCAACACATTTAATAATATTTACAAGCACATTTGTATAAAGTTGGAATAATACATTAATATCTGATGATACTCTTGTTACAAGGGTACCTACTGGGATATTATTAAATTGATTATGTGATAGGCTTTGAATGTGGCAGAATACTTCTTTACGCATTTTATAAACAATATTTTGTCCTGTATGTTGAAGTAACATTGTTTGAAAATATTGAATTACACTTTGTACTACTGCAAGAATAATTCCAGCTACAAATAATAAAATTACTTTATTAAAGTTTATTTGATCAGCACCGATTTCTTTTAAACTTTGACCAATAACTACAGGATTTAAGATATCACATAAAACAACAATACCAGTTAGTACTAATGCAAGTGTATAATTTAACCAGTATGGTTTCATATATCTTAATATTCTTCCAAACATTTTTTTATCTTTCATTTAGATCACCCTCCACTTCTTTTTCTAATTCTTGAAGGGCTACTTCTTTTTTGTAGGCCTCACTTTTTACTAATAATTCTTGATGTGTTCCAATATTAGTTACTGTACCATCTTCTACAACAATAATTTTATCAAGTGTTTCTAAAGTTGTGATACGATGAGCGATAATAATTGTTGTTTTATCTTTTCTTATAGTTCTTAGTGAGTTTAAGATATAGCTTTCAGTAATTGTATCTACAGCACTTAAAGAGTCATCCATTATAAGAATTGGAGCATTTTTAATTAAAGCACGAGCTATAGCGATACGTTGTTTTTGTCCACCTGATACGGTTACACCACGTTCTCCTAAAACTGTATTATATCCATCTTTAAATTCACTTATGTCTTTTGCAACACCACTATATGTTGCAGCATCTATGATTAATTCATTACTAAGTGTAGAATTGCTAAATGCGATGTTTTCATCAATAGTTTGTTTAAATAAGAATGTTTCTTGAGGAACATATGCAATTATATCTCTTACTAATTTTAAAGGCATGTTCATAATGTCATAACCATCGATAAAGATCTTATCATCCTCAATATTATAAAGTCTTAGAAGTAGTTCTACAATAGTAGATTTTCCACTTCCTGTTCCTCCCATAATACCTACTATTTCTCCAGGATTAATATGAAAGTTTACGTTTTCTAATACTTTTACAGTTGAATCAGGATAATTAAATGATAAGTTGCGGTATTCAATTTCTCCTTTAATAGTTGATGGATCAATGTCATGATATTCTACAAGTAAATCATTAATTTCTACTTTTTCATCTAATAGTTCAGAGATTCTTTTTTCACTAGCTTTTGATTGACCACGTAGATTAATTAAATCACCTACTGCCATTACAGGCCAAATAAGAGAACCAAAATATGCATTAAATGTTACTAAATTACCTGGTGTAAAATTAGTTACGATATTTCCAGTTTGAGCTTGATATATTAACACACCACCAACAAAAATAATTGTAACCATAATTACAGATAAAATCGCACCAATTGTTACTTGTACAAATGCATGATCTTTTACAAAGTCAATACAAGTATCTTTATTTTCTTTATTATATCCATCAAATAATAGTTCTTTTCTTTTTTCTTTTACATAAGCTTTAATTACATTAATACCAGAATATGATTCTTGTACATAGTCAGATAGTGATGAGAATGCTTCTAGGTTTCTTCTTACTTTTCTTGAAATTCTTCTTCTCATTAGCATTGCAAAAGCACCAACTATTACAAGAGGGATTACACAAAATAGTGTTAGCATAGGATTAAGTTTAATCATTTTAATCGAAGCTAAAATGCCAAGTGCTAATGCATCAACAAACATTAAAGTCCCACTACCAAAGCTTTGTCTAATCGTTTGTAAGTCATTTGTATAAAGTGCCATTAATGCGCCAGTTTTATTATTAGAAAAATATGTTTGCGACATCTTTTCCATATGTCTAAACATTTTATTTCTAATATCTGCTTCAATTTTACATCCATTACCAAAGATACATATTCTCCATAAGAATCTACCAGCAAATACTATTGCTGCAACAATTAATAATCTTTCGGTAAATCCCAATAACAATTCTTTAGATAATGTTTGTTCTTTTATTGCGTCAATAATTTCTCCAACAATTTCAGGTATTTCAAGCTGAAATAAATCTACTAATACTAGTGCTAAAGCACCAAATATAAATGTATGGAGATATCTAAAGTAATATTTATAGAAATGTTTTCCAAATACCATGATGTCCTCCTTCTATAAAGCTATTTTGATTTATTTTATCATAATTTTAAATAGATAAGTTAATATTTGCCTTATTTTATAATTTATTGATATTTAATTATATTTATTATTTATATATTTGATTTTTAACAAAATATTAGTATAATAATAATATATATGGAGGTATTTATCATGGCTAAATTTAAACTAGTAGACCAAAGTAAAAAAGAGTCAAATGCATATGTATATAATGGTTATTTAAATACTAAAGAGCAATTTGATATTTTAGGTCATATTACATGGCTAGATTCAAAGGAATATTATATTGGAGAATGGAAAGATGGAACAAGAACTGGAAAAGGAGCTTATAAATTCCCTTCTGGAGACTGTTACTATGGAGAATTTAAAAATACTAATAAACATGGTATTGGTTTATATTCATATATAAGAAAAGAATTCTACTTGGGTAACTTTGTAGATAATATGCGTACTGGTTTTGGTGTATATATTTTCTCAAATGGTGACTTTGTATATGGAAAATTTGAGAATGGTAAAGTACATGGTAAAGCTATTTACTTCCACGCTGATTCACGTAAATTTGAATTTAATTTATATGAAAATGGAACAGAAAAGAAAGAATTATTAATTAACGATCCATTTACTATTGATGGTAAATGGGACAATACGCCAATTTTACTAGACAGCTATGATAATAACAAATATAACTATACAAGCGGTACTAACTCAACTAACGTTAAATGGGAGTTTAATGGACAAGTTGATAAGAATAATAACTATACTGGAATAGGTTGTATGGAATGGGCTGATAGAAGTTATTATTTTGGTGAACTAGTAAATGGAACTCGTGAAGGCATTGGTATGTTTAAATATAATGATGGTAACTATTATTTTGGAAAACTAAAGAGTCAAGTTATTACTGGTAATGGTTTTTATCTAAATACCGATAAAAATAAAGCCTATTTTGGTTCATATACAAATGATATGAAAAATGGTCCTACATTTATTTTCTATGATACTGGTGAATTATATTATGGATCATTTAAAGATAATATCTTACAGGGTAATGTTTTAATTATCGATAAAGACTTTGGAGTAAGTTATAATACATATAAAGATAATAAATATGTTAGTGAAGATAAACTATTCCCATTTAATATTGGAAATGAATCTAATGGTGTTTCTCAGGAAATTCAAGATATGGCTGATGAAAAAGCTAAAATTCCTATGCTTGGTAAGACTGAAAGTTTAAATGCTTCTGTTGCTGCAGGAATTGTAATGTATGAATATGTAAGACAAAAATTAA
>JAGBDV010000019.1 GCA_017937305.1 Bacilli bacterium
TAGTGGAATAAAAGAACGATTTGGAATAAATATTATTTTCATTAAAAGAAACGAAGAAATTATAGAAGTAGATAAGGATACTATAATATTGAAAGGGGATAAAATAGTATTATTTGGACCTTATCTAGCAATTAAAAATGTCTTCTTATATTAATAAAATTGGGTATTGATTTTGATATCAATACCTTTTTAATATTACAATACTTTCAACTTGAAATATTTTATAATTTTTGATATAATAAATAAGGTTATAAATATATTAAAAATTGATAAGGAGAAAACTTATGAGTACAAAAAAATTAGCAATGCTTGTAATTATGGATGGTTACGGAATTAGAAATGTAAAAGAAGGTAATGCTATTGCAAATGCTAAGAAGCCTAACCTAGATAAATTATTTAATGAATATCCTAACACTTTAATTGAAGCATCAGGTGAAGCAGTAGGTCTTCCTGATGGCCAAATGGGTAATAGTGAAGTAGGTCATATGAATATTGGTGCAGGACGTGTTGTATTCCAATCATTAACTAGAGTTAATATTGCATGTCGTGAAAATAAATTATTATCTATGCCTGCTATTGATAAAGCAATTAAACATGCTATTAATAATAATTCTGATTTACACATTATGGGCTTAATGAGTGATGGTGGCGTTCATTCACATATCGATCATATCATTTATTTAATGAACGAAGCAAAACGTGCTGGTGTTAAAAATGTATATGTACATTCATTCTTAGATGGTAGAGATGTTCCACCTAAATCAGCTAAAGAATTCTTATCAAAACTTGATGCTGCTCGTATTCCTGGTGTAGAACTTGGTGTAGTCTCAGGAAGATATTACGCAATGGATAGAGATAAGAACTATAACCGTATTCAACTTGCATATGATGCACTTGTATATGGTAAAGCACCTGTAAAAGATTTACTTGGTGGTATTGATGAATCATATGCTGCTGATGTAATTGATGAATTTGTTGTTCCTTATATTGTATGTGAAGATGCACGTATTAAAGAAAATGACTCAGTAATTTTTGCAAACTTTAGACCAGACCGTGCTATTCAAATGAGTATTGCGCTTACTAATCCAACTGAAGCTGTTTCTGATAAAGGAAACTTAGAAAATTATACTATCTTTAAGAACTTATGTTTTGTACAAATGATGTTATACTCTGATAAAGTTAAAGGTGATGTTGCATTTGGTGTTCAAAAATTAGATAATATCTATGGTGAAGTTATTGCTGCAAGTGGTTTAAAACAACTTAGAATTGCAGAAACAGAAAAATATGCACACGTTACTTTCTTCTTTGATGGTGGTGTAGATAAAGAACTACCTGGTGCTGATAGAATCTTAGTTGCTTCTCCTAAAGTTGCAACATACGATTTAAAACCTGAAATGAGTGCTTATGAAGTAACTGATAAAGTTTTAGAGGCAATTAAATCAGAAAAATATGACACAATTATTCTTAACTATGCAAACTGTGACATGGTTGGTCATACTACTGTTTATGATGCAGCTGTTAAAGCTGTTGAAGTAGTTGATGAATGTGTTGGTAAAGTTTATGAAGCAGTAAAAGAAGTTGGTGGTACAATTATCTTAACAGCTGACCACGGAAATGCAGATTGTATCTTTGATGAAAATGGTAACCCATTCTCTGCTCATACAACTTCTCCTGTTCCATTCTTAATTACTAAAGAAGATGTAGAACTTCATAAAACAGGTAACTTAGGTGATATTGCTCCTACACTTTTAGAACTTCTTGGTATTAATAAACCAGTTGAAATGTCTGGTAAGAGCATGATTAAAAATTATAAATAGGCTTTAATACTTATTTTTTGAAATATTTTAAAAAATATAGTATAATAATAGAGAAATAAATTGAAAGGATTTAAATAATATGGATAACATGAATTACACAAGTCAAGTTAAAGCAATGTGCCCTGTTAAAGTGGGTGCTAGCCATGGTTGTGCTCCAATCCCTCAAGAAGGTGAATGGACATATTCTCGTAAAATCGAAGACATCAACGGTTTTACTCATGGTGTAGGTTGGTGTGCTCCTCAACAAGGTGCATGTAAATTATCATTAAACGTTAAAGGCGGAATCATTCAAGAAGCATTAGTTGAAACTATTGGTTGTTCTGGTATGACTCACTCAGCTGCTATGGCATCTGAAGCATTAGTTGGAAAAACTGTATTAGAAGCATTAAATACAGACTTAGTATGTGATGCTATTAACACTGCAATGCGTGAATTATTCTTACAAATCGTTTATGGTCGTAGCCAATCAGCATTCTCTGAAGGAGGACTTCACATTGGTGCTGGTCTAGAAGACTTAGGTAAAGGTTTAAGAAGCCAAGTTGGTACAGCTTATTCTACACTTGCTAAAGGACCAAGATATCTTGAACTTGCAGAAGGATATATTACAAGACTTGCACTTGATGCAAATAACGAAATTATCGGTTATGAATACTTATCTTTAGGTAAATTTACTGATTTCTTAAAGAAAGGTATCAATGCTGATGAAGCAATTAAGAAAGCAATGGGTACATATGGAAGATTTGCAGATGCTGCAAAATACATTGACCCACGTGAAGAATAGGAGGATACTATAATGGCATTATTTGAAAGTTATGAAAGAAGAATTGATCAAATCAATAAATGTTTAAACGAAAATGGTATCAAAGACATTGAAGAAGCAAAAGCAATTTGTGATGCTGCTGGTGTTGATGCTTATGGTATTACTAAAGGTATTCAACCTATCTGTTTTGAAAATGCTGCATGGGCTTATACTGTAGGTGCTGCACTTGCTCTTAAGAACAAAGCTAAAGATGCTGCTGAAGCTGCTAAATGGATTGGTGTTGGTTTACAATCATTCTGTATTCCAGGTTCTGTTGCAGATGACAGAAAAGTAGGTTTAGGTCATGGTAACTTAGGTGCTATGCTTCTATCTGAAGATACTAAATGTTTCGCATTCTTAGCAGGTCATGAATCATTCGCTGCTGCTGAAGGTGCTATTGGTATTGCAAAAACAGCTAACAAAGTAAGAAAAGAACCTTTAAGAGTAATCCTTAACGGTCTTGGTAAAGATGCTGCTAAAATCATTTCAAGAATCAATGGTTTCACACTTGTTGAAACTGAATTCGATTATAAAACTGGTGAATTAAGAGAAACTAAAGTTACTCCATATTCAGAAGGTGACCGTGGAAAGGTTCGTTGTTATGGTGCTGATGATGTACGTGAAGGTGTTGCAATTATGTGGCATGAAAACGTAGATGTATCTATCACTGGTAACTCAACTAACCCAACTCGTTTCCAACATCCAGTAGCTGGTACTTATAAGAAAGAAAGAGTACTTGCTGGTAAACCTTACTTCTCAGTTGCATCAGGTGGTGGAACAGGTAGAACACTTCACCCAGATAATATGGCTGCAGGTCCTGCTTCATATGGATTTACTGATACTTTAGGTAGAATGCACTCAGATGCTCAATTTGCTGGTTCATCTTCAGTTCCTGCTCACGTAGAAATGATGGGATTAATCGGTATGGGTAACAACCCTATGGTTGGTGCTACAGTAGCTGTTGCAGTTGCTATTTCACAAAGCTTAAATAAATAATAATTATTTAAAATATTAAAGTACTTAAAACAAAAGTTTTAAGTACTTTTTTACCCCTTTTTTTATATCAAATATTGCATTTATATGTAAGTTTTGATATAATAAATTAGAAAATTTAAATAAAGGAGAGTGCTATGGAACCAACAAGAAATGAAGAATTTGATGTTGTAAGAAAATATGATATTGAGTTAACACTTAATATTAAACATGAATATAATTATCTATGCTATCAATGCGATACTTATTATAAAATGAGAAATGAAACCATTAAGCAAACTCCATATTCACTTATTGAATCAATAATCATTAATAATAAAGAAAATATCTCATATAAAAATTTAAAATTAGAATTTAATTTTTCTAATTCATTAATTGAAGTAAATGATATATATTTAAGTTTAGTTGATGCAGCATCTACTACTAAAATAACAGAAGCTATTATGACTAAAGTAGATACTATTTCTTTATATAAGATTAATGAAGCTATGCCAATTAATTTAAGTGTAAAACTTTATGATAAAGATCTTTTATTAAAAGAAATTACTACTGATATAATTATTACTCCAATGAATGAGTCTAGTCATATTCTAGGTAATTATGAAATGTTATCTTGTTTTGTTACTCCTAATGCTAGTGAAGTAAAAGAAGTAATAACTCTTGCAAATAAGATATTATCGGAAATTAGAAAAACAGAAACAGCATTTATTGGTTATCAAGCTAATGATATTGATTCAGTACGTGAAGAAATGATGGCAATTTATAATGCATTAAAATCACTTGATATTAATTATGCTAATCCTCCTGCTAGTTTTAATTTATTTCAAAGCGTAAGACTACCTAAAAATGTTCTTCGTGAAAAGTTTGGAACATGCCTTGATTTAGCTATTCTTTACTGTGCTTGCATAGAAGCAGTAGGACTTAATCCAATCCTTTTATTAGTAGATGGACATGCATTTGCAGGATGCTTTTTAAATGATGATTGTTTTGTTGAAAAAACATGCTCAGATATTGGTAAAATATTTAATCAATCAGCTAGTGATAATCTTGCGATAGAACTTGTAGAATGTACAATGTTTACTAAAGCAATGAATCAAAACTTTAATGCATCTAATACTAGTGCAAGAAGTAATATTAGACTTTATAGTGGCTTTTTCTGTGCTATTGATGTTCGTTCATGTCATAAAGCAATATATCGCCCGATCCCAACTTTAGAAAAAAATGATCAAGGTGAATTTGTTATTAATTTAGAAATCGAAAAACAAGATAGTTTGAAAAAGAAAAATAGTGATACAAATCAAGAGGTATATCAAGGAATAGAATCAACTGACAAATTTAATTATTGGTCTAAAAAACTACTTGATTTAAGTTTAAGAAATAAACTTATTAATTTTAAGATAGGACCATCTAGTCCTCAACTTGTATATAATAATGCAAGTAAAATGTTAAAAACTTTACTTAATAAAGATAAAATATACTTATATCCTAATGACATCGTTTTACCTGCAAATACTTATTATGAATATGCTGATAATCAAATTAATATTGATGAGTTATCTAAAAGAGGAATATATGCAATATGTGCAACTGATCAAATGCTTAAATCTTTATTTAGAGCAGGTAATTCATCAATTGAAGAAACTGGTTCTAATAATTTATATTTAAGTTTTGGTTTAATTAATTTTACACCAAAGAATTCTAAAAAATCTCTTGTTGCACCAGTGTTTTTAATACCTGTTAGAGGAAAGAATAAAAGATTTATTAATGGATATGAATTATATTTAGATTCTGATAATATTGCAATAAACACTACTGTATTCGAATATCTTCATCAAACTTGTGATATATCTTTTGAAGAGTTATATAACGCTGATAGAGATATTAATGATTTAAATATATCTTCTATTTTTAACGCAATAAGAGAAAAAACATCTCCTGAATGTATGATTGCAGTAGATGATAATAAAGTATTCTTATCAACATTCTCATTTGCAAATTATATATTATGGGAAGATATTCATAATAGAAAAGATCAACTATTAGAAAATAAAATTATTAAAGGATTTGTAGATGGAAAAGAATTAATAAATGATTTAGAAATGAATTTTGACATTGACAAAGACTTTAATCCAGATGATCTTGCAATACCACTTTCTGCAGATAGTTCACAAATTAAAGCTATTGCTCTTGCAACTAAAGGAGAAAGCTTTGTTCTTGATGGTCCTCCAGGTACTGGTAAATCTCAAACAATTGTGAATATGATTGTTAACGCAATGTATAATGGAAAGACTGTTTTATTTGTAGCAGAAAAAATGGCAGCTTTAGAAGTTGTTAAAAAACGTATTGATGATATTAATCTTGGATGTTTTTGTTTAGAACTACATTCCCATAAAGCAAATAAACGTGGTGTTTTAGATCAAATAGCTAATGCGTTATCACATGATCATACTAAATCTCCAGATTCATTTAATAAATCTATTGGTGAACTTACAAAAACAAAAAATTATTTAAATGATTTTATTAAACGTATTCATGAAAAAATTCATCTTTATTCATTACACGATGCAATTGTTAATTATTATAATAAAGAAGAATACTTAATTGATTTAAATGTTAGTCTAAATGATTTCTTAAAAATAAAAGAAGATGATATAAATAAAATTAATGATGTATTAAGTAAATTATTATCTATTAAATCAATATATGGAGAGTATGCTGATTTAGTATTCTATCCATTTGATATATCAAATTATGTCTTTACAATGAAAGAAGAACTACTTGATAATATTAAAGATTTAAAAGAAAAATTAAGATTACTTAATATTAAATTAAATGAATTTAATGAATATTTAAAATCTACTATTAATTTTAGCTTTGATAATGTAGATAATTTAATTAAATTATTAAATATTACACTTACTAATCATTTAACATTTAATAATCTATATTCAAACGATTTATACGAAAGACATGATGCTACAGTTAACTTAATTAATAAAGGTATTGAATGTGACGAAATAAAAAAAGAATTATTTAAATCATTTAATGAAGATATTCTTTTAGTCCCTGCAAATGAACTACTTACTAAAATAAATAATAGTAATTTTATTACAAAAATCTTTACTAATTTAAGCATTAAAAAAGAACTAAAGAATTACTTATTAAATAAAAATATAAAAATAGAGACTAATAAATTAAATTATATCTTAGAGCGTATTTTAAAATATCAACTAAATACTAAATATATTAAAGAAAATAATAACTTCTTAAAAGGTTTATTTAAAGAAGATTATCAAAGCCTTTCTACAAATTATTTATTAATGAAAGAATATTATGATAATACTTACCTATTTAAACAATATCTTGATAAATTAGTATTTAATAATCATCTTGAAGATAATTTATTTAACATTGTTAAAGCATTTAAATTAATTGATAAAGAAACAAAAGAAGATGATCTAATAAGATATAAATTACAAAAGTTAATTGAAGTATTTAATTCATATAAAGTTTCAGAAACTAATTTAATAAATAATTTTGAATTTAATAAATCTAAAGTTAGATTTAAAGATGACTTTAATGCCTTTTTAGAATATGAAAAATTAATGAATTTAATGGAAAATGAAATTAGTAAATTTGAAAGTATTTCTTTATATAATAAATATTTAAGTAAATTAAATGATGCGTTATTACCAGAAGAGTTTATTAATTATTATAAAGAAGGAAAATGTAGTTTAAGTGATTTAAATAATCATTTTATTAGTGGATTAAATTACGCAATAATTGGTGAATATTTTAAAGATTATTACTTTATTGAATTTAATGGTTTATTATTTGATAATGCAATTAGAAAATATAATGAATTATTAGATGAGTATACTGAACTTATTATTATGGAAACTGCTAGTAAAATTACTAAGAACTATCCAGTAAATAATTTTGATTATGCTAAATCCACAATGATTTATGGATTACAAAAATGTATCAAAAATGGTGGTCATAAAACAACAATTAGAAATATCTTAATTGAATATGGTAAATTAATTAGAACAATATGTCCGTGTTTCTTAATGTCACCGATGAGTGCTGCACAGTATTTAAGCCTAGATAGTGAAAAATTCGATATTGTTATCTTTGATGAAGCTAGTCAAATTCCAACTTGTGAAGCCATTGGGGCAATTTCTCGTGGTAAGAGTTTAATTGTTGCGGGGGACCCTGAACAAATGCCACCTACATCATTTTTCCAAACTGTAATTGGAAATAATGAAATATCGGAAATTAGTAGTAATTTTGAAGATTTAGAAAGTTTACTTGATGATTGTTTAGCACTTGGAATGAGAAGAAATAGATTACTTTGGCACTACCGTAGTACTCATGAATCACTAATTGCTTTTTCAAATAATACTTTCTATGATCATGCGCTATATACTTTCCCTTCCCCTGATAATTCATTTAGAAAAGTTAGCTATGAATATGTAGAAGGAATTTATGATTCTGGTATAAATGAAAAAGAAGCTGAAGCTATTGTTAGTGAAGTAATAAGAAGATTTAGTGATAAAGCCTTATGTACTAAAACTATTGGTATTGTTACATTTAATATGAAACAACAAGAATTAATTCTTAATATGATTAATGATTTGTTTGATTCAAATCCTAAATTTAATGAAATTAATGAATCAAATAAAGATAAGCTATTTGTTAAAAATCTAGAAAATGTTCAAGGTGATGAACGTGATGTAATTTTATTCTCTATTGGTTTTGGATTTAATAAAGAAAATAAATTCCACCTACATTTTGGACCGCTATCTTTAGAAAAAGGTGAAAGAAGATTAAATGTTGCAGTAACAAGATCAAAAGTAGAGATGAAAGTATTTGCCTCTATTCATGCTAGTGATATAAATACTTCTAAAACTAAAAATAGAGGTGCAGAAGTATTAAAAGAATTCTTACAATATGCAGAATTTGGTATGTCTAGTTTAATTTTAGAAAATGCTCATCAAGTAGTAAGTCATATTGGTATCGAAAAAGAATTACAAGAAGAACTACTAAAAAGAGGAATTGATTCTGATATTTTAGTTGGTGATTCTAAATTTAAGTTAAATCTATGTATCAAAGATATGAATGGTAATTATATTCTAGGTATTATTTGTGATGGTGGTGTAAATTCTAATGAATCATCATGTAGAGATAGAAACTGTGTTCAAATAAAAACACTTCAAAGATTAGATTGGAATATTATTAATATTTATTCGATTGATTATATTAAAAGTAAAGAACAAGTAATTAGTAATATTATTCAATCAATTAATAAAAAGAATGTAATTATTGAAGATATTGATAATACTATTGATGTTGTGTTTGAAAAAGATAAAGTAATAACTTATAAACATGCTAAACCATATAAGAAATATCCTATAACTTATCACCTAGATTATGAACAATTATCTGAAGATAGAGTAAATAATCGTTTAGTTGATGAACTTTCAAAAATCATCGATTTTGAAGGCCCAATAGCTTATACATTACTACTTGAAAGATTTAAAGAGATATTAGGTATTACTAAAGCAGGTGCTAGAGTAAAAAGAATATTTGATAAAACATTAAGTAGTGTAAATAGAAAGAAAAAAACAGAACTTTCACAAATTATCTATTTTAGTAATGATTCATTAATTGATGAAGTAGAAAACTACCGTATTAGTGAAAAATTAGAAAGAGATATTTTAGAAGTTCCTGCATGTGAAATAAAACTTGCAATGATTGATATTCTAGAATTACAAGGCAGTATTAAATATGATGATATAGCTCATATTCTTGCAAGTTTCTTTGGTATTAAAGCTTTATCTCAAACAAATCAAGAAAAATTAAATAAATTAATTAAATATGTTATTTTAAATTCTAATGAATTTATAATTAAAGATAATTATTTAATGTTTAAGTAAAAGATCTTAATTCTACTTAAGATCTTTTTTTATATTTGTGCATGATGAAAGATAAAAACAAATAAATATGGTAAAATAGATATAAGAGGTATTATCTATGAAAAAAATTATTTGCTTATTTATTATCTTAATAAGTATTATTACTATTTCTAGTTGTGTATATGAAGAAACAACTAATGAAATAGTAATAAAAGTAGAAGATAATGTATTAGTATGGAATGAATATGAAGGAGCTGTAAGTTACAATATTTATATTGATAATATGTTAACTGATACAGTTTATGAAAATAGTTATCAACTTAAATTAAAAGAAGGAACATATAAAATTAAAGTTAACGCAAAAACTTCTACTTCATATACTGGATTTAGTAATATAGTAGAATATATTTCAGATGGTTCCTTATATCCTGATGATATAACTAAACTTGATGCTCCTATAATAAGGTTAGAAAATGCTGTTTTATCATGGAATAAAGTACATAACGCAAGTGAATATTACATCTTTAAAAATGATGAATATTTAGATACTACTACTTTACTTACTTATTCAATTGAAGAAGTACCAGGTGATAAATATTATGTTAAAGCATTTTCGGGTATGAGTTTTAGTGAACCAAGTAATATTATTACAATAAAAGAAGACCAAGATAGTGGAAAAATCAATATTTTTTCTATCAATGATACTCATGGTGCTGTTTCAACAAACGCTAATGTTACAGGACTTGATAAGGTAGATACTTTAATTAATAGTTTAGAAACTGATACTGATTATATTAAAGTAGCTAATGGTGATATTTTCCAAGGTGGTTATGCATCTAATGTGACAAGAGGTAGAATCTTTATTGATGTTCTTAATGAAATGGACTTTGATTGTTTTGTAATAGGTAATCATGAGTTTGACTGGGGAATAGAAAAAATAAGTGTTTATAATGATGATATTATAGAAAATGGGGAAGCAGATTTTCCATTTTTAGGTGCTAACATTGTTAAGAAGTCTACATCTACAATGCCAGAATGGTTAGAAGAATACACAATAATTGAAAATAATGGCTTAAAAGTTGGAATTATTGGTGTTATTGGAGAGGGATTAACTAGCTCAATATCTGCTGAGTATATTGAAGATTATAAGTTCTTAGATCCAGTTCCAATTGTTGAAAACCTATCAAAAAAATTAAGAAGTGAATTAAACTGTGATTCTGTTATTGTAGCTATTCATGAATATGAAACAAGTACTAATGAAAGACTTGCAACACTTAGTGGTGATTCAAGAATCGATGCAATTTTATGTGCTCATACACATCAAAAGATAAATGAAACAGTCACAAGAAGTGATAGTTATAAAATCCCTGTTCTTCAAAGTAATACTAAAAATATTACTGTTGGTAGTATTAATTTAGAATTCAATAATGGAGAAATTACTAAAACATCAACTAATCATTATTATCCATCTAATTATTCAAGTAGTACAAATATCTTAGACATTATAAATAATTATAAAGATATTATATTGGAAGGAGAAAAAGTAATAGGTAATACTAATTCAAAACTTTCTAAAACAAGACTTGGTTATCTTGCAGCAGATGGAATGGTTGAATTTACAAATAGTGATTTTGCTTGTTTAAATACAGGTGGTGTAAGAAGTACAATTGATGCAGGAAGTATTACAATGGAAGATGTTTATGAAGTATTTCCTTTTGATAATAATCTAATTATTGTAGAAATGAGCGGAAGTACTCTAAAGTCATTTTATAATGCTGCTGATGGTTATTTATATTTTTCTAACAATTTAAATATTAATAATATTAATAATTCAACTACTTATAAAATTTGTGTTATTGATTATGTTTATACTTATTACTATTATCAAAAATATTTTAAAGGCTTAAAAGCTACAGAACTAGACTATTATATTAGAGATGCAGTAGTCAGTAAAATAGAAAATGGTGTGTAAAATGAAAGTATTTATTGCACGAATATATCAAAAGATTTTATATATATTTACATGTTTAATTAAATTTAGAGAACCAATTATTTTAAAAAAGCTAGATGAAGCAGTAGAAGTTCTTAGGAAACATAATAAAAAGAATATTTTACTGTTATCTGGTAAAAGAGTATGTAAAGAAGAATTTTATATATATTTAGATAATTTATTAAAAGAACAGTTTAATGTATTAAACTATACTGATATCCCAAGTGATCCTGATATTGAATCAATTGAAAAAGCAGTAATTAAATCAAAAGAATATAATGTAGATGCAATAATTTCTATTGGTGGTGGATCTACTATGGATGCAGGTAAAATAGTAGCAGCTCGTCTTACAAATAATAAATCGATTAGAAAGATGCGAGGGCTTCTTAAGATTACAAAAAAACCTATTTTTATGATTGCGGTACCTACAACATGTGGTACAGGATCTGAATGCACTGTTGCAAGTGTAGTAACAGATCTTGAAAGAAATGAAAAATATGCAATTAACGATCCAAAATTAATTCCTCAATATGCAGTACTTGACCCTAAAACATTACTTACTCTTCCAAAACATTTAATTGCAACAACAGCTTTGGATGCATTAACACACGCTATAGAAGCATATATTGGAAAAAGTAATACAAATAAGACTAGAAGATACGCACACGAAGCTATTTATTTGATTTTCGATAATGTAGAGGAAGCATATAAGAGCCATGATTTAGAATCGCTTGAACTATTGCAACTTGCATCTTATGATGCAGGTATTGCGTTTACTAAAGCTTACGTTGGCTATGTTCATGCATTTAGTCATGCAATCAGTGCTTATTACCATTTACCACATGGATATTTAAATGGTGTCTTATTACCAATTATCTTAGAAGAATATGGAGATTGTATTAATAAAGAGTTACAAGATTTAAATGTAGAAGTTTTTAATAATACTGATAATCCACATGATTTTATTGATAAATTAAAAGAGTTATTAGTAAATTTAGATATTAAAAATAATTTATGTGATATAATTAAAGATGAAGATATTCCTAATATGATTAAGCACATAAAAAAAGAGGTATATCCTTTATACCCCGTGCCTAGATATTTTAGTGATGAAGAATTATTAAATATTTTTAATAAAATAAGAAATATTGCATAAAATAAAAAAAAGGAGAAAATATATTATGCCTTATATTATTGACATATATGCTCGTGAAGTATTAGACTCAAGAGGGAATCCTACAGTAGAAGTAGAAGTTACACTTGAAAGTGGTGTTATGGGACGTGCTATTGTTCCATCTGGTGCATCTACAGGTGATGGTGAAGCATTAGAACTTCGTGATAAAGATCCAAAAAGATATTTAGGTCGTGGCGTTTTAAAAGCTTGTGAAAATGTAAATGAAGTAATTGCACCTGAACTTTTAGGTTATGATGTAAGGGAACAATTATTAATTGATAAGAAGATGATTGCATTAGATGGTACTCTTAATAAATCACATCTTGGAGCAAATGCTATTTTAGCAGTATCTCTAGCATGCGCAAAAGCTGCTGCTAAATATAATAATGTACCTTTATATCAATATTTTGGAGGATTCTTTGCACATACACTTCCAACCCCTATGATGAATATCTTAAATGGTGGTGCTCACGCAAACTGGTGTATTGATATTCAAGAAATTATGATTATGCCTGTTTCACCTAAAACATTTAAAGAGGCATTAAGAATGGGTGCAGAAGTATTCCATAACTTAAAAGAAATTTTAAAAGGTAAAGGATGTAATGTTGCAGTAGGTGATGAAGGTGGTTATGCTCCAAAACTTGCTTCAAATGAAGAAGCTATTGAAGCCGTTGTTGAAGCAATTAAAAAAGCAGGTTATGTTCCTGGAAAAGATTTATATTTAGCATTAGACGTTGCTTCAAGTGAATTCTATAATCCACATACAAAGCAATATATCCTAAAGAGTGAAAATAAAACTTTAGATGCTGGTGGGATGGTTAAATTCTATGAAGAATTAGTTAGAAAATATCCAATTATTTCAATTGAAGATGGCTTAGACCAAAATGACTGGGAAGGTTGGAAAGTTCTAACACAAAAACTAGGAAAGAAAGTTCAATTAGTTGGTGATGATTTATTTGTAACAAATACTACTCTTTTATCACGTGGTATTAAAGAACGCGTTGCAAATGCAATCTTAATCAAAGTAAATCAAATTGGTACTTTATCAGAAACATTTGCTGCAATTGAAATGGCTAAACGTGCAGGTTATACTGCTGTTATTTCACATCGCAGTGGTGAATCAGAAGATACTACTATTGCTGATATCGCAGTAGGACTTAATGCTGGTCAAATTAAAACAGGTTCACTTTCTAGAAGTGATAGAATTGCTAAATACAATAGACTTCTTCGTATTGAAGATGAACTAGGTGAAGTAGCAGTTTATGATGGTTTAAAATCATTATATAATATAAATAAATAAAAATAAAAAGTATTAGAATTAGTAATCAAAAAAGATTACTAAATTCTAATACTTTTTTATTTATAAGGTTCATATTTTTGATAAATATTTAAAAATGGGGAATATTAACTCAATTGTTGACATTAATGGTAAAACTATGGTAAAATACTATTATAATACATTTTGTGAACCAGTAATTATAACTCTAGATGAAACAGATGAAGATTATAATTTATCTCTGGCTTTAAGTAAATGTAATGTTTTCTTATATAAAGGATACATATATGATGTTGAGACCAATCTTGCGTTGGTATCCTCAAGACACTATTCTCCAGAACTTGGAAGATTTATTTATGTGCAAGTTAACTTTTTAACTGCGAAATTCTTCTTTATTTATGAAGATGGAAAATTAAAAATTGATTCAGGGTTTGGATGGGTAGATTTTGGAATTTCAATCGATATTGCTGCTATTATAGACTATTTGAAAGGAAATGGTTGATGCTTATGATTAATTCTTATGAAATTGATTTAAGAATATTGTTTAAAAAATTTTACTGTCCCATTTGCGGACAAAAATTAAAAATAATAAAAGAAGTTAATAAACTTACTGATGAACAAAAAAAGATTTATTACAAAGAATTATACCCTCATGGAGTTCCAATCAATTTAGAAGTTGGTAAAGTTAAGCAAATGTTTAAGTGTCATAATTGTAATTATTATAACTCGACTGATAATCAATTACTAATTCACAAAAAACAGAAGTTATTAAAAAAGAAAATACTTGATGAAAATAATTAAAATTATATTAATTGCTTAACAAAATTGTTTACAGGATAAGAGTTGTGCCCAAATTTTGTGTACAGCTGTTGGAACATGGGCTGGAGCAAAATTAGGTGCATCTTTAGGTTCAGCCGCTGGTCCAGTTGGATTTGCTATCGGCGCTATTGCAGGTACAGCTATTGGCTGGTTAATAGATAAGTATGGTGATGCGATTATTGATTGGGTAGTAGGTTGGTTTGATTAATAGGAGGAAAGAATATGAAAATAATACCAGTTAAATTTATAGTTGGTTTATCTATTATTTGTTTAATAATATTCCCAATATTATTTTATATAGTATCGTTTCTTTTGTTTTATATACTTAGTATAGGCAATTCTATTGTTCCATATCATGTAATCTTTATAACAATGGCATTTGGAATTATTATTGAAATTATGTTTATTGTTTCTCCTGAATACTGTAAATTGGTAATTAATAATGGGACTATAAGTAATTTTATATTTGATGGAACTCATAATGATGGATGGTGCGAAAGTATATCTAATATTAAAAAAATAGAATTAGTCGGAAAAGAAGAAGTACAAAAATATTTTAA
The DNA here is from genome assembly GCA_017937305.1 of Bacilli bacterium. GTDB lineage: Bacteria > Bacillota_I > Bacilli_A > ML615J-28 > CAG-313 > UBA1737. The sequence continues at coordinate 15,347 of JAGBDV010000019.1, forward strand.
GCAATTTAATAAAAGCAAAGCAATACTAATTGACTTTGGTAATTATAAAGTTAAATATATTTATGCTGGTGGATTTTCTAAAAAACAAATCCAAAGAATATTTAATCTATTAAGAGTAAATAAATATTAAATAAAAATATGGCTAGATTTTATAGAGAATATCTAGATATTGAAATTGTGCAGACGCTGTCTGCCCAAATTACATGGAGTCATAATTTGGAAATTTTACGTGTAGAATCTAAAGAACAAAGATTATGGTATATTAATAAAACAATCGAAAATGGATGGTCAGTAAATGTATTAACTCCTAATCTTTTAAATATATATTCTGACTGTTCTTTAACTTCTGGTTTGATTCTGATGTGGATTAATTCTGTTTTATTATTTGCTTAATTATTAATAATATTCGCCTCTTGTAAAATATGTATCACACTTGATATACTAAAAACGAATGTTAAAATAAAAAAAGCTGCAAGCTATGTATATTAGCCTTGCAGTTTTTATCATTTTATTATTTAATTTCTGTTTCAATGTTACATTCCTTACATAAGTAAACTAAGTGTTCAGTGTTTTTAAGTTCTACTTCGTTTACATTAGTAATGTCTTTATGCCAAGATAGTTTCATTTTGTTGTTACAAGTAGGGCAGTTACAACTGTTAAATAGTCCTTTAAATAGATTTTTATAACTTGCTTCATAGTATCTTATTCTTGGAGTAACTGATTCAGGATCTTGATGATATTTTTCTAACTCTTTTCTTAATACTCGTCTTCTTAAGAAGAAGATTAGAATACCACCTAAAATCATTACGATTGACATAAATTGTGATGGTGTTAAGAATCCAAATGGAGAAGCACCTCGGTCATCTCCTCTTAAGAATTCAATTAAGATTCTAAAAATCCCATATGAGATTAAGTAACTTTCTGTATGATAGTTCTTTACAAAGAAGAAGAATACAAAGAAAGATAAAAGTAAGAATGCAGCTTCATAAAGTTGTGTAGGATGAACAACAGCTCCTGCTTCTGAGTAATAGATACCTAAGAAGAAGTCAGTTTCTTTTCCGTAACAACATCCTGCAAAGAAGCATCCAATTCTACCCATACAGTGAGCAAGTAATATTCCAATTACCACTTGGTCCATGTAATTAATTGATCTATTTTTATCAAATTTCATTCCAAATGGGAATATGATAAAGAAGAAGATAATCCCAGTGATTATTCCTCCTGCAAATGTTATTCCACCGATATTAAAATCAAGTTTAAATGGTTCTCCTGTTGTTAAGGATAGTTCTATACAGTGCCATAATGTATCAAAGAATGATGCACCAAGATAGACAAATGCTCCTGCAATTAAAGTAATGATTGTTAAGCGATCAATTGTTTTTTCATCAGTTCCCATTTTTCTTAAACGATAAAAGTAAATTTTAGCAAAAAGTAATATTCCAATTATCATCATAATTGAATATGTTCCAATAGAATATCCAAATAGTTCTATATCATCCCATTTATCGACATTAAATAAAAAATTTAATAGATTCATTTAATCACCTCTATTTCTTATTATATATTTTATCAAATATTTATGATTTAGTCAAGATGTAAGTATAGTTTAATAATGGTAATATTATTAAATTAGTCAAACAAGTGAAAAAATATTTAAAAAAGTGTATAATATATTTATAAAATAAATGGAGTATTAAATTATGAACTTATTTGAAGAAATTGCTAGTTTTAGTAAAAGAAGTAAACAAGACACTGCAATATTTAGATTACTTTTATTATATAATAATAATGAAAGTGATAAACTTTGTTATGACTTGATTTTAGAACTTACTAAAAAGATTGATGAACAAGTTGTAATTTATTCTAAAGAAAAAAGTGAACAATTATATAATTTAATTGATAACGATTTTGTTACATTAAAAGAATTATATGAAGAATATAAAAGAGAAGTATATCCTTTATTTCCTGTAAAAGGAATTATGCTATTATCTGTACTTCCTAAGAGTGATGTTGATAAGATTTATAGTTTTTTAAGTGATTATTTAAAAGATAATGATTCATTTGTAATAGATAAGTTATTATTCCAAATCTATAAAACACTTATGTATTTTCCTAGTGCTGAATACCGTAGTAGTGTAAAGGAATTTTTAAGTCAAAGTATTATTACTGAAGAAAGATTAGAAAGTGTTATGGGAAGTATTAAACAACATAAAAAAGATTTAAAGAGTGAAGGGTTAGAAAATAGTTATATTGAACTTCTTGCAATGTATTTTGATTATTTATGTAAGGAGTTTAAACATGTATAAAAGACTAGCCACAGATTTAGTTAAGATTTTTAATGATAATGCCTATTTATCTATTGTACTTGATAACGCAATAACAGAGTTAAAACTATCTTTTAACGATAAAAAAGTTTATACTAAAGTTTTATATGGTGTTGTAGAAAACAAGATGATGATAGATTATAACTTATCACCGCTTATTAAAGGAAAACGAGTAAAACCATTTATTAAAAACATCTTACGTATTGGTGTTTATGTTATTGATTATTTAAATATGAAAGATCATTTTATTGTAAATGAACTTGTAAAGATTGTTAAAAAAGATGATTATAAATCTGCAATGTTTGTAAATGGCGTATTAAGAAATTATCAAAGAAATGAAAAACCTAAAATAGATCATTTAAGTGAAGTTGAAAAACTTAGTTTAGAGTTATCTCTTCCTATTGAATTAACTAGTTTATTATATAAACAATATAAAAGTGATATAATTAAATTTTTTGAAAGTAAAACAGTATATAATACATATCGTATAAATACTTTAAAAACTAAAGTCAAGCATGTTTTAGAAGTTTTAGATAAGTTAGGTGTGACATATAATATTAATAATGTAACTCTATCTACAAAAGAATCATTAATTGATAGTGACTTATTTAAAGAAGGTTATATTATTGCGCAAGATGCATCTAGTATTAGAGTTGCAGAAGTTGTTAATCCAAGTCCTGGTTCAAGTGTACTTGATGCATGCAGTGCTCCTGGTGGGAAAAGCTTGCATATGGCTTCTATTATGGAAAATAAAGGTAGTATTACTTCTTGTGATGTGTATGAGCATAAACTTAATAAAATTAATGATAATGCAAAAAAATTAGGTGTTTCAATTATTAATACTCTTTTAGCTGATGCAACGTCTTTTGATTACAAACAAAAATTTGATTATTGTTTAGTAGATGTTCCTTGTTCAGGACTAGGTGTTATTAATCATAAACCTGATTTAAAATATCATATATCGATAAAAGATATTGAAGAAATTAATAATTTACAAAAGAAAATTATTCGTCATGTTAAAGACTATGTAAAAGATGGTTGCATCTTAGTTTATAGTACATGCACAATAAATAAATTTGAAAATGAATGGTTGATTAAAGATTTCTTAAATGAATTTAAAGAATTTAAAAAACTTGAAGAAGAAATTATCTTACCAAATGAATTACAAGATGGTTTTTATATATGTAAAATGAGAAAGGAAAAGATTCATGAATAGTATTTATAATTATACCTTAGATGAACTAGGGAACTATTTTATTTCTATTGGTGATAAAAAATTTCGTGCTATTCAAATCTTTGAATGGTTATATAGAAATAGAGTAAATAGTTTTGATGAAATGACAAATCTATCTAAAAAAGTAATTGAACATTTAAAAGAAAACTTTAAAATGGAATTACTTACACTTGAGCGTTTACAAGTATCAAGTGATGGGACAAGAAAATATTTATTTAAACTTTCAGATGGTCATTTTATTGAATCAGTACTTATGCGTCATAACTATGGAAATAGTATTTGTGTTACTAGTGAAGTAGGATGTAATATGGGATGTGCATTTTGTGCTAGTGGAGAACTTGGATGTGTTAGAAGATTAACACTAGAAGAAATGGTGTTACAAGTGTTAACTGTTCAAAAAGACTTAGATAAAGAAAATAGTCGTATTACTAATGTGGTTGTAATGGGAATTGGTGAACCTTTCGATAATTATGAAGTTTTACTAAAGTTTTTAACAGTTATTAATTACGCAAAAGGTCTTGAAATTGGAGCTCGTCATATTACAGTATCTACTTGTGGGATTGTGCCTAAAATAAAAGAATTTGCAGAATTCCCGCTTCAAATTAATTTAGCGCTTAGTCTTCATGCTCCTAATAATGAATTAAGAAATAACTTAATGAAGATTAATAAAGCATATCCACTTGAAGAAGTTATGGATGCAATAAAGTATTATTATAGTAAAACTAATCGAAGAGTAACGTTTGAATATATATTACTTAGAGGTATTAACGATACAAAAGAATGTGCTAAAGAATTAATAAAATTAATTCGTGGCATGAATGTATATGTTAATTTAATTCCATATAATGAAGTATCTACAAAGCCTTTTAAAACTACCCCACATACTGATGCAGAAGAATTCTTTAGTATTTTACATAAAGCAGGAATAAATGTAACACTTCGTATGGAACATGGATCTGATATTGATGCAGCATGTGGCCAACTTCGTGCAAAAAGAATGAGAGAAGATATTAATGGAAATAAATAAGGGACTTGTAATTAGACTTATTGCAGGGGAATACAAAGTTTATGATTTAAATACTAAACAAATCATCAACGCAAAGCCTCGAGGGGTTATGCGTATTAAATCAAGTGCCCCTAAAGTTGGAGATTATGTAGATTATACTTTAATTGGTGAAGATAGTGGAATAATTGAAAAGATTAATGAACGTCATAATGATTTAATTAGACCATATATTAGTAACATTGATCAAGCTTTTGTAATTTTTAGTGTAAAAGAACCTGATCTAAATTTAAATCTATTAGATAAGTTTTTAGTTACTTTAGAATTTAATAATATTACACCAATTATTGTTTTTAATAAATGGGATTTATTAAATGAAAAAGAAGCTATTGAAACTAAGAAAATCATTAGTTATTATGAAAGTATCGGATATAAAACAATTATCACTTCATGTAATGAACTAGTTTTAAATGATTTAAAAGAATACTTAAAAGATAAGGTTAGTGTATTTACTGGACAAAGTGGTGTTGGGAAAAGTAGTTTACTAAATTTAATTGATCCATCTTTATCAATAGAAACAAATGAAATATCAGTTGCACTAGGACGTGGTAAACATACAACTCGTCATGTAGAATTACTGCAAGTAGAATCTGGATGGGTAGCTGATACTCCTGGATTTGGTACAATTGATTTTGAAGGAATGGAAAAGATTGATCTTACACAAAACTTTGTTGAGTTTTTTAAGAATAGTTCTAATTGTAAATATAATGGATGTCTTCATATTAATGAACCATCATGCTATGTAAAAGAACTAGTAAATAAAAATGAAATTTTAAAATCTAGATATGATAATTATTTAACTTTTATTAATGATCTAGGAAAGGACAAAAAAGAATATGATTCTAGCCCCATCAATTCTAACAGTAAAAGAAGAAGAAAGAAATAATGTATTAACAGAATTATCTAATATGGGTATTATATATTTACATCTTGATATTATGGATGGTAAATTTGTACCAAATACAACACCAGGTGTAAGTATGTTAAAAAAGATTAATAAGTTTGATTTTGTTTTTGATACTCATTTAATGGTTGAAGATCCAATTAATTATATTGATAAATTCTATAAAGCTGGTAGTGACATTATTACTTTCCACTATGAAGCAGTAAAAGATGTTCTTTCAATAATTAGAAAGATTAAAAGTTTAGGTATTAAGTGTGGTATTTCTATTAAACCTAATACTTCACCTGAAGTACTACTTCCATATTTAAAAGAACTTGATCAAATCTTAGTTATGAGTGTTGAACCAGGCTTTGGTGGTCAAAAATTTATGGAAAATGCAATAGATAAAATTAAATATTTAGACGATTTAAGAAATAAATGTGATGAATATAATTATTTAATTGAAGTTGATGGTGGAGTTAATTTATCTAATGTTTCAATGATTAGAAATGCAGGAGCTAATGTTGTTGTAATGGGAACTGCTTTAATTAATAGTACTGATAAAAAATTAGTAATTGAAGAAGTAGATAGTTTATGAGAATTATAGTTGTTGCGGGGAGCAAGTATCAAAACTTTGATACATATGAATTTAAAAAAGATGATTACTTAATTGGAATTGAAGATGGTGCATATGAGATTATCAAAAGAGGCTTTACACTAGATTTAGTGCTTGGTGATTTTGATACTACTACTCATTTAGATGAAATATTAAAAAATACTAATAACGTAATTAAATATCCTAAAGAAAAAGATGAAATAGATTTAGAACTTGCACTTAAATATATTGAAGAACATTATTCTAATAATGAAGTATATATTTATAATGCTACATCTGGTAGAATGGACCATGAATTAATTACTATTAAACTACTTATTAAATATGCTAATTTAAACATTTATTTAATGAATGGTATTGAAGAAGTTATTTACATTACGAATAGTTATACAATTAATGAACAAAATAAAAGGTTTAGTTTAATTCCTTTTAATGATGTTGAACTTGAAATAATTGGTTCATTGTATGATATTCCTAAAACTAGATTATCTATTTTAGATTGTTATACATCTAGTAATAAAACTATAGATTTTACAACTATTAATGTTTATAATGGTGGAGTTATTTTAGTAAAAGAAGTATAAATAAAAAAAAAGCGCATATAATGTACCAAATGGAGGTATCTTATATGCGTTTTCATGTTATTGAATTGCCTAGATTTTTATCTGTTATTATTAGATTTTTTATGAAATTGTTTAAGAAGAAATAAAAAAAATGACTTAACGTCATTTTTTTATTTCTCTTATGCGCGTTCGATTGAACCGTTTTTAGCCATCGTACGTAAAGCACGTGTTGAAACGTAAACTCTTACGACACGACCTTTATCATCTTTAATTCTAACTTTTTGTAAATTAGCTTTCCAAGTACGACGAGTAGCTTGTAATGAGTGAGAACGGTTGTTTCCTGATACAGAACCTAAACCAGTAACATAACATTTGCGAGCCATTATATAGTACCTCCTAAAAAATTAATTTGATATTTAACCTATATAATTATATCAAAATAATCATGATATTGCAAGAAACATGCAAATAATAATTTAATATGCAAGTATTAGTAAAAATTATATTACTTGCATTTTTGGATAAAATAAGGTATAATAGATATATCATATGATTATGATAAGAAAGGAATATTTTTTATGGCAACGTTAAAAGTAAATGGGGAATTATATAAACAATTAGTAATCCATGGTGCTGCTAACTTAAGAGCTAACTATAAAGTTATTGATGCACTAAACGTTTTCCCAGTTCCAGATGGTGATACGGGTACAAATATGCGTATGACAATTGAAGCTGGAGCTACAGCTATTAAAGATGCAAATGAAGAATCAGTATATGAAATGTCTAAAAAAGTTTCTCGTGGAATGCTTATGGGGGCACGCGGAAATTCTGGTGTTATTTTAAGCCAATTTTTTAGAGGTATTTATAAAGGTTTTAAAGATATTAAAGAAGCAAGTGTTAAAGACTTTGCTAAAGCGTTCCAAAGCGGTGTTAATCAAGCATATCATGCAGTATTAAAACCAGTTGAAGGTACAATCCTTACTGTTGCAAGAGAAGCAAGTGAAAAAGCATTTAAGACAATTAAAAAGAATGATTCACTTGAAAAATACTTTGAAATTTATTTAAAAGAAGCTAATGCATCGCTTCAAAGAACTCCTGAATTATTACCTGTGTTAAAAGAAGCAGGTGTAGTAGACTCAGGTGGTGCTGGTTTTATTTGTGTAATTGAAGGTATGCAAAAATATCTTTTAGGTGAAGAAATCAAAGAAGTTGAAGTTGTTACTGAACAAGCTACAGTTAATAGAGGTTCATTTAATGCTCACAGTAAGCTTGAATTTGGTTACTGTACTGAATTTATTTTACAACTTCAATATGCAAAAGTTGATATTGCGAAATTTGATATTAAGGTTATTTCAGATTACTTAGAAACTATTGGTAACAGTATTGTTGCGCTTCAAGATGAAGACATTGTAAAAGTACATGTACATACAATGACTCCTGGTAAAGTATTTGAACATTGTCAACAATATGGTGAATTTATTACATTGAAGATTGAAAATATGCAAGTTCAACATAATGAAGGTTCTGTAGTAGAAAATACAGATCCACAACAATGTGACTGTCCTGAATGTGTTGAAATGAGAAGAAGTGCTGAAAGAAAGAAATTTGCTGTTGTAGCAGTAGCTAGTGGTGATGGTTTAGTAAATATATTTAAAGAAATGGGTGTTGACTATGTTGTATCTGGTGGTCAAAGTATGAATCCTTCTGCTGAAGATTTTGTAAAAGGCTTTGATTTATTAAATGCAGAAAACATCATTGTTTTCCCTAACAACAGTAATATTGTTCTTACAGCTCAACAAGCTGCTAAGTATTATGAACAAGCAAATATTATCGTAGTTCCAAGTAAAACACTTGCACAAGGATATTCTGCTTTAACAATGCTTGATTTAAGCAGTGGTGATGCTGATCAAATCGTTGAAGAAATTAAAGAAGTAATTGCTAATGTTACAACTGGCTTAATTACTTATTCAATTAGAGATACTGAATTTGAAGATGTATCAATTAAACAAGGTGACTATATTGGTATTTGTAATGGTAAGATTGTTACAGCTAATGTAAGTCGCTTAGACTCAGTTAAGAAATTATTAGAATTTAGTGATATCGCAGAAAAAGAAATTATTACTATTATTACTGGTAAAGACGCAAATCCAGAAGAAGTTGCAGCAGTAAAAGCTCATATAGCTTCAGCTTATCCTCATGTTGAAGTTGATGAAATTACTGGTGAACAAGATATCTATAGCTATATTTTCTCAATTGAATAAAAAAATAAAAATGAGATAATAAGCAAATAACTTATTATCTCATTTCTTTTATTAAAATAGAGTGAGGCAAGCATGAAATTAAATGACATAATGATAGCTAATGAAGATTACATTTTAGCTAGATATCAAAACTTACTTAAAAAACAAAATATTTTATCTATTGAAGATCTTCTATTTAATTTTCCTACTAAATATGAAGACTACCGAGTTTCTAGTATTAAAGATGCTAAACTTGATGAGCCTATTGTATTAGAAGGAACAATTGTTAGTAAAGTTACAGTCAATTATTTAAAAAGTAAATTATCGACTGTAGTTTTTACTATGGAAATAGAATGTGAAAGAATTAGATGTACGATTTTTAATCGAGTATTTTTAAAGGGTAAAATTAATTATGGAACTGTTCTAAGAATTCAAGGACATTTCTATCAAAATATGAATAATTTTACAGTTAATAATTTACTTATTTGTGATGAGATTAATCGTGATATTGTTCCTGTATATAAAGTAAAAGATATTGCACATGACAAATACCTTGGTATTATGGAAAAAGCCTATCGTCGATACAAGAATTTAATAGTTGAAACACTTCCTAAAGAGTTATTAGAAAAACATGGATTGCTTTCAATGCAAGAAGCTATTTATAAACTTCATTTTGCAGATGATTTTGATCAAATTAATAAAGCTTTAGAACGTATTAAATATGAAGAACTATTACAATATCAATTATCAATGAAATATTTACATTATATGCGTGAACAAGACCATAATTGTCCTGTTATTAATTATGATTTAAAATTACTAGAAAAACTTAACGCTAATCTTTCATATGAATTAACACAAGATCAAAAGCTTGCAATAAACGATATTTTAACTGACTTAAAAGCTCCTTATGCTATGAATAGATTACTTCAAGGTGAAGTTGGTAGTGGAAAAACAATAGTTGCAGAAATGGCAATTTTAGCTACTGTATCTGGTGGATATCAAGCAGCTTTAATGTGTCCAACTGAAATTTTATCTAATCAACATTATGAAACTTTAATTGAAACATTTAAAGATTTTGATGGAGTTAAACTTGGTATTTTAACTGGTAGTACTTCTGTTAAAGATCGAAATGAAATCATTGAAAAATTGAAAAATGGCGATATTAATGTTATTGTTGGTACACATGCGTTATTCCAAAGTGATGTTGAATACCAAAATTTAGCCTTAGTAGTCACTGATGAAGAACATAGATTTGGAGTTCATCAAAGAGTGATGATTAAGAATAAAGGTTTTGCAGTAAATTACTTAAAAATGTCTGCAACACCAATTCCTAGAACGCTTGCAATTAGTGCATATGGAGATACCGATATTTCAGTAATAAAGACTCTTCCAAGTAATAGAAAACAAGTAATTACAAAACTTGTTGATAAACCTGGAAAAAAAGCTGTTATGGCGCATATGAAAGAAGAGCTAAAAAATGGCCACCAAATATATGTTGTAACTCCACTTATTGATGAATCTGAAGCTATTGATACAGCAAATGCTAATGAAGTATATAATAAAATGGTTAAATACTTTAAGGATGAATACCAAGTAGGTCTTATTCATGGTAAATTAAAACCAACTGAAAAAGAAGAAATAATGGAAAAATTCTTAAAAAATGAAATTCATATTCTTGTTGCAACAAGTGTAATTGAAGTAGGTGTGAATGTTGCAAACGCAACCACTATTTTGATTCTTGGTGCTGAACGTTTTGGTGTTGCTACACTTCATCAATTACGTGGTCGTGTAATGAGAAGTGGTGCAGTTCCATATTGTTTCTTAATTCCAGAAAATATTACAGATGTATCTTTAGCTAGACTTAAAATGGTAGAAGAAACATCAGATGGATTTAAACTTGCAGAGTATGATTTATTACACCGTGGTCCTGGTGAGTTCTTTGGTGAGCGACAAGCTGGTGCAATGAATTTTAAATATGCGGATATCTTAAAAGATAATGATTTATTAGAAGTAGTTATTGAAGATTCAAAAGAAATAATGAATACTACTAAACTAATGGATCAAGATGATTATCACTACTTATTTGAAGTAGTACATAATAATTACTTGGTAAAAACAAGTGAATTAGATTAGGAGGAACTTATGATTAAACTTGCAATTGATGCAATGGGTGGAGATTTTGCTCCAGAACAAATCGTTAAAGGTGTTAATATTGCTATAAAAGAACATAATGATTTAGAACTAGTTTTATATGGTAGAACTGACGACATCAAGAAATACTTAGTTCCAAATGAAAGAATTACAATCGTAGATTCACCAAGAGTAATCGATATGGGTGAACATAATCCAATTTCTGAAGTTAGAAATAATCGTGATAGCTCTTTAGTTATGTCATTTAGAGCTGTAAGAGATAAAGAAGTTGATGGTGTTGTAACAGCAGGGCCTACACAATGTGTTATTGCTGCTGCTCATGTACATATTGGTAGAATTAAAGGTATGAAACGTTGTGCACTTTGTCCAACACTTCCTACATTTAAAGAAACTGGAACACTTATGCTTGATGTAGGTGCTAATACTGATATTAGACCTGAACATATTGCACAATACACTCAATATGCAAACTTTTATGCTCAAGAAGTAAAAGGTATAAAAAATCCTAAAATTTACCTTTTAAATATTGGTACAGAAGAAGGAAAAGGAAGAGAATTAGAACAACAAACTTATGAACTTCTTAAGAAACTTCCAATTAATTTCTGTGGAAATGTAGAATCAAAAGAAATTTTAACTACAGATGCAGATATTATTGTGACAGATGGATTTACTGGAAATGTTGCAATGAAAGCATTTGAAGGTACTGCAAAAGGTATGGGATCACTTCTTAAAAAAGAAATTAAATCAAGCCTTGGTGGTATGATTGGTTACTTATTTATGAGAAAGAATCTTAAACGATTCCAAGATCACTTTAGTGCAGATAGAGTTGGTGGTGCAACACTATTTGGTGTTGATGGTACTGTAATTAAAGCACATGGTTCATCTAATGCTGATGCTTTCTCTAATGCAATAACTCTTGCATATAAAGCAGTAAAAGGCGATGTTGTAAATAAGATGAAAGAGTTTATTCAAACGCATCCATTTGAGGAAGTTTCTAATGCCTAAGGTAAGAAAAAAAACATTAGATAAGAAGTTACTAAATGAAGTTTTAAGTAGTTTTAATTTAGCTACTACTAATTATAAATACTTTAAACTTGCGTTAACGCATTCTACTTATGCTAATGAAAATAATATTGAAAGTAATGAACGTATTGAATTCTTAGGTGATGCAATACTTGGAATGTTAACAGCTGAATATATATATAATACTTTCCCAGGGATGCCTGAAGGAAGAATGACTAAAATTCGTGCAACTTATGTATGCGAAGATGCAAACTTTTCTTACTCTAAAGAATTAAAATTAGATAAATTAATTTTATTAGGTGTAGGTGAAGAACTTCAAGGTGGAAGAAGTAAAAAAGCTTTAGTAGCTGATATTTTTGAATGTTTCCTAGGTGCTGTTTACTTAACGTTTGGAATTAACGCAGTAAGAAAAATATTAGAAGTTATTGTTTTTCCTCACATTAAAAATGTTGATAATAGACAATTTATTGATTATAAAACTAGACTTCAAGAATATATTCAAACTGACCATGAAAATACATTAAGATATGTAGTTGTAAAAGAAGAAGGTAAACCCAATGAAAAAATATTTACAATGCAAGTATTGCTAGATGGTATTGTTCTTGGTGAAGGTGTAGGTACTTCAAAGAAAAATGCTAGTCAAGAAGCTGCAAAAGCTGCTCTTGAAAAGCTTGCAAAACAATAAAAAATAATTGATTACTAATACTTCATTTAATTTTAAGTGTCACAAATGGTATATTTAATTGTTTTATAGTAAAAGGAGTAGTTAAACTATGAAAAGAACAACAATTAATATTAAAAAAATCTTAATAATAATTATAGTAATTTTCAGTACGTTTACTTTTTCTTCATGTAAAGCTGATGAAGAAAATTATTATAAAATAATTGAAATACCACGCGATATTGAATATGGAATATTAACAAGTGATTCATATGTTGCAGAAGGTAAATTTTATCATTTTACTGATTCAATTAAAGAATCTTTAAAAAGTGATAAAAAAGTATATTTTAGTAAACCTGATATTTCATCACTTAGTACAAATGGAAGAGTTCTAATAGAAAATAAATTTTATCTTGCTGCTTTGTATAAAAATAGAATGTTTGGAAAAGATAAATATGTATTTGGCTTTTTTGATGTAAACGATAAAAAATATCATATTTTACATACATTTAAAAGTAATGATGACAAATGTAGTTTATCTAAAATTGGTAATTACTTAGTATTATCTACAGAAGATTATTATTTTGTTTTTAATTCTAGTAATAATGAATTAGTGATGACTATTGAATTAGAGAAAAAATGGGCAAGTAAGGTGTCATATAGTTCTTTTATGTATTTAACTGAAGATGAATTTGTTATTTATGATTCTTCCCTTCATTGTTATGAAGTTCCTGCAGAAGTGAATCTTGATGATTATAAATCAGGAAGTAATTATTTCTTTAATACAGTAGGGGATACTTACTTAAGATATTTTGACAAAGAACATAATCATATTTTTATTAATTATAAAACATTAGAAGTAGAAGATTATGGAAAATATGTTGAAGAAATAAAAAATAACAATCAATCTAGTACTAATACACCTGAAAAGGTTATTGACTGTTCATGTAATGAGAGTATGCTTTATATTACTTATAATGGTAATGAGTATAACTACTCTTTAGAACATATGAGAAAGTACTATTCTGTTATTCCTTATGTTGAAAGATTGTGTAATACCAAAATAGAATTTATTGATGCATTTATTGATAATAATGATATATTCGTATCAATCGGAAATAATGATTCGTTTTTTGGTTTTTATACACCAGGAAGAACTGTTCCTTTAATATTTAGATTTAATCCAGATACTGAAGGTTTTTCTTATGTTGGAACAAGTGGTCAAATATATAGTAATGTTATAAAAATGTTTCCATTAGAAGATAAATAATACAGATTAAAATCTGTATTATTTTTTTATGGTTTAGTTTAGTAAAATATGATATAATACATTAAAGAAGGTGTTATCTTGAAGACTAAATACCCAATTATTTTAGTACATGGTATTGTGGTAAAAGATTTTAAAAGGTTCAAGGCTTTTGGAAAAATCGAAAAGATATTAAAAGACAATGGCTTTACTATTTTTACTGCAAAAACTGATGGTTTTGGAACAATTGAAAATAATGCAATACAATTAAAAAAATATATTAATCTAATTAAAGAACGTGAATGTGTAGATAAGGTAAATATTATTGCTCATTCAAAAGGTGGACTTGATTCAAAATATATGATTAAACATCTAGATATGGAAGATAGTGTTGCATCGCTTACAACGCTTTGTACACCTCATAAAGGATCTCCAATCGCTAGTAAACTTTTAAAGTTACCAAAGTTCTTAATTAATTTTATTAGTTTTTGGATTAATTTCTGGTATAAAATATTTGGTGATGAATCGCCTAACGCAAAAGAAGTGTGTAGACAACTACAAAGAGTAGAGAGTGTAGAAGAAGAATGTTTGAAATTTAGTGATAAAGTATATTGTCAAAGTTATTCTTCTAAGATGAATAAATCAACTGATGATTTTTTAATGGGGATCCCACATGCGTTTTCAATGTATTTAGAACATAAAGACACAGATGGGATGGTTCCTGTGGATTCATGTATTTTTGGAGATTATAAAGGATATGCAGTAGATGATTCTGTATCTCACTTAGAAATTATTGGATTTATGTTAAATAAGAAAAAGAAGGAGAAGATTTATAATTTTTATATTACATTATGTAATGATCTTATGAATCAGGGCTTTTAAATGAAATTTGGTATTTTTTCTAATAACGTTTTAAAAATAATAGCTTGTATTACAATGTTATTAGACCATATGGGATTTATATTATTCCCACAGTATCCAATTTTTAGAATTATTGGTAGAATTGCTTTTCCTATATTTGCATTTTTACTTGCAGAAGGATGCTATTATACTAAAAATAAATTAAGACATTTTATTGTAATTGCAGGATTTGCAGTAGTAATGCAAACAGTTCTTTTTCTAGCAACTAAGATGACAGATTTTAATATTTTTATTCCTTTTGCAATATCAATTGCTTATGTTATTTAATGGATTATATTGAAAGATTTATAAAAGAAAAAAGAATACTAATTTCTATTGGACTTATAATTTTATTAATATCATCTTTATTATTATTCTATTTTATTGATGCTTATACTACATATTTCTTTATGAATTATGGAATATATGCAGTATATTTACCTTTTGTATTATATATAATAAGGAAGTATGTAAAACATGTTAATATATTTGTAAGCATTTTTATTATTTGTATAACAATGGTATTAATGAAGTATTTTACTCCTTATTTATATCAATTTTATGGAATGATTTCTTGTGTGTTTATTTTACTTTATAATGGGAAAAAAGGTAAATATAATTTAAAATATTTATTCTATATTTTTTACCCATTACATATGGTTATACTATATGCTATTGCAATGTTTATGGGAGGATAAAATGGAAATACTTGATTTATATGATAAAGATAAAAAAATAACTAATCTTCAAATATCTAGAGGAGTGAAGGTTCCTAAAGGATATTACAGATTAGTAGTTCATATTTGTATCTTTAATAATAAAGGTGAAATGTTAATTCAAAAAAGAGCTTCTTACAAAAAGTGGGGAGATAAATGGGACATTAGTGTAGGTGGATGTGTATCCGCTGGTGAAACTAGTGATGTTGCAGCAATGCGTGAGGTAAAAGAAGAGATAGGATTAGATATAGACTTAAAAGATAAAAGATGTAATTTTACATTTACATTTGAAGATGGATTTGATGATATTTATTTAGTAAATGTAGATGATATTGATTTATCAACACTAAAACTTCAACAAACAGAAGTATCTGAAGTAAAATGGATGACAGAAGAAGAAATACTTAAAATGAATGAAACGGGAGAATTTATTCCATATCAAGAAAGCTATTTAAAACTTCTATTTGAATTTAGAAATGCAGTTGATATGTATGGAGAATAGAAAAAATTAGTGTAAGTGTCTTATAGTTTAAGTAAATAATATTTAACTAATTTTTAAGAAAGGAAAAAGTTAATTTTAAATGACTAATAGATTAGTCAATTATAATATACTAGGAAAAGAAATGAAGAGATTTATAATTTTAAGCGTAACTATTTTAATTGTTTTTGGTCTATTTAGTTGTAAAAATATTCATAGATATGGATGCGGAAGTAGAGATAGGTATACAGATGAAGAACATTATGAACGAGTAAGGAAAAAAGTAATAGAAAGATATATTGAAAGCGGACTTTTTGAATCATGTGAAATTTATCCTATATATGATTTTCAAGACAGACTGTCTTATTTTCTCTTAGAGTTTGCACCTAGTGCATATGGATATGTAATGATACGTGAAAGAGATACTTCTTGTACATATGGGACTGAAATGTATATTATTGATAATAAATTGAGATTTGATAATGGTAGAAAATGGCAAAGATATACTATTATTGATGATGAAGTAATTTATGAGAAAGATTCCGAAGGAAATGATATCTTGTACCATTCCAGTCCATTCAAAATCAACAATGTTTTGAATGAAAAACTTTATTTACTTTATGTTAAAACTAATATTCCAATACAGAATGATGGCTATATACCTGCTGTAAAAAAAGATGGCAAATTTCTAAATCTTGTTTCAATGAAAGAAGTAAGTATTATAGAAGACGCACAAAAAGGGCAATTTGAATTTGAAGACATATATTTTATACCATCAAATTCTTTTAATTTATAAATAAGGAGATGACATTAGGAATTTATAATCTAAATCCGAGAGTGAAAATATTTATTCATTTAGTGGTAACTGAGTAATATAAGAAAAACCCAATCTTTATTGATTAAAGATTGGGTTTTTAGTTTTAAAAATTAAATTTAATATATTAATTATTTTCGTTTAGATTAAATATATATTTAGTTACTTTATCATTGTTTATATAAACATAATTTCTTGATGCGTTATATAAAGGGGAAGTGAAGGTAAATTCATTTGATATTTTTGTAAAGAAGCCTTTAATAAAATGTGAATGTGTTGCGATTAAGACTTTTTTTCCTGGGTATTGTTTTGCGATTTTTATTAGTGCATTATAAGCTCTATCTTGTAACTCATAACTTTTTTCTAAACCTTCTACATCATCATTTTTTATTTTATTATATATTTCATCACAGATAAGTTGTCCTTCGGCTTTACCAAATTCTCTTTCTATTACATCATTATTGATGATTATTTCATTTTGGTAGTTTAATTCTTCTGCAAGTATATTAGCAGAATGGATTGCACGATCAAGTGGGCTCGCAATAATTATATCCCAGTTAGGATCTTTTTCTTTTAATATTTTACCTACTTCTTTTACTTGTTTAATACCTTCTTCATTTAAAGGGTTATTGATTCTTCCTTGAATAAGTCTTTTTTGATTCCAGTCTGTTTGACCATGTCTTACTAAAAGAATAATTGTTTCCATATTATCTTCCTTATTATATATAGTATTTATTTATATTATCTATTATACTAAATTTGTTAAATTATATGAAAAGATTTGCTATAATTTTCTTTTGTTAAAAGATAGAAAAAAAAGTAGGATTATGTTATAATTTATAATACGAAATGAGGAATTATAATTATGAATAATATTGCAAAACTTATTAAAGCAAAAACTATTGATTTTACTCAAGTATTAATTAAATATTATAAAGCAATTGGATTAAATGAAACAACTGCTGTAATTGTTGCAAAATTATATTATTTAGCAGAAGAAAATGATAATTTCTTAGAGCTTGATAAACTTTGTAAAGAAGTAACGTTAAGTAGTGATAAATTAAGTGATGATATTATTAATTTAGTTAATCAAGGCTATATTGAACTTACACTAGATAATAATGGAAAAGAAGAGTTTACTTTAGATGGCGTTATTGAAAGATTAGGTGTTGCAATAGATAAGACTAGTGATGATGTATTAGATGAAAGACAAGAAAAACTTAGTTTAATTGTAACATATGTTGAAACTACTTTTTCAAAAACATGTTCAACAGCTGATTTAGTTGTTATTAATGCTTGGCTTGATAATAATTATAATTATGATGATATTAAAAGTGCAGTATTTAAGTCTTTCCAACTTGGTAAATTTAATCTAAAATATGCTGATGCTATTTTAGCTAGTAAAGCTAGTCATAAAGTTAATAATGATCTTGAAATAGATGAAGAATTAAAAGCTTTATTAGATGGTGCGTATGTTAAAAAATAAAGCTGATTTAAAAGTTATTTTAGATGAGATTGAAGTTTTATTCCCTAATGCTGGATGTGAACTTATTTATCATAATATCTTTGAATTATTGATTGCAGTAATGCTTAGTGCTCAAACAACAGATAAATCTGTTAATGTTGTTACTCCTTCTTTATTTGAAAAGTATCCAAATGCTTTTATGTTAAGTAATGCAGAGTATGAGGATGTTAAAGAAATAATAAAAAGAATAGGGTTATCTAATGTTAAAGCAAAAAATATAATTGCAGCATCTAAAATGATTGTTGAAGTTTATGATGGAAATGTTCCTAATACGCTTGAAGAATTAATTAAATTACCAGGGGTTGGAAGAAAAACTGCTAATGTGGTGATGTCTGAAGGTTATAAGATTCCTAGAATTGCTGTTGATACTCATGTTGAGCGTGTAAGTAAAAGACTTGGAATTGTTCCTTTTTCTGCAGATGTATTAGATGTTGAGGAAAGATTGATGGATTTAATTGATCAAGATAAGTGGCATAAGTCTCATCATTTATTATTATTTTTTGGAAGATATTTTTGTCTTGCGAAAAAGCCTAATTGTGAAAATTGTTTTTATAAGAAATCTTGCCATTATTTAAATGACAAAAACCTCCAAGATTAACTATTATTTAAAGCTATAATAGTCTTGGAGGTTTTTTATATGCGTGTATATGTTCTTGATGAAGAAAATGAACTTGATTTAGAAATGAAAGTTAATGATATTTTATCAAATTTTAAAGATGAAGATATCGTTGATATTAAATATAATGTTGCAGTAACATACGATGAAAGAGAACAAATTTACTGTTTTTCTTGTATGATTATTGTGAAAGATTCTTAATTAAATTAATATCAGGGTCGATATAGATTGTTTTTTGATTTTGTAATGTTACAAATGAGCCTTTCATACCAGGTACTTTTTTTAAGTATCTTACCTTTGTGTAGTCAACTGGTACACTGCTTGATGTTTTACCAGTTGAATAGTATGCTGCAATATTAGCAGCAGTTCTAATTAACTTTTCACTCATTACAAAGTTTGGATCATTTTCTGGAATTCTTACGATAACATGACTTCCCGGAAGATTTTTTGTATGGAACCAGTAGTCGTTACTTGATGCTATTTTATGTGTTAAATAATCATTTTGAGTGTTGTTTTTACCAACATATATTAAAATATCATCAACTTTATATGTTATAAATTCTATTTTTTGTTGTTTCTTTTTATATTTTTGATTTGATTTTAAATATCCATTAAGTGATAATTCTAATTTTATTTCTTCTAAATCTTTATTATCAGCAATTGAAAGTTGGAATAATATTGTATTTAAATATTCTATTTCTTTTAAGACAATATCAATTTGTTTTTTTACTTCTACTATAGCAATTGATGCTTTTTTTGCTTTATTAAATATTGCTTTAAGATTGCTGGAAGGATCTAGAAGAGGGTTTAAGTTTATTTCTAATTCTTCATTATTATTAAAATAATCTAATACGATAACTTTAGTATCTCCTTTTTTAACCTTATAAAGATTTGATTGAAGTAAGATACCAATGTTTGAATATTTTAAATTTTCTTTTGCTTTTTGTAAATCTAGTGTTAGATTTGAAAGTTTAATGTTAGCTTTTTTAAGCTCTTTTTGGATAGTTTTTTCAAGTTCTACAGCATTATAATTTACTGTTTTTAATGATTCATTATAGTATTCTTCTAACATTTCACTTAGTGATTGGTGTGTTGAAATTACTTCATAATCATTAGATAATGGGTATGCATAAAAGTCTAATTTCTTTTCTGTTTTGAAAATGACGGGCTTTATTTATTGATTTAAGAAATTTAAAATATTAGAGTTATCTAGTTCATTTAATGTGTTTAATAGTTGTTTAGATACTCCTTGAAGATTATCAAGTAAAAGTGGGATCTCTTTATTAAATGGGTTTATTGATTTTGTTGAACTTGGATAATTGTATTTAGCATGAGGAATAATAGTTCTTAAATTGTCGAATGAAGGCGGAAGTTTTCGTAAAGCATCTATTATTGTGTTTTCTGAATTTAATAGAATAATATTACTATTTCTACCCATTATTTCAAAAATTAAGATAAATGTGTTTTCATCATCTAATTCATTATATGCATTAATATGCAGTTCGATTAAACGGTCATTTTGATATTGTTTAATTTCTTTAATTACTCCACGTTCAATATATTTACGTAACAACATGCAGAAGTTATTTGGAACTTCAGGATTAGATATTTTTTTAGTTAGAAGGTGGATTCTAGGATGATCTAGTTTTGATGATATTAATAGTTGTTTATTAACTATTAGTCCTGTTTCATTTTTTCCTCTTAGTTGTAGTACAATTTCTAAAGGTGCAGGTTGATAGATTTTATTAATTTTAAAGTTTAGAATTTCTTGATTTAATTCAGTAGTTAAATAATGAACAAAACATCCATCAATACTCATAATTAATCCTCCTTTCTTTTCACTATTCTTATTATACATTATTTTATTAAAATTATAAATACAATTACTTATAAAAATTTTAAGTTAATAAACAATTAACTTGAAAATTACATCCATTTTATGGTATACTAAATAATAAGAATTTATGACATGAGGATTAATTTATGAAATTAAATACAAAAGGATTGTTAGTTGTTATATCAGGGCCATCAGGTGTTGGTAAAGGTACAGTTAGAAAAGCTTTATTCAATCGTACTGGACATAACCTTGATTACTCAGTATCAATGACTACACGTGCTCCACGTGATGGTGAAGTTAATGGCGTAGATTATTATTTTGTATCTAAGAAAGAGTTTTTAAGCCAAATAGATAAAGGTAATCTTTTAGAATATGCTGAATTTGTCGGTAATCTATATGGAACACCTAAAGATAAAGTAGAAGAAAAATTAGCACTTGGTCATGAAGTCGTTCTTGAAATTGAAGTTAATGGTGCAATGCAAGTGCGTGAAAAGATGAAAGATGCGGTGTTTATCTTTATTGCGCCGCCATCATATGATGCGTTAGAAAAACGATTAGTACGTCGTGGTACTGAACGTGGTGAAGTGATTAAAGAACGTCTTGATAAAGCTCATCGTGAAATTAATCTTGCGAATAATTATGATTATATTGTAATTAATGACGAAGTTGATAATGCCGCTGATAGAATCATGGCGATTATTAGAGCAGAACATGCAAAGTGTTCTAGAACATTAGATGAATATTTAAAATTAATGGAGGAAACAAACAATGACTAGAGTTCAAGGTTTAATGATTAATACACAACTTAAGATTGCAAATAACGAACGTGAAGGTATGCGTTATCCAGCAATCGATGAATTATCTACAAAAGCTGATTCAAAATATAAACTTGTAATTGCCGTTGCAGAACGTGCAAGAGAAATTAAAGCAACAGGAAAAACTTTTTTAGCACAAACAAGAAACTATAAAGCAATCGGTATTGCATTAGAAGAAATCGTTGCAGATAAGGTTACTATTGCGTAATGGAATTAAAACAAGTAATTAAAACATATGTTGATTACAGAACTAAGATGCAGGCTTTAGGGTATGCATCTTATATTATTAGTTGGGACTCAGAAACAGAAGCTCCTGTTGGCTGTTTAGAAGAAAGAAGTAAACAAGTTGGTGTTCTTTCAGAAATGAGTTACTCGCTTGAAAGAAGTAATGAATATATTGAAACTGTTAAAAAGTTATATGAAAATTTAGATTCTTTAGAAGATGTATTAAAGGTTGAAATTAAAAAAGTTTATAAAGATTTAATGAATTCGTTAAAAGTTCCAATGGAAGAACTTGTAGAATATAGTATTTTAATATCTAAAGCTCAAAGTATATGGGCTGATGCGAAAGTTAACAATGATTATAAAAAGTTTGAACCAATTCTTGATGAAATTATTAAATTTAATAAACGTTATGTTAAATATCTAGAAACTGATGAACTAAAAGGTTATGATGTTTTACTTGATATGTATGAAGAAGGAATGACTAAAGAAAAATATGATAAATTCTTTAGCTTATTAAAGTCTGAAATTGTTCCATTAGTCCATAAAATTAATAAATTAGAACAATCAAACAATTTGTTTAAAAATAAATTATTTGATATTAATAAACAAAAAGAATTTGCAGAATACATTATGGATGTAATGGGTTTTGATAAATCACGTGGTTTAATCAAAGAAAGTGAACATCCATTTACAAGTGGTTATGGTACTAGTGATGTAAGAATTACTACTCATTACTATGAAGATTTACTAATTTCTAGTATATTTTCATGTATTCATGAGTTAGGTCATGCAACATATGAACAACAATGTAATCCTATACTTGATGAAACACTTGTTGGTGGTGGTGCTTCTATGGCAATGCATGAATCACAATCTAGGTTCTATGAAAATATCGTGGGTAGAAGCTATGAGTTCTGGGAAAGACACTATCCAAAATTACAAAGTTTTTTTAAAGAAGAATTAAAAGATGTTTCACTTGAAGATTTTTATAAGCATGTAAATAATGTTGAATGTTCTTTAATTAGAACTGAAGCAGATGAACTTACATATCCACTTCATATTATGGTTCGTTATGAAATTGAAAAATTAATTATTGAATCAGATGTTGATGTTTGTGAACTTCCTACAATTTGGAATAATTTATATAAAGAATATTTAGGTATTGATGTTCCAAGTGATAAAGAAGGCATTTTACAAGATGTACACTGGGCTGGTGGTTCATTTGGATATTTCCCTACTTATGCACTTGGTAGTGCATATGGTGCTCAAATGCTTGATGCAATGAAAAAAGATCTTGACTTTGAAAAAGAAATTAATAAACCTAATTTAAAGGCTATTAATGAATGGCTTAAAGAACACATTCATATTTATGGGGCTACTAAGAATCCTGATGAACTTATTAATATTGCAACAGGTATGAGTTTTGATGCTACATATTATGTTGAATATTTGAAAAATAAATTTAGTAAATTATATAATCTATAATAAATCTCCCTTTTGGGAGATTTATTTATGAAAAAATAAGCATATGTTTTGAATTAAATGTTAGAAAGTGGTATAATATTTAAGGTTTTAGTGTTGGCTTTGTCAATACTATATTTTATGGGTATATGAAACGCCTGGTTTCGTGGAATACCCAACCAATAAAAGATGTTTAAGTTAGACGAAAGGAGAATTTAAAATGCCTACAATTAATCAATTAGTACGAAAAAGCCGTGTAGACAAAGTTAGAAAGTCTAAATCACCTCATTTAGGAATTGGTTTCAATAGTTTAAAGAAAGAACAAACTGAAATTAACAGCCCTCAAAAGAAAGGTGTATGTACACGTGTAAGCACAATGACACCTAAGAAACCTAACTCAGCTATCAGAAAGATGGCCCGTGTTCGTTTAAGTAATGGTATCGAAGTTACAGCTTACATTCCTGGTGAAGGACACAAACTTCAAGAACATAGCGTTGTATTAATCCGTGGTGGTCGTGTTAAGGACTTACCAGGGGTACGTTATCATATTATCCGTGGAACAATGGATACAACAGGTGTAGATGGTCGTAAACAAGCACGTTCTAAATATGGAACAAAACGTCCTAAAGCATCAAAAAAATAATTTAAAAATAATAATCAAATAGTTTTATTAAAAAACTACTAGGTAGTAAGATTTCATTATGGAAATATAGAGAAAGGAGGAATCTACATGCCTCGTAAAGGACACATATCAAAAAGAGTTGTATTACCAGATCCAATTTACAATTCAGTAATGGTTACTAGACTTGTAAATAGTGTTATGTTAGATGGTAAAAAAGGTGTTGCTCAACAAATTATTTATGGTGCTTTCGATCGTATCGCTAAAGTTACAGGGAAAGACCCTCTAGAAGTTTATAAAGCAGCAATGGACAATATTATGCCACAATTAGAAGTTAGAAGCCGCCGTGTTGGGGGTGCTAACTATCAAGTTCCAGTTGAAGTAAGAGAAGAAAGACGTCAAACTTTAGGTTTAAGATGGTTAACAAACTATGCTCGTCTTCGTAATGAAAAAACAATGGAAGAAAGATTAGCTAAAGAAATTATGGATGCTGCTAATGGTATCGGCGGCTCTGTTAAAAAACGTGAAGATACTCATCGTATGGCTGAAGCAAATAAAGCATTTGCTCACTACCAATGGTAATATAGGAGAATATAATGGCTCGTGAAGTTTCCCTTATAAATACTAGAAATATCGGTATCATGGCTCACATCGATGCTGGTAAAACAACATTCTCAGAAAGAATTTTATTCCACGCAGGAAAAATCCACAAGATTGGTGAAACACATGATGGTGCTGCACAAATGGACTGGATGGCTCAAGAACAAGAAAGAGGTATTACAATTACTTCTGCTGCAACTACAGTTTACTGGCAAAGTTTAAATAATGTTAGACATCGTATTAACGTTATCGACACTCCAGGGCACGTAGACTTTACAGTTGAAGTATCTCGTTCACTTCGTGTTCTAGATGCTGCTATTACAGTTTTAGATGCTCAAGCAGGTGTTGAACCACAAACTGAAACAGTATGGCGTCAAGCTACTGAATATTTAGTACCTCGTTTAGTATTCGTTAATAAAATGGACAAAACTGGTGCTGATTTCAAATTCTCTGTTGAATCTCTACACAACAGACTAGGTGCTAACGCTCATCCAATTCAATGGCCTATTGGTGCTGAAGATCAATTCAAAGGTATTATTGACCTTGTTACAATGACTGCATTTGAATATGAACCAAACCACCAAGATGAAGCTGGTCATGAAGTTCCTATTCCTGCTGATTTAGTTGCTACTGCTGAAAAATATCATACAGAACTTATTGAAGCAGTTGCAGAATTTGATGAAGATTTAATGATGGCTTACCTAGAAGGTGAAGAAATTCCAGTAGAACAATTAAAAGCTGCTATTCGTAAAGCAACTTTATCAGTTCAATTCTTCCCAGTTCTATGTGGTACAGCATTCAAAAACAAAGGTGTTAGAAAAGCATTACATGCAGTAGTTGACTACTTACCTTCTCCAGTAGAAGTTGCTCAAATCAAAGGTACTGATGAAGATGGTAATGAAGTAATCGTTGATTCAAATGATGAAGAACCTTTTGCAGCTTTAGCATTTAAAGTTATGACTGACCCATATGTTGGTAAACTTACATTCTTTAGAGTTTATCGTGGTCATATGGAATCTGGTTCTTATATCTTAAATGCATCTAAGAACTATAAAGAACGTATCGGTCGTATTCTATTAATGCATGCTAATAACCGTTCAGAAATTAAAGAAGTTTATAGTGGTGATATCGCTGCTGCTGTAGGTTTAAAAAATACAACTACAGGTGATACACTTTGTGATCCATCTGCAATTGTTAACCTTGAATCTATGGTATTCCCTGAACCAGTTATTCAAGTTGCTATTGAACCTAAGACTAAAGCTGACCAAGATAAGATGGGTGTAGCTTTACAAAAATTAGCTGAAGAAGATCCAACATTCAAAACATATACAGATGAAGAATCTGGTCAAACAATCATCGCTGGTATGGGTGAATTACACCTTGATATCATCGTTGACCGTATGAGAAGAGAATTTAACGTTGAATGTAACGTTGGTCGTCCTCAAGTTGCTTACCGTGAAACAATCAAGACTCCTGCTAAAGTACAAGGTAAATTTGTACGTCAATCAGGTGGTCATGGTCAATACGGTGATGCAGTAGTAATTTTTGAACCTAATCCAGGTAAAGGTTACGAATTTGTTGATGAAATTGTTGGTGGTGTAATTCCACGTGAATTCATCCCATCAGTTAATAAAGGTATTGAAAATGCCTTAGACAATGGTAATTTAGCAGGTTACCCAACTATTGATATCAAAGCTAGACTAGTATTTGGTTCATACCATGATGTTGACTCATCTAGTACAGCATTTGAAATCGCAGGTAGTTTAGCATTTAAAGAAACTGCTAAGGTTTGTAATCCAGTATTACTAGAACCTATCATGCTTGTTGAAGTAGTTACACCAGATGAATATTTAGGTACAGTTATCGGTGATATTTCAACTCGTCGTGGACGTATCGATGGACAAGAAGCTAGAGGTAAATCACAATCAGTTAGAAGCTTTGTACCACTATCAGAAATGTTCGGATACGCAACAGCATTACGTTCTAATACTCAAGGACGTGGTAACTTCACAATGCAATTTGATCATTATGATGAATGTCCACGTAATGTTGCAGAAGCTGTTATGAAAGCTCGCAGCAAGTAATTATACGTTTTGCTTGCAAAATTAAATATTTTATTGTAAAATATTAAAGTAAATTAAAAAAATTTGAAAGGAAAATTATTATGGCAAAGGAAAAATTTGTACGTACTAAACCCCATGTAAACATTGGTACAATCGGACACGTTGACCATGGGAAAACAACTTTAACATCTGCTATTACAACTGTATTAGCAAACGCTGGTCTAGCTAAGAAAATGGATTATAGCCAAATCGATGGTGCACCAGAAGAAAGAGAACGTGGTATTACTATCAATACTGCTCACGTTGAATATGAAACTCAAAAGAGACACTATGCACACGTTGACTGTCCAGGGCATGCTGACTACGTTAAGAACATGA
>JAGBDV010000020.1 GCA_017937305.1 Bacilli bacterium
CTCCTGGTTAGATGTAAAAGAGCATACGGTGAGAGTGCTTGAAAACTGGGAATTCGAAGAATGGGAAACTCCATTCGTAGCAATAGTGAATGGGCAAATTGTTGGAATGACGACCATCATGAAATCTGATTATTACCCATTGCCAGAGATTTTTCCATGGATATCTACTTTGTTTGTAAGTGAGGATTACCGTGGCAACAGAATCAGCGGAAAACTTATCGATTTTGCCAATCAATATGCCAAAAGCATTGGCTTCGATAAGACCTATATCCCAACAGAATTCATTGGGTTGTATGAAAAATATGGCTATTGCTATGTAAAAGACATAGTAAACTACGAAAATGGAATTGACCGTTTGTATGTCAGAGAAATAAAATAGACTATTCCTTAAATTAGAATTTGTAGGTGCGAATGATGAAAACTTTATATATGATTGGTGGCACTATGGGAATTGGAAAAACAACTGTGTGCCAACAACTCAAACAGGATTTACCGAATAGCGTATTTCTTGACGGAGATTGGTGTTGGGATGCAAGTCCGTTCCAAGTAAACGATGAAACAAAAGCAATGGTTACGAATAATATTTGTTACTTACTCAACAATTTTCTGAAATGCTCTGCATACGAGAGTATTATTTTTTGTTGGGTGATGCATGAGCAGAGTATTATCGATTCCATACTTGAGAAGCTAGATACACAGAACTGTGAGGTGAAATGCGTCTCTCTGATAGCCGATGAAAATACTCTGCGTGAAAGATTGTCCGCAGATGTAGAAAAAGGTATTCGTTCTGAAGATGTAATTGAGAGAAGCATAGCAAGAATACCTATGTATCAAGCATTGGGTACTATTAAAATTGATACCAAAGGAAAAGCTGTGGCTGTGATTGCCAATGAGATAAAGAGGTTGTAATACTGATAAATTAGAATTTGTAGGTGAGAAAAATGAATGTTAGACTGATTAAATTGTCAAAAGAATATTATACTCAATTATCCGAAATGATTGATGAATGGAAGTTAGACCATGAGGTAAATCAAACGAATCATTCTCCTTGGGCAATCTTTAAGAATGATTATCACGACTTTGATTATTATTTAGATAATTTAGAAATTCGTGAACCAAAAGATGGCAAAGTGCCCGATTCAGTATTCTTTTTGTTAGATGTTGAAAGAGACATTTTGTTAGGTGCTGTAAATATTAGGCATTACTTAAATGATTACCTATTACAATTTGGTGGGCATATTGGAGATGGAATTAGACCATCTGAAAGAAGAAAGGGATATGCTACTGAAATGATTCGTTTAGCATTAATCGAATGCAAGAAATTAGGAATTGATAGAGTATTAATGGTTTGCGATAAGTTTAATATTGGTTCAGCAAAATCCATTATAAATAATGGTGGAATATTAGAAAATGAATTTGTGGATGAGGATGGAGAAATCAATCAAAGATATTGGATTGATTTAGATTAACAAATTAGAATTTGACGAGGAGAGTATGCAATGAAAGTATATGATATTTCCCAAGAGGTTTTCGGCTGTAAAGTATATCCCAATGACCCTATGCCAGAGAAAATCGTGTTAAAATCAATGCAAAAAGGTGATGTATATAATTTGACGGCATTTAATATGTGTGCACATAACGGTACGCATATAGATGCTCCATTTCATTTTATTAAAGATGGAAAAACGATTGATGAAATATGCTTAGAGGTATTTGTGGGAATGGCTTATGTGACAGAACATCATGGGCTTGTTACGGGTAACGATGCTACAGAAATAATAGAAAAAGCAAAAAAGCAGAACTTAGAAGCATCAAAGAGAATTCTGATTAAAGGAGAAGTTGAAGTATCATTAGAGGCAGCAAAGGTATTTGCATCTTCAGGTATTTTGCTTCTGGGAAACGAACCTCAGACAGTCGGACCGCCAAATGCACCAATGGCAGTACATCTTACACTTTTGGGTGCCAATGTCGTCTTGCTTGAAGGTATTCGATTAGTTGACGTTTGTGAAGGTGTTTATTTCTTAAATGCAGTACCATTGAATTTATCAGGTGCAGACGGTTCACCGTGCAGAGCAGTATTGATAACTGATAGATAAATTAAAATTTAACGGAGCGTATAATGGGAAAGAAATTATCAGAAATGAGTTTGGAAGAGCTTTGGTTTTTGTTCCCAATCTTCTTAGAAGAACATAAAGATTGTTGGGTAGAATGGTATTGTGAAGAAGAATATCTATTGAAAAATGCCTTTTCTTCGGGTGAGAGAATCAGCCATATCGGAAGCACCGCTATTCCTTCTATTTGGGCAAAACCCATTGTAGATATTCTTGTGGAGATTCCAAAAGGGAGAAGTTTGCTTAGTTACAAAGCGGACATAATAAATTGCGGTTATATTTGTATGTCGCAAAGTGAAAACGGTATGTCCTTTAATAAAGGATATACGGAGAGTGGATTTGCCAACCGAGTATTTCATTTGCACTTGAGATATGCAGGAGATAACAGCGAATTGTATTTCAGAGATTATCTCATAGAGCATTCGGATGTAGCCAAGGAATACGAAGATTTGAAATTAAATTTATGGAAAAAGTACGAACATAACAGGGATGCTTATACAAACGCAAAGACCGAGTTTGTAAAGAAATATACCGAAAAAGCGAAAGTTTTGTATGGTAATCGATATTGACAAATTCCTATATATCGTTCAGAAATAGGGGTATGAAATTGTATTAAAATTGTGTAACGTTGCCATTACTGTAAATCAAGTTTGATACATTAAAAGTGTCAAACTTTTTTTGTTTTTTAGGAGTTCAAGTCCCCTGTATAACTAAAACCTTAAGTATTAAATTAGTTAATTAATGCAATTGTATCAAAATAGTTCATAATACTTATAGTCTTTTTGTTGGTATATGACTTAGTGAATTACGCAAATATTTAATATTATCAAATTCTCTTTTAGAGTGGTAATATGGTCATAAGTATAGATTTTTTGCTAATTGTATGATATAATTATACAAAAACATAAAATATGACTCATATATGGAGGTGCTATATTAATGAAAAAAATTATTAATTTACTTTCTATTTTTCTATTAATTGCAATTTCTTGTGTGTTATCTGGTTGTGGTATTTTAGATAACTTATTAGGTGGTAGTGGATCAAATGGAAAAGTTGAAAACTTTGATAATGAACTAGAATCATCTACAGGTAAATGGTTATTGAAAAATGATGAAGATACTTATTTTATATTTGATGGCAGTAAGAATGTTATGACATATAGCTATGTTGAAGATGGCGTTAACAAATATACTGGTACTTATAGAGTTGTTTCTAGAGGAAATAGTAAAGATGTCATAACACCTTTAACTTTTATTTTTACAAGAAGTGATAAAGAAAAAGAAGATTGGATTGGATGTTATGTCGAAGATTTTAATAGTGATTTTACTCAGTTTACAATTATGAGTGAAGAAGAAGATCTTGGAATGATTGATGGTTATATTTATACTTATATTTATCGAATTAGTGAATTACCTTATAAAATGGGAAGTTATATTTTAGAAGGTAATGATTACAAAGTAGAATCTGATAATTATAAATACTCTAATAAATTCTGCATTCCAAGTGGTACTTATACGTTAGAAACTGGAGAAAGATTTACTTTCTTATATACTAAACCTGTAACGAATGAATTGTTCCAATATGTAAATGGTGAAACAATTATTGAAGGAACTATTACAATAGCGGAAGATAAAAAGACAATTTATCTTTACATTGAGAATGATCCTTATAATAAAGTAACTGATGCTGATAAAGAACGTTACGATACGACATTTGGTATTTATTATCCACCTGATTTCTATCTACGAGGCGATTTTAGCAATCCAAATAAAATTGTAATTAATGATTTGTATCATCACACAGAAAGTCCAAGTGAAGTTGAAGATTCAACTTGGGTATTTGGAACATATATTAAGAACTAATTAACTAGATAATGTGTATAGGGGTATGCAAAAGTAAATAATTTAACGATTACAAGGCTTAGGGTATGCAATTGTATTAAAATTGTGTAACGTTGCCAGTTAGGAATGTAAGGTTTGATACTAGTTATCAAGCCTTTTTTTATTTATAATGCAATATATGATATAATAGACATGAAGACAAGAAGAATTTAGGGTGGATAAAGGCTAGTAAAATAATGTTATTTTTATTAAATTTTTTATTGAAAAAAAACTAAACTTATTATATAATATAAAAAAGGGAGATTTTATATGAAAAGAACTTTTACTATAATAATTGTTTTATTTTCGATTTTTTTATTTTCATGTAATCAAACAATTGAGAATGTTAAAATTGAAGAGATATATATTAGAGAATTACCAAATCAAACTTTTTTTTATTATGATGAAAAAGTAAATTTTGATGGTTTAATAGTTGAAGCATTATACAGTGATGGCAGTAAAAAAATCATAGATAATTATAATATAGAATATACAGATTTTTCACTTGGTCAAAATACAATCAATATAATTTATGATAAGTTTGTAATTAGTTTTTATATTAATATAGTCAACTATGAAAAGAAATCTTTAAAATCATATAATGATTATAAAGATTTAACAATCGAAAATATTTCATATAAAAATTCAGACCAGATATTTTCTAATGTTATATATGGTGGATATAGAGGTACAGACAAAATGATTGTTTATGACAATGATAATTTTGTTTCCACAAATATTTACGGGTATGAAATATCATGTGATGAATATGGAACTGTTGTAGAAGTAGGGAAAAAAGTAAATCTTTTAGAAAATGGTTTTGTTATATCTGGACATGGAATTAGCAGTACTTTATTGAAAAGTATTAATATTGGCGATTTATGTATTTATATAGATAATATGGTATTTGTTTATCAAAATCACAATATTTCACGTTATAATAAAATAATATTAAAGTTTAATCAAATAATTAAAGAATTAAACAATATATCTGATATAAAGATTTATAATTATTATGTTGAAAAAATAAATTCAATAATCGATGTATATAATAATTTAGATGAAATTTTTGATTTAGATGGTTTTTATGAGGAATTATGTAATATTTTTAATGGATTAAATAAAGATATATTTGATAATATTCATAAGTATAGTTTTAATAAGCAAATATACAGTTCTTTAGAGAATCTAACATATGATTTTGATAGTTACATTTATTTTATTAGTTATACTGAGAAGTTATATAATGGTGGTTTTAGAAATGAAGATACATTAGTATATTATGATAAATCAAATTATCGAAATAGAAACGAATATGGTTATGAAGTTGCTGTGGATTTAAATGGTTATATTATTGATATGGGTACAATTGTAGAGTTACCTAGTGATGGATATATTTTAAGTGGACATGGAAGTGGTGCTGATTTTATCAGGAATAATTTACAAATTGGTAATAAAGTCGAAATTACTAATGTAGAAATTAAATTTTATAAAGATTTTTTAAGTACCATTATTAATGAGGTAATTACAGAAAGAAATTATATTGTAAAATTAATAAATGAAAACATTAATAATTCAATTCCACATGATTATCAATATATTAATAAATTAATGACTAAATTAGATGATTTTTTAGAAAACGCTATGAATGATTTTAATAATTGTTTTGATTTTTATGATTTAGCTAATAACTATCAATATATTAAAAAAATAATGAGTGTTCTTTATAGTCAATTAATAGACTATAATTTGATGTCTAATAGAGGTATGTGGTATTATCCTTTTTCTTATCCAGAAATATATGATGATACAACATATGAAGGTGTTGTTAATACATTAAATAGATTTAAAGAGATGGGAATAAATGAGATTATTATAATTCCATTTAAAGGTAAGTATTGTTTGTATGATAGTGATTATTATCATTATTATGAAGAGTTGAATAATTATAATTACTCTATTTATGGAAATGATTATTTAAAATGTTTTATTACAGAAGCACATAAAAGAAATATTTGTGTTAATGCATTTACTCAAACATTTAGATGTTATGAAGAAGGGTCTAAAGTATTTGATGAATCAAATTATCAAATAGATTATAATGGGGAATTTTCAAGAGGTAGTATTTATTATTATGATATTTGTAGTGATTACGTTCAAGATAATCTAATATTATGGTATAAAGAATTAATTGAAAAATATGATTTTGATAAAGTTGAATACGACATTATTAGATATTCTTTTTCTAATTTATTCAATTATTTAAATGTTGAAACAATTCCATCCACAGTAACAATTACTGATCCAGGTTATACAGAATATTCAATTAATAAATTTATGAAAATGTATAATTTAGAAGGAGATTTAAAAACTTTAATAAAAGAATCAAAAGATGTAAGAATAAAATGGTTAGAATTTAAAGAAAATGAACTAATTAAGTTTATTTCAAATGTAACAAATGAAATAAAAACTATTAGGCCAGATACAGTTATTTCTGCTGCTGTTTTGAATGATTATGAAAATGTAAAGTATTCTTATTTGCAGGATGCGAAAAAATGGTTAGAACTAGGAATTATTGATGAAATTGAACCAATGGTTTATGATGATGATTATAAATATGTGACTAGTTATTATGATTATTATAATAATCAGTTCAAAGAATATGAAGTTAAAATTGGTTTATCATATGATTTGAGCACACTAGATTTATTAAAACAAATTCAGTATTCTAGTTCAACTGGTTGGATTTTGTATAACGCAAGTGACTACTTAAAAGAGGAGTATTATCAAATCTTAAAAAATAGTTATCATTTCAATTATATATCTTGTATTTCAAACAAAAATGAAATTGAAAATGCTGTAATAAACGATATTATTGATAAAATTGAAAACTTTTATGAAGTAAAAAACAATACTACTTATGGTGAATTAATTAATTCATTAAGGTTAAAAGATTATAATCAAATATATTATAATTTAGATAATATTAATGATTCACTTATGCAAGATTATATAAAATGTATAGTTGATGAACTTTTATTAAAATTAGGTCAAGTATAAATACTTTACATTTTATTGTATTTTTGGTATAATAGATAGGAATCATAATATAATAATAATAATTATGATTTAAGAAGGAGAATTATGGAATCAAATGACGACGCGGACGCGGACGCAAACAATTTAATATTACAAATAGTTTTAATTGTAGTATTAACACTTATCAATGCCTTTTTTGCAATGTCAGAAATGGCAGTAATATCCGCAAACAAAACAAAAATTGAAATTTATGCAAAAGATGGAAAGAAGAAAGCTTTATTAGTTCAAAAGCTATTAGATAACGAAACTAACTTTTTATCTACAATTCAAGTAGGAATTACTCTTGCTGGATTCTTCTCATCGGCAACAGCTGCAGGACAAATGTCTGATTTATTTAGTGGATGGTTATTAAGCTTAAATATACCTTATGCTGAAACAATAGCTGTTGTTGTTATTACATTATTATTATCTGTATTAACATTAATATTTGGTGAATTATTACCTAAGAAAATTGCTTTAACTTCGCCAGAAAAGATTGCAATGAATGTTGCAGGGCCTATAAACGTAGTTAGAATTTTAACAATTCCTCTTGTAAAATTCTTATCAGGTTCTTGTAATCTAATTTGCAAATTAATTGGGTTAAATAAATATTTAGTTGAAGATAAAGTTTCTGAAGAAGAGATTATTTCAGTCGTTGAAGAAGGTGTTGAAGATGGTACACTAGATGTTGAAAAACAAAAAATGATTGAAAGTGTGCTAAAATTTAATGATTTAACTGCAACTGATATTATGACACCAAGAATTAAAGTTTTTATGATTGATGTTGAAGAACCTTTATCTGAGTATTTAAATGATATTTTTGAACAAAAGTTTACTCGTATTCCTGTTTATAAAGAAACTAGAGATAATATTATTGGTTTAATTCATGTTCGTGATTTAATGCAAGCTATTATTGAAAAAGGCGTTGAAAACGTTAAAATTGATAAAGTTATGCGTAAAGCACTATATGTTAGAGATATGATGAAAATCAATAAATTATTCCAAGTAATGAAAGATACAAAAAATCAAATTGCTATATTGCTTGATGAATTTGGTGGTGTTTCAGGTATTGCAACAATGGAAGATATTGTTGAAGAAGTTGTTGGAAATATTTATGATGAATATGATGATGAAAAGAACTTCATTAGATTAAATGATAATCAATATTTAGTAAATGGAGATACGCCTATTCAAGAAGTTAATCGTGACTTGGATTTAGAATTTGATGAAGAGAATAATAACTATGATACTATTGGAGGGCTTGTTCTTGCAACGTTAGATACTTTCCCTAAAGGTGGAGAAGTATTAACTTTTGATAATATTGAGATTGTTGTTCAAAAAGTAAAAAATCAAAAAATTGAAACACTAAGAATTACAATTAACGAAAAAGTTGATGTTGATGATTCTGAATTTATTGATAACTAATAAGCTGCATTAAGCAGCTTATTTTTTTTAAATTGAATTAGGAAATTATCAATAAATGAATTAAAAAACATAAAATTTTAGTAAAAATTAGTAAGATGAATTAGTTGTATTTTTTATCAAAAATTGATATAATACTATAGAAAAAATAAAGAAGAATGGAGAATATTATGTTAACACAAGAAGAAAAAGTTTTAAAAGTATTACAACAAATTCCATTTGTTGCTGCATCGTATCGTAAAATTGTAGATGCTTTAAAAGATGTATTACCTGCTGAAGAAGTATACATGGTGTTAGGTACACTTGTTGCTGAAGGCAAAATTAATATGGCTATGAATTCAAAAGGAGATCCTGAATATTCAATCAAATGGAACCCTCAAATTGATGAAGAAAGAAAATTAATTACAAGAGAGTTTAATAAACGTTTTAATGAAAAAACAATTTTCCTTCCTCGTTATGAAGGTTATGTTGCTAATCTTGAAGAAAATTTCTTTGGTGAAGGATATAATGAATTATTAGATTCATATAAAGAATTAAGTGATGAATATGTTAAATGGCATCGTAATGCAAAAACTGGAGTTGTTTATCCGCCTAAAATGCATTCATTAAGTTCTGCTAATGTTTTAGCATTTAATGTTCTTGCTGGATTAGAATTAGATCCATCTCAAGTAGAATATGGTGTTGAATTTGAAGTTATTGCTGCTGAACCAATGCGTGATCGTCCTGAAGAAATTAGTGCTCCAAAAGCTGAATTTGATGCAATTGTTAATTATGCTGATGCAATTGATTTTGTTCAAGCTGATTTCTTAGAACATTTCTATCAACCTTTCCGTCAAAGTATGTGGGCATATCAATTTGGTAATCGTTATCTATTTGATAATGAGGATGCTGTTGAGTTATGGAGAGCATTTGCTAAAAAAGCTAACTATGTATACTTCAATGGTTATGATGTATTAAAAACATTAGTTGCAATTTATAGTGATGTTCTTGCAAATCCAGCTGATTATCAAGGTAAGAAAGTAACATTATTAAATATTGGTTGGAATGTTTCTAAAGAATCTAATTTTAAAGCTTTAGCTAGTTTCCAAGCTTCATATGATGAAGAAGCAAAACGTGCAGAAGAACAATTTAATGAATTCTTAAGTAAACTTCCATTACCTGAAGGAACTACTTTAAATTACCAATATTTAACAGTTGAAGAAGTTGCTGATAACTTATCTGATGCTGCTAAAGAATATGTAAAGAACCGTTATGTTGGATTCTAAAAAAAATATGAGACTTTATTACTTAAAGTCTCTTTTTTTTATTTTTTATATGATATACTAATATTAGGAGAAAAGATAGTATGAGAAAAATTATATATTTATTTATAACTATTATATTTTTATCATTAACATCATGTGGGAAACAAAATTTTAAGATTAAAAATATGGAAGAAGTTGATGGTGTTTATCAAACTACAATTGACTATGACGTAAGCTATATTAATCTTAATAATTATGTTGAATCTAGTTCTAAATTTGATGTAATTTATAATAATGAAGTATATTCTTCAAAATATGAACTTATTTTTAATTTAAGTGATGGTGATAATGAGTTTATTATTAAAGGGAATAATAATGAAATAAAACTTAATTTCTTTAAGAATCATTATGTAAATTTAGATATTAAGGATGAAAATGGAAATATATTATATAAAACTGATGTAATTACTAATGTTATATTAGATTTTGATCATGTTAAACAAAACATTAATGTTCCTAAAGGTTATGATTGGGATGGTTCTATTAAAATATCACTTGGTGGTAGTAATTTATATATTGATGGATTATTCCAAGATATTAATATTGTTGCAGATACTACAATGATTCCAATTTTTACGCCTAAAGAATATGAAGTTAATGTTAGTGATGAGTTTGGAAGTACTGAAAGTTATGTTTCTAAAGTAAAAACTGGTGAAGAAATAACTTTTGAAATAGAAGGCTTACCTGGATATGAATTTAAAGGTGTTTATGCAAAAGATGAGCTTATTGAAGAAGGTGATGTTTATCATCCAGATATGGGAACTGAATTTGTAATTAAGTATGAACCAATTAAGTTCCAAATAACTTATTTATATGATAATAAAGAAGAAGTAGTAGATATTTTATATGGTAATAAGATACCTGAATTTACACCTTTAAAAAAGGGTCATACTTTTAGAGGTTGGCGATTAAATGATAAAGAATTTAATGATGATGTTTATAAGCATTTAGAAGATATTACATTAACAGGTGAATTTATGCCTAATAAATATGTAATTTATTATACTAATATTTTAGAAGAAAAAACTCAAGAAGTAATATTTAATGAAGAATTTGAATTATTAACTCCTACTAAAGAAGGCTCAAAATTTTTAGGTTGGTATTTAGATGGTAGTTTATTTGAAAATGGAAATTATTTGTTTGATAAAGATATTACACTTACTGCAAAATGGGAAGATTCAAAAATTAATTTAAATTTAGAATCTTTCGGAGGTAGTGTTGATAGCGAAGCAGTTGTTAAATCAGATGGAAGTATATTACTACCTAGTCCAGTAAAAGAAAATTATTCGTTTATTGGTTGGTATTATGATGTTAAATATCAAGAAAAGGTAGAAACACTAATTTCTGATGAGTATAATAATGAATTACTATATGCAAAATATGTTCATAATGATGATAACTATATTGATAGTTTTGTTATTGAAAAATATAATGAACATATTAGCACATATGATGTATTAACAATGTTTGATGGTGATGCATCTGGTTATGCTAGTAAATATTGGCATAAGATTGGTATTAGATGTATTGATGATAAGTATTATGTAAGTGCTATTGCGAAAAACGGTGAATCATTAAGTACTTTAGGAGAATATGATTATATTATTTTAGGATATAGTGCTTATCCCCTTTATTCAAATTTTGAAGATGCAAATATTACTGTTGGTGCATTAGTTGAATTTAGTGAAGATTTAAATAATATTAGTAAAGGAAATGTTAAAATTTTAGTTTCATTTATTCAAAGAGATGTTAGTGAATATTATGATGAAGTAAAAGGATATTTAGACTCATTATATAATTCATATCATACAGTAGAAGAAAATATTGAGTTAGTTGAAAACTATAATTCCATTGGTATTTCATGGAAGTCTTCTCATAATGAAGTAATTTCTAGTGGAGGAATATATCATGCTCCTGTATCTGATATTACAGTTACACTTAGTGCATATATTGCAGATACTTTAATTTATGAATTTAAAGTTGTTGCAAAAGGAAGTGGAAAGAGTACTGCTTTAGCTACAGGTTATATTTATACTCCATATAATACCATTACTCAAAATGCGATGAACGTTTTAGATATTATTTATTGTGCTTTTCTTGATATAGATGCTAATGGTAATTTTACTAATGAATCAAGAATGACAAGTAATATTAATAATTATATAAAACCTCTTGCCTTAAAATCTGGTACTAAGATAGTTATATCAGTAAATCAAGGTTCAAGTGGTGCATTTTCAGCAGTTTCTGCAAGTGCAGAATTAAGAGAAAAACTTGCAACTAATATTGTTAATTTTATTGAAAATTTAGGAATTGATGGTATCGATATTGACTGGGAAACGCCTGCATCAAGTGAAGCAACTAATTTTACTCTACTAATGAAAGCAATTTATGAAAAAGTTAAAGCTAAGAACCCTAATTATTTAGTTACTGCTGCAATCGGTGGAGGAAAATGGCAACCACCTAAATATGATTTACCTAATTCAAAAGACTATTTAGATTATATTAACTTAATGACATATTCAATGGCAACAGGTAATGGTTATTATCAAAATGCATTATTCAAATCTACTAAAGGTGCAACGCTTACTAGTTGTACAATTGAAGAAAGTGTTGAATTATACAATGGATATGGAATTCAAAATAGTAAGATTTTAGTTGGCATACCGTTTTATTTAACTGTTCAAACTAGATGTGAAGGTCCTGGATCAAAAGTTGGAAGCGGTAAATCAATTTGGTATAGTCAACTTGATACAACATATGCATTATCTGATACAATGAAAGAATACTTTGATGAGGAATGCGGAGTACCTTATCGATTTGATTCAGTAAATAAGATTTTTATTTCATATGAAAATGAAAGAAGTATAAAACGTAAATGTGAATATATTAATACACTTGGTCTTGCAGGAATTATGTACTGGCAATATGGACAAGATGTAAATGATATGTTAAGTAATGCAATAGGCAAATATATTAATGCATAAAAGGTGAGAAAAATGAATAAATTTCGTGATTTAATAGTTAATGATATTAATGAAGCAAAAGTTATCTTAGTTGGTCTTCCCTATGATGAAAGTTGTTCTGTAGGTGTTGGTGCAAGCAAAGCCCCCAATACTTTAAGAGATTTATCTAAGCATTTACCTCCTTTTACAATGAATGGTAAATCAATAAAAGAATGTAAAATATATGATTATGGAAATATTGAATCATGTGAAAACTATCATTTTGTTGTTGAGGAAAAACTTAAAGATATCTATTCTTATAATAAATTCCCTTTATTTATTGGTGGTGATCACTCTGTTTCAATTCCTATACAAAAGAATTTCTTTAATTATTATAAAAAAATGGGATTTGAACCAGTTTTAATTCATATTGATGCTCATCCTGATATTTGTGATTTTTATGATAATTCCTATTATTCTCATGCATGTACTGTAAAGCGTGCAATTGATAATGGTTTTAAATGTGAGAATATAAATCTTATAGGAATAAGAGGATTTGAAGAACAAGAAGTCGATTACTTTAAGAATAATCCAAATATTAGTCTATATACTTCAAAGATGATAAAAGATGAAGGATATAAAAGAATGCTTGATGAGATAATCTCTAAATATCAAGATGAAAAATATGTTATATATTTATCATACGATATAGATGCAAATGATCCATCATATGCTCCTGGTACTGGTACACCGGAAGCATTTGGATTAAATAGTTTTGATTTAATGGAATTCATTAAATCGTTATTCGTAAATCTTAATATTAAAGCTATGGATATGGTAGAAATATCACCTAGTTTAGATATTAATGATATTACTTCATGGCTTGGACTTAAAACTTTATATGAAATATTTGAAATTATAATAAAAAAGGAGAATTAAAATGAAACATACAATGATTGATTGTTATGGGGCTAATGAACATCAATTAGATAACATGAAATTAATAAGCCAATTACTTACTGAAGTTGTATATGATCTTGGGCTTAATCCAATATGTCCAGTAAGTATAATTCCATATTATTATGGTAAAGTTAAAGAAGATATTGGTATTAGCGCATATATTTTATTAGAAGGTGGACATATTACTATTCATACTTTTCCAATAAGAGAATGCTATTTTATTGATTGCTTCAGCAGTGATAACTTTGATGAAAAGAAATTATATAATTTCTTTTTAGAAGAACTTCCTTTTATTGAAAAGAAATCATTCTTAAATACAACACTTCGTGAAAGTGGTCAATTTAATAATATAGAATATAATCCTACATTTGATTTTGGTCCTCATTTAATGGCTGAGATTAATAGTTCTAAAAGTTTAAATATGGACGAGTTATTTGGCTTTTTAGAAAATACTGCATATGATATTAATATGGATCCAATTACTAGAGCATGTGTAATGAAAAGCACAATTTCTAATCCTAGATATTTATCTGGAATAATAGTAATTGCACAAAGTCATATTGCATTGCACTACGAATATCTTACTAAGAAAATATATTTTGATATTTTCTCTTGTATGCCTTTTGATTATACCGTTGTAAATAATGTTGTTTCTTCACTTGGTGAAGTTTTATCTAATGAACTTATTCCTCGAGGTACTAAACATATTTACAAAGTTAAGTCTGATGTCGAAAAAGATGAGCTTCTTGCAAACACAAAATGGCAAAAGATAGTTAATAATAAGTAGGAAAAAATTAATAAGAAAAGAACTTGTAAATTAGGTAATTTACAAGTTCTTTTAATTTTCATCAATTGCGGATTTAGATCCAATGGGTTTATCTGTACCTACTTCTTGATAGTCATCTTTATTTTTTAATGAGGAGATGTTTTCTATTATAATTTGCTTTGATGTTGCTAACATTAAATAGTAGATGATTTTATCAGCATCTAGTTCATTAATTTCAAATACATAGGAAACATCAGTATTGAAACTTTTGTGAATTATTTTTTGATTAGATAATAATCGATCAATATTTTCTAAATAATTAAAATTGAATGTAATTTTAAGACGTATTATTTCGTTCATCGTATCTATTTCCTTTTCTATTTATAATTATACACAAAAAAAATATTAAAATCCACAAATTTAAACAAGTATCTGTTGAAAAAAAAGTTAAATAATGATATAATAAACCATAGAATAAAGATTTGAGGTATTATGTATGAAAGTATTTTATTTAGACTGTGGAGGAAGAACTAGATTTACATCCAAATTAATTAATCATTTATTAAAACATGATTATGATTTAATTTTTCTTGCGGATGCTTTTAAAATAATTGATGAGGTTCATAAGAGT
The DNA here is from genome assembly GCA_017937305.1 of Bacilli bacterium. Classification (GTDB taxonomy): domain Bacteria; phylum Bacillota_I; class Bacilli_A; order ML615J-28; family CAG-313; genus UBA1737. The sequence continues at coordinate 15,096 of JAGBDV010000020.1, forward strand.
TTAAAAGAATATAAGCTACAAAAGACAAATTTCAATTATGGTATTAATGTATTGTCAAAAGAAGATGTTATCATTAAGAACTTTCCTCTTAAATCAAATCATAAAGAGATTGATAAAAAGTATACAATGGATAAATATAAAGAAAGACTTTTATTAATCGAATATCTTGGAAAGAAAATAATAGCGGTAAAAGCACCAAAATCTAAGCCGTACAAACAAATATACATTGTAAACTTAATAAAAATTGTAAAAGAAACTAATCCTTCGCTAATTATTGGAAACTTTGTTACAGGATATTTAGAAGATGCATTAGACGCAAGCAATTTCAAGTTTACTACAGGGTATATTGCTTTTGCAAGTTTAGAAAATGCTGGATATGTTGACCCATTAAAAGGAATAAATGAATATTCATATGAATCAGATCGAGGAGATAGAGAAAGAATAGATCATATCTTTACAAATATCGAACTTATTGATGCTAAATATGTAGATATGCTTTATTATGGATATGATCATAAAGGAATGAAAGTTAAATTTTAATTGATTTTTTAAGAAAGTGAGAACTATATGAGATTAATTAAACCAAATGAGAATCTTAAATTTTTTGGATTTAGTGAATTAGATATTTTAAATTTAGATAAAATAGTCTGTTCTAAAAACTTAACTGAATTTATCGAACTTGAAACAATTGATGATCAACTATTTGATTTAGGAAGTTTTATTCATCTTGCAATCAGCAATAAAAAGTTTAGAGAACTATTATTAAAAACTTGTTATGAAGAATTAAATGATTTTCCAAGTTATATATTTAATAATATGACACTAATACCAGACTCTCTTAGTTTTAAACTTAATTTGTTTTTATTATTAATTGATTCACTTAAAAAGAATAATTCTATTGACCCAATGTATTTACAATTTTTAGAGATGGATAAACGAGGATATCGTAAAGTTAATACTTTAATCGACTCTTTCTTTGAAATGTGTAGACGTGGATGGTTTGATAAAATTGATGTTTTTAATTTGTTTACAGAAAGTAATACTTTAGAAAGAACTGGTTGGACAGGAACAAATGTTCCAACTCCACATAAAGAAAGTATTGCAGAACACATGTATGTAATGTATACAATGGCTAATTTATATTTACCTAGTTGTTATAATGAAGTAGGCTATGATAAGAATAAGATTTTAAATATGATTATGATTCATGACTTAGCTGAAACTGTTACAGGTGATATTCCACATCCTAATAAAACTAGTGATGATGATTTAAAAGAAGATTTGATTGCAAAAGCATTATGGTGTAATCTTTTATATAATGAATCACCAGCAAGTATAGATATTTATGAAGCATGGAATGATTGGAGTTTAAATCTATCTATTAATGCAAAAATTGCTCATGATTTTGATGCAATTCAATTAAATTATCAATTCTTTACATACGCTTGTAAATATCCAGAAACATATTCTGATGAGAATATCTTAAGATGGACAAGGCGTCAACCAATTACTGAAATTGGAAAGAAAATTTATAAAGAAGTTATTTTAAATAATCCTAAATTTAAATCACGAATTTCAGTGATTAAAGGTGTCTATTATAATGATTAAAGTATTATTTGTTTGTCATGGTAATATTTGTAGAAGTCCTATGGCAGAGTTTATAATGAAAGATATGGTAAAAAAACTATCAGTTGATGATTTATTTGAGATTGATAGTTGTGCAACTTCTAAAGAAGAATTAGGAAATAGCATATACCCAAGTGCTTTAAAAACACTAAAATCTCATGGAATATTTAATGCAAATCATACTGCAAGACAAATAACAATTCATGATTATCGTTATTATGATTATATTTTTATAATGGATAATTATAATCTTAAAATGATAAAATACGTTTTAAATTTAGATAATTATGATAAAATTAAACTGATAGGTGATTATTTACAACCTGGACTATGTATTGAAGATCCATGGTATTCTGGTAATTTTGATTTAGTGTATGAACAATTATCTTGTTCAATAAAAAAGTTTTTAAAAGAAAAATTAATTGAGGTAAAAAGATGAAAAGAACTTTATTAATAGTATTTATATTATGTATGAGTTTAATTGTAACAAGTTGCTCTAAGAATGCAAAAGTTGAGTTAAACATTAATGGTGAAGAACAAACTATTGAGATAAAAAAAGGTGAAACTTTAGATTCAAGTTATAATCCTAGTATTGATGGATACCGATTTGATGGATGGTATTTAGATCAAGGATATACTAGTTTATTTGATGAAAGTACAAAAATTACTGAAGATATATCTTTATTTGCAAAACTTACTAAAGTTTTTAATGTTACTATTATTTATGAGGGTAATGAAAAACTTTTGGTTGTTGAAGAAGGAGTTAAGATTGAAGATTTAGAAAAGGTAGAAATAGTTGAAAAACAATTTGTTGGTTGGTATTATGATAGCGAATTCAAAAAATTTGCAGCAGTTAAGACTATAATTACTGAAGATATCACTTTATATGGTAAATATATTGATAAAGTATACACTCTATCTTTTGATACTGATGGTGGATGTGAAATGAAGGACGTTAAATTTAGTTCTGGTAAAGTACCAGAAGAACCTTTATTAAATCCAAGTAAATTAGGATATGAGTTTAGTCATTGGAGTCTTGATAAAGAAGGTAAAGAAGTTTACAACTTTACTACAGTAATTAATGATGACTTTACTTTATATGCAAACTATGTTGAAGCAGATTATACTGGTTTATTAGATAATATTGTTCCTGATGTTATAGATACTGATATTACTCTTCCTATTGGAGTTGATTATTTAGAGTATAATTGGAAAATTAGTGATCCATCACTTTTAACATATGAGGGTGTATATAATCCAGACTTAACAGATAAAGAAATTTCTGTTCAACTTACAATTAATGTAAAAGGACAAGAGGAAACATTAATGTTTGAAAAAAATGTAAAGATTAAAAAGTATGAATTAAAAGAGCTAATAGTTGGTGATGTTGTAGCAGGGTACACTTCATCTTGGTATTACTCTGGATATAGTGAAGAAGTACTAAAAACTGTAGATATTTTAAACATAAGCTTTGCATATGTAAAAGAAGATGGCACCCTTAATATTAATGATATTGCTGAAATGTTAAAAGAAACAGTTGGTGCTGGTCATAAATACGGAGTAAGAGTATGCTTAAGTATTCAAGGCTATGGTGAAGATACTAAAAACTTTAGTAACTGTGCGGCTGATGATACTTTAAGAGTGAAACTTGCAAAATCAATGGTAGATGCAGTGATTAAATACAAGTTAGATGGCTTAGATATTGACTGGGAATATCCAGGATCTTATAGCGGTAGAGGTTTAGCTGAAGATAGAGCTAATTATACTTTATTAATTAAAGAAATTAGAAAACAACTTGATGCAATAAACAAAGACTATTTACTTACATCTGCAATTCCTGCAGGTCCTTGGGGACATGATCGTTTTGAACTAGATAAACTTGTAAATTATTTTGATTTTATTAATATGATGAGTTATGATTTAAATAGTTCATCATTTGGAACACATCATGCAGCATTATATCCTTCAACTATATCTTCTGGTACAGTAGGTGGATGTTCAGTAGATGAAACACTTACTTTATGGATGAGTAAGGGTGTTCCTGCAAGTAAAATTTGTTTAGGTATTGCATTTTATGGAAAAGATATTAAGACTAGAGCAAATTCTAAAAATGGTCTTGGCGTATCTGGTGTTACTGGAGGTGTTTATCAAAACAGTACTTATGAAAAAGTTTGTGGAACTTATTTTTCAAAAATAGGTCAAACTGTAAATTATAATTTTGATTATTCTGCTTGTGCACCTTATATGTTTAATACTGAAACAAGAATGTTCTTTACTTATGATAATGAATTATCAATTATAAATAAATGTGAATATGCAAAAGAAAAAGGCCTAGGTGGGGTAATGATTTGGGAAATTGGTGAAGATAATACTAATACATTAATTACCGCTGTCGCACAAGGAATGGAAAGATTATTAGATGGTAAAGAAATAATTGTTGGGGGAACTAATACATTTAATGTAGGTGATGAAATTAATATTAAAGCAGTAAAAGAAGTTGTTGATACAGCCTTAAAAGAAAAATTAGTTTATAATATTGATAATACACAAGTTGCAACACTTGATGGAAATACTTTAAAACTAATTAAAGAAGGAACAGTTACGATAACTGCTATTAATAAAGAAACTAATGATGTGTATGGTACATTAGTAATTATTATAAAATAAAATAATTAAACGCTTCTATTTCTGAAGCGTTTTTTAAGTTTTATAAGGGAGATTTTCTTGAATTTAGGAAAAATATTTGATATAATGTAGAAAAGAAAAGAGGTAATAAAATGCTAAAAAGAATTTTATTATGTATTGTGTTATTTGTAGCCCTATTTAATGGCTCATGTGTTGAAGAAGATAACACTATTTCAACTTTTACTGTTAGTTTTGACAGTTTAATAGGAGAAAAAATTGAAAGTATTGAAGTTGAAGAAGGAAAAACGGTCGATGCTATTACACCTAAATCTAATAAAGGTTATATATTTCTTGGGTGGACAAAAGAATTTGGTTCTAATGTAATTTTTGATTTTCAAACACCAATTAATAGCAATATAATTTTATATGCTGTATGGGAAGAAGATCCAAATTATAATATAAAAGACTATTCATATTTAATCGATGAATATGTTCCTGATGTTGTTACAACTTCTTTAGAACTCCCTAAAACTTTAGAAGATTTATATTTAATATGGAGTACTTCTAATAATTATACTTTAACTAATTATGGAGAATTAATTAAACCAAGAAGCGATGAAATATTAACAGTTTATTTAACAGTTTATGATTTTGGAGTTTTATATGAATATGAAAAAGAAGTAAAAGTTGAAGCTATTGAGTTTGAACCCCTTGATAGTAATAACTTAGTATTTGGTTATTATTCGACATGGAATTTCTTTGGATATACAGATAAAATGGCTGAGACTTGTGATGTAATTAATTTATGTTTTGGTTATGTTACTGTTGATTATAAAATTGATGTATCTAGTATTTTACCTGTAATTAATCAAGTATTAGCTGTTAGAGAAAAAGGAGTAAGAGTTGTACTATCAATCCAAGGATATAGTAGTGCAGGAACTAATTTTAGTAAAGCTGCTTCTACAGAAGAAGGAAGAACTACTCTTGCAAATGCGATGCTTGGAGTTGTTGAAAAGTTCCATTTAGATGGAATTGATATTGACTGGGAATATCCGGGATTTAATACTGGAACTAGTGTAGCTGTTGATAAAGCTAACTATACTCTTTTATGCAAAAAAATTAGTGAAACTTTTAAAAAAGCTAACCCTGATTACTTAATTACTGCTGCTATTCCTGGTGGAAGTAATGGACCTTACCGATTTGATTTAGGTAATGTAGCAAAATATTTAGATTTTATTCATATAATGACTTATGACTTGCAGTCAGGAAGTAGTGCTTCACATCATACAGCACTTTATGATTCAAGTAACACATTATCTGGTTGTAGTGTAGCATCATCTGTTCAAACATATAAAAATAATGGTGTTCCAGCATCAAAGATTGTTATTGGCATTGCATTTTATGGCAAAAGAACTAAAGCAACAGCTTTAGGTGCAAGAGCTAGTGGAGGTTATAAGGCACTAACATATGATGTTCTTAGAGAAGAATATTTAAACAGACTTAATCAAGATGTTGTATATGGTTTTGATGAAGTTTCACAAGCTCCATATTTATTAGATAAAACTAATGGATATTATATAACTTATGATGATGAAGTTTCTATAAAACTTAAATGTCAATATGCAAAAGATAATGATTTAGGTGGCGTTATGATTTGGGAAATCGGAGAAGATAAATCAGATACACTTATTACTGCTGTTTATGATGGTATAAAAAGTACTACTGTTGAACAAAAAGTATTTAGTTCAATATTAAAAATAATAATTAAGAAAGAGGAATGTTATGAAATTTAGATATTTTTGGATTATTTCAATTTGTTTATTATTATTATTTTCGACTGGATGTAAAAAAAGTTGTGGAAATAATAATAATAATGATGATGATGAGTTAAATGAGTTATTAAAAGATGAAGAAGGTGCTACATCATTTAGAGTATATTTTAACTATATGGATGGTAGCGATTATCAAATGGTTAATGTAAATATAAATAAGATGGTTACTAGACCTAATCAACCAACAAGAGAAGGTTATAAATTTATTGGTTGGTATGAAGATAAAAATGGAACAATTCCATATATTTTTAGTACTCCGATAACTAAATCCATTATGTTATATGCTATTTGGGAAGAAGTTCCTTTTGTTGATTATTCTGATTTATTAAATGAAATAGTTCCTGATAAAGTAGAAGATGATATAGATCTAATTAGAAGACATCCTGATAATGACAATATTTTCCTTGCGTGGACGACTTCTAATCCACAAACAATTTCTCCAACAGGTGTAGTTATTCCTGGATATGAAAAAGAAATTGTTACTGTAACAATGGAAGTAATTGATAATGGTTATTCAACATTCTTTAGTAAAGATGTAGAAGTTGCTCCTGTATCATTTTTAAAACTACAACCACAAAGAACTATCTTTGGTTATTATGCATCATACAATTTTAAAGGTTATACTGCTGAACAATTAAAATGTAATGTTATTAATTTAAGCTTTGCATATGTGAATTCTGATTATACATTAGATATGACATCATTAAATGATAACATTTTATATGGAGCATTAGCAGTTAGAAAACAAGGAATTAGAGTTGTTTTATCTATTCAAGGATATGGTGATAATAGTAAAAACTTTAGTAATGCTGCTAAAACACCAGAAAACAGAAAGAAGTTTATTGACAATATTGTAAATGTAGTTGAAAAGTATCACTTTGATGGAATTGACTTAGACTGGGAATATCCAGGTTGGTTTACTCCAGGTAAGAAAGATTCAGAAGCAGAAAACTATAATTTATTATGTCAAGAATTAAAAGAAGCATTATCTGCTAAAAATGAAAATTATTTATTAACTGCTGCAATTCCAGGTGGATCTGAAGGATTTAAACGTTACGATTTAGCTGAATGCTCTAAATACTTAGATTATATTCATATTATGACTTATGACTTAGAAGCATCTTCAAAAGTATATCATCATACTGCGGTATATTCTAATGTAGGTAAAGGAACTGCACAAGATGCATCAGTTGATTCATCTGTATATAATTTCACTTTTAATGGTGTACCAAAATCAAAAATTGTTGTTGGAGTTGCATTCTATGGTAAATATACAGTTCCAGAATCATCTACTAATGGTGGCTTAGGCGGAAATTCTGCAAATTCTAAATATACAACATTAACATATGGTCGTATTAAGAGTATGTTCTTAAACCGTGTTGGTAGTGGTGTTACTGAATATTGGGATAGTACTTGTTTAGCACCTTATTTATATGATGCTGATAATAACTACTTTATTACATATGAAAATGCTAAATCAATAAATGAAAAAGCTAAATATGTAAGAAAAAATGGTTTAGCAGGTATTATGATTTGGGAACTAGGTGAAGATTCAGACGATGGAGATTTAATGTCTGCAGTTATTTCAAGTATGAGATAAAAAAATGCTCTAAAGATTTTTATATTATCTTTAGAGCTTTTGTTTATAAGGAGTTTTAAATGAATAAATATTTAACAGAATATGATGAGTTTATAAAACAATTTGAAATGGTGGGTTCAAATGTTTTATTTTTAAGAAAAGATGGATATTTAGAAACTGTATCTACTGGTTATGCAAATTTAGAAAAAAAGACTTTAAGCAATCCAAATTCAATATACAGAATTGCTTCTATTTCTAAAGTTATTGTTGCAGTAGGACTATTAAAACTATATGAAAAAGGATTAGTAGATCTTGATGAAGATGTTTCTAAATACTTAGGATTCAAAGTAAGAAACCCAAAATATGAAGATAAAAAAATTACTTTAAGAATGATTCTTACTCAAACTTCATCAATCATAGACGATGGAACGTGTGATAATGGTATTTATAAAGGGTATGATGGTTCTAATAGTACAGATGATTTCATAAAATTAGAAGAACTATTAACTAAAGGTAGTAAGCATTTTTATAAAGGTTATAGTGACTATGAACCAGGTAGTGAATTTATTTATTCAAATCTTGGTTGTGGTATTATTGCATGTGTATGTGAAAAAATTACAAATAAATATTTCCCTGATTACATTATTGAATGCTTATTGAATCCGCTTAATATTAAAAGTGGATTTAGATTAGAAAATATTGCAAATCCAGAAAATCTTGTTGGACATTATTTATATGAGGATAAACAATTTAAATTATATCGTGATTATGAAAGCTTTAAAAAAGTTCAGTGTTTAAAGTATCCTCTTGGTGAAAACTATCGTGGTGTTGCAGGTGGACTTTATATTTCTAGTATTGATCTTGCTAAAATTATGTCTATGTTAATGAATAAAGGTGTTTATAATAATACAAGAATCCTAGAAGAAAAAACTGTAAAAGAAATGGAAACTGTTTGGTGGGAAGGTCTTCCAACTGATCCTACTTATCGTAAAAAAGGATTACAAATGATTATTTTAGATCAATTTACAAATTCCCCATTAAAGGGACACTTTGGTAATGCATATGGACTACGTAGTTTTATGCTTTATAATGAAAATGGTGGACTTATTTTCCTTTGTAATGGAGCAAATTTTATAAATGATGTTGAACATATGACTATATTACAGGAAAAAGTTATTAAGTTCTTAGTAGAAAAAACTGGTATTTAATAGTTATTTAACTTAAAAAAATAATTAACTATGATATAATAGTGTTAGTAATTAGAGGTGACTAATATGAAAAAGTGTTTTACAATCAATCAAATGCGAAAAAGAGAAAATTTTGTTGATTATATGCGTTTGTTAGAAAATGATATTTATCAAGCTATTGAACTATTTTATCCATATAATCAAAGTAATGAACAGATAAAACAATATACCTCTTCAGTAAAAGAGATCATGACTAAATTTCCAAATGTGGAATTAGTATTACATTTACCTCATAGTATTTACAATGGCCTTTGTTTAGATGAGCATTTAAATGCTGGTTCTAAAGAAATAATGATGGCTGGGATGAAATTCGCGTCTGGATTTAACGTTAAAAAATTGACTCTACATCTTGGACATGTTGATAAAAATGTAAATCGTGAAATATACTATGAAAAGTTAGTTCCGATTTTAAAAGAATTATGTGATTATGCAGATAAATTTAATCAAGTAATTATGATTGAGAATATGCCTGGTAGTGGTGAATTTGGATATGGACCTGAAGAGATTTTAAAATTAATTAAATTAGTAAATAAAAATAATTTAAAATTTATTTTTGATACTGGACATGCTCATGTAAGTGAGTTTGATGATTTTAGTTATCTATATTTATTAAAAGATTATCTATATCATATTCATTATAGTGATAATGATGGGTCAAAAGATGCTCATACAAGAGTTCACTCTGGAACATATGATTTTGAAACTCACTTTAAAATACTTAAAGAAATTAATTATCATGAACTTCATTGTATGGAAATTTTACATCAAAATGCAGATGATTTAATTGAAATCGCTAATGATGTGAATGAATATGAGGATTAATATGAAAAAACATTTAAAGAAATTTGGCTGTGGTATCCTTATTGGAATTAGTAATTTAATTCCAGGATTCAGTGGCGGTACAATGGCATTAATTTTAGGAATATTGGAAGAATTTACTTATGCTGTGTCACTTTTTACTAAACATCCTTTTAAATCTATTAAAGAATTATGGTCATTAGCTATAGGAATCGCAATTGGAATTATTATTGCTACATTCACAGTTGTTGTATGTTTAGAAAAATGGCCTATTATTACTGCTAGTTTCTTTGTAGGATTAGTTCTTGCGTCAATGCGCATAGCTTTGAAAGAGACTAAAGGTGTAGCTCCTAAAATATCAGATTTTCTTTCTTTATTAATTTGTTTTTTAGTTTCGTTATCTCTTCCATTCTTAAAAAAATTAGGTTTTGAAATTAGTATATCTGATCCTAATATTTTAATTATGTTATATATTTTTGTTGTTGCGGCTCTTGCAGCAGCTACTATGATGATACCAGCTGCAAGTGGTTCTTTAATAATGTTGGCATTTGGTATTTTCGCAAGTATTTTAGAGGAGTTAAAAGAAACTTTAACATGCCTTATGAATTTAGATTTTATGGGAATACTATCACATTTTGATGTGCTTATTCCATTTGGACTTGGATGTTTATTTGGAATTATCTTAGTATCTAAGTTTATGTCTTATGCTTTTAAACACCATAAGAGTACAATATGGTATGGTATTTCAGGATTATTAATTTCTTCATTTTTTACAATTTATTATGATGCTTATGAATCTCATTTGATTAATAATATAGATGCATTTATGGATAATTTAGTGATTAATATAATGTTAGGGTTACTTATGATTACTATTGCTTATGTTGGATTAAACTTTATTATCAAATATTCAGATAAATTATCTAGTAAAAAAGAAGAAAAAGAATCAAATATTGAAGAAAAAGTTGCATAAAGTCTAAAGAATTAATATCTTTGGACTTTTTGTCATTCTATATAACAATAATTTACTTGAATTAATAATGATGTTATGTTATAATAAACATATAAAGTGAGGACTTAAAAAATGGAATATATTGAACAAAATAATTCTCAAAATACTAATGAAGGTATTTCATTCTTAGAACTATTGTCTTTAGTAAAGAAGAATCTAGTTTTAATTTTAGTTGTAACTGTTTTATTTACAGCTTGTGGTGCAATCTATGGCAAATTTGTAAAAAAACCAGTTTATTCTGCTACTGCAACTGCAGTTATTCAAGTAGATAATAGTTCTTTATCGGAATATAATGCATTTGTATATGCACAATACTTAGTTAATAGTATGTCAGAATTTATCATTTCAGATAATGTTACAAAAGAAGTAGCAAAAGAATTAATAGATGAACAATATGAAATTTCTCATACAGAAAAAGAAAATAGTATTGTTCATTATAGTAATAAAGAACAAAAAGAAATTTCTGAACAAAATTATCAAAAGATGATTACTTCTAAAGCTAATGCTGTTAAAAGTGGGACAAAGATTACTACTAAGGATGAGAGTTTAATTATTAAAATTACTTACAGTAAAGAAGAAGAAAATGAAAATACTCCTGATGAAGTATTAAAAACTGTAGGTTTAATTATTGAAAAAACTCAAGAAGTTGCAAAGACATATAAGAATCAAACTCCAACTCGTAAGTTCCCTGTTGCAGAATCTGAAAATGCAATAATGTATGCTTATGAACAAAAATATAACTTAACACCTGTAAAGGATGCTGAAGGAAATATTATTAGTTATGTAGGCGATAAGTCTTTTACAGCGCTAGAATTAAATGATATAGTAAAAAATGAGGCAAGAATCTTACGCAACAATTTTGTTGTTTATTATGATGGAGATTCTTTAGTTCTTGCAATAAAAACAACTGAAGAAAGTCAAGAATTAGATTCAACTATTGCTAGTCATAGTTTAGTATATTTAAATGATTATGCTCTTAAAAACCCTGTAGAAAAATATGTTGAAGAATATTTATATCCCGTATTTGCTAATAAATTAGTTGAAATGAATAATCAACCTACTTTTGCTACCAAATCAACAAAGACTTTAATTATTACTGTTATTGCATTTATTTTAGGTGCGGCAGTATCATTTGGTGTGATTTTATTAAGATACTTACTTGATGATACATTTAAATCTAGAACTCAATTAGAAGCTATTACTGGTATTAATGTACTTACTTCAATTCCTAAATTTAATGCAAAGGAGGATGAATAACATGTTATTTAAGAAAAATACAAAATATCAAAACAGAAAAAATGTTATTGTTGTAGATAAAGAAAATAATGATGTTATTACTGAATCTTTTAATCGTTTAAAGGATAATATTTTATTCTTTAATGCAGATAATAAGATTAAAGTTATTCAAATTAGTTCCTCTACTGCTTGTGAAGGAAAAACAACTGTTATATCAAATTTAGCTGTTACTCTTGCTTCTAATGGTTTAAAAGTTTTATTAGTTGAGGGTGATTTAAGATCTCCAAGAGTTCATCGTCCATTTAATTTAGATAATGAATTAGGTATTTACGATTATATGATTCAAAATAAAAAATTTGAGGAAATTGTAAAACATACTTCATATAATGTTGATGTTATTACACGTGGTGATAAAATTTCTAATCCTTCTGCAGTTATTTCCTCACTTAAATTTAGAAATTTAATCGACACTGCTAAAGAAACTTATGATTATGTTTTGATTGACTGTCCTCCAGTTCTAGATATTTCAGATTATATTCATATCTGTGCACTTACTGATGGTGCATTATTCTGTGTTGCATATGGACAAACAAAGAAACATCAAGTAAAAGAAGCCATCAATCTTTTAAAACAAACTCAAATAAATATTTTAGGTACTGTTTATACAATGGTTGACACTAAAGAAAATGGATATTATACAAGTGGCCATTATTCAAATTATTACTTAAAGAATAAAGAATAGGTGAATGAAATGATTGATATTCACTCCCATGTGATATTTGGAGTTGATGATGGTGCGAAGAATCTTGAACAATCGATAAATATTATAAAAGAAGAAATTGATAACGGAGTCACTGACTTAATTTGTACTCCTCATTATCGTTTAGGAATGTTTAATTCATCAATTGAAGATATTAATGAAAACTTTAATTTATTAAAAGAAGAAGTTAAAAAACAAAATTTAAATATTAATTTATATTTAGGAAGAGAAGTTTACTTTGATAAGTCTATTTATAAAAATTTAGATTGTTTTAAAACAAATAATAATGATGTTATTTTATTAGAATTTTCATATCATGAAGATCCTGATGTTGATGAAATTTTATACAATTTAACTCGTTTAGGATATATAGTGATAATTGCTCATGTAGAAAGATATAGTTATTTAAAACTTGATGATTATAAACGCTTAAAAGATAAAAATATCTATTTCCAAGTTAATGCATCTACGATAGTCGGAAAATCAGGATTTAAAAATAAAAGACTTGCATTTAAATTAATTAAAGATGGTCTAATTGATTTTATTTCTAGTGATATCCACTATAGTAGAAATAATTTCTTAAAACAATCATATGATGTAATATATAAAAAATTTGGTAAAGAGATAGCTAATAAATTATTTAAAACTAATGCTGAATTTTTAATTAAATAAAAGAGGGATGTTAAATGAATGAAAAATTTTTAGAAGTACTTAAATATTTATTTTTAAGTCTTCTTCAAGGAATCACTGAAGTATTACCAGTATCTTCAAGTGGTCACTTGCAAATAGCTAGTGAAGTTTTAAAAATTAAAGATAATGCGGTGACATTAAGTGTGTTTTTACATCTTGCATCACTTTTAGCAGTAGTTGTTTATTTAAGAAAAGATCTAATCGAACTTATTAAAGGTTTTTTTGGGTTCTTATTTAAAGATAAAATAAAATTTAAAAATCAATTTATGCTTGCTATTTATTTAGTAGTAACAACGTTAATTTTAGTTTTATTTACAGTTTTAATGAAACTATTTGGTTTTGATTCGTCACCATTATGGTTAGTTGGATTATGTCTGATTATTAATTCTACTTTATTATTTGTTTTTGGTAAGTTTACTGGAACAAAAAAATTAGACGAATTATCGCTTAAAGATGCAGTAGTTGTTGGGTTGTTTCAATGTGCTGGATCATTTGCAGGGATATCAAGAAGTGGTTCATGTCTATGTGGCTGTAATGTAAGTAAAATTGAAAAACAAGCTAGTGCAAAATATGCATTTTTACTGTTTGTACCAACTATGGTTGGTGCAACAGTTTTAGAACTTGGTAATTTTAAAGATTTATTTATTAATAATGAAAATATTTATTTATATTTAATGAGTTTTATTGTTACTTGTGTTACTACATATTTAGCATTTGCATTTTTAAAAAAAATAATTAATAAGGGGAAAATAAGTTACTTTGGTATATATTGTTTGATAATTGGTATTATCACTTTTGTATATGCATTAGTAACTCAATAAAAATATGAATCAAGGGAAAATATTGGGGTTGATAATTGCTTTTGATTTAGATCGAGATGGTAATGAATTTGTTATAAGGGGTTCATTAGGGTTCTTAAATAAACCACTAATTATGTTAACGAATGAAGTTTTATCTTTATCTAATGTAAATAATGTTATTATTTATACAAATCCAAAAGGAATTATTTTTAAAAACATTTTAGGTAAAAATGTCAAATATATAGTTAGAAAAAATAATTATTTATACACATCAAATAATATCTCAAAAGATTTTGATGGATTGTTAAATGAAGTAAAGGATATTTTAGTAATTGATCCAAAGTATCCTTTATTAGATGATAAAGTAATAAAAGAATTATTACTAAAACATAAACATTGTTGTAGTGACCTTACATATATAAAAGGAATATATAATGATACATTGAATATTCCTAATATTTTTGTGATTGATAAAGATTTATTTTTGGATATTTTTAGTAATGAATTTTATCCGAAAAATATTAACATTTATAAAGTAATTGACATTTGCTTATCAAAACAGAAATTCTTACAGTTTATAGATCCAGTTTATGTTTATAAAGTATCAATGGTTTCTAATCAAAAAAATCTTGATGATTTAGAAGCATTGCTAATTAACAGAAAGTAGGTAAAAATACGTGGGTAGAAAAAAATTTCCACTTCCAAATGTAGTTTTAAGTGAATATTTTAAGTTAGAAAATATTATTGATGTTTATCCATATGGAAACGGTCATATAAATCACACTTATTTAGTCGAGTTTCCAACTTGTAAATACATTATTCAAAGAATTAATGATGATGTATTTGCAAATCCATTTGCAGTAATGAATAATATTGAACTAGTTACTTCACATATTCGTAAAAATGTTATTTATAATGGACAAGATGCAAGAACTTGCGTTTTAACAACAATTCTTACAAAGTATGGTCAAACTATGGCAATTGTAAATGATGAATATTGGCGTTGTACAAGATTTATTGAAGAAGGAATAACTTATGATTATACAGATAATCCTGAAATCTTTGAAGAAGCAGGAAGAGCTGTTGGGTTATTTCAACGTCATTTAGATACGTTTCAAGCAAGATTATTAGTTGATACGATTAAGAACTTCCATAATACACCAAATCGTTACAATACATTTTTAGATACTATTAAAATTAATAGAGTAGATAGGGTAAAAGAATGTCTAAAAGAAATAGACTTTGTGAATGAACGAAAAAATAAAATTGATGTTATTATAAAGCTTCTTCATGAACGTAAAATTCCACGTCGCGTAACACATAATGATACAAAACTTAATAACATTATGATTGATAAGGTTACTAATAAAGCATTAGGACTGATAGATTTAGATACTGTTATGAAGGGGTCATTACTTTACGACTATGGAGATGCTCTTCGTTGTGGAGCTTCAACTGCAGAAGAAGATGATGTGAATTTAGATAATGTAAA
Source organism: Bacilli bacterium (assembly GCA_017937305.1). GTDB lineage: Bacteria > Bacillota_I > Bacilli_A > ML615J-28 > CAG-313 > UBA1737. The sequence continues at coordinate 30,793 of JAGBDV010000020.1, forward strand.
GGTGAATATGGAATTTTTTAAAGTATTTACTAGGGGCTATCTAAGTGAAGTTAAAGGTATAATTGTTGATGAGGAAATTAAAAAGTTGGTTTATAGTTTCTTTTTAATGTGCTTCGAAGTAGGAATGAGATTCTTAACAGACTATATTGATGGAGATAGATATTTTAAGTTAACTCATGAGCAAAAACAAAAACGACCTAATATTAATTTAGAACGTGCGAAAAATCAATTGAAATTAGCTTATGAAGTCGAAAAAAACTATCAAGAATTGACTACTATTGTTAATGAAATATTAAGCCAATTAGGTTATCGAATTGTTTTAGATCCTGAGGAAATAATATGAAAAATATAATTATTTTAGCTGCTGGAAAAGGTACAAGAATGAAAAGCGATTTGCCGAAATGTGCATGCTTAATTCTTGGTAAACCAATGATTAAGTATTTAATCGATTCTTGTATTGAAGCAAATATTGATAATATTATTGTTGTTATTGGTTATAAGGGTGAAATTATAAAAGAAATTTTATCTGAATATCCAAATATCATGTATGCCTATCAAAATGAGCAATTAGGAACAGGACATGCATGTATGATGACGGAATCTTTATTAAAAGATAAATCAGGATCTACAATTATTGTTCCTGGTGATATGCCACTAATTGGAAAAGAAAATTTAATAAATTTATATAATCATCATAATGAGTTTAATTCTGCAATGACAATTCTTTCATCTATCTTTGATAACCCTTATGGATATGGTAGAATTGTTAGATGTAATGGAAATGTCATTTCAATCAAAGAAGAAACTGATGCAACAAACGAAGAAAAATTAATTAATGAAATCAATACAGGATTATATGTAGTAGATAATAAAAAGTTATTTTATGCGTTATCTTTAATTGATAATAATAATAAAAAGCAAGAATATTACTTAACTGATATTGTTAAAATTTTAAGTAAAAGTGATATTGTTGATGCAGTAGTGGTTCCGTATGATTATCATTTAATTGGAATAAATGATCAAGATACTTTGTTGCTTGTAGAAAATGAATTAAAAAATGCTGTTAAATAACAGCATTTTTTTACATTTAGTTAGAAAAAATTTGATAAATAATTATCTTTTTTTTAATAGTTAATTTTTAAAAAAGATTTAAAATAATTTTTAATATTAATAATATGGTATAATAAACATAAGTAGGGGGGATAAAAATGAAAAGAGTATATGTTCAAGTAAAAAGAATAATTAATAATATTGATTTTAATAAAATAATTGATAATTTTGAAAAATGTTCTTTTTTAATTAAGAAAAATAATTATTTATATGGATTAGATGATAAATATCTAACTGACAAGAAGGATTTTATAATAATAGATAATAAATTTTATATTATCTACGAAGCAAAAGAAACTGATACAATTAAAGATATTGTAATTGGTACTATTTTAAAAATGTATGAAAATCAAAGAAAAGAAATAGATTTAAGTGATAAAATATTAAAAATATTAACACTTTCAAAGAATAATGATTATTATATTAATAAGTATCAACAAAACTTATTAATATCAAGAATATTAAAGAAAGATAAAACTATTATTAACGAATGCTGTTCATTAATAAATTTAAGGGAAACTGATCAAATTGTTCAAATTGAAAAACAAATTGAATCTGAAATTGGAAAGAAGAAGTATTTAGAATATAAATTATTAGAAAGATTTAAGTATGATGAATATATGCTTAAACTGCGCGATATTTTTGAGTGCTTAGAAGATCCAACTAAGTTATTTGAATACCCTTGTTATGTTGAAAAATTTAGTATAGCATACTTGTTAGCTACAAATATTATAAAAGATTATAAATATAAATCCTGTAATGTTGAGGTGTTAAAACCATTATTCAGTTTTGAAAAATTAATCATGGAAAATGATAAAAAGATAAAAAAATTATTAATGTATAAAATGATTAATGCAAAAAGGATTTTATTTACTGGAAAGGTAATAAAATTTAATTTAACTAAAGTTAAAGTATCAGAAAACTTATATTTTTTTCCTGATGAAATTACAATTATTTATGATAAAAAGATAATTAATAAAAAAGGAGATTTTATTTTAAAACTAAGTAATGAATTTGAAATAGAAGAAGGGTATGAATGCTTTTCAATTGATAAGATTTTAGCATAAAAAAAACTATTAAGAAAATCTTAATAGTAGTTAATGAATATATTTTCAATCGATGGAAACTTAATAAAACACTTTTCTTCCTGCATTGTAATTAGCGGAGTAAAATCTAAAAGCTCAGAGACACTAATATTTAATGCTTTGCAAATACAGTCTATTTTATTTAGTGTTATATGCTTTTTTCCTCTTAGTAAATCATTTAAATAAGAATAGTTTAAATTTACTGCAATAGAGAAATTAAGTAATGATAAATTTGAACATAAAAGGAGATACTCAAGTTTTACTGCAAAAGCATCACTTAGCGGTACTCTATTAAAATCTATATTTATTATTTTATCTAGGAAATGTGCATATTCGATAGTTTTCATAATTCACCTATAATGGCGTCCCAACAGGGAATCGAACCTTGATCTGTAGCTTAGGAGGCTACTGCTCTATCCTATTGAGCTATTGGGACGTATATCAGTGTATATTATCTTAAATTTGAAGTAAAAAGTAAAGAAATATGATAAAAAATAAAAAAAGAGTACTTTTAGTAAGTACTCTTTTATTAATCTAAGATGTCTTACTGCTACAATATCTATCTTTTTATATGGTGTATGTGACTATAAGTCTCTTGCAATTAAAATAGTGATAAACTATAACTAATAAAACTTATAATCTATCACTAATTTAATGTTATTCATTTACTTTCCAGTATCCTGTTTTATTAGAACCAATTCGTTCAATATAACCCAGTTTCTTAAGGGTTGATATAATATTATCAATAGATGTTTTACCTAATTCACATAAAGTCATAAGCTGTTGCTTAGTAACATTAGGATTGTTTCTTATTTCTGCTAAAACTTTAATTTGTGAGTTATTTAAATTTTTATTACCCACCTTATTACCCACTTTATTACCCACTTTATTGCTTTCATTGATTCTACTAAACGGAATTGTCACAGTTAAATTATTATCGTTTACCTCTATTGACTCTTTTCCATAAACACTGATAATTTTAGGAATTCCTCTTCCAGTTTTTTCGCTTATATGTAGTTGTAAAAACAATTCTGAAAGCTTATCATTTATAGGAATTGAATGACCTTTATAAAATCCTTCTAATGTTTGAAGTGGAGAAAGCGTGCCTCTAGATAAAATTTCTATTCTATCAGAATAAAAAGTAATCATTGGCTCATTTAAATTGATCCACTCATTATGAAGGAATGCATTAATAACAGCTTCTCTATAAACATCAAAATTAAATAATGGAATCTCTTTTCTTTCCATAATTCTATCATTTTCATCTGTTTGAGGGATATTTAATATTTCACCATAATTTAACACTTCATATAAAGAATATAATAAACATTTATAACCAAATTCTTTTACAGAATATAACTTGCTTGCTTTTGTTCTTCCTTCAAATATTGCAACTCTTATTGGAACGTAAGAATTATCTGAAAGAAGTTGAGCCATAATATTGTATTTTCCATCACTTGTTAAAAGATGTAAATTTGTTTTAAAATTTGTTTCATTTAACATTATTCCTTTTGTACTATAATAAGTAATTAATTGGTTGAAAGTTAGATTTTGATATTCAGATGCTATATTATTTATTGTAGGCAGTCCAAATGTTAATATTGAAAATAAACGAGCTTCCCTTTCGGGGTATTTTTTTAAAGTTTCTTTGCTAGACCCAATTCTAATATATCTTATATCATTAAATGACGTAGGTACAATTTTTGCTGCAGGTATTATAAGTATGACTACTCTTTTATTATCTATAATCGTTTCTTCAAATTCAAAGGAAATACTTGGATTTAATTTTCTTGCAAGATAATGCATAATTGGTTCATTATTAATGGACTTATTGTAATCAATATTAGTGCCCATTATTTCGTGCGTTTTATCATTCACACCCCAAATTAAATATGCATATTTTCTACCAAGCATTGCAGCACTATTCGATAAGGCAGAAATATATTCACCAACATGATCAACTAAAAAAATATTTTCTTTGAATTCAAACCATTCACGTTCATCTTCATATGAGCAACATTCATTTATAATATCTATGATTTTATTCATTTTAATACCCACCTTTCTTTACTCAAATTATATCATAATATGGGTAATAAATCAATTGTTTTGTTTAATATTATTTTATGTATTAAAATGTTTTAAATACTCAAATTATTTAAAAAAACTAGCTAACTTTTATAAAGGTCAACTAGCATGATTAATTACTTTTTATTTTTAAACAAATATATGACTTCATATGCAATGTAGTTAAATATTAACATCATCAAAAATCCACCTAACAAAAACAATGAAAACCAAGATAAATCCATTAGAAAAGCTGAATTAATTCCGTTACAAACAATTAAAGTACTAATTGTTCTAATTGTAAAAATTATTAACGATGATATAGCACTATTAACTATAGATAAGATTAAGTAATAGATCCTCATATTTTTAACATTAAAAATTAAATCTTTGTTTGCTTGTAAAATACAGTTAAGTATTATTATACCTAAAACAATAATTATTATAAAATTAGGTTTTATATTTAATCCATTTAATACAGTAATCAAAGTCGAATGTAGTATAAAATAAATTAGCAATAATAAATTATTAGAAAGATACTTTTTCATATTAAATTCTCCTCTTTAAAATTATTATATAATAAAATACTTATTCTTTCAACAAATTAAATCTAATATACTTTTATCCTTTTAGTAAAAGAAAAATAGTAGTTTATCTATAAAAATAAAAAAATTGCTCCAAATAAGGAACAAAATCTTTTAAATAGGTAAACCTAAAAGGTTTTAATCTCTATATTTGAACTACAAGTCAAATGACTTATAGACACAAGCTAATGGCGTCCCAGAAGAGATTCGAACTCCCGACACACGGCTTAGAAGGCCGTTGCTCTATCCAACTGAGCTACTGGGACATAATTTCTTTAGCATAGTTATTATATCATATTTTTATATTTATGTAAAGTAATTGACTATTTAAAATATTTAATCTATGTTATTATTTTTATAGAAAGTTTCAAAATTAAATGATATAATAATAATGGTAAAAGAGAGTGGTTTATATGAAATGTTTTATTCATTTAAATAATGAAAGTGTTGCTTATTGCAATGTATGTAAAAGACCTATTTGTAAGGCATGCGCTAGTGTAGAAGAAGGAATCTGTCCTAGATGTTCTAATTTTACACATAAAACAATTTATGAATATAATAAAAAAATTTTATTGTTTTTAATTTTAATTTGCTTTTTTAGATTAACGGTATTTTATGATGTAGTTGTATTGACAATATCTGCTAAGTCTTTTTTACCTTATACTTCAACTGGAGTTTTACTATTAATAGCTCTTTTCATTCCTTTTATTATTAATATAATAAAGTATGGATTAAAAAATGCTATTAAATATCAGTGTTTTGGTAAAACTTCTGCAATTGAAATTGCTGATAATAAAAAATGGAAGTCGCCAATTACTTATATATTAGGTATATTAACTATAATAATTTGTGGTGTATTTTATCTTATATTTACGCCAGTATTTATTGTTACAGATATTATTCATTTAATTAAGTCAGTTAAAGATTTCTTTTATCATAGAAAAAGAATCCTAACTGAAACTAAAATAAAAAATTTAAGATAGAGGTATATTATGCTAATTTTAGTAGGGCCTAGTGCATCAGGGAAGACACAAATTGTAAAAATTTTAAGGGAAAAATATGGATTAAACAAAATGGTTACTTATACATCAAGAGCAATGCGCCCTGGTGAAAAAGAAGGTATTGATTATTTCTTTTTAACAAAAGAAGAATTTGAGAAAAGAATTAATGAAGGATTCTTTATTGAATATGTAGTTTATAATGGTAATTATTATGGTACTTCTCTTTCACAAGTATCAAACGATAAAGTTGTTATTTTAGAGCCTACTGGATTAAAGCATTATATTAATAAAATTAGGGACGAAGTGAAAGTTGCTTTCTTACGATGCTCTACAGAGATTGTTCGCATTAGAATGAAAGAACGTGGTGATGATCCAGAAGTCATTAGAAAAAGACTTTTACTAGATGGAGAAGTATTTAATAAAGATATTATGAAATTAGCTGATTGGGTAATTGATACATCAGCATCTAATATTTATGATAATGCTAGTGAAATCTACTTATTATATAAGGATAATATTAAATAATGAGCTATACTATTAACATCTTAGATAGTTATAATATTCCTTATATTATTATAAAAAAAACATATAAAAGAGTAACTGTCAAATATAACTCTAATGCTGTATTGGAAATTAGACAACCAATTAATTTTCCTGATGTAAAAATGATTGAATTTATTGAAAAGCATATTGATTGGATTTTAATTCATAAACCAAATCGTCCAATTCCTCATGAAAAATATAAAAATGGCGATACATATTTATTTTTAGGAAAAGAGTATAAACTTGTAATTAATTATTCTAATTATGAAGATGTTTTGCTATATGAAAATGAAATAGTTGTGCATTCTGCAAGTGACTTGCATGTTGGAAAATTATTGGAAAAGTTTAGATTTGAACAAGCTGAAATAGTTTTTAATGAAATTTTATATCGTAGTTTTATTGTGATGCAGGAACATTTGTCTAAATATCCAACTTTAATAATTAAATATGCAAAATCAAGATGGGGTTGTTGCTATATCAATGAAAATAAAATAATGTTGAATATTTCATTAATTCATATTCCTCTTTCATTAATAGAGTATGTTGTTTTTCATGAGTTAGTGCATTTTGTTCATCCTAATCATTCAAAAGATTTTCATGAATTATTGAAAAAGTATGTTTTTGATGAAAAACAAAAAAGAAATCGTTTAAAAGATTATTGTATAACTTATAAGTAACAAGAGTATTATCTTGTTACTTTTTGCTTTTTTAATAGTTTTTATGAAGATAATCTTTATTTTTTTAATAAATACTCATTAGTGTCGATTTTTGGGGAAAACTTTTCAACTATATGTCTTTATTTATTTGCAAAAATGTGGTAAATTGTATGTGCGATAAAATTTTAGGGGGGATATGTATGAAAAAGAATGATCATTTTTTAAATCCTGTTAGTAATACAAATGCTAATGGGTTCAAGTATGGAACTTTTTTAAAAAGAAAAAGACTTGAGGCAAAAAAAACATTGGAAATTATTTCAGAGGGGGTGTGTGCTGCTAGTTATTTGAGTAGAATTGAAAATAATTTAGTAGAAGTTGATGATGAATACTATGTTAAATTATTTGAAAAACTCAATATTAATTTTAATGAGTTGAAAGAAGTTAAAGAAAATGAAATATTTAGTGAACTACTTAAATGCTATTTATTAGAACATGATGAAGAAGCTGTTAAGGTAATTTCGAAAGCACTTAGAACTAATTATTATGTAGAAATAGAAATTGAACTTATGGTACTATATGATAATATTAATCGCGGATTGTATAGTGAAGCTTTAAAACAAATTCTTGATATTAATGGTAAAGTTAATACACTTATAGATAATGAACTTAATTTTTATATTTTTTTAACGGCGCTTTATGCATTTAAAACAAATCAAAGTATATTTGCTTATCGTCAAATTATTTTCTTATGTGAACAGACTTTTGATAATCCAATTTATAAATATGCGGTATATGATTTAGCCTTAGATGTTTTTGAATTTATTGGAGCAAAAGTACAATTCTTAAAATATTATAATATATTAAATAATGATAAATATAGTACTATTTATCCAAAGGCTGCTCTTAAGCATCAGGCTCAAAAATTATTAATTGAGTCATATTTATTAAAAGACGAAGAAGATGAATTACTAGAAGAAATGATGGATGGTGCAAGTGGAAAATGTAAGGAAGAAATCATTTGGCAAATATTAAAGAAAGAATATAGAAAATCTAATTTTATTAAATGTTTAGAAATAACGTCTAAGTTAGATCCAACACCTAAACTCATTGCTTTTGAATCATTATTGACTCTAAGAATAAATGATGTTCAATATATTAAAAGGTTAGAAGAAAGAAGAAATTGTTTTACTATCAGAAATTATGATGAATCATTTGAATTAATGTATTTAATAACAATTCAAATTAAAAAGTATCATGAAATAAAAAATGCTTTTGAACTATTTAAGAAATTATTAAAACTTCAAAATGAGCAAACATATTGTAATTTTTTGTTTGATGAACAAATAATCATTTTTATGGAATTAGCTCAAAGTTGTGGAAAATATAAAGAAGCTTTAAAAATTATAATGAATATAATGAAAGATAAATTAGTATTTCCTTATTTCTTGTAGTTATTTTGCTTTTAATTTTTAATTAAATATAGTATAATAGATATAACCTGAGGTGCATTATGAATACTTATTTAGAACAATTTAATAACAAAAATGAAATTAGTCATGAATTTTTTGAACAATTAAGAACTTATGCAGAAATAAACAATGTTCCAATTATTAAAAGAGATTCTTTAGTTTTAATTCAAGGACTACTGAATATCATTGATGCCAAAGAAATGCTTGAAATTGGTACTGCAATCGGATATTCTGCTCTTTCATTTGTTTCTGCAAAAAAGGATTTACATGTAGACACTATTGAAAGAAATGAACTTATGTATCAAGAAGCAACTAAAAATGTTAAAATGTTAAATAAACAAGAACAAGTAAACATTATTTATGGTGATGCTTTAGAAGTGGATAATAATAGTTTAAAAAAATATGATGTCATTTTTATTGATGCTGCAAAAGCACAATATCAAAAGTTTTTTGATAAGTATGCACCACTACTTAAAGATAATGGTATTATTTTAACTGATAATATTATTTTTCATGGATGTGTTTCTGACCAAGAGAATTTAAGTAAAAATGTTCGCAGTATGGTAAAAAAAATAGATATGTATAATCATTACCTAAATACACTTGAAGATTACACTACTTATTATATTGATAGTGGTGATGGCCTTGCTGTAACAATGAGGAAAAAATAATGAAATTAATTGTTGAATTAACAAATAAGAATTTAATTAAAAATTATAAAAATATTAATCATGTAAATTATTTAGTCATTGGATGTAATAATCTTTCTTTAAATGCATCTAGTTGTTTTAGCTTATCTGAAATTGATGAAATATATAATTTAGTTAAAGATACAAACTTAAGATTAATTCTAAATTGTGAAAGATTATTTAGTGATAATGATTTAGAGTATGTTAAAACATTATTTGATCTAGGTTTCTTTTATAAATTTGAATATATTATGTATTCTGACTTTGGACTTAAAAATTTACTTGAAACATTAGATAAGAGTTTAAAGTTTATTTTTAAAGCTTCGACGTATCTTACTAATAAGTATGATGTTAATTTATATAATAAATTAAATGATTTTGTTGTACTTTCAAGTGAAATATCTAGTAGTGAACTTATTGAACTTTCAAAAGGTGTAGATAAAAATGTAATAGTTGATGTTTTCGGCCAATCTGCTTGCTTTTATTCTAGAAGACCTTTAATTAGTAACTATTTTAAATATAGAGGTATTGATAAAGATTTATCGAATAATTATCATGTGATTGAAGAGTTAAGAAGTGACTTATTGCCGATTATTGAAAATGAAACAGGAACTTTAATTTTAGAGCCTAAGCACCATGTGATTGTTGAAGAATTTAAATTTTTAGAAAATATTGCGTATGGATTAATTTCTCTTCATAATTTGAGTATGAAAAAATGTTTATGTGTTGTTAAAACTTATAGTGATTTTATTGATGATTTAAATATTTCTAAAGTTTACGAAACGTTTAAAGATAATAATATTGACGTTTATAAGGGTGCTTATAATATTAAATCTGTATTATTAAAAGGAGGATGTAATGAATAAAATAGAATTACTTGCTCCTGCTGGAAATTTAGAAAAAGCAAAGATAGCATTATTATATGGCGCTGATGCTGTATATGTTGGTGGTAAGAGTTTTAGTCTTCGAGCTAGAGCTTCAAATTTTACAATTTCAGATATTTTAGATCTTTGCAATTTTGCACATGGGATTAATAAAAAAGTTTATGTAACAATGAATATTATTCCACATGATGAGGACTTAAATGATTTAGAAAAGTATTTAAAAGATTTAGATAGTTGTGGAGTTGATGCTATAATAACTTCTAGTTTATTTATAATTAAAACTTGTGAAAATATTGCTCCAAGAATTGAAAGACATGTTTCTACCCAAATGTCAATTACAAATTCTAATACGATTAATCATTGGAAACAAATGAATGTATCCAGAGTTGTTCTTGCTAGAGAAAATACATTAGAAGAGATTAAGCATATTGCGAATAATACAAATTTAGAATTGGAAGTATTCATTCACGGTGGTATGTGTTCTAGTTATTCTGGTAGATGTGTACTTAGTAATCATATGACTGATCGTGATGCTAATCGTGGGGGATGTGCACATTCTTGTAGATGGAATTATCACTTATATGAAGGTTCTAAAAAACTAAATAAAAAGAATCAGTTTTATAATATCGGGTCTAAAGATTTGATGGCAATTAGATTTATTCCAAATTTAATTGATTTAAATGTTGCGTCATTAAAAATAGAAGGACGAATGAAATCTACATATTATTTGGCAACTGTTGTTGGATGCTATAGAAAAATCATTGATTTATACTATAAGAATGGCACAATAAAAGAAGAAGAATTTGTTTGGTTTGAAAATGAAATTGCAAAAGCAGAAAACCGTCTTACATCTGTGGGTTTTTATAATGGAATTCCAACTATTAACGAACAATTATATGATACAAGGTGTGAGCAACCAACTCAAGAATATATTGGTTATGTATTAGATTATAATGATGGTATTGCAACAATTGAACAAAGAAATTATTTTTGTATTGGTGATTTAGTAGAAGCCTTTGGACCAAATTTGGAAAACACAAGGTTTATTATTGAAAAGCTAATTGATTGTGAAACTAATGCTTTAGAAACCGTTGCTAGACATCCACTACAAAAATTTTATATCAATTGTCCAGTTAAATTATCAAAACATGATATGCTTAGAAAAGTAAAGTAAAAAATACTTGCAAAGATAATTAAATTTTGATATAATATTAAAGACTATTAATAGAAAAGAGGTAATTAAAATGGCTCAAGAACATTTAATAACACAAGAAGGGTATAACGCCTTATTAGAGAAATTAAAAGAATTAAAGAAGATGCAAGCTGAAAACCTTATTGCTATTCAAGATGCAAGAGGTCAAGGTGACTTATCAGAAAATGCTGACTATGATGCTGCTAGAAATCAACAAGCTAAAATTGCTGCTGAAATCGCAGAACTAGAAGCTAATATTCGTAATGCTAAAATTATTGATTCTGAACAAGTTAATGAAACATCTAATTTAGGTAAATATGTTACAGTTCAATTCTTAGAAGATGAAGAAGATGAACAAGAAACTTATCAAATTGTTGGTACAGTAGAAGCTGACCCTGTTAATGGTAAAATTTCTTCTGATTCTCCTCTTGGACGTGCAATTTTAACTTCGAAACCTGGTGATGTCGTTACAGTTAGAACTGAAGATGGTGACCGTTTTGATGTTAAACTTGTAAAAGTTAATGTAAAAAAACCTACTAGCAAGAAATAATGAAACATAAAATTATAGCAGTTATTTGTGCAATGGATATTGAATTAGAAGGGTACAAAAAACTTTTAGAAAATAGTTCTGTTGAACATATAATTGGTCATGAATTTCTTATAGGTGATTATTTAGATAATAAATTAGTAATAACAAAATGTGGTATTGGAAAGGTTAATGCAGCTTGGATTACAATGCTATTAGTAGAACACTATAATCCTGATCTTGTAGTGAATTCTGGTATTGCAGGAGGATATTCTAAAGTTCTTAAGACACTTGATGTAGTTGTTGCAGAAGATGTTGTTTATTCTGATGTAGATATGACTACAGATGCTTTTACTGATTTAAGATATGGCCAACTTCAAGATTTTCCACTTACTTTTAAGGCTGATGAACAAATTTTAAATCAAATTCGTAATTTATCACTTATGAATAGAGTGTACTTTGGTACCATAATGACTGGAGATCAATTTGTTACTGATTACCGCAAAACTGATAAATTAGTTTCTGAACATTTTTCAGATTTAAATGTTCTTGCGTGTGATATGGAATCTTGTGCAGTAGCTCATATTTGTTATCTTACTAAAACTAAGTTCATTATTGTTAGATCTATTTCTGATATTATTGGTTCAAGTAATGGTTTTGATTATCAAATTTTTGCTCCAATAGCAGCTAAAAATGCTACAGATTTAGTTAATTATATTATTAAAGAAATAAAATAAGAGCGTTAGCAATTTTGCTAACGCTCTATTAATTTTAATATAACATATCTTGCAATTAAAAGTCCAGCAATGCTTGGAACAAATGAAATGCTACCTGGTATTTGATGTTTAACTGAATTTTCTTCATTAAGTAATTTTTCTTCTAAAGAAGAAGTTGATAAATCAATTGGAATCTCTGTTGAAAATAATACTGGAACATCTTTAATATTTCTTTTCTTTAATTCATATCTCATTACTTTTGCTAAAGGACAAGTATTAGTTTTAGAAATATCAACAATTTTAAATAGTGAAGGGTCTAGTTTGTTGCCTGTCCCCATTGAACTTATTACTTTTATATTGTTTAATTTGGCTTTTTCAATTATTGCTAATTTTCCTGAAATTGTATCAATACAGTCGATAACAAAATCTACATTTGAAAAATCGATATCATTTATTGTTTCAGGTAATATGAATTTATTGTATGTAATAATATTGGCAGAAGGATTTATGGATAAAATTCTTTCTTTACAAACTTCAACTTTTAATTTGCCTATTGACTGGGTTGTTGCAATAAGCTGTCTATTAATGTTTGAAATGCTTACGGTATCGTTATCTATTAAAATAAAGTTATTTACTCCAGTTCTTGCAAGACCTTCAATAACATAACTTCCAACCCCTCCACAACCAAAAATCATTACTTTTTTGTTTGCTAATTTTTTTATATTATCTTCACCTATAAGTAATGCAGATCTAATAAAACGTTCCATAGTTTAGTCCTCCAATAATATTATACTAAAAAACTAAATATTTTGCTAATCTTTTAGTTTTAAATATAATTTAGTTAAGGCTCTTTTTTCAATTCTTGACACATAACTTCTAGAAATTCCAAGTGATTTTGCGATATCGCGCTGAGTTTCTACTTGGTAGTTGTTTAGACCAAATCTTCTTGATATAATTTCTAATTCTTGGGTGTTTAATTCTGATAATGCTTTTTTTAAGTTTTCATAATGTTCCATTTTAATTAAATTATCAGTCATTGATGGTGATGGATCAATAATAACATCACATATTTTAATTTCATTTCCTTCTTTATCTTCACCTATTGGTGTATATAAAGAAATAGTATCTTTATATTTTTTTATGTTTCTTAAATGCATTAAAATTTCGTTTTCAATACATCTTGATGCGTATGTTGCAAGTCTTACATTTGATTCAAAATTATATGAATCTACAGCTTTAATTAAACCAAATGTACCGATAGATAATAGGTCATCTTTTTCTACTTTTGTATTTTCAAATTTTTTTACAATATGGGCAACTAGTCTTAAATTATGTTCAATTAAAATATTTCTTGCATTAAAATCCTTATTTTTCCATCTTTCTAAATATTCTTTTTCTTCTGATTCCGTTAATACTTCAGGAAAATTTGCCTGATTCATTGAACCAAGAATTGGAAAAAGAAATAGTGTTAATAAATTAAACATATAAATCCTTTCTATTAGATAAAGTGTACTTAGTGAAATATTAGACAAAAAGTTAATTTTTTAGTATAATATGACTATAAAATAATAAATGATGAGGTGTCTATATTGCTAAAATATATTCCTACAAAAATAGCTTTATCTGTTTTTGATATAAATTACAATGAATTATATGCAAATGGAAAAAGAATCATACTTTTCGATTTAGATAATACACTAATTTCTTATTATGAAGATGAACCTAATGATAAATTGATTGAATTAGGTAATATGTTGTTATCGATTGGTTTTAAAGTATTTGTTTTAAGCAACAACAAGGGAAATAGAATTATGAAATTTATGAGTAAGTTTCCTGCAACTGGTGCTGGGTATTTAATGAAAAAACCGTTCAAAAGTAAAATAATAAAATTTCTTAATTTAAATGGCATTCATAGCTTTGAAGAAATTATTATGATAGGAGATCAACTTGTTACTGATGTTTTATGTGCTAATAATGTTGGCGTTGATTCCATCTTAGTTAAATCAATATCTAGAGAAAGTGAAAAGTTTTATACTGTTATTAATCGTTTGAGAGAACCTTTAATAATAAAAAGATTTGCTAAACATAATAAAGAATACGCAAATCAAATTTTAGAAATTATAAAAAAGGAGAAAAAACATGGCTAAATGTATTGGATGCGGAATTAAATTACAAACACATGATGAAAATTTAGCTGGGTATGTGCCATTGCTTGTTAGTGCTGATTTAGGTGATAATGTTTATTGTAAAAGATGTTATCAAATAATTCATAATGGCAAAAGATACGATCCTGAAATTTCTGATAATGATTATTATAAAAAAATAAGTCAAATTAAAGATCAAAAAGCAATCGTTGTTTTAATGATTGATATTATGGATATTTATGGAGGTTTTATTCCAAATCTTCATAAATATATTGGTGATAATCAAGTAATTATTGTTGTGAATAAAGTAGATATTATGCCTAAAGATGTTCATTTAAAGAAAATAGAAGAACGTATTAGAGGCATTGCAGCAAAAGAATCTCTTGATGTATTAAGTGTGATTATGATATCTGCTAAGAAAAAACAAAATATTGAAAGTGTGTTAAATAAAATTTTTAAAATTAAAGATAATGCTTTAAAAAGATCTAGAAGTTATCGTGAAAGAAGAATTAATAAGATTAGAGATTGTTATATCTTAGGGTGTGCAAGTGCTGGTAAATCTACTTTTATAAACGCAATTAAAGAAAAATATTTAGATGATAAAAAACTAATTACTACTAGTGATCAATTCCAAACAACAATGGACTTTATTAAAGTATATATTGATGAAGATAATTATATTATTGATACTCCAGGATTAATTAATTATCGATCATTTGGTGCATATTTAGATTATGAATCTATGAAAATGCTAATGCCAAAGAGCTATTTAAAACCTAGAACTTATCAACTTCGTCCTGATCAAACAATCTTTATGGGAGGCCTTGCAGGGATTGATTTTATTAAAGGTGATAAAATAAATGTAAGTTTTTATACATCTAATGATTTGTATATTCATAGAACTAAAACTATTAATGCATTAAATATTTATGAAACGCAAATTACTAAACTTCTTGTTCCACCACACACAAATGAAGAACTAGAAAGATTAAGTGAAACTAAAGAAGTTATGTTTGATATTGCTGATGGCGCTTATGACTTGTTAATAAGTGGACTTGGATTTGTTCATATTGTTGGAAGTAATATTACATTTAAAGTAACAGTTCATAAAAATATTGATGTAAGACTTGTTGAAACATTTATTTAATGATAGTATGGAAAAATTTGAAGAGATTAAAAAAAAGTTAAAAGACTCCATGACCATTAATGGAGTTGTTCAAAAAAGATATTACCATTCTTTAGAAGTAGCTAAAAAGGCACTTGAATTAAATGAATCATTAAATCTTGGGTTAGATAGTGATAAAGTATATTTAGCAGGTCTTTTACATGATGCTGCTAAATTAAAAAGCGATGATTGTTTATGGAATATCATTTTAAAAGAATTTCCTCATCTTGTTGATCAAGTAAAAGATACAAAAACAATATGGCATAGTTTAGCTGGGCCTTACATTGTAAAAAAAGAATATAGCATTTTTGATGAAGAAATATTATCAGCAATTTGTTATCATACAACAGGAAAAGAAAATATGTCAACTTTAGATAAAGTGATCTTTGTTGCTGATTATATAGAAGATACAAGAGATAATAGCTATACTAAAGAGGCAAAAGATGCTAGCAAGATAAGTTTAGATAGAACTGTAAAAATAATACTTAATCAAAAAGTTGATTTTTTAAGAAAAAGTGGTAGAATAATATGTGAGCTAACTTTTAAAGCTTTAAATTATTATTTAGAATATGGTGAAAAATGTTAAATAAAATTATAGAAAGTTTAGAAAAAGCAGTTGTAACTGATATTAGAGTGTATGATATGAAAGAAAGAACCCCTTTTTATGATTATACAATCATATGTTCAGTTAACACATCTAGACAAGGTGCTGCTGCTGTTAATTATTTAAGAGATGATGCTTTAAAACTAGGACTTTGGGTAAGAGGGTATAGCTCTAATCCTGAAAGTGCTTGGTTTTTAGTAGATTTAAATGAAGTTGTAATCCACATCTTTGTAGGTGAAGAAAGAGAAAGATATAACTTAGATGGGATGTATTCAAAATAGTATTCAAGTTTTTTGTTAATCTTCATATAATTAGATTAGGAGTGATAAAATGAAATTATCCGAACTATCTAATAAAGATGTTATTAGAGATGAAGATGGGACAAAACTTGGTAGAATAGAAGATATTACAATTGATACTGCTACAGGTAAGATAATGAGTATTCATGTAAATAGTGGATTTAGACTAAGTGGAATATTTAGTTTAAGTGAAGGGATAATGATTCCTTGGAATAAAATTGTTAAAATTGGCAGTGATGTAATTATCGTTGAAACTGTTCATAATATAAAAATGGAAATAGATAACAAAACCTAGGAGGAGAAAAAAATGAAAAGTTATGTTCCAAGTTTAGAAAAAGAATTTAGACCAATGATTATTGAACTACGCAAGTTTAAAGAAAAAGGAAGTGTTCCTTTTGCAATCTGTGTTGAACGTCAAAGTGGTTATAAATACCGCTATGATTTAAATGTTATGCCAGGTAAAGATGCAGAAAATGAAGAAATGATTGAAAGAGTTATCAAAAGTATTCTTTGGGTTGTTGGTGGATTTAAAATTTATCTTGGTGGTAATGATGAATTAGTTAAAGCAATGCAACAAGTGTTCTCGTATGAAGGTACACGTAAGTTTGATGTTGAATTTATGGAAAGAGTGTACAAACAAAAATTTGAAGTTGTTGCATGTAAATATGACGAAGTTCCTGCTTCTGTTGAAGCTTCTATTCCTGCTGGTGGTCATTTAGAAGGCAACCGTATTGGTTTTGATGCAGGTGGATCAGATAGAAAAGTATCAGCTGTTGTTAATGGTGAAGTTATCCATTCAGAAGAAGTTGTTTGGTTCCCTAAAACTAATGAAGATCCTGAATATCATTATCAAGGAATTCTTGATTCTTTCCGTCGTGCTGCTGAAAAAATGCCAAGTGTAGATGCTATTGGTGTATCAAGTGCTGGTATTTATATTGATAATGAAGTAAGAGTGGCTTCTTTATTTATTAAAGTTCCTCAAGATCTATTTGATGAAAAAGTTGTTGATATGTATATTCGTGCTGCAAAAGAATATGGTGATGTTCCTTTAACTGTTGCAAACGATGGTGATGTTACAGCACTTGCTGGTTCTATGAGTTTAAAGTCTGGCCAAGTATTAGGTATTGCTATGGGAACTAGTGAAGCTGCAGGTTACGTTAATAAAGATGGTAACTTAAATGGTTGGTTATCAGAACTTGCATTCGTACCAGTTGACTATAATAAAGGTGCTATGGTAGACGAATGGAGTGGAGACTATGGTTGTGGTGTTAAATACTTCAGTCAAGATGGTGTAATTAAACTTGCTGGATTTGCTGGTATTGAACTTGATGAAAATGCATCTCCTGCTGAAAAATTAAAAGTTGTTCAAGGTTTAATGAAAGAACATGATCCACGTGCAAAAGAAATCTATGAAAATGTAGGTACATATTTAGGTTATAGTATTGCTTACTATTCTGAATTCTATGATATTAAATATCTATTATTATTAGGACGTGTAACTAGTGGTGAAGGTGGAGATATCATTATTGAAAAAGCTAATGAAGTATTAAAGAATGTATTCCCTGAATATAAAGATATTAAGATTGTTACTCCAGATGAGTGGACTCGTCGTGTAGGTCAATCTATCGCTGCTGCAAGTCTACCTGCTTCTAAATAATTAATGAATTTATTTGTAGAAACATTTTGTGATAACGGGTATTTAGCTAATTCATATTTAGTATATAATGATAACTATTGTATATTAATTGATCCTGCAAACAATATTAAAACTTTAAAACAATTTATCGGAAATAGAAAACTTTTAGGTGTGTTTTTAACTCATGGGCATTATGATCATTTTGTAAGAGTAGTTGACTTACTAAAAGAATTTGACTGTTTTGTCTATATGCATAAAAATGCTTATAAAAAGATTTTAGATAATAATTTATCTTGTGCAACTTTCTTTGGTTGTTTTAGGCAGTTTGTTTTAGAAGAAACAAGAGTAGTTTTTATTGATGAAGGGATAAATATTGATTTAGAAGGAATAAAAATTAAAGTATTTTATCATCCTGGTCATACTAATTGTTCACTTAGCTATAAAATAGAAAATATGCTTTTTTGTGGAGATGTGTTATTTAGTAATAGCATAGGTAGAAGTGATTTACCGACTGGTAATGTAGTCGTGTTAAATAATACTTTATCTAGAATTAAAAAAATGGAACATACTTTAACTTTGTATCCTGGGCATGATGAATGCTTTATTTTAAGTGATGCATTAAAACATAATCCGTATTTAAAGTGAAGAAGTAATTCTTCACTTTTTTTATGCATTAAATAAATTTTTTTGCATAAAATATAAAAAATTAGCACTTTATTCTTGACAGTGCTAATTTAATGTGATATACTATTAGCGGATAAACGTTGAGAGTGCTAAAAAGGAGGTAAAGAGATGTTAACAGATAGACAAAAAAGGATTATGATCGCTGTTGTTGAAGGCTACACTGAAAGTCCTAATGCTGAACCAATAGGATCAAGTGCATTATCTTTATGTGAAGGTTTAGATGTTTCAACTGCAACGCTTCGTAATGAAATGGCACTTTTAGAAGAAATGGGTTACTTAGAAAAAACTCATACTTCTAGTGGTAGAATTCCAACAGAAAAAGGATACCGTTTATATGTTGAAGAATTAATGAATATTGATGATATTCAAGAAGAACTTGATGAACAGGTTGCGCAGTATTTTGAAAATTCTAAATTATCTAAAAAAGAAACTTTATCAAAGCTTGTTGAAAGTATTGTCAATAATAAAGATTTTAATTACGGGACTGTGATACTTGAAAAAACAGCTTACAATTCTTTAATTAAAAAAATTGAATTTGTTTATTTAAAAAATAGACGTGGGATATTTATTCTAGTTACTGATCAAGGTTTAGTACTTCATAGAGAAACCTCTATTCCTGAAGGAATTAATATTCAAAGTATTGAAAATACAATGGAATTTTTGAATGATAAACTACATGATGTGTTATTAAATGACTTTAAAAACGCTAAAGTTATCAATATTACTACTGATAATTTCTTTGATTATATTAGTAACGCACCAGCAGTACTTGAATTATGTTTAAGAAATATTCGAAAACTTGTAGATGATAAAAGAACAATTATTGGGCAATATAATATATTAAATCATCATGATTTCGCAGATTTAAATCTAGCACAAAGTTATATTGAATGTTTAAAAAATGGTGATATCTATCAAATTGTAGAATTTGATGCAGGACCAATACCAGTTATTGCAAGTGATGATAATGCTTCAATATCTATTAAACTTGGTAGTGAAAATAATTTAGAAATAATGAAAAAATGTGCTTGTGTGACAGCGTACTTTAAGAGTAAACATCACACTGGGGCAATTACAATTTATGGCCCACTTAGAATGAAGTATCGTCAAGTAATTTCATTCTTAAAAGCGCTTGTTAATAATATGAAATAGGAGGAAATCATGGAAGAAAATAAAAATGAAGAGGTTTTAGAACAAACTAAAGAACAGCAAGAAGAAAATCCTAAAAAGAAAAGTTCAAAGAAAAACAAAATTGACATTTCAAAAGAACCTGCATTTATTGAGTTACAAGAAGAAAATGCAAAATTATTAGATCAATTATTAAGAAAACAAGCAGAGTTTGAAAATTACAAAAAACGAGTTTTAGAAGAACGTCAACGTGATCGTAAATATGCATTACAAGATTTCTTAATGGAATCGATTGAGACTCTTGATATTTTTGATAAAGCAGTAAGTTTTCAAACTGATGATCAAACATTAAGAAACTTTTTAAGCGGATTTATAATGGTAAATAATCGTTTAAAAAATATTTTAGAAAATTATGGCGTTGTTCAAATTGATTGCTTAAATAAGCAATTTGATCCTACATTTCATTCAGCTTTAGAAACAGTTGAAAAAGAAGGTGTAGAATCTAATATTGTAGTTGAAGTTGTTATGACTGGCTACATGTATAAAGATAGAGTATTAAGACCAGCAATGGTTAAAGTAAGTAAATAATTTATAAAAAAATTAATTAATAAAAAATAGGAGGAAATTTAATTATGAGTAAAATTATTGGTATTGACTTAGGTACAACAAATTCATGTGTATCTGTTATTGAAGGTGGCGAAGCTACTGTTATTGTAAACACAGATGGTTTTAGAACAACTCCATCGGTTGTTGCGTTTAGAAATGGTGAAATTATCGTTGGGGAAAATGCACGTCGTCAAGCTGCAACAAACCTTGACACAGTATTTTCTATAAAACGTCATATGGGAAGCGATTATAAAGTTCACATCAATTCAACTAATAAAGATTATACACCACAAGAAATTTCTGCAATGATTCTTCAAAATTTAAAAGCTACTGCAGAAGCTTATCTTGGATCACCTGTTACTGAAGCAGTAATTACTGTTCCTGCATATTTTAATGATGCTCAACGTCAAGCTACTAAAGATGCTGGTAAAATTGCAGGCCTTGAAGTAAAACGTATTATCAATGAACCTACAGCTGCAGCACTTGCATATGGTATTGATAAAAATAATGATAAAGAACAAACAATTTTAGTATATGACCTTGGTGGTGGTACATTTGACGTATCAGTACTAAGCTTAGCTGATGGAACTTATGAAGTATTATCTACTGCTGGTAATAATAAACTTGGTGGTGATGACTTTGATAATCGTTTAGTAAACTATTTATTACAAGAATTTAAGAAAATGAATGGTATTGATTTATCAAACGATAAATCTGCAATGTATAGATTAAAACTTGCTGCTGAAGAAGCTAAGAAAACTTTAAGTAATGTAACTAGCGCAAATGTTAATATTCCATTTATTACTATGACAAATGGAATGCCTATTCACTTTGATGTAACTGTATCGCGTGCTACATTTGAATCATTAATTAAAGATTTAGTTGATTCAACATGTGTTGCAGTAAGAGATGCATTAAAACAAGCAAAAATTACTGCAAGAGATCTTGATCAAGTATTACTAGTTGGTGGTTCTACACGTGTTCCATGTGTTCAAGAATTAGTAAGAAGAGAACTTGGCAAAGAACCTAATCGTTCAATTAACCCTGATGAAGTAGTTGCAATGGGTGCTGCTATTCAAGCTGGTGTTTTAGCAGGGGATGTTAATGATGTATTATTATTAGACGTTACTCCACTTTCACTTGGTATTGAAACTTTAGGCGGTGTTTCAACTGTAATTATCCCACGTAATACAACTATTCCTACTACTAAATCTCAAGTATTCTCTACTGCTGCTGATAATCAACCTGCTGTTGATATCCATGTAGTACAAGGTGAAAGAAGTATGGCTGCAGATAATAAAACATTAGGTCGTTTCCAATTATCTGGTATTCCTCTAGCACCTCGTGGTGTACCTCAAATTGAAGTTAAATTTGATATTGATGCTAATGGTATTGTGCACGTTTCTGCTAAAGATTTAGGTACTGGTAAAGTTCAAACAATTACAATTACTGGTAATTCAAGTCTTTCTGAGGAAGAAATCGATCGTATGGTTAAAGAAGCTGAAGCAAATGCAGATGCTGATAAAGCTAAGAAAGAAGAAGCTGATTTAAGAAATGAATGTTCTCAATATATCTTCCAAATTCAATCTTCAATTAAAGATTTAGGTGGAGATGTTACAGAAGATGAAAAGAATCAAGTTGAAGCTGCAATTAAAGAATTAGAAGAAGCTTTAAATGGTAATGATTTAGAATTAATTAAAACTAAGAAAGAAGCATTATTAACTGCTGCGCAAGGTGTTGCAACAAAAGCTTATCAAAAAGCTCAAAACGTTTCACAACAAGAAGCAGGTTCTCAAAATGATGATGGAACTATTAATGCAGATTTCGAAGATGTTTCAAATAAATAATAATTAATAAAATATGATAGGAGGCTTTAATTAATGGCAACGAAGAGAGATTATTATGAAGTGCTAGGTGTTGCTAAAGATGCCTCACAAGAAGACATAAAGAAAGCTTATCGAAGTCTTGCAAAAAAATATCATCCAGATATTTCTAAAGAACCAAATGCTAATGAAAAGTTTGCTGAAATTCAAGTTGCTTATGATTGCTTAAGTGATCCTGAAAAGCGATCTAATTATGATAAATTTGGTACTGAGGATGTTAACCAAGGATTTGGTGGACAAGGATTTGATGGCTTCTCAGGTTTTGGTGGTTTCGAAGATATTTTTAGTAGTTTCTTCGGTGGTGGGTCACGTAGTAAAAGTGGTCCTACTAGGGGAAGAGATATCGAACAAGAAGTTACACTTACATTTGAAGAAGCATGCTATGGAGTAAAAAAAGAAATCAAATTTGCTCGTTTTGATACCTGTACAAAATGTGGAGGAACTGGAGCTTATTCTAAAAATGATATTTCAACATGTAGTAGATGTAGTGGTAGAGGTCGTGTAATTACTGTACAAAATACAATTTTAGGTCAAATGCGTTCTGAATCAGAATGTCCTGAATGTAGGGGTACAGGTAAAAAGATTACGAAAGCTTGTCCTGATTGTAATGGACAAGGTAGAAAAAGAGTATCTAAAAATATTGAAGTTAATATCCCAGCTGGTATTGACAACGATCAAACAATTCGTGTCGCTGGTGAAGGTGAAGCAGGCACAAGAGGTGGAACGCAAGGAGATTTATTTGTTCATGTAACAGTAAAAGATCATGAGTTCTTTGTAAGAGATGGTAATAATATTTTATTAGAATTACCGATTACATTTAGCCAAGCAGCTCTTGGTGATACTATTGAAGTAAAAACTATTCATGGTCCTGTTAAGATGAATATTAAACCAGGTACACAAACTGGTGATAAGTATCGTTTGGCTGATAAGGGAATAGATAATAAGATTACTAGAAAACTAGGACATCAAATTGTAATTGTAAAAGTAATTACGCCAACAAATCTTACTTCAAAACAAAAAGAATTATTTAAAGAACTTTCTAAAACTGATGAAACAAGTGGAAATAATATTTTTGATCGAATTAAGAAGTTTTTTAAAAAATAATAATTAGGAACTACAAAAGTAGAGAAACTACAAAAGTAGTTCCTTTTTTTCTTGAAATAAAATTTTAAAGTTAGTATAATATATGTGATAAAACAAGGAGTATAAGGTATGAAAAATGCACATAAATTATTTTTAGTATTTGTAGTTATGTTTATAGCAATTATAAATGTTAGCTGTGGAAAAAAGTATACAGTTAAATTCATTAGTGATGAAAAAATAGTAAAAGAAATAGAAGTTAAGAAATCTGCTGTTATAACTAGTGAAGAAATATCTAAAGATGGATATGAATTTATTGGATGGTATTTAGGAGATAACGAATTTGATTTTAATACTCCTATTGATTCTAATTTAGAACTTGAGGCAAAGTGGAAAGAAGTTGTAACGGGACCTATTTATGCGGATTTTGAAATTGCAGGTACAGTAGAGTTTTATGATAATGCAACAACTAAGCTTACTGCAAAAGTTACATCTGAAGGAGAAAAACCATCATTTGAATGGAAAATTGAAGATTTAAATATTGCTGATGTTGATGGAAAGAATAAAACTAGCTTAACTTTATTTGGTGTAAATCCTGGTAAAACTTTAGTTACTCTTATTGGAAAGTATCTGGATGGAACAGTAAAAGAAGTTGAAATTGAAGTAACTGTTTTAGGTAGAGAATTTGAAATTACTTACGAAGTAAACCAAAATGATATTTTATTAATGCCTGAAGATGCGCCTAAAGTTTATAATACTGGTGAATTACCACTAGATTTACCTGTATTAACAAGAGATTATTATGTATTTGGCGGTTGGTATATTGAAGGATATGACGGATATTATAGTCAAATTACTTTGGAAGATGAAATTGAAGGAAATTTAGTACTTTCGCCTAAATGGCTTTATCCTCATATGGAATTAAGTTTTGAAAATGATAATGTATCGGTGGAAGTAAATAATACAACAAATATTATTGTTGATGCATATGACTTTGAAGAACAAGCCACAATAAATGGATTTACGTATAAGAGTTTAAATGAAAAAGTTGCTACAGTAGATAGTAATGGTGTTGTAACTGGCATAAGTACTGGTTACACTGAAATATTAGTTTCTCTTAAGAGTAATGAAACAGTAAATACATCAATTGGTATTACAGTAGTCGAAGAATATTCTTCAATGAATGAAGTCTTACAGTATTTTGTAAGCATAGCTGAAAGTAATAATATTGTTAAAAATATTAAAGTAACTGGTTGGCAAAGAGTATATACTTATGAATTAAAGACAAGTGTTATTGGTTATTTATTTGAAGATTTAGTTATTACTGAAAATATTGCACCATTAGGAAATGGGGTAAGACCAGGAACGATATTTAAGAAAGAATACATTTGTGTTCATGATACAGGTGATGTAGATTATTCTGCAAAGGACTGGAGTGATACTGTTTATAATAATTATAACGCTTTAACTGGTAAATCTTATGGTGCAAGTTATCAATATGTAATTGATAATAAAGATTGTTACCATAATATTCCTGATAACGAAAGATCATACCATGCAGGTGATGGTAATCTAACTTATGGAGAAATTCCAAGTGGTGTTTATGGAACTGATAAATATCCAACAATTACGATTACTGAAGATGGTTATTATGCAATTGATGGTCAAAAATCTACTGTTTTAGCTCCTACATATAATGGTCAAATCTTAAAAACATCAGATATTAACGACTACGGTATTCGCTGTGTTATTCGTGATGGACAATATTATTTAGGTAAAACATGGTATGATACAACATACAGAAAGATTGGTAACTATGGAGGAAATAATAACTCAATAGGTATTGAATCATGTATTACAGAGGGAGAAGATGTTTATTATACTTGGCAACGTCTTGCAAAATTAGTTGCTAAATTAATGGATGAAAATGATTTAACAATTGATGATGTTGTAACTCATCACTATTTTAGTGGTAAAAACTGTCCTCAAACAATGCGTGAAGCAGGCTTTTATTTACATTTTAAGAGACTTGTTGAAATTGAATATAACGTATTACAATTTATCAAACAAGGATATGTTTTAAGTTTTGAATCTGGCAATACTGAGTATGTAAATAATTCAGGTAGAGTTTTAAAAACTTCTCCAGTTTCTAAAAATATTAACTATACAATTACAGTTGAAAAAGATGGTGTAAAAGATTCGATTACACTAAATTCAGTCATTCAATATACACCTTATTTATAAGATAATAAAGGCATAGAAATATGCCTTTATTTTTATTAAAGTAGGAAAAATTCAAAAAGAAAATAAGAAAAATCAGCAATAATTTAGCTTGATAAATGGTAAAATTAAAAAATATCTATGAAAACGCTTGTCAAAATATTCAAAAAGTGTTATAATAAAGTGTAAAAAGTTCGAAAGGAAAAGGAGAATTTACATGAATTTGAGAAAAAGAATTTTCTTAGTTTTAGTGTCTCTACTTGTAGTTTTAGGTATTGCTGCATGTACATCTGCAGCTGATACAGTTAAAATTGCTTTCGGAAGCGATGATTATACTGTTAAAGAAGGCCAAACTATTAGTTTAGACATTAATATTACTACTGGTTCAAACTATGATGCTAAACAAGTTCAAAAAGAATTAGTTTACTCATCTAGTGATGAAACTGTTGCCAAATTTGTTAATGGTCAATTAATAGGTGTTGGCATTGGTGAAACTGAAATTAAAGTTGAATGGTCACAAAAGGCTATCGTTTTTGATAAGGCAAGCGTTACTGTATTATCAAGTGCATTACCTGAAATTGTCTTTACAGAATATAGCCCTAACATGTTAAAAGGTGCTAGTCAAACTATTGGTTATAAGTTTAATCCAATTTATACTGATGCACAAGTAAGATGGGAATCTGCTAACCCAGATGTTGCAGTAGTTGACGAAAATGGTAAAGTTACTGCTGTTGCTGTTGGTGAAGCTACTATCATTGCTTATGCTACTGATGGTGTTGATGAAAAAGCATTCGTATTAAAATTAAGTGTTAGTGAAAGTGATTTTGCTATTGAATACGTATTAAATGGTGGTGTTAACTCTGAAGCTAACCCTGCTGGTTAT
This sequence comes from Bacilli bacterium, assembly GCA_017937305.1. Taxonomy (GTDB): domain Bacteria; phylum Bacillota_I; class Bacilli_A; order ML615J-28; family CAG-313; genus UBA1737. The sequence goes on from JAGBDV010000020.1 coordinate 57,647, forward strand.
AATACTTTAAATACTCCACTTGAACTTCAACCTGCTACAAAACTTGGTTACAACTTCCTTGGCTGGTATGCTGATGAAGAATTAACTCAAGAAGCTGGTAAGATTGCTGAAGGTTCTACAGGTGATGTTAAAGTTTATGCTAAGTGGGAAATTGTTAACTACAACATCAATTATGATCTTGATGGTGGTGTTAATGCTGAAGGTAACCCTGCTACATATACTGTAGAAGATGAAATCGTTCTTGGTGAACCTACTAAAGAAAATCACTCATTCTTAGGATGGGTTGATGCTGAAGGTAACACTGTTACTAAGATTGCTAAAGGCAGTGTTGGTGATGTTGCTGTTAAAGCTACTTGGAAATTAGATGTATTTAATATTTCTTATGATCTAAATGGTGGTTCATTTGTTACTGGATATCCTTATGCATCTCATGCAGAATTAGTTGCTGATTTCGTTGTTGATTTCAATAAACATTCAGGTAAAACTGTTGCTGCTGATGGTTCTGACTTCTTCGCAAGAAGCTGGATGGCTGATGGTTCAAGTGCTGGTTATAAGTTCTTAACAAGTGCTGAATATGGTGCTAAATGGAGTTGGTTAATAAAATTAATCAATGATGGACGTGTTGCTAGAGGTGCTGCTGAACTTCAATCTACTGATGGACAAGCTGAAGCTCGTGGTGAAGTTCATACATTCTTAAATTTAACTGGTACTGCTAATACAGCTGGTTATGGTACAGATCGTACTGGTTTAACATTTGAAGAATATGCTCCTAAATATTTACCATGTGATCCAAGTATTCCTGCTGTTGTATATCAATATGCAGTAGGTGTTGAAACATTATTACCTCTTGCTCAAAAAGCTGATCATGAATTTATCGGATGGAGTGTTGCTAAAGAAGAAACAATTACTACTTCTGCTAATAGCAACTTCTGGGGTAACTATGCTAACCATATCTTCCTATTTAAATCAGCTAATGATGCAAAAGCTAAATTCTCGTTCCGTGCTTATATTGCACGTCAAGAAGATGGCTCATACGTTGTAACTAAGATTCAACAATCTGGAGAAGTTTCAGCTGTTGAAGGAGATTATACTTTATGTATTTCTGATAGTTATGGTAAATATGCTGAAACTAAAGCATTTAGAGAAGCTATTCAAGTTGGTGACATCGTTAGTTTCGATGGTGATCCTTCTACTGGTAATACAACAATTAGCTTAGTTAAAATCTATGATAAGATTTCTGCTGATCAAATTGGAGATCTTAACTTCAAGGCTTTATTTGCTGAATTAAGAGATGATTATGAATTATCATATGAATTAGATGGTGGTAAACTTTCTGATGGTGCTCCTAAACAATATTTATGTTCAACAGGATTAAAATTAGAAATGACTGCTTCTAAACCTGGTTACAAATTCTTAGGTTGGAGCTTAAGTAAAGGTGGAGAAATTATTGAAGAAATCCCTGCTGGAACAAGAGATCCTCAAACATTATATGCTATTTATGAAGCTGAAACTTACAAGATTGAATATGATACTAATGGTGGTACATTCTCAGTTGATTCTGTAGCTTATATTTATGATAATTATGAAGCAATTGTTGCTGATTTCTTAGCTGATTACTCTGCTAAATATGGATTATCTGGCTTAACTGCTGCAAACTTCAACTCTAAATCTGCTAACTATGGCCTAGCTGCATTCTGGAAAGATGCTACTTTAGCTTCTAAGTGGGCTTGGTTACAAGAATTTATGTTAACTTACAATCCAAATTACTCTGGTTTATCATACATGAAGAATGCTTCAAGTGCTGCTAATTACAACAAGTATTGGCGTGCTAACTTAGCTGCATTCCTACAACAAGGTAAAGTTACTTCTCCACTTTCTATGGACTTTACAGGACTTGACACTGAAGCTTGGTGGGCTGCATCAGTTCCAACTAAGATTGTTACAGTTGCTGCAAATCCTAAGTATGAATATACAGTAGAAGAACTTCCATTTGTTATTGAAGTTCCTATGCGTGATGGTGTAGAATTTGTTGGTTGGTGTTTCAATAATAAATATCGTGATGAATTCTTATCATTACCTGCTGGTACAGTTGGTGATATTAAACTATATGCTAAATGGTCTGATACTGAAGAAGTATATGAAACATTTGCTATTAATTATGAACTAGACTTTGGACGTATTGAAGGTGAATATGTAAATTCTTATGTAGAAACAATCGGTGTTGCATCTCTTCCTACTCCTGTTAAAGTTGGTTATACATTCTTAGGTTGGACACTTGCTGCTGATTCTAGTGAATATGTAACTTCAATTGGTACAGAAGTTGTTGGTGATGTTACTTTATATGCTCAATGGGCAGAAAAAGAATCTTCAATGCCTAAAGTAATTAAAGTTGGTGCTGAAGAAGAATATAAGACTTTAGCTGATGCTATTGCTGCTGCTTCTAAGGGTGATACAATCGTACTTGCTGCTGGTGAATATGCTGGTGCTACAATTGATAAAGCATTAACTATTAAAGGTCCTAATGCTGGTGTTAACCCTAACACTGCAACTCGTGGTGATGAAGCTATCCTTTCTGGTGTATTAAAGATTTCTGCTGATAATGTTACTATTGATGGTATTGCATTAACTGGTGCTGGTAAACTTAAAGCTGATACTACTCAAAATATTTCTAATTTAACATTTGTTAATATTTATGTATATGATTCAACTGTTAACGTTGGTAATGTAAGTACAGTTGCTCCATTTGAATTAAATGTTGATGGTTCTAATTTTGTTTCTGATGTATTAATCGCTAATTCTAAGATTATTACAAGCAACATTTCAAATGACCGTCCAATGATCGTTTATGCAACTAATATTAAGAACTTAACTATGGATAATAACTCATTTGTTGGTAGAAGAGTTAACTACAATGATGCTGTTAAACTTGGTAATGGTGCTTCTGTTGGTGTTACTGGTAATTTAATCATTACTAACAACTATTTTGAAAACTATGCTCAATACTTAATTTGGTTACAAAAATTTGGTGCTGTTAATGTATTAGTTGAAAACAATACATTCTTAAATAATGGTCAAACTGCAGGTTCTCACTGTGCTATCAGATTCCAAGCATATACTGGTGCTGCTACTGATGAAGTTAACTGTGAAATGTACTACAATACAGTTGATAATTCATACTTGTTATTAAAAGTTGATGCTGCTCCTGATGGTGCTAAATTTGTATGTAATTATAATACTGTTCAAAATAGTAAAGATACTCTTATTGTTAAGAATGCTACTAAAGCTACTGTAACTTGTGATAGCAACTACTGGGCATTTGATTCTGTAACTGATGCAATGTTCGTTAATGCTACTCATACTAACGATTTAACTGATGCTGAATCAATTCCTTCAAAAGAAGAATCTTGGTTAGAAGGTAAATTAATCGTTGGTGCTGATGCTGCTTATAAGACTCTTGCTGAAGCTTTAGCTGCTGCTAAAGAAGGCGATGAAATTTATTTAACAGCTGGTACTTATGATGAAGCTGTAACAATCACTGTTGCTAACTTAACAATTTATGGTCCTAACCATGGTGTTGCTGGTACTGCTGAACGTGCTGCTGAAGCTGTTCTTGCTCAACCTTTAACAGTTGAAGCTGCAGGATTTACAGTTGATGGTGTTCAATTTGGTGCTGGATGTAATGTAGTTGTTAAAGCTAATAATGCTACAATTACTAATGTTCATAGTGTATCTACTAAGTTTGCAAAAGCTGGTGGAACTAACCGTACTGCTGTTGTAACAACATCTGGTAAAGTTTCTAACTTTGAATTATCTAACTCATTCTTCAATACAGGTGCATCTTCTTACTTAAAAGGTGTATTTGCTAATGATGAAGCTGTTACAAATGCATTATTCAAGAATAACTTCTTTACTCATGAAAATACTGATAACACTTCAATTTCAGACTGTATCGCAATGTATAACTCTGCTGGTGTTATTGAATTTATCGGTAATACATTTGAATGGGTAACTGATGACTGGTGTATTATGTTAGGTTCTACTGGTTGTGCTGCTGATGTTATTAACGTAATTGATAATAACTTCATTGGTAAGACTGTTGATGGATCTGAACTTTATACTTGTGGTATTATGCTACGTTGTGCTCCTGCTGGTTCAAAAGTTAATGTAATCCATAACTATTTTGGTACATTAGCTGGTACTATTATTTCTGGTAGAAATTCAAAAGCTGGTGCTGAATATAATATTAAATACAATGTATTTGAAAATATGACTTACCGTCAAGATTCATCTAATATTGGTTCTGCTGCATTCAATTATGAAGGTAACTATTATGGTAAACCTGTTCACTCAAGTGCTACATATTGTACAGACTATGGTACAGTAACTGATAAAGCTGTTTGTGATGAATTATATGTTGCTTGGAAAGTTGTTCAAGAAATTGGTACTCCTGAAGTTTATTCTAACTTAAGTTATGAATTAAATGGTGGTACAATTGCTGCTGGTTATGACGTTAAATACTTAGAAGGTCAAAAAGTTGCTCTTTATGGTGCTACTAAAGAAGGTTATAAATTCTTAGGTTGGTCATTAGATGCTGAAGGAACAAAAGTTTATAAAGAAATCCAAAAAGATTGGACTGGCGATATCAAACTTTATGCTCAATATGCTGAAATCTTTGACGTTGAATACGATCTAGATGGTGGTGCTGCTGAAGGTTTAGTTACATCTGCTGTTGATGGTACTAAAGTTGAACTTCCTACTCCTGAAAAATACGGTCACATCTTCTTAGGATGGACTTTAGAAAAAGGAACTGAAGATTATATTAAGAGTGTTGTTGTTACTGCTGATACTAAACTTTATGCTAATTGGTTAGAAGCTACATTCTTCTATGTAGATTATGAACTAAATGGTGGTAGTATCTTATATGCTTCAAGAGATGCATTAATCGCTGATTGGCTAGTAGACTACAACCTAGTATTAGGTAAGAGCTATGCTTCTACTGCTGATATCGCTACAGGTAACTTTGCTGATATCGATTATCATACATTCTTAGATTCTAAGACTGTTCTTAACAATGGTCAAACTCCAAGAGAAAAATGGTTATGGTTAGCTGAATACTTATATGAATTATCTGTAAGAGATGTTGCTTCTAATAACTGTAACGTTCTTGGTTTAAGAGCTTTAATTAATCAAACTGGTTATAGTGGTGATGCTATTTATGGTGTATCTTATGCATTCCGTGCATTCTTATTAGGTAGAACAATTCGTCCTAATTCAAGTTATACTTCAGTTGACCATTCAGTTTATGAAAATGCTAATGGTTTCTGGGCTAAATTAAGTGCTTCTGAACCTAAGCATTATGGATACTATGAAGAAACAGTATTACCTGCTGCTAACTTAGAAAATTACAAGTTTGCTGGTTGGTATAAAGATGCTGAATTCACTGGTGAACCTGTTACTAAGGTTTCTCATGCTGATGATGGATTAAAACTTTATGCTAAATTCGTTGAAGCTACTCCTGTAACAAGTGTAACTATTGATAATAAATTTGCTGAAATGAAGAGATTTGAAACTTACCAATTAACTTGGACAGTTAATCCTTCTGATGCAAGCATCCAACAAGTTGCATTCGCATCAAGCAATCCTGAAGTTGCTAGTGTTGATGATAAAGGTTTAATCACAGCAGTTGCTGATGGTAAGACTACTATTACAATTACTTCTAAATCTGCATCTGGTGCAAAAGATTCATTCGAATTAGTTGTTTACTCTCCAGATCATTTCGAAATTGCTTATGAAACAGAAAGTTATGTTGCAATTGATGGTACAGTTAACTTACTTGCTGAATACATCAAACGTGATGGTTCTAAAGAAGCTCTAACTTGGTCTTCTGTAACTCCTGAAATTGCTACAGTTGATGCTAATGGTAAAGTTACTGGTGTTAATGCTGGTGTTGCTACTATTCGTGTAGCTGTTACAAGCAATACTGAAATCTATCAAGATTTCGTTGTAACTGTTCTTGAAGCTGAAGTTTCTGAAGCAGTTCAACATGTTATTGATGCTCATGAAAGTAATGTATTTACTAGATACGATTTAGGTATTGGTGCTGGCTCTGCTCCTGCATACTATGCTGATATCTTTGGATCAATTAGTAAGATTCTTTACAATCAACCATTAGTAATTGATGAACAATTCAAATCTGCTGGTGATGCTACTGGTAACTACTATGTAAATGAAGGTATCGAATTCGTTACTGTTCACTACACAGGTAATATGGCTCCTGGTTCAACAGCTAAAGCTAATGCTAATTACTTCGTTCAAGCTTCAAGTGGTGTATCTATCCACTATGTTACTGGTAATGATGGTGTTTATAGCTGCTTAAGCCACGATAAAGGTGCATGGCATGCTGGTGACTCTGGTGCTTACTCTACTGTTGGTGCATTCAAGTGGATGCCTACAGGTGTTATGTATGATGATTGTGATCTATTAAAAGTTAAATTCACTGCTTCTGATGACTTCTATTATGAAATCAATGGTAAGAAGACAACAATTCCACTACCTAAGACTTATAATCATAAAGAAAGAAATACTGATCACATTTACAATGCTGATGGTACAATTTCTGCTCAACCTGATTATGATAACTGGGGTCAAACATTTGCTAATAGAACTCCTGAAAGCTTCTTCAATGATCAAGACTTCCCTATCACTGTTGTAGATGGTGAATACTACATGGGTACAACTTGGTGGAGTTATGGTCAAGTTTACGAAGGACGTATCTGTGGTTCTGGTGGTAATAGAAACTCTATCGGTATCGAATCTGCAGTTAACCCTGAATCAGACTTATGGTTAACATGGCAAAAGACTGCACAATTAGTTGCTCAATTATGTGTTCAATATGACTTAGGTCTTGAAAGAATTAAAGGTCACCACTTCTTTGATGGTAAGGATTGTCCTCAACCATTATTAGAAAATGATCTTGAAATTTGGTGGGAATTCATCGAATTAGTAAGATATGAAATGGCTCTATTAACAACATTAAAAGATGCTGGATTCAAACTTACTGTTGATGAAAACTGTGCTTCATTCGTTGGTGAAAACGGACGTATTGAATCTCAACCTGAATTTGCTCAAGTTATCGAATATACAGTAGAAGTTACTGTTGGTGATAAAGTTGAAACTATCACTCTTGCTTCATCTGTAAATGGTATTTACAGCAAATAATTAAACAAATTAAAATGGTTAATGCGAAAGCATTAGCCATTTTCTTTTTTTTTAAATTATAAAGTGGTATAATATATAAGATAAAAGAGGTGAATATAATGAATGAAGCTTATGAAAAGATTAAAAATCGTTTATTAGAATATAAAAAGAAAAACTATATAGTTCCTACTGAAAAAATGATTAAAACAAAAGAACAAATTGAAGGAATTAAGGCTGCTGGTGTAATTAATACGGCAATTCTTGATATGGTGGAAGAAAACATTAAAGCTGGAATGTCTACAGAAGATATTAATAAACTTGTTCATAATTTTACTATTTCTCATGGGGCTATTCCTGCTCCACTTAATTATGAAGGGTTTCCTAAAAGTGTGTGTGTATCTGTAAACGATTCAGTATGTCATGGAATTCCATCAAAAAAATTGATACTTAAAAATGGAGATATTGTAAATGTAGATGTTACTACAATTTATAAAGGTTATTATGCCGATGCATCAAGAATGTATATTATTGGTGAAGCAAAGGAAAATGCTAAAAAGTTAGTAAAAGTTACTAAAGAATGTTTAGAACTTGCTGTTAATGCAATAGTTCCATGGGAGACTAGACTTGGTGATCTAGGCGATATTATTCTTACCCATGCAAGAAAAAATGGATATAGTGTAGTTAGAGAAATTGGTGGTCATGGTGTAGGACTTGAAATGCATGAAGATCCATATGTTTCTCATGTAGGAAAAAAAGGGACTGGAATGCTAATTGTACCGGGTATGGTATTTACTATTGAACCAATGGTAAATGAAGGAAGTAGATTAATTTATCAAGATAGTAGAAATGGTTGGACTATTTATACTTATGATGGAAAGTTATCTGCACAGTGGGAGCATACTATTGTTGTAACAGAAGATGGTTGTGAAATTATAACTCATTAATTAAGAGGAGAATAGCTTTATGAAAGAAATTTTACTAACATTTAAAAGACTAACATGGTTCTTTAAAGCAAATCTTAAAAATTATTTATTTTGTGCATTAGCACTATTATTTGTTTCTGTAATGCCAGTAATCCCTACTAAGGTACTTGGTATTGCAATAGATGATATAGTTATGGGGAGTGTAACTATAGATAGAATAATTCTATACATTATGGGGTTATTAGTAATTCCAGTATTTATATATTGTGTAAATATTTATTATCATTATACAATGAATAAACTAGGTCAAGATATTTCATATAAATTAAGAGAACAGTATCTTGAACATTTATTTGAACTGGACTCTTCAATTTATGAAAAATATACTAAAGGTGATTTAATAGCAAGAATATCAAATGATTTAACTACAGTAAGTGGCCTAGCAACATCTTTTTTGCAAAATGTTATTTATTATTTTGTCACTATTGTTGCTTCAATAACTATGATGGTAGTTATTAATCCTATTCTTTGTCTTGTATCCATTGTATTTATGCCTTTTGCGATATTTATTTTAAATAATATCAGAAAGAGAAAAAGACAATATTATAAAAAACATCATGAAATTTATGGGGAAATGACAGAAAATGTTCTTGAATCCATCGAAAGTGCAAAAACAGTTAGAGCATATGGTATGGAAGAAGAAGACTATAAAAAGACTAAAACAGCAATTGATAATGATACTAACTCTTGGTGGTATATTCAAATGTTTGAGTCATTATTTGTACCAATGTTTGAACTTATTTATGCTGTAGCGTATTTTATTGCAATAGGATTAGGTACTTACATGGTGATTAAATCTATCATATCTCCTGGTGATTTAGTTAGTTTCTTACTATATGTTGGAATGCTTTATGGTCCACTAATTGGTTTAAGTAATGTCTTAAACACAATTAGTAGCATTAATATTGCATCACAAAGATTCTTTGAAATTATGGATTTAGATACTGAAGTCCATGATGTTACAAATCCATTAAATATAATGAAATTTAATGAAATAAAATTTAAAGATGTAAACTTTAAATTTCCATTTGATGATTTTAACGTTTTATCCAATATTAATTTAACAATAAAAAGTGGTGAAACAATAGGTATAGTTGGTCCTACTGGAAGTGGTAAATCTACTTTAATAAGACAATTATTAAGAGAATTTAATATTAGTAGTGGAACTATTTTGATTGATGATATTCCAATTGAGAATTATAAGATAGATGACATTAGAATGATGGTAGGTTATGTTCCTCAAGAACATATTTTGTTTAGAAGAAGTGTTGATGATAATATTTTAATAGGTAATCCTAAAGCCTCACATGAAGAAATTGATAATGCAATGACAGTTGCAGATTTTAAAAAAGATTTAAATGAATTATCAAGTGGTGAACACACTTTAGTAAGTGAACTAGGTGGATCTTTATCTGGTGGACAACGTCAAAGATTGTCAATAGCACGTGCTTTAGTAAAAGATCCTGAAATTTTAATTTTAGATGATTCTTTAAGTGCTGTTGATGCATTAACTGAAACAAATATTATTAAACAATTAAAAGAAACAAGAGTAGGTAAGACTAATATTATTGTTGCACATTGTTTTAGTGCGATAGCTCTTGCAGATAAAATTATCGTTCTACAAGGTGGAAAAATAACCGATATAGGTACTCATCATGAATTATTAAAATATGATAACTGGTATAAGATGCAATATCTTATTCAAATAAAAGGTGATAATCATGAAGAACTATAGAAGATTATTTAAATTTTTAAAGGGGAAAATGCATTGGTTTTTCATTAGCTTATTAATGATTATTATCATTCAGGCTCTAGCATTCGTTTCTCCACTTTTAGTTAAAACTGTTTTAGATGATTATATTTTGGGTATTGAATATGAATGGAAGCAAGTAGAGGAGAATGATGAATATACTGTTTCATATAATAATTTATTTTATAAACAAACTAGATTCATAGACGAAAATGACACTATAATTAAAGATGTTAGTATTGTCCTTTATAAAAATGGTTTTTATTTTATTGATGATAAGGTAGTTGGTGGAAACAAAGAAATTAAAGAAGAAAATGACTTATTTATTTTAAATACCTCATTTGATGGTAAGAATATTTCTTATGAAGCTATTAAATTAAACAAAGTTGAAGTGTTTGCATTTTATGAACCAGTAATACCTCACTTAGTGTTCTTTATAATAGTTATTTTTGTAAAAACTATTATTACAATAGTATGTGGCTTTATACAAGCATTCTCTATTAATAAGGTAGTTAACTATTTAGCTAACGAAGGAAGAACAAGAGCATTTAAAAATATTGAATTTTTACCAATTTCATATTTTGAAGAAGAACCTGCTGGGAAAATGGCAACAAGAATTACTAAAGATGTAGATGGTATGATCATTATGTATCGTCAATTATTATTGCTATTTGCAACAGCTATCTTAAGTTTTATCCTTGCTTATGTAGGAATGTTTATTCTAAATTATAAATTAGCTCTATTAACGTTTATAGCTTATCCAATAATATATTTATGGATTAGATTCTTCTTGAAGAAATTGAAGAATATCGCAGAAAGAGTAAATGAATCAAGAAGTTTACTTACTGCTAAAATAAACGAAATAATTAATGGTATTCAAATTTTACAAGTATTTAATTTTAAAAAGCAAACTGTTGATGAATTTAATCAAATAAACGAAGACTACCGCAAAGAACAATTAAAAGAAGTAAAGCTTAGTACTACTCTTGGTTGGAATATGATTAATATTATGAGAGCATCTATAACAACATTAATTGTTGTGTATTTTGGAATTCAACATTTGAATGTTGCAGATGTGATTATTACGGCTGGATTAATATATGCCTATAATGATTATTTATCAAGAATTGTAGAACCAATTAATATTATTTTTACTCAAATTGGTGCATTTGAGCATTCACATGTTCAAGTAGATCGTATTCATAAAATTATTGAAGCTCCTATTGAAAATAAAGATAAAGAATTTATTGAAAGATATAAAGGAGATATAAAATTTGATAACGTATGGTTTAGTTATATTAAAGGCGAATATGTTTTAAAAGGTGTTACTATTGATATTAAAGCAGGTCAAATGGTGGGTTTAGTTGGTCACACTGGTAGTGGAAAGAGCTCTATGATGAATTTATTACTAAGATTTTATGATATAACAGATCCATTATCTGGAGCTATTTATGTAGATAATATGGATATTAGTAAGATTTCAAAAAGAACATATCGTTCTAATATTGGTATTGTTTTACAAGAACCTATTATGTTAAAAGGTGATATTGCTTCAAATATTAGATTTGGCTTAGATAACATTAGTGATGAAGAGATAGTACGCGTCTTAACTGCTATGGGTGGGGACAAATTAATTAAAAAATTCCCTGATGGTATACATCAAGAACTTTCAAGAAAAGGTGTAAATATGAGTGCTGGAGAAAAACAAATTATTAGTTTAGCTCGCGCAATTATTCGTAATCCATCTATTTTAATTATGGATGAAGCTACTTCACACATCGATACAGAGACGGAAAATATCATAAAGCAATCTTTGGAGTATGCGTGTAAAAATAGAACTGTAATTGTAATTGCACATAGACTTTCTACCATTTATAATGCTGATAATATTATTGTTTTAGACCATGGAATTAAAGTAGAAGAAGGTAATCATGACTCTTTAGTAAAACAAAATGGTGTTTACGCAAATATATATCGGTCTCAGGTTGCAAACATCAAAGATCTTAAGAATTTGTAAGACTTTAATGTTGAAAAAAAACACTTAATGGTGTAAAATATATTTAAATAAAAATTAAATTAGGAGGAAAAAATGTTTAGATTTTTAAGTGCTGCAACTGATACTACAGTTCCAGAAACTGGTGAAGTCGTTGAAGAATTAAGTCTATTTGACAAAATTTTTAGTTTTGATTGGGGACTACCTGAACCTATTCAAAATTTTGTTAACAAATGTATTGAAGTAGTAGTTGTTTTCATTGTTTTATTGATTTTATGTAAAATTGTTGATATGATTACTAAGAGAATGCGTAAACGCATGATTAAACGTAATGTTGAAAAGACAATTGTTCAAGTTGTTTATTATTTATCTAATAAAATTGTTAAATTATTACTTTTACTTATGGCAATTGGATTCTTAGGTGTTGATACATCAAGTGTTGCAGGATTAATTACTGCTGCTGGTTTAGGTGTAAGTTTAGCTGTTCAAGGAACATTATCTAACTTTGCAGGTGGTATTTTAATTCTATTCTTAAGACCATTTAAAGTTGATGACTTTATTGAATGTCAAGGTACAAGCGGAACAGTTGAAGATATTAGAATTTTCTATACACATTTAAGAACACCTGATAACAAAGTTGTATTAATTCCAAATGGTGCTTTAATTGGTGGAAATGTAATTAATTACAGTACAAAAGCTACACGTAGAGTTGATTTAGTATTTGCAATTGATTATGAAGCTGATTATAAACAAGCTAAAGAGATTATTTTAGATGTATGTGCTAAGCATCAATTAATTTTAGAAGATCCTGCTCCTGCAGTTAGAATTGCTGAATGGGCTGCTTCATCAATTAATCTTTCTTGTAAAGTTTGGGTAAAGAATGAAAACTATTGGGATGTTACATTCGATTTATTAGAAACTGTGTACGATGAAATGAATAAAGCTGGTATTAAAATTCCATATAACCAACTTGAAATTTCTTATCGTGATGCTTTAAAACAACAAGAAAAAGAAAACAAATAAAAAAATAAAGCTCAAAGAAATTTGAGCTTTTTTTAAAATGAGGAATATTTATGAAAGAAAATAAAATTGCTGTAATAGGATTAAGTGGAGAATCTATTTTTATGAAAATGGACCATTTTAACCAAGAGGGTGAAACTGTAATAGCTAGTACATATCATGTTGAATATGGTGGTAAAGGATTTAATCAAGCCGTTGCTGCTAAAAGATTTGGTGCTAATGTATCATTTCTTACATTGTGTGGTGATGATGAAATTGCAGAAAAAGTAGAAAAAACACTTAAAGATGAAAATATTAATTCTATAGTTATTAAAAGAAAAGCATCACGTAGTGCATCAGCTTGTATTATGATTGATAAGAATGGAAGAAATAGAGTTGTTTGTTATCCTGGTGTATCTAGCATGATGACTAAGGAAGATGTAAGATTATTTGAAAATGAAATTAAAACAAGTAAATACTTATTATTACAACTTGAAATGAGTGATGAATCATTAGAAGAAGCAGTGAGACTTGCAAAAAAATATGATACTTTAGTTGTATTAAATCCTGCTCCAGCTAAAGAATTACCAATTGGATTATTAAAAGATGTTTATTTACTTACTCCTAATGAACAAGAAGCTAATGTTATCTTTAAAGATAAAAAATTAGATGAATTAGAATTTGAAAATGTTATTATTACGCTTGGAGAAAAAGGCTCTGTAGTAAAAGAAAAGAATGAATTATCAGTAATTACTGCAAAGAAAGTGACGGCAATAAATACAACTGGTGCTGGAGATACATATAATGGTGTATTAGTTGCTGCCCTTTTAGAAGGGAATAATTTATTAGAATCTGCTAAACTTGCAGGCATTGCATCTACAATTTCAGTGACTAAGGAGTTTGTAATTGATTCAATTCCTTATCGTAAGGATATTAAATAAAAACTTATACTTTAAACTTGAATATAATATTAATTTATGGTATAATAAGTATGTTAAAAGTAAAATCAAAAGGAGAATAATTTTATATGATTTACAAGACTATATTAACACCAGAAGAAGCATCAAAAGACTTCTTAGAAAATGAAAAACAATTCCACTTAGGTGTTATTCCAACAGAACAATCAAATCCTATTACTAAAAATTTAAGTGCAACAATTGCAAGAAGTACTGCTGAAGGTATTAAATTAATCTTAGCTGCAGACAAGTATATTCCTGCAAAAGCTAAAGAAGCTTTCCATACTCCTGAATTCGAAGCATTAGTAGATGCAATCGTTAGCGCTATGAATAATCATAAGACTGTTCTATTCTCTTCAGTAGGTGCATCTGGTCGTATGGCTATCCAATTAGATGCTGCTTGGAGATATTTCTGGACATCTTTAACACAAATTTTACCTGCTAAAAAAGAAGAATTAATGAAGATTAGTGAAGTAACTAATTCTCATACTACAGGTGGTGACCGTGCTTTAGTTCACTCAGTTGAAAACTTCGAAGACTATTTAACATTTGGTCGTCAACAAGTTATTGAAGCAAATGTAGGTCCTGGTGACGTTGTAGTTGCTTTAGCTGAATGTGGTCTTTCTGCATCTGTTAATGGTGCTGCATTACAAGGTCAAGAAAATGGATGTAAAACATTCTATTTATACTGTAATCCAAAAGAAATTTTATATGCTCACTTAGATAGAGTTAAAGAATCATTTGATCGTCCTGACATTATCAAAATTCCTCTATTTGTTGGTAACATGGCTGTTGCTGGTTCAACTCGTATGCAAGTTACTACAGTTGAATTATTAGTTGCTGGTGCTGCTTTAGAAGCTGCTGCTTATAAATGGATGCAACAACATCTAACTGAAGATGAATTAAAAGTTGTTAATGTTGCTGGTAAAGGTGCATTAGACTTAGATGCATATGCAGATGCTCATCAAGATTTATTAGATCAATTATCTCAAGGTGCTGCACTTGAAGGTTTAACAAAAGCTGTTGAACTTGAATATAATACTTATATGGAAAAAGGTTTAGTTACTTATCTTACTCATGATTATTTACTAGATATCATGACAGATACTACAGAACGTCAACCTACATTTACGCTTCCTCCATTTAAGAAATTTGCTGACAAAGAAGCACAAGTTAGCTGGGCTTATGTAAAAGACCCACTATATCCTAATACAGTTGCATGGCAACATTTATTCCGTCGTCCTATTAAAGGTTTAGAATGGGGTAAAGAAGATTATATTAGAATGAACGCTGATCAACAAATCATTAACAATCCTCCACATGTAAGTGGTGAAGAAGTATTAGATTACAACATTGGTAATGAAGTTGATGAATCTCGTTATTCACGTAAACCAGCAAGACTTTTATGTATGGATATTAACAATTCTGCTAATAAAGATGTTCTTGCTTGGTTCAATAATGAAAAAGGTAAATTCTCTGAAGGTTATGTAATTCGTTTTGGTGAAATCACTGATGAAGTTAAGAATGATAAAGAAATTCATATTCCAGTTAAACTTCCTCGTACATGTACAGATTTAATGACTCACTTATTAATTAAATTATCATTTAACTTAATGTCTACAGCTACAATGGCTAAGATGGGTAGAGTATTTGGAAACTGGATGGTTCAAGTTTTACCTACTAATAAGAAGTTAATTGACCGTTCTACAAGAATTATTGCAAACCTTGCAAAGATTCCTTATGAACAAGCAAACCTTGAATTCTTCAAATCTTATTATAATCGTAAACCAGAAGATGAATACAAACAATCTTATGTTGTTGAAACATTATTAAGACTTGGTTTCGATCCAACTAAAGATATCGAATAATTTTAATAATTAAATAACTCCCTTTATGGGAGTTATTTTTATGTTAATTCTTTTTTATAGAAAAATAATGAAAAATTTGTTATAATAATTAAAGTATTTTTTATTTAAGGAGTAATTATGAGTTTACTTAATGTTACTAATGTAAGCCATGGATTTGGTGAAAGAGTTATATTAAAAAATGCATCATTTAGATTATTAAAAGGTGAACATATAGGGCTAGTTGGTGCTAATGGTGAAGGTAAATCTACCTTTATAAACATTTTAATGGGAAAAGAACTTCCAGAAGAAGGTAAAATTGAGTGGGCTAAACATTTAAAAGTTGGATACTTAGATCAATTTTCTTCACTTATACCAGGTGTGACAATTAGAGAAACACTTAGAACTGCATTTAAAGACATGTTTTTATATGAAGAAGAAATTAATAATCTTTACATGCAAATGGGTGAAATGACTGAAGAAGAAATGAATGAAGCATTAGAAGAAATTGGTGAAATGCAAAGTTATTTAGAAAATTCAGGTTTTTATCTAATTGATAGTAAAATAGAAGAAGTTGCATTTGGACTTGGACTTAAAGAAATTGGTCTAGACTCACTAGTAGATGAGTTATCTGGTGGGCAACGTGCAAAAGTTCTTTTAACAAAATTATTATTAGAAAATCCACAAGTATTAATTCTAGATGAACCGACTAACTTTTTAGATGAAATTCACGTTACATGGCTTAAAAACTATTTACTTAATTTTGAAAATGCATTTATTGTAATTTCACATGATGAAATCTTTTTAAATGAAGTTGTTAATGTTATTTATCATATTGATAATGGGGTACTTACAAGATATTCTGGAAATCTTGATTATTTTAAACAGGCATATGAGGTTAAAATGCGTCAACTAGATGCTGCATATGAGGCTCAACAAAAAGAAATTGCAAAAATGGAAGATTTTATTGCCCGCAATAAAGCTAGAGTTGCAACACGTAGTATGGCAAATAGTAGACAAAAGAAACTTGACAAGATGGAATTAATTGATAAAGGGAAAGAAAAGATTAAACCTCACTTTGTTTTTAAATTTTCTAAAACTACTGGTAAAGTATTATTTAGATGTGAAGATTTAGTTATTGGTTATGATAAACCTCTTTCTAAACCTATTAATTTAGAAATCTTAAGAGGTGAAAGAGTTGTTATTAAAGGTAGTAATGGTATAGGAAAAACTACTTTAGTAAAATCCTTAATAGGAGATTTAAAACCTATCAGTGGAAATGTTATAAAAAGTCCAGCTGTTGATATAAATTATTTTGAACAAGAAGCCCCTGGTAATAGAAATACTCCATTTGAAGAAATTAGGGATTCATTTCCAACTTTAAATAATGGTGAAATTCATTATTTCTTATCAGCATCAGGACTTACAAATCAAAATATTGAATCTCAAATTATTACTTTATCTGGTGGTGAAGCTGCAAAGGTAAGACTTTGTAAGTTAACTATTCAAGATAGTAATTGTTTAATTCTGGATGAACCAACTAACCATTTAGATGTTCTTGCAAAAGAAGCTTTAAAAGAAGCTATAGAAGAATATGAAGGAACAGTTATTTTAGTTTGTCATGAACCTGATTTTTATGAAGGCTTAAATTTTAGAGTAATTGATGCTGAAAAACATAGTATTTAGTTTTAAATTAAAAGTGTCAATAAAACAAAAAATAGCTTATTTTACTTATATTTTTTAGCTATAAGTTATAAAAAAATTTAAAAATAACCCATCTGTAAGAAGATGAGTAATAATTAAAATTAATAATTTATCATCAAATTATCGAAAGGAGAAAAAGAAAAAATGTTAAAAAAATTTATAGGAAATAAACAATTTTATAAAACTTTATTAGTAGTTTGTATACCTATTGTTTTATCCCAATTAATAACGCAATTTGTTGGTCTTCTTGATAATTTAATGGTAGGACAACTTTCTCCAGCAGAATATAATGGTGTTGCAATAGCAAATCAATTTATGTTTATCTTTAATTTAGCAGTTTTTGGGGCTACTGCAGGACCTAGTATATTTGCAACACAATATCATGGAGCTAAAAATATTGAAGGTGTTAAAGAAACTATTAGGTATAAATGGATTATTAGCATAGTAATCTTATTAATCGGTATATTGGTATTTACACTTTTTGATGATTCATTATTTAACTTATTTATTCATGAGGAAAATTTAGATAGTGTAAATCCAGCTGATGTAATTAAATATGGCAAGGAATACCTTTCAGTGATGATTTTTGGATTATTACCATTTGTTATCACTGAAATTTATAGCACAAATTTAAGAGAAGCAAAACAAACATTTGTACCAATGCTTTCAAACATTATTGCAGTAGTGTTAAATTTAGTATTAAATTACATTTTAATTTTTGGAAACTTTGGTTTACCTGCTCTTGGTGTTAAAGGTGCAGCCATAGCAACAGTAATTTCAAGAGTTATTGGTTGTGCAGTTGTTGTTGTTTTTGCTCACTGCAATAAAAAATATAATTTTGTTAATTGTATTTTTAAAAGATTTTTACCATCTAAAAGTTCGTTTGTTAATATCTTTAAGGGATCATATTTATTGTTAATTAATGAATTTTTGTGGTCATTTGGAATGACGCTATTAAATTATTGCTTCTCATTTAAGGGATTAGAAGTTGTAGCTGCCATGAATATTGTATCTACTGTTAGTAACTTATTTGGTTTACTTGGAACATCAGTAGGTATTGGTATTTCAGTTATACTCGGACAACAACTTGGTTCTAATCAACTAATTGAAGCAAAAGAAGATAGTAATAAATATATCTTCTTCGCAATTATATTAGGTATTTTTATTACTGTTTTAATGTTTTTCATTAAAGATCCAATTTTATCGCTTTATAAGTTTGATAGAAGTATTTTAGATATTGCAAGCACTTTAATAATTATTTCTAGTGCGATGGTAGTCGTAAGAACTTACAGTATCACATGTTATTTCATAATAAGAAGTGGTGGAAAGATATTTATAACTTTCCTTTTTGATAGTGTATTTACGATTGTTATTAGATTTGGAGTAACGTTCTTATTTGTTAAACTTACTGATTTAAATATTTTCTATATTTATTTTATTTCAGAATCTTTAGAGATTATTAAAATTATTATTGGGACTATTTTAGTTAAAAAAGGTATTTGGGTAAATAAATTAGATTAAAAAAAAGTCAATGAATTCATTGACTTTTTATTCTTTTGGTTCTTGATAACAAATACCAATATTTAAATCACCAAATTTTTTTGCGTATTGGTAAGTATTAGGACGCTCAAAGTTTTGGAAAGTAACAGGAATAGAATTTTCTGGTTTTGATTCCTCTGCAACTTCTAAATAATGATTGAATATTTCTTTTTCAAATACTGTCATTAGATGTCCTGTAATAAAATGTGTAAAATCAAGTTTCATTACGCGTTTTAACATGTTAATATAAGTTTTTTTATCAGTTGACTCTTCTAAGAACATCCATATCATAGAAATAGCAGCATCTCCAGTAAATAAAAGTTTATGTTCATGTATTAAAAGGCCAATTGAACCTTTTGTATGCCCTTCCATACCAATTATTTCTACATGCATATTACCTAAATCTAAAATAGTTCCATTATCTATTAATTTATAATTTGCTAGCTTTTTATTTATGTATTCAGTGCAATTATATGTTTCATCAATTAAACCTAATTTTTTTGCAGATTCAATATTTTTTGTTCGTTTTTCTATTCCATTATGTTTAATATATAATTGTTCATCAAGTCTAGGTATATAAACTTCATCAAATAAATAAGCACCTGATGAGTGGTCCATATGCCCATGTGTACATATAACAATGTATGGTGTATCAATATATGACTCTACTAATTCTCTAATATTAAATATACCGTAACCACAGTCAACTACAATCGCTTTACTTTCTCCTTTTATAATAGAAAAGCAGACTCCTTGAGGGTCTCTAAAATGATATATAAATGGATATGGATTCATTACATTAAAATTCATCATATAATACCTCACTTCGGTAATTATTATAGCATAAAACTACAAAAAAAGTTAAAAGTTTAATAATAATATGTCAAAAAAAACATCTTGATTACCTATTAATAATTTGATACAATAACATTAGGTGATGATATGTTTTATTTATTTTTAATGGGCTGTACTTATTATTCATATAATTTATATAAAAAATATTTTAAAATAGATTTTAAATGTATAGTTTGTTATTTAATTGTTAACTTAATAAGTATTATATATTATAAATTTAATAATAAGTTAGATTCAGTATTTTTTCATATAGTAATAATTCATTTATTATTATCGTTTATAATAGATATAAAAGAAATGTGGATAGCTGATTATACTATTATTAGTGTATTAATAATTAATATTATTAGAACTATTTTTAATTTTTATTATAATCATGTAACGATATATGAAGGAACTATTTTTATGTTTTTGTTTATTCTTATAGTCTTATTATCACAATTAATATTAAAAAAAGAATTAATGGGTTTTGGGGATTTAAAACTATTTTTTGTATTGAGTTTTAATTATTCATTTGTCAATGCAATATGTTTATTAATGTGTTCGGCAGTAATAGGAATAATTTATTATTTTATATTTAATAAGAAAAATGAGTTTCCATTTGGACCAGCTATAATAATTGCTTATATAGCTATTGAAATATTAAAAAGTTAGTAGTTAAGTACTACTAACTTTTTATGTTATCTTGCTAAGAATAAATGTTTAAATACTAAACACCAAATAACGTCTAGCCAACCAAATAGAACACCACCAGGGATTGTTAAGATTGCAAGAATTAAAGATAATAAGCCTTTTCTTTCTGCAAAGTGTCCCCATCTTACACCAAGTTCGATAATCCAGTTACAAACAGGGATTAATAGTAAGATAATTTGAACTAGTCTAGGTAATGAGTTAAACCATTTTTTCATTTTTAAATCCTCCTTGATTTATGGTATTATTATAACATAAATTGATAAATTTTGTTGTATTTTTTATAAAAATATTGATTTAATAAGTATTAAACTTTTTTCTTATAAGAATATTTACAAATTAATGTTTTGTTTGTATTTTTAGGGTTGCTAAAGATTAGTTCTTTAGAAAAATCAAAACTATTAAAAGTAAAGCATAAGTCTAAAAAGTATAAATAAATTCCCATATCAATTTGATTATAATATTTCATTATTTTAAGAGGAATAAATCCAAATTTTGCAGCTTTATTATTTCTATATACAAATAACTCATTATTTTGGTTTACTATATACCAAGGTTGTGAATTTACTGCACTTGGGGCAAGGATAACTGAGTTTGAAAATGGTAGTAAATCTCCTTCCCAAGTTTCTTTTAATGGTTTTCTTTTAAATGAATTTAAATCGGTTCTAAAGTCGTTTTTTGATACTTTTGCAATACAAATCATTATTACATATTTTAGTCCATCTAAAGAATCAGTTTTAGTTTTACCAAGTCCGCACCAAAGCGTACCAATATTGTTGGATGTTAAGTAAAGGTCTATTTGCTCACCAATATATCCTATATTTTCTAGATAAAAATTTGTTTCTTCACTATAAAATAAAAGACACAATTCAGCTCCAAGTTTACATGAGGTTTGGCTTTCTTTGACAATGTCAACCTTAATTTTAATGTTTTCATCAAGTGGTTTAGCGTTTTTTATTGCATCATTAACAATTTTTAAATCTTGATTTGTTAGTGGTATAGTATTTTTAAATTTATGAAATGATTTTCTTCTAAATATTTGATTATAAAGATCAACCATATTAGTTATTCCTTATTAATAATTTTATCAATATTATGAGAAAAATGGATAACTTTAGGATTGTAAGCTAATATGTTATTCCAATCCTTTGTTAATGTTAAGTTATTTGGGTAAGCTTTAATATATTCATAAGGTTCTAGATCACCAACAAAGCAATTACCATCATCAAGTATTACTGCAATACTGTCTGTGCTGTGACTATTTGTTTTAATTATTTCTCCATTTATTCCAAGACTTTTTAAAAATGATCTACTCTTGATTGTTGTAATAATTAATGCGTTATTCTCATTTATTGGTTTATATCTATTATTAGAATCTCTTTTAAATATTTCATCTGAAAAGTGAATGCTATTTAGCTGGTTGTCAACTAGAAGAAGCTTAATATTAAAATCCATTAATTCACTGATTAAACCGATATGATCTGGATGGTAATGTGTTGCGGTAACATAATTAATATCAGATACTTTGATATTTGCTTGTTTTATTGCTTTAAAAAATTCATTTAAAGTACCATAGATGTCTGTATCAATTAGTAAATTACTTTTTTCACCTTTTATTATATAAGTTTTTGTATTTCCATATTGTAGTAAAATTATATTATTTTTCATAATTTCATTTTAACATAAAATAACTTGTTTTACATTTATAATGATTACTTTTTATTTTTTAATAAAAGAAAAAAATTGCATCATTTAGATGCAAAATCTTATAAATTAGGCCTTAAAATCTATAACTTAATTTCTGGAGAAGTCCATGAAGCAAATTCTAAAACTATATCCCTATGAGCATATGACCCACCATTATATCTACCTGCTTTTACTTTTAGTCCTATAGCATTAGATAATTCAATTCATTTCTTTGGCGAAATTGTAAAAGCATTTTGGCAAGGTTTACTTTTAAACCCCTCGAAATCGGTGGGTTTAAAAATTTTCATTATTAATTAATTCCCATAATTTTAAAAACCCAATTGTATCGACTCTTCTAATCCAACTAGCAATAACCATATTAGTGTCGTCATCATTCCTTATTTTTGCAATATCTGCTAAACTAATATAATCATCCTCATTGATTTGGACAATTGTTATTTCTTTATCTTTAACAATTATTTTACTTATAATTTATACCTCTTACCACCTATATTATGTAATAAAGTTGATTATTAATCAACTAATTTAACGAGAAAATAAGCCATCAATGCTGACTTATAGACACATACTAATGCCTAACTGCTACTATATCTATCTTTTTATGAGATGTGTGGGACTATAAGTCTTTTTTAAAATTTCTTTAATATGTCATGGTGACCGATATCAACTAAAATAATTAGTTCTTCATGTTCAAAATACCATATAATTCTTATATCCATATTAATGCTACTTTCATAAAGATCTTTTTGACCTTTTATCTTTTTTGTTCTTAATGATGGATGTAATACATTTTCCACAAACAACTTCATTTTATTTTGAAACTGAATTTGTTCATTATTAGTAAGATTATTAAAAGCTTTTTTAAATCTTTCAGTATATGCTAATTTATACATAAGCTATTCCTTACTATCATCTTTAAGACTCTTTAATAAATCATCTACATTATTAAATGTATTATATTCGAATTTTACATCCTCCCTCAATACTTGGATTTCTTCTGCTAATTTTAATATATATTCTTTAGGGTATACAGCGACAGGTTCAAGCTTAATACTACCATTTTCAATTGATGCTTCAAATTTATCTCCTTCTTGTAAATTTAAATTTTTTACAATTTCCTTTGGCAACGTGATTTGTGATTTCTTTCTTAATTCAATAATCATAATATCCTCCTTGTTGGAAATTCCTACTTTCCTACTATTATTATATCATACCTAAATAAAATTATCAACTATTTTAAATAAAAAAAGAATTCAAATCTTATTAACCGACTATTTTTCCAACATCTCTAAAATAACCTTTATTCAAATCCCTTTAATTGAACAAAAACTAACATATTCATAGAAAATAAAAAAATTGCTCCAAATACGGAACAAAATCTTTTAAATAGGTAAACCTAACAGGTTTTAACCTCTATATTTTCACTATAAACATTATGAATCAAAGATTCATATTATGACTTATAGACACATTCTAATGGTGCCAGTGGCGGGACTCGAACCCGCACGGTATTGCTACCAAAGGATTTTGAGTCCTTCGCGTCTACCATTTCACCACACTGGCTTATATTATTATTATATCAAATATTTTAAGTTTTTGCAAGACAATTAAATAAGTAATTACTTTATATAATTATTTGATTGAAAAAAAAGTCTAAAAATGATAAAATAAGATGAGGTGATTATATGAATTGTAGTGATTTTCTTATTAGTTTAAAAAATGAATTTAATGTTCTTGGAGTAACTGATATAGTTATTAAAGATAAAACTTTAATCATTCCAATTGATGAAGAAGAAGGAATGCCAGCTTATAAGATTGCTGCTACAATGATTGAAGAAGGTTACTTATCAATTTATACTTCTTTTAAACACAACGCAGTGTTAAAAAAAGAACTAGTAGAGTTATTAAAAGTTATTAATACATTTAATGAGCAATCATTCTTAAAGTTTATTTTAATGAAAGAGTTTATTAAAGTTGAATATAACATTGCTGAATTAGATAAAGAAGATGTTTTGAAAGTTATTAGAATAATTTCAATAATACCTAATATTTTATTTGAATTTTATAAAGATTTAGTTAAGTATATAGCTTAATAAATGGAGATAAATATGAAAAAAAAGAAAAAGGAAAATTTAAAACCTAATGGTTTTGCGTGGCTTGTTTATCGAACTTACTCAGCTATTGCAATGAAATTAAAGTTTAATGTGAAATATGATCGTAGTGAATTCAATAACCGAAATAAAAAAGAAGGTTGTGTAGTTTTATATAATCATGCATGTAACTATGATCATTTTATTTCAACTGCTTTTTTTAAAAGAACAAAAGTTAATTATGTTATTTCAAATCGTTTTATGTTTAATCCTTTAATTAGGTTTGTTTTAGGACTTGTTAAAGCAATTCATCGTGATCAATTTAAAAATGATACAACTTCTATTCTTAAGATGAAAAGAGTAATTGAACGTGGTGGTATTATTGCAATAGCACCTGCTGGACAAGTATCTATTCATGGAAATATGCCATATATTAATCCTGTAATAGTGAAGCTACTTAAAATGTGTAAAGCTGATGTTTATACTTTACAAACAACAGGGTCATATCTTGCTGCTCCAAAATGGTGTTTATCGAAGCGTAAGTATCCAATAAGTGTTAAATGTGTGAAAACTTTATCTAAGGAAGAAATTAAATCTTTTGATACAGACACATTATATTATAAGATTATAAACGATTTAAATATGTGTGATAGAGTTTATCAGCAAGTTGCAAAAATTGAAATTAAAGGTAAAAATTTGACAAATGGTTTAGAAAATATTTTGTTTATTTGTCCTAAATGTGAAAAAAAATATTCATTTGAAAGTATTAATAATACTTTAAAATGTAATTGTTGTGGTAATACTGTAATTTATAATAAATATGGTTTCTTAGAAAAAGAGTCTGATTCTGATGTTATTTTAAAAGATGAAGCATTGTGGTGTGAATATCAGAAACATCAAATTATGGGACTAATTAAAGCCAATAATTATCATTTTGAATCAAATGTATCTTTTTATTCTAACCCCAATAAAGAGTTTAAATTAGAACTAGTAGGACGTGGAAAGTTAATTTTTGATAATGATTCTTTAAAATATATTGGTACATATTTAGATAAAAAGATAGTTAAAGAATTTAATTTAAAAATTTTATCACAATTTCCTTTTTCACCAAATGTAAGATTTAATATTCCAGATGATGAAGGAATGCTTGAATTTGTTCCTGATAATAAACAAGAAGTATTTGAATGGGCTACCTTAATTGATGCTTATCATACTTTAAAAGTAGAGGAAAAAGAAGATGCCGCAAGTTAAAACAAAAGTTGAAAAGTATAATAATGATTTAAAAGGGGTAATTTCTTATAATAATAAAGAATATGCCATTGATAATTTAATTGTTGGTGAAGAAGTAGAACTAGACATTTCTAAAGATCAAAGTAGAGTTAACTTAAAAAAAGTATTAAAAGAATCTTCTAATAGGGTTAAACCTGAATGTGGAATATATAATAAGTGTGGTGGGTGTAGTTTACTTCATATTAAATATCAAGAACAATTAAACATAAAGACTGCTTTTGTAGAAAATTTATTTTTTGAAACATTTAATAAATATTATAAAGTTAATGACTGTCTTGGAATGAAAGAACCTTGGCATTACAGAAATAAAAATCAAATAGTATTTAAGAATGTTAAAGGTGGTAAATCACGTATTGCAAGTGGTTTTTATGAAGTTTCATCACATAATCTAGTTGAATTTGAAACATGTAAAGTTCAAGATGAATTGAGTGATAAAATCGTAGGTATCATTAAAGAATTAATGATTAAAATGCGTTATAATGCATTTGATGAAGATAGGGGTACAGGACTTATTAGACATGTCTTAATTAAAAGAAGTGCATCAACTAAAGAAGTAATGGTTGTTATTGTAACAGGTTCTGAAATTTTTCCTGGATGTCAAAATTTTGTAAAAGCACTTACTTCTAGATGTAAAGATATTACAACTATTATTCAAAATGTAAATAATAGAAAAACAAGTGCTGTACTTGGTGATAAAGAAAAAGTATTGTATGGTAAAGGATTTATTACTGATATTTTACTTGGGAAAAAGTTTAAAATATCAGCTAAATCTTTTTATCAAATTAATTCTTCACAATGTGAAGTATTATATACTAAAGCTTTAGAACTTGCAAACTTATCAAAAACTGATATTTTATTTGATGCATACTCAGGTGTTGGAACAATTGGTCTTATTGCAAGTGATAAAGTAAATAAAGTAATAAGTGTTGAACTTGTAAAAGATGCCGTTAGTGATGCTATTCAAAATGCTAAAATGAATAATATCAAAAATGTTCATTTTTTCTGTGATGATGCATCTAACTTTATGAAAAATATGGCTGTTAAGAAAGAAAAAGTAGATGTTTTAATTATGGACCCTCCAAGAAAAGGTTCAGATGAACGTTTCTTAAATGCTGCAATTAAACTATCTCCAAAGAAAATAGTTTATATTTCATGTGACCCAAGAACACAAGTAATTGATTTAAAACATTTATTATCTAATGGTTATCAAATAACAGCAATTCAACCAGTTGATATGTTTCCACACACAAGTCATATCGAAAATATCGTGTGTTTGATTAGAAAGTAAGGTGAAGTTATGAATAAATATGAAGGAATAAATTTTGAAAAAGAATTACCAGAGGGATATAAACAAGCATTATATATTAATGCTAAAAGTGTTAAGATGGGGTTATTAATGAATTTTATTGCGTTAATAGTACTAATAATAGTTATGGTGCTAGCTTTTTTATCTTTAAAATTATACGATCAACCATTAATGAAAAAACTTAATAATGATGATGTTGAATATCATATATCATTTATAAGTCCGTTTATATTTCTTTTTTCCATGATTGCGTATATTGTTTTACATGAATTAGTTCATGGTATTGCATACAAGAAATTAACAAATGAAAAATTAACATTTGGTCTTAGCTGGAGTTGTGCTTTTTGTGGTGTACCTAATATTTACACCTACCGTAAAACTGCAATAATTTCAGTTCTTGCTCCATTCGTGTTTTTTTCCATTGTTTTCATAATTATACTTGTTATATTATATTTTGTTAATCCTATTTATTATTTAATGGCCGCATTTATATTTGGACTACATGTTGGTGGATGTAGTGGGGATTTATATGTTTATATTTTATTTAAAACAAAATTTAAAAATAAAAATACTCTTATGAGAGATACTGGTCCAGAACAATTTTTCTATATCAAAGAAGATAATAATTAATTTTTAAATATATTGTAAAGTTGTTGGAATTTGTTATTACATGGTGTTTAAAATTAGATTAATAGAAGAAAAAGATAATTTAGAAATAGAAAAAATTATTCGTGATTGTTTAATAGAATATGGAGTTAATCATGAAGGTACCGCATGGCCCGATGAATTCTTATGTAGATTATCTTTTGTTTATAGTGAGCCTAAAACTGCTTATTATGTGGCAGTTGATGAAAATGAAAATATTGTTGGTGGATGTGGTGTTGGGAAAATTGAAGGAGTAGAAAACACTTGTGAACTACAAAAAATGTATTGTATAAAAAGTGTTAGAAATACCACTGTTTTAAAACAATTACTTGATGCATGCTTAAGTTTTGCGAAGAAATATTATAATTCTGTGTATTTAGAAATTCTTGAAAATAGGGATGATGAAAAGGAATTTTTTGAAAAAAATGGGTTTAAGAAAACTAATGAAAGACTTGGTGATACAGGAAATAA
Organism: Bacilli bacterium; assembly: GCA_017937305.1. GTDB lineage: Bacteria > Bacillota_I > Bacilli_A > ML615J-28 > CAG-313 > UBA1737. The sequence goes on from JAGBDV010000020.1 coordinate 85,666, forward strand.
TAATAATGCGTCTTATTTATTAAAATTTAAGACAGTAGGTTTTTTAGAAGAGTTTTTTGGAGAATTTTTTGTAGAATTAATTGGTATAATAATTTGTTTTGTTGCGGGGATTTTTATTTGTTCATTATTTCCTAAAAAATGTCAAGAAGAATTAGATATTGAAGGTATAATTGGAATAGGTGGCGGAGGCCTTTTAATTTTTGGATTATTATTAGGGGCAATTGTTTATTTATTTAAACGCAGAAAGGATAAAAAATAATGAAAAAAATTATCGTTATGTTATTGATGATTTGTTCAGTATTTATGATTACAGGTTGTAAACCTAAAGAATATACTGTAACTTTAAAATTAGAAGATGGTACTGTATTTGAAGAACTAGTTGTTGAAGAAAAAGTAAGTGTTGATCTTAAAACTCCATCAAAAGAAGGTCATACATTTGCTGGATGGTACGATGGTGATGTATTAGTAAATGGTAATGAAGGTTTTGAATCTGATACAGTTTTAACTGCTAAATTTAATATCAATTCATATACTTATAAGTTTATTGTAGAAGGTACTATTGTAAAAGAAGAAACTCTTGAATATGGATCAACAATTCCATATCCAGAAGAACCTACAAAAGAGGCTACTGCGGAAAATTCTTATGTATTTTCTAGATGGGATAATGATGCTACAACACTTTTAAAAGATGAAGTATTTAATGCAGTATTTGAAAGTAGTAAAAATTCTTATACTTATAAATTTGTAGATGATAATAATAAGGTTATTAAAGAAGAAACACTTGAATATGGTTCTAGTATTGTATATCCAGAAGATCCAGAAAAAGAAGCAACAGCTGAATATACGTATACATTTACTGGTTGGGATAATGATGCTACAGTATTAACTGAAAATATTGTTTTTAAAGCAACTTATTCTAAAGTAAAGAATCAATATACTTATAAATTCCTAGATGAAGATGGTTCATTATTAAAAGAAGAAACTGTTGATTATGGTACAATGCCTGTTGCACCAAGTGATCCTGTAAAAGAAGCAACTACTGAGTTTGAATATGAATTTATTGGATGGGATAAAACTATTTCTAAAGTTACAGGTAATGTAGAATATACTGCAGTGTATAAAGAAATCGAAATTAAGGAAGAAATTACTTCACTTGATGGCCTTAAGATTTCTTTCTTAGGTGATAGTATTACTACATTCTATGCTGAAGGCTCAGAAATGAATAGCTATTATGGTGGTGAAAACCAATTCTATTATCCTAGATATTCAACATCAATTAAAACTGTTGATTTAACTTGGTGGTATAAATTAATTAAAAATAACAATATGGTACTTGGCATTAATAACTCATGGAGTGGTTCTCAAGCGTGTGGTACTGGTAATTCAGCTGGTCAATCTGATGCAAGAATTAATACTTTAAATGAAAATGGTAATCCTGATATCGTTATTGTATATCTTGGTACTAATGATATTGGAAGCAATAGAACAACAGCTGATTTAGATAAAGCTATTAATACAATTATTACTAAGATTAATGCTTTATGCGATGCTCAAATTTTCTTAACTACACTTGGTTATACTACATATTCTGGTGGAAGTTATACTGAAGCTAAACGTATCGAATATAACGCTAAACTTCGAGAAATTGCAGCTGCAAAAGGCTGTGGAATTGTACCACTTGATGAATATGTTGTTGATGATAACTATATGATTTATTTAGGTGATGCACTTCACTACAATGCTAAAGGAGCAGAATTACTTTCTTTAATTGCTGAAAAGGCATTAAAAGAATATAATAATATTGAGTTTACTAAAGAAATTGTTGTAGAACATCAAGAACCACTTCCTGAAGGTGTTGTTGGAATGATTACTGCAACAACTGATTCTAACTTCTGGGGAGTATATGCAACAGAAGTATTCTTAGCTCCTACTTCAATCACTAATCCTACTTTTAGTTTACGTATTGAACTTACTAAGAATGCTGATAATGGTAAATATTATGTTATTAAAATCCAACAATCTGGCGAATCTACTCCTTATACTGGTGATTTAGTAATTATTATTTCTGATAGTCATAATGATGCAAAAGCTCTTAAGACACAAGTGCAAAATGTAACTGTGGGTTGTATTGCTGAATTTGATGAATCAATCGGTTTCCCTGTTGAAATTATTTTTAAAGAATGTGATGGTGATGCTCCTTCAGTGGAACCTGATGAACCAGAGGTTGAAGACAATCCTGCAGTTGAAGGTCAACTTCATGTAGGTGCATATAATAATGGTGTATGGGCAGAAAACATTTATACTAAAGCTGCTTTAATTTATTCAGATGATTATATAGATAAGAAGAGCACTTATATTAATTATTATATGATTAAATTAAATTATGATGATGCAACTTCTAAATATAAAATTGCTGAATTAAAAACTATTGATGTTGCGTGTGACTTTACTGAAAGTTGTGATTTATATGTTTTAATTTATCGAGATTTTGATGGTAAAACATATTTTATTAACGCAAAAGTTGGTGGTTTAGTTACTATTAATGGTGATTATACATCTGGTAGTTGTAATCTATTATTTGAATAAAATAAATTGATGATTAAAGATTATCTTTAATCATCTTTTTTTTATTTTTATAATTTTTATTTTTCTACAAATTATTAATAATAAATATAGTATAGTTTACTTGAGTATTTAAAGTTAAAGGTGCACATTATGATTTATAAAAATAAAAATAATTATTATAGTTTTATGCTATCTCTAATTATAATATTTTCTTTAGCAATTATTATTTTATTAATTAGTAATTTTAATAATTGTAAAAATAATAGAATAAGTTTTTATGATGATAATGTAAAAATAATTAATTTTAAAGATTTAACACTTATACCAGGACATAAAACTGATTATACAGTATTAATAAATGGTAATTACAGTAAGAATTATATACTTGAGTTATTTTTTTTAGAAAATAATAATAATCAAATTAATAATTATTTATATGTTGAATTATTAATTGATGATGAAGTTATTTATGAAAATACGTTTAATGAAGCTAAAAGTGATACAATAAGGTTTTCAAAATTTATTAAAAGAAATGAACCATTAAAAATTAAAGTTGTTTATTATTTAGATAAAAATACAGGAAATGAAATTCAAAATGAAGAAATTGATATTGAATTAAAAATTATAAAAAGGAGTAAATAATCATGATTAAAAAAATATTTAAAATTTTATCAGATATATTATTATATTGTTTTATCTTTTTAGGACTTATTACAATTATTATTACTTTATCTTCTAAAAAAGATAGCGATGGAGCTACTAACATATTTAATTATCAATTAAGATTAGTAATTACTGATTCTATGGATAAATGTAGTGAAACTAATGTGTCTAAATATAAAATAAAAAGTATTCCTAAAAATTCACTAGTATTAATTAAAAAAATTAAAGATAATGATTATAAAAAAATAAAAGAAGGAGATGTTTTAACTTTTAGATATTTATATACTGAACAAGTGACTATAACTCATCGTGTTAAATCAATTGTAGAAAAAGACACTGGTGGTTATATTATTGAACTTGTAGGTGATAATAAAACAGGTGAGTCAGAATTACTAGTGCAAACTATAGATACATCTATTGAAGAGAGTCCAAATTATATTATTGGAGAAGTTGTTTATACTTCAATAATTATTGGCTTTATTTTAAATATGTTAAAAAGTTCTTTAGGTATCGTTTTTATTATAATAATACCTTCATTTATAATAATATTACTTGAAGTAATTAAAATTATTAATATGACAATAATAGAAAAAAGAAAACTTGCAGAAAAAAAAGCAAATGAAAAAGAACAAGAAATACTAGAGTTAAAGAAAAAAATAAGAGAAATTGAAAGTAAAGGTATTTAAATTGGTTGAAACATATAGTTTTATATGTATCAATATAATATTTTAGAAAGGGGGATTTATTATGAAAAATAAAATTAAAATATTATTTATTTCGTATGCAGTAATTTTACTTTGTACATGTTTTATTGTTACAGGGACTTATGCGCTATTTACAGATAGTGCTAAAGTTACTAACCATTTAAAAGCAGGTAATTTGGATATTAAATTAGAAAGAGTTAATTTAGAATATCAAGTGTTAAATGAGGAAGGATATTTAGAAAAATATTCAAGTCAAGATAGGGTTAATTTTACTGGTATTGTTGGTAAAAATATTTTTGGCCTTGATTCAAAAGATATTTTAATAGTTCCAGGAAGTTATTTTGAAGCTACTTTAGAAATTAAAAATAATGGTAATGTAGCATTTGAATACTCTTGTGAAATTATTTTAAGTCAAGCGGTTAATGAACTTTCAAAACAAGTAGTTGTAACAATTACAGATTCTAATAATGCAGTATCTATTATGAATTTAAGTGATGTAAGTAATGGTTATACATTTAAACTTGGTGAAATGAATAATAATGTATTAACTGATTCATTTACTATTAGATTAGAATTTTTAGATGATGCAAAAAATAATTTAGAAGTAGATAATAATTCAGCGAAAAATCAAGAATTATCATTTGATTTAGTAGTTGAAGCAGTTCAAAAAGAAAATTAATTATTAATTAATAGTTAGGAAGGGAAAAGGTATGAAAAAGAAAATCTTATTATCATCAATTCTTACTATTGCATTATGTTTAAGTTTAATTGCAGGAAGTACTTTTGCATTATTTACAAGTGAAAGTAAAGTAAATATTGCAGTTACTTCAGGTAAGGTTGAAATGCTTGCAAGTGTATCTGATTTAGAAACATGGTCACTTGAAGATGATAAGGCATTAGCTGGAAGAACGGATGGAACATTTACTCAAGGAGGAAATGTAACGTTTACTGATTCTGTTCTTTCAATTAATAAAATTATTCCAGGTGATAAGGTTAGTTTTTTAGTAACTGGTACAAATAATAGTAATGTAACTATAATGTATCGTACTGTTATTAAATGCTTATCTGGAGAAGTTTTAATGGATGGCATGAAAGTTACAATTGATGGAGAAACTTATTTTGGATTAAATAGTTATGTTACTAGTTGGGCTACTCTTACTGAAGGTAGTCATATGAAAGAATTAGAAGTTAGTGTTGAATTACCAGAAGAAGCAGGAAATATCTACCAAGATTTAAATGCAGAATTATTAGTTTTAGTTGAAGCTATTCAAGGTAATGCAACAGTTAAAGATGAAAAAGAAGTTGTTTTAGTAAACTTTTGGGATGGAACAAGTGATGAGGAAAGTTTACTTGAAAAAACTGATACAGTAAATAAAGAAGTAATAATTGAAACAGCTGAAGAATTAGCTGCATTTAGAGATAATGTTAATAATGGAAATACATATAAAGATTATACTGTTAAATTAATTAGTGATATTGATTTAAATGGAGTAAACTGGACACCAATTGGCACTAATGCTGATTCAAAAAATAAATTCCATGGTACATTTGATGGAAATAATAACACGATTTATAATTTAGTAGTTAATCAAAAAGAAGGTTATCATGCAGCAGGATTATTTGGTGCTTTAAATGGTACTGTTAAGAATTTAGTAATTGAAAATGCAGAAGTATCTAGTATTTCAACAGGATCTGCTACAGATAATGGTACTGCAATTGTTGCAGGATCAATCTATATAAAAGGATCTATGGATAATGTAACTGTAAAAAATTCAAAAGTAAATGGTAACAGATATGTTGCAGCAATTAGTGGTTATGTATATGGTAATATTACAAATTGTACAGTAATTGGTTGTGATATTGTTGCTGAAATGGATAATTTAACAGGAAAATATGATAATGGTGATAAAGTAGGTGCTATTGCAGGTTATATGGCTGGTGAGGCTACTTATGTTTTAAATGGAAATAAAGTATTAAATTGTACATTATCAGCAGAAAGAGATGTAGCAGGTATTGTTGGTGTTGCATCAAATCTAAAAGAATTTGAAAATAATAGTGTTGATGATGTTACAATTAAATATCATTCAGTTAAGTCTTATAAAACAGCTTCTGAAATTGTATCAGAAAGAGTTGCAATTACCGTTCCATCATCAAATACATTTAATAATGTAGAAATTATTCTAGATGTAATGTCTATAAATAATGTAAAAGACGCTTTAGATTCAGGCTTAGATGTAACTTTAATGCAAGATGTATCTGGTCAAGCTACTGATTCAAACGGGTATGGTGCAACAGGTGTTTACGTAAATGGTTCAACATTAGATGGTAATGGCAATACAATTAGTGTATCAAATGCTAATGGAACATGGGATTCTGCTGTTGGTACTAATGGTGGAACAATTAAAAATTTAAATATTGAAGGAGCATTTAGAGGGATCTTTACTGGTGGATTAAATAGTGATTTATATTTAGATAATGTATATGTAGATAAAGTATGTTATACATTTAATGCTGATGGTACTTATGCTGATACTTATTCATTAATTGTAACAAATTCAACATTTAATGGCTGGACAAGTTATAGTGATATTTTTAAAGAAGTATCATTTACAAATTGTAATTTTGGTAAGGGTACTGGTGGATACACATATGCGTATATGAGACCATATAATGATTCAACATTTACAAGTTGTGTATTTGAAGAAAATTATTTATTTGATTCAAGCAAAGCTACTAGTACTTTTGTTAATTGTTATGTAGGTAATACTTTAATTACTCAAGAAAATGTAACTGCTTTATTAGGTAGTAGTGCAAGTAATATTGTAGTGCTTAATAACTAATTTGCTGGAAGTTCTTTAAGAACTTCCTTTTTTATTTCAACATTTTTTATGAATTATGTTGTTTGATTGATATAAAAAATTTGATATAATATTAGTGTGAAATAAAAAGGAGGACATTAAAATATGAATACAGACAAAATTCTTGCAGAAAAGATTGCAAGTGAATATGTAAAAAAAGAAACTAGTAAAATTGTAGCATTAAAGAAATTAGATGCTAAAGCTAAACAAGGAGCGCAAATATTTGCTTATACATTTGGTATTGTTATGGCACTATTATTTGGTACTGGCATGTGTCTTGCAATGGAAGAAATCAGTCTTTTTGCAGGATATGATATGTTAGTAGGTGTTATTTTTGGTTTAATTGGTATTGCTGGTATGGCAATTAATTATACTATTTATAAAAAAATCTTAAACTACGGAAAACAAAAATACGGAAACGATATAATTTTATTAGCTAAAGAAATAGCAGAGGAAAAATAAATTAAGGAGCGCTTATGAATAAGAATGAGAGTAAGTATTTTAATACTGCATTGCTCATGGATGAAGCATTATTAATATTACTTGAAACTAAAGAGTTTGAATTCATAACAATTAAAGAAATTTGCTTAAAAGCTGGAGTAAATAGATCTACATTTTATCTACATTACCAAAATGTAAATGAACTATTAGTTGAAGCTATTGAAATGGTTAATAAAAGATTTTATGAATCTTTTAAAAATAAAAAATTTGATGTGTATAAAGCTTCAAAAGATGAATCATTCTTTATTACTTTAAATTATTTAATACCTTATTTAAATTTCGTAAAAGATAATAAGAGGATTTTTAAACTTATTCATGATAAACCAGAGATTTTTGGTAGTAAAAAACTTACTGAGTATATGTATAAGAATCTTTTCAGTCCAATTCTTGATAAGTATAATGTTAAAGATGAAGATAAGGAATATGTATTTACATTTTTCACTCAAGGTACTCTTGCGATAGTACTTAGATGGGTAGGTAAAGGATGTATTGAAAATGTTGAAGATTTAGCTAATACAATCATTAGTTTAATTGGTTATGAAAATAAAAAGGATTAACTTTCGTTAATCCTTTTGCTTCATTTTAATATAGTATTTAATTAAATGGAATAAGTTAATAATTATTAAACAAAAATTCATTAATACAATAGGATATGCTCCAATAATTAATGAGTAAATTGCTGAAATCACTGAACCACATATGTTTACGATTCTTAATTTAATTAATGATGCCATCATCATTGAAATTATTATTAGAATTGTACCAATATAACCAAATATTTCTAAATATATATATTCATTTTAACCTCCTAAATAATTAATATATGGTAGTTAACCATTAGGTGGTTTGTAGAAACATTTGTCCATATCACAAATTTATACCATTCTAGATTAGTATTATATCAATTATTAATTAATTTTTCAAGTAAAATCATAAATAAATGATATTTGATTAATTTGATTATTACATTATTATATGATATAATATGCTTATATAAATAAGAAAAGAGAGAAAAAATGAAAAAAATTATTTGGTTAAGTATCATAGTATTTAGTTTACTCAGTTTTAGTTGTTCTAAAAAGCAATATGAAGTAAAATTTATAGGATTAAATGGTGAAATAATTGAGTCTTTTAAATTATTCAAAGATGATGAAGTTAATTATCCAGAGGCTCCTACTATTGAAGGCTATGATTTTATTAAATGGGATAAAGAAATTAAACATATAAGTGAAGATACAGTTATTACTGCTATTTATGAAATTAAAACATATAATGTTAATTTCTATGATGAAAATGATGAGTTATTAGAAACTTTAAAAGTTTTATATAATTCTAGTGTTTCTTATAATCATTTATTTAATGTTGAAGGTTATAGTTTTATTGGATGGGATAAGGATTTATCACATATTACGTGTGATTTAGATGTTAAACCTTTGTTTAGTAAGAAAACTTTTTCGGTTAAGTTTTTTGATGAAGCTGATATTTTAATTAAGGAAGAAATAGTTGAGTATGGTTCATCTGCAACACCTCCAAGTGATTTATCTAAAGAAGGACACTCGTTTATTGGATGGGATACTGAGTTTACTAATGTACTTGCTAATCTTGTAGTGTATCCAGTGTTTGAACCACAAAAATTTACAGTTAATTTTTATGATGAATCAGGAAAACTTTTAAAAGAAGAAATTGTTGATTATGGGACATCTGCAGAAGGAATATCTGCACCAAATAAAAATGGATATAAATTTGTTAGATGGGATGAAGACATTAACAATATTACATCTAATTTAGATGTTTATCCAATTTATGAAGAACTAACTTTTACTGTTACTTTTGTTGATCAATATGGAGATGTTTTAAAAGTAGAAGAAGTTAAGTTTAAACAATCAGCTACTGCACCTGATGCTCCAGTGTTAGATTATTATAATTTTAATAAATGGGATTTAGATTTTAGTGAGGTTATGAATAATATGACAGTTAAAGCAATCTATACAAAAGAACAACAAACTTATAGTATTTCTAATGTTAATTACTGGTTGCAAATTTTATCATCTAAATATAATATAAATAAAACAATTTTAACTCCTAGTGAAATTAATAATTATAATGATAAAATTTTAAGTGATTATGCAAAAACTGAAGTTATGGATGTTTTAAGTATTACTGGTACTAAGACTCAAAGTTATGTTAAAAACTTAATTACTTCTTATGCAAATATTAATAAATATACAATATATAATGATTCTACAAAAGTAGCTTTAACAACTTCTGAAAAAGATACCATATTATCTAATCGTAATTTAACAAGCGTTCCTTCAACTGTTACTGTTAAATATGGTATAATATCTGATTTTGCGTGGCTAAGAAGTTATCCGACAAATCATTATTCTAATAATTATAGCATGGATAGATTCCAAGAAACATCTCTTAATGTTGGTGAAGGAGTTGCAATATACCATGAAAGTTTAGATAAACAGTGGTATTTTGTACAAGCTGAAAACTATAATGGATGGATTGAAAAGAAGTATGTCGCAGAGTGTAGTTATGATGAATTAGAAGCGTTCTTAAAACCTCAAAATAGTTTGCTTGTCATTAGTGATTATGTAACATTAGAATCATCGCATGTTCGTATGGGACAAGTATTCCCGTTAGTATCTAAAACTTTAGATTCATATACTATGAAGTTCCCTACAAGAAATAGTGATGGTAAACTTGTGTTAAAAGATTTAACTGTTGCAAAATCTAATGATTATCATGAAGGGTATTTAGATTATACATATTACAATGTATTTAACCAAGCATTTAAACTACTTGGTATTGATTATAGCTGGGGTGATAAAGATAAACTTGGTCGTGACTGTTCATCAACAATGAATGCGATTTATAAGTGTTTTGGTTTTATGATGCCAAGAAATACTTCTAATCAAGTTGCTATTCCAACATATGGATCAAAGGTTAGTGGTTTAACTAATGCAACAGTTAGAAACTATAAACCAGGATCATTAATTTTTACATCTAGTCATGTAATGTTATATTTAGGTGAAAATGAAAGTGGTATAGCATATTTACTTCACAATACTACATCTGGAAATGGAGAATGTATTTTACAATCTTTAAATGACTACGGTGGAAGTAGAATTAATGGTGTATTAAAACTTCAATAAAATATTTAAGCATTAAATAGAAATATTTAATGCTTTTTACTTTACAAAAATAAAATTTTAGTGTATCATTGTATTAGTAAAGTAATACAGTGGAGGTAGTTATGAATTATAATTTTGATACGGAGCGCCCGATTTATATTCAAATAATGGATGTCATTAAAAATAATATTATTAGAGGTGAATATCTTCCAGGAAGTAAGTTACCATCGGTTAGAGAACTTTCATCTCTTTTTAAAGTAAATCCTAATACAATTGTTAAGTCATTATATTTTCTTGAAAATGAAGGTTTAATTTATACTGACAGAACTAATGGTAAGTTTATTACTAATGATATGAATTTAATTAGTAATAATAAAAAATTATATTTAGAATTAAAATTAAATAATTTCTTAAATGATTTAAAATCAATGGGATATAATAAAGAAGATGTTATAAAATTATTAATGGAGGTAAATCATTAATGGAAGAATATAAAAATGGTTTAGTAGAATTTAAAAATGTTTATAAAGTATTTGATCAAAAAGAAATACTTCATGATATTTCCTTTAAAATAAATAAAGGAAAAATTATAGGATTGCTAGGAAAAAATGGAATGGGAAAATCTACAATTATTAAATTACTTAATGGTCTTCTTACTCCAACAAGCGGTGAAGTTTTAATAAATAATAATAAACCTGGAATTGAAAGTAAGAAAATAATTTCTTATTTACCAGAAAGATCTTATTTAGATAAGTCAATGAGTATAAATGAAATATTAACTTTTTTTAGTGAATTCTATAAAGATTTTAATATAGCCACTGCAAGAAAACTTTTATATGATTTAAATCTTGATGAAACAACAAATTTAAATAAAATGTCTAAAGGCATGCTTGAAAAATTACAACTTATATTAGTAATGTCAAGAGAAGCAGACTTATACGTTCTTGATGAACCGTTAGGTGGAGTGGACCCTGCAACAAGAGATTATATTTTAGATACAATATTATCTAATTTTAAAGAAGGTTCAAGTATTTTAATTTCAACACATCTTATTTCTGATATTGAAAGAATATTAGATGATGTTATTTTTGTTGATCATGGTAAAATTATTTTATCTAAAAGTGCTGATGAATTAAGAAGTGAGTATAATATGAGTATTGATGAGATATTTAGGAGGATGTTTAAATGCTAAAGAAGTTATTAAAATATGATTTAAAATGGTGTTTAAAGGTAGTTACAATTTATTTAAGTATTTGTCTAGTCTTTTCCATAATTGGAAGATTAATTGATTTATGTCCAGATTCAATCTTTTTTAAAATATTAGGTGGGGTTTGTAAAGGTGCTGCACTTAGTTTTGGAATTACAGGGCTTGTAAATGCAATAATTAGATCTTGGGTTAGAATGACTAATAATATGTATAAAGATGAATCATACCTTACACATACAATACCAGTTTCTATTAATAAAATATATTTATCAAAGATTATTTCTACATTCATGATTTTAATTATTTGTATCATTACAATAATTATGTCATTAGTTATTATGTATTTAAACGATTCGACTATAGAAATGTTAAAAACATCTTTAAATATTATATCTAATAATTTAAATGTATCGATTGCTGGATTTGTTTGTTTTATAACATTACTTCTCATTGCAGAAATGATTTTTATTACATTTTGCGGATATTTTGGAATTATTTTTGGCTATAGTTTTAATAATAAGAAAATAATGCTTACATTGTTATTTGGTTTTGGTTCATATATAGTATTTTCAATATTAAGTATTGTTTTAATGATGATTATTGCAATATTTAATGAAGATTTAAACAATATTATGTTTAAAGGCTCAGAAGTGGTTAATTATAATTTATTTAAATCACTTATTTTAATAGTAACTATTCTATATACATTATATAGTGGAATAGTTTATTACATATCTAATAAAAAATTATCTAAAGGTATTAATATTGATTAATAAATAGTTAATAAAAATATAGTAAAATATATTAAATTTCAACATTACTTTAAAAAAAGTGTTGTTTAAATTATTTAATTAGTATGATAAAATACAATTATAATATTTAAAGAGGGATTTAGTATATGAAATTTTTATATTGTTTTTTGTATCTTTTAATTGTATCTATTGTTATTTTTTTAATAGGTAGAATTATTCCAAGAAATTGGATTAACGAAAACAGCTTTTTGTTTAAGAGTTTTAAATGGGAAAAAGAAGGAAAAATTTATGAAAAGCTTAAAATAAAAAAATGGAAGACTAAACTTCCTGATGCAAGTATATTATTAAGCAGAATTATTCCTAAAATTTATCCAACAAAAAGGATGAAAAATAACGATAAAGAAAAAGCTATGATTTTAGTAAAAGAATCATGTGTTGCAGAGGGAACACATAAGGCGGTAAGTGTTTTAGGGCTATTTTGTATTTATATTTGGAAATCGATGGGTGGAGTAACTATTGCAGTAGTATTTTATTTATTCAATGTTCCATTTATTTTAATTCAGCGATATAATCGTCCAAGACTAAAAAAACTTGCAAATAAATTAAATAATTGTTAATAAGTAAAAAATAATATTTTGTGATATAATAAAAATGTCACAAAATATTATTTTATTTTGTTTTATATGTGTAAGGAGGATTTATTTAATGAATAAATCTATAAAAGCTTTATTTTTAATAATCATCTTAAATCTATTTTTTATTACTGGGTGTGTAAACTCAAATAAAGATTATAATTTAGTTAAAATATTTGATAAGGTTGAACCAAATAATTTACTTGTTGATGAGTTTAAAGACGATTTTATTAATAGTAATTTCTATAATGAATCATATAAAAATATGGAAGTTGAATGTGTTGTAAGTGAAGAATTATATTCTTTAACTGATATTGGACTATTTAATGTAATAACTGATAGTTATAGTTTATTTATTTGGCATAATGGAGAAATTTATAATTTTAATTCATTTCCATATCATACAAATAATAGAGTAATTGAATTTAGTAATTTTGCAGTAGGTGATTTAAATAATGATAATTATGATGAATTTTATTTTGCATATTATTATGGGACACCAGAAGATGCGGAAGATAAAATTTCATTTTCTTATGTATATTGTTATGATTTAAAGTCTAATAAATTTATTGAATCAACTACTAATTATGATAGTTATTTATTCTTTAAAGCAAATGCTAAGTCTTTATATGTGATAGAGTCAAGTACAAAAGAATTAACAGAAGATTATAAGTTATTTTTTGAAATTGCTCCAAACTTTAAGAAATTTGAAATATTAAAAAATGAGTTTAGTGTTAAAACAACACTATATTCTGCCAATGTATATATAGAAAATGATTATGTTGATTTTCCGGTATTCTTTGATAATTTTTGTGGTTTATATTTTAATGTAAGAGTTGAAATGACTTATTTAGGTGAAACTTTCTCATATGTTAATGGGGATACTTATCTTGCAGGAGCAACAGCTTCTTTTAGTAATGGTGATTTTACAATTGAACAAGAGCCAATTGCAGCGGGTGGTGCAATAACTGAATTTACTATATTTACTAATCAAGTGATTGACCGCACTTATTACTTTTACGATAGCATATCTAATGAAATTAAACTTGGCTCTTATGATGTTACTATTAGTTATAAAGGAGTAAGCACTAAAGTAGAAGATGTTATTAGATTCTATTATTAAAAAACAGAGGAAATTATTTCCTCTGTTTATTTTTTATTTATTTTTTAAGTTTGTCACTTTGTTTAAGATTGCAATACCAATAATAATTAAGATTGCACCAACAGCGAACATTACTAGTTGTTGTTATGTAATACTTGTAATACTTTGTTTCATTTATTTGAGAAATGGATGTTAATATGATATAATTTAAAAGATTAAAAAAGGTGTATTTATGAAAAAAGAAACAAAAACACAAATTAAAAATGTTATTAATTTAAGTATCCCTGCTATTCTTACACAAATAGCAACAATTATAATGCAGTATATTGACTCTGCAATGGTTGGGCGTCTTGGAGAAAATGCATCTGCTGCAATCGGGCTTGTATCTACTTCAACATGGTTATTTGGGGGGATTTTAAGTGCTTTAGCAGTTGGGTTTAGTGTGCAAATTGCGCATTATTTTGGTGCTAAAGAATTTAAAGAAGGGCGTATTGTTTTAAGACATGGATTAATTTTTTCCATATGTTTTTCATTAATTTTACTACTTATTGGTGCTTCTATTGCAAAACCACTTCCTTTTTTACTTAGAGCGGATGAATCAATATGGAATGACTCAACATTATATTTTTTAGTTTTTGTACTTAGTCTTCCATTTATGATGTTAAATAATTTATGCGCATCAAGTCTTCAGTGTAGTGGAAATATGATAGTACCAAGTATATTAAATGCAGTGATGTGTTTTTTAGATGTAGTATTTAATATGATTTTTATCCCACTATATGGAGTATTAGGAGCATCTATTGGTACTGCTTTATCTGTAGTGGTAACATCAATTTTAATGTTTGTAATTTGTTGTTTTATTGATAAAAAACTAAAAATTACGATTAAAGATAATTCTAAATTCAATAAACGTATAATCAATAAAGCAATTAAAATTTGTATACCTATTGCGTTAGAACAAATTGCAAGAAGTGGAGCAATGATTGTATCTACTGGAATTATAGCACCCCTTGGTAATACTGCTATTGCAGCAAATAGTTTTGCTGTTACAGTTGAAAGTGTATGCTATATGCCTGGATTTGGAGTACAGTCTGCTGCAACAACGCTTGTTGGACAAGAAATGGGTAAGGCAGATTATAAGAAAGCTAAAAGTTATGGAAATATTTCTATTTGGCTTGGATCTTTAATCATGACGTTTATGGCTGTTTTATTATTTGTTATTTGTCCATATATCTTTAAAATTTTAACACCTGTAAAAGAAGTACAATCACTTGCTACACTAGTTCTTAGAATCGGTTGCTTTGCAGAACCATTATATGGTGTATCGATAGTTGCATCAGGTGCACTGCGTGGTGCTGAAGATACATTTATTCCTAGCATTTTAAATTTAATTTCAATTTGGGTGGTAAGAATAACTTTATCAGTAATTTTAGTAATACCTTTTGGTTTAGTTGGCGTATGGATTGCAAATACGATTGAACTATGTGTAAGAGGGATTTTATTACTAATTAGACAAATTACTACTAAATATTATAATCGTAAAGTTTTATTAATTAAATAATATATTAATTTAATTTGTTGTTAGTAAATATATAGTAATATTTATTTGTTTATGATATAATAAAGTAAATATTTGGAGGGAATTTTATTATGGATTTAGCATTATTTGCAGAAATTTTAGAAACAATTATGATTGTTAGTTTTGGTGTTTCTTGGCCAATTTCTATTGCAAAGTCATTAAAATCTAAGACATCAGCTGGTAAAAGCCCATTATTTATTAGCATGATTATTTTTGGATATATTTGTGGTATTATTAGTAAAATTATTGCTGGTAATTATAATTTAGCTTTTTATTTCTATTGGATTAACCTTGCTACTACATCTTTTGATTTAGCTTTAAATTTATATTATAGAAATAAAGAAAAGAAAGCCTTAGAAGCTAAATAATTTGTCGCTAATATATTAGCGACTTTTTTTAAAAAGATATTATGAGAAAATTATTTACTATTGATTTAAAAGATTATAGTGATACTGATGTTGTTTATAAAAGACCTTCATCTAGAGCTATAATTATTAAAGATGGAAAGATTGCATTAGTTTATAGTAATAAGTATAATTATTATAAGTTTCCTGGTGGAGGAATTAATGAATTTGAAGATAAAATTGATGCATTAATTAGAGAAGTAAAAGAAGAAGTTGGACTTATTGTAATAAAAAATTCTATCAAAGAATATGGTGAAGTTAAAAGAATTCAAAAATCTAATTTTAATCAAATATTTTATCAAGAAAACTATTATTATTTATGTGATGTAGAAGATAATTTAATGAATCAAAACCTTGATGAATATGAACAAGATGAAGAATTTATATTAAAATTTGTAGAGCCTCAAACTGCAATTACTACAAACTTTAATCATCAAGATGATATTTTTAGAAAGACTATGATTGATAGAGATGCAAAAGTTTTAGAATTATTAGTTAAAGAAGGAATTATTTAATATGAAGCTACAACTTGCAGAAATTAATGATTTAAAATATGTGAATGATTTATATAATAGTGTTAAAAATACTCCATATTGTGTATGGGATGAATATTATCCAACTTTAATAGATATAGAATGTGATTTTACTGCTAAAACTCTTTATTTAATTAAAGAAGATAAATTAATATTGGGTGCTGTTTCTATTAACCCTGAAAATGAAATGGATGATTTAAATTGTTTCACTAAAGTTCTAAAACCTTGTGAAATAGCTAGAGTAGTTGTTAATCCGTTATATCAAAATAAAAAAATAGGTCAGTTTATGATTAATGAATTAATTAACGAAGTAAAAAAAATAGGATATAATTCAATTAGATTAGCGGTAGAAATTAATCATATTCCGGCTATAAAACTATATGAAAAATGTGGTTTTAAAAAAGTAGGTACCAATTTTATGTATGAACATCATTATTATCTATATGAATTTGTATTTTAGGAGTGTTTATGAATAAAGATTATTGTATTTTAGCTGGTGGGTGTTTTTGGTGTATAGCATATCCTTTTTATGAATTAAAAGGAGTAATAAAAGTTATTTCTGGGTATAGTGGAGGAGTTACTAATAATCCAACATACGAAGAGGTAAAATCTCAAACAACAGGTCACTATGAAGTAATTAAAATAGAGTATGACTCATCTTTAATCACTTATGAAGAAATTCTAAAAGTGTATTTAGAAAATATTGATCCTTTTGATGATGGGGGGCAATTTATTGATCGTGGACCTAGTTATACGCTTGCTGTATTTTATCGAGATTCTAATATGAAAGAAATAGCTAAAAAAGTAATTAATAATACTTTCAATAAGCCTACTGCAATAAAACTGATCCTCGAAAAAGAGTTTTATATTGCTGAAGAGTATCATCAAGAATATGCATTAAAAAATCCAAAAGAGATAGAAGAAGAATTTAAAATTTCTTTGAGAAATTATAAAAAATAGTATTTCGATTATTTCCTATAATAAGAAAATATGTTATTATTTAATAAAAAAATATGTGGTTATTTGTTGATTTTTAATTTAAGTTTTGATATAATGTTATGGAAAAAAATAAGACTTATCTAAAAAGGTCAATAATATATTTAGTTTTTTTAATGGCCTTTATAGGCCTTTTTTTCTAAAAAAATATAAGGAGAATACTATGAAGAACTTATTTACTTTAGATGAACTTACTAATCAAGAAATTATGGATATTCTTAATGATGCTATTGCTTTTAGTAATGGTAAAGATTTTTCACTTTCTGGTAAAATTGTTGCTAATTTATTTTTTGAACCTTCAACAAGGACGGAGTATTCCTTTGTTATGGCGGAACATCTTCTTAATATGAAGCCAATTTCGTTTAACAAAGCATCTTCGTCTTTTTCTAATAAAGGGGAGACTTTTGAAGATACAGTTAAATGTTTTGAAGCATTTGGAGTAGATGCATTTGTTATTAGACATTCAGAAAATGAATATTATAAAAATCTTAACTTAAGTGTTCCACTTCTTAATGCAGGAGATGGTACTCATGCACATCCTACACAATGTTTACTTGATTTACTTACTATTTATCAAGAATTTGGATCATTTGAAGGACTAAAGGTTTGTTTTGTAGGCGACATTAAGTTCTCAAGAGTTGCTCATGAAGGAATTAAAACAATGGAACGTCTTGGAATGGAATGTTTTGTAAGTGGACCTAACATTTATATGGAAGATGATTATAAGTTTGTTGAACTTGATGATGCAGTAAAAATGATGGATGTAATAGTATTACTACGTGTTCAAAATGAACGTCATAGTGATAAAGATCATGTAGAAAAGTCTTCATATTTAAGTTTATATGGAATGACTAAAGAACGCGCTCTTTCAATGAAAGAAGGTGCAATCATTATGCACCCTGCTCCATTTAATCGTGGTATTGAAATTGAAGATGCTGTTTTAGATCTTCCACAATGTCGTATTTTTAAACAAATGAAAAACGGGGTGTTTGTACGTCAAGCAGTCCTAAAAAGGAGTTTTGAATAATGCTTTATACTTTAAAGGGTGGTTATGTATACACTAATAAACAAATTGTAAAAACTAATGTTATTGTAAATGATGGTAAAATTATTGAAATTAGTGATAATGTTTTAGGTAATGTAATTGATGTTACAGGTTTATACGTAGCACCTAGTTTCATAGATCCACATGTTCACATGCGTGAACCAGGATTTTGTGAATCTGAAACTATTAAAACAGGATCACTTGCAGCAGCGCGTGGTGGGTATACTAAAGTATTTTTAATGCCTAATACTAATCCTGTTATTTCAAGTATTGAAGCTTATCAAAATTTATTAGAAATTATTAAAAAAGATTCAATTATTGAATGTTTTCCACTTGTGTCAATTACTAAAGATGAACAAGGAGTTGAACTTGTTGATTTTGAAAAGTTTGATGCTGTTGGTTTTTCTGATGATGGAAAACCAGTTAGTAATTCATATCTTGTTTATCAAGCAATGCTGAAACTTAAAAGTTTAAATAAACCAATGTTATGCCATTGTGAAGATTTAGACTTAGTACATAAGGGTACATTTAATAATTCAGTTAAACAAGAAAATAGTCTTGCTTTACCTAATCTTGATATTTCAGAAACTACTAATGTTGCAAGAGATTTAGTTATTGCAGCTAAAACAGGATGTCAGTATCATGTATGTCATTTAGCTACTAAAGAATCTCTTGACTTAATTAGATTCTATAAATCAATTGGTTGTAATTGTACATGTGAGGCTACACCTCATCATATAGTTTTGAATGATGAAATGATAGAAATTACACCAGATTTTAAAATGAATCCTCCAATTAGGGGTAAGAAAGATCAAGATGCATTAATTATGGGGATTATAAATGGTGATGTAGATATGATTTCTACAGATCATGCTCCTCATAGTATTGAAAAGAAGAATAAAGAAATTAATTCTTCAGCATATGGTATTGTTGGCCTTGAGACATCGTTTCCATTACTATATACTAAATTAGTAAGAAGTGGATTAATAAAAGTTGAAAAATTATTTGATTTAATGAGTTATAATGTTGCTGAAACATTTAATCTTGATAATCATGAAATATGTGTTGGTAATCATTTATCAGCAGTTGTTCTAGATTTAGATTGCGAATTTACGATTGATAAAAATAGTTTTAAATCTAAATCTAATAATACTCCATTTGATGGATGGAAGTGTTATGGAAAAGTATTAAAAACAATATGTAAAGGAGAAATAGTCTATGAAGCCTAAAAAGTTAGTATTACAAAATGGAAAAGAATTTATAGGTTTAGGAAGTGGCGATGAAAAAGTAGCAGAAGTGGTATTCCATACTGGGATGATTGGTTATTTAGATATTGTTAGTAACCCATACTATGCTGGTAAGTTTGTATGTATGACATATCCTTTAATTGGTAATTATGGTGCAAGTGATGATGAATTTGGATCAAAAGATTATCATGTTGAAGGTTTTATTGTTAAAGATACTGATTTTATCTCTTCTAATATGCGCTATTTAGATTCAATGGATGATTTCTCTATTGCAAATGATTTACCTATTTTATGTGGTATTGATACAAGAATGCTTGCTAAAGTTATTCGTGATGAAGGTAGTATGAAAGGTATTATTACTGATGTTGATACACCTATTGAAGAAGCATTATTAAAAATTAATGCATATACCCCTATTAAAGGAATGGTAAAAAAATTAAGCACTAAACGTCCTAATATGGTTAAAGCAAATAAACCTAAATATACAGTTGTATGCTTAGATTTAGGATGTAAAAATAATATTATTAGTGAACTTACTAATAGAAAATGTAATGTTGTAGTATTACCATATAATACTGATGCATCTAAGATTTTATCTTATCATCCTAATGCCATTATTGTATCTAATGGTCCAGATGAACCTTCTGAATTAGAAGTTGTAGTTAACAATTTAAAACAACTTATTGGTCGTCTTCCTATTGCAGGGATTGGACTTGGTCATTTATTAGTTGCAAAAGCAAGTGGTGCTAAAATTAAGAAAATGAAATTTGGTCATCATGGTGCTAATCAATCTGTTAAAAATTTAGTTAATAAAAAGATAATTATTACTTTACAAGGTCATAATTATGAAGTAGATAGAGAATCACTTATTAATACTTCATTAAATGTTACACTTGAAAATTTAAGTGACTTATCAATTGAAGGTGTTTCAAGTAGTGAATTATTAGTTGTTACATCAGCATTTGATGCATTTGAAGCAAGTGCTGCGCCTATAGTTAAAACAATTTATGATGAATTAATTGATTTAATTAAATCTTCAAAAGGAGGATCAAATAATGCCTAAACGTACTGATATTCATAAAATATTAATTATTGGTTCTGGTCCGATTGTAATTGGTCAAGCAGCTGAATTTGACTATGCTGGTACTCAAGCTTGTCTTGCGTTAAAAGAAGAAGGTTATGAAGTTGTATTAATTAATTCAAATCCTGCAACTATTATGACAGATAAACTAGTTGCTGATAAAGTTTATATGGAACCTCTTGATTTAGAGTTTACATCAAGAATTATTCGTTATGAAAGACCTGATGCAATTTTATGTGCACTTGGTGGTCAAACTGGTCTTAATCTTTGTGTAAGTCTATCTAAAAAAGGCGTTTTAGAAGAATGCGGTGTAAAAGTATTAGGTACTTCTATTCAAGCTATTGAAGAAGCTGAAGATAGAGAAAAGTTTAAAAATCTTTGTCAAAGAATTGGTGAACCAATTATAGAATCAGATATTGCAAATACAGCAACACAAGCTTTAGAAATTGCTGATAGAATTGGTTATCCAATTGTTGTTAGACCAGCATTTACACTTGGTGGTACTGGGGGAGGTTTTGCAAATAATGAAGCAGAACTTACTGATTTAGCAGATTATGCATTAAGTTTATCTCCAGTTAATCAAATTTTAATTGAAAAAAGTGTTAAAGGATATAAAGAAATTGAATTTGAAGTTATGCGTGATGGTAACGATACTGCAATTTGTATTTGTAGTATGGAAAACATTGACCCTGTAGGCGTTCATACAGGGGATTCAATGGTTGTTGCACCATGTCAAACTCTTACAACTAAAGAATTTAGTATGCTTAAGAATGCTTCTATTAAGATTATTAGAGCTCTTGGTATAAAAGGTGGTTGTAATGTTCAATTTGCATTAGATCCTGAATCATATGATTATTATGTTATTGAAGTAAATCCTCGTGTAAGTAGATCTAGTGCACTTGCATCAAAGGCAAGTGGATTCCCTATCGCTAGAGTTACTGCAAAAATTGCATGTGGACTTAACTTAGAAGAAATTGAAATTGCTTCAGGTCAAGCTGCATTTGAACCTACACTTGATTATGTAGTATGTAAATTTGCAAGATTCCCATTTGATAAATTCAATGATGTTGCTAAAACATTATCAACACAAATGAAAGCAACAGGTGAAGTAATGAGTTTAGGTCGTACTTTTGAAGAAGCATTCTTAAAAGGTATTAGATCACTTGAAACTAAAGTTGATCATTTATATATGGAAAAGTTTAATAATGCAGAAACAAGTGATTTATTAAAACAAATTGAAGTTCCAACTGATGAAAGAGTCTTCATGATTGCAGAACTATTAAGAAGAGATGTAACATGTGAAGAAATTTATGAAGCTACAAAGATTGATTTATTCTTCTTAAGAAAAATAGAAAATATTATTTTATTTGAAAAAGAATTAAAAGAAGATCATGGTTTAGAAAACTTTATTAAAGCTAAAAAATTAGGTTTTTCAGATCAATATTTAGCTAAAATTATGAATATGTCTGAACTTGATGTTTATAAGTACCGAAAAGAAAATAATATCTATCCGGTATTTAAAATGATTGATACATGTGCTGCTGAACTTGATACTTATACTCCTTACTTTTATTCAACATATGATACTGAAAATGAATCAGTAGTTTCTGATAAAGAAAAGATTATTGTTTTAGGATCAGGTCCAATTAGAATTGGTCAAGGTGTTGAATTTGACTATTCTACAGTTCACGCTATTTGGGCAATTAAAGAAAAAGGCTACGAAGCTATTGTTATTAATAATAACCCTGAAACAGTTTCTACTGACTATTTAGTTACCGATAAATTATATTTTGAACCTTTAACAGTTGAAGATATAATGAATATCATCGATTTAGAAAAACCGAAAGGTGTTATCGTGTCTTTAGGTGGTCAAACTGCAATTAATCTTGCAGAAAGATTAGACACACTAGGTGTTCCAATTATTGGTACTGACTGCGAAGCTATTGCAAAAGCAGAAAATAGAAAATTATTTGAAGCATTAATGCATGAATTAGATATCCCTGAACCAGAAGGTAAAACTGTATTTAATCTTGAAGATGGTTTAGCTGCTGCTCATAAAATTACTTATCCTGTACTTGTTCGTCCTTCATATGTTCTTGGTGGACGTGCAATGGAAATTGTTTATGATGATGGTCATTTAGAAAAATATTTAAATAAAGCATTTGCACTAGACCCTAATCAACCTGTATTAATTGACAAATATGTAATTGGACGTGAAATTGAAGTTGATGCAATTTGCGATGGTGAAGATGTATTTATGCCTGGTATCATGCAACATATTGAAGGAACTGGTATTCACTCAGGAGATTCAATTAGTGTATATCCTGCATATAGCTTATCTAAAAAAGTTGAAGAAACAATTAAAGATTATACTAGACGTTTAGGTCTTGCAATAGGTATTAAAGGTTTATTTAATATTCAATATATTGTTGATTCAAATGATTTTGTTTATATTATTGAAGTAAATCCAAGATCAAGCCGTACAATTCCATATCTATCTAAATCTAGTAAGATTAATCTTGCAAAAATTGCAACATTTGTAATGCTAGGTGAAAAACTAAAAGATATGAATTTAACTGAACCTACACCTAATATGTATTATGTTAAAGTCCCATGTTTCTCATTCTCTAAAATTAGAGGATTAGATACAGTACTTTCTCCTGAAATGAAATCAACTGGTGAAGCTATTGGTTATGACCAATCGCTTAATCGTGCTTTATATAAAGCTTTAAAAGCTGCAAATATGAGAGTTATTAATTATGGTACTGTTTTTGTAACTTTATCTGATCAAACTAAAGAAGAAGCTCTTCCTTTAATTAGAAGATTCTACAATTTAGGATTTAATATTGAAGCTACTAAAGGAACTGGTAAGTTCTTAAAAGAACATGGAATTAAAACAAGAATTAAAAAGAAAATATCAGAAGGTAGTGAAGAAATCTTAGATTCATTAAGAAAAGGACATGTTTCTTATGTAATTAATACTGTTGGTCATGTTAGAACAAATAATGATGGTTTCTTAATTAGAAGAGTAGCTGCAGAAAATAATATTACATGTTTTACTAGTCTTGATACATTAAAAGCATTACTTGATGTTCTTGATGAAATCACAATTAAGGTAGGTACAATTTAATGGTAAAAGAGAATTTAAAAGTAATTTATAATAAACAAATTGCTCTTGATACATTTGAAATGAAATTAGAAACTCTTAATATGGCATCTTTTGCAAAACCAGGAATGTTTATTAATATTTCATTAAATGATGCATCTAAATTATTAAAAAGACCTATTTCGATTTGTCAAATTGATAATAATCATTTAATCATTACTTATAAAATTAATGGTGAAGGAACTAAAATTTTATCAACTTATCAAAGTGGAACATCTTTAGAAGCTATTGGACCACTTGGTAATGGATTTACTTTAGTTGAAAATAAAAAAACACTAGTAGTTGGTGGAGGAATTGGTGTTCCACCACTACTAGAGCTATCTAGAAATCTAAAGAAATTAGGTAATGAATTAGTAATTATTCTTGCATTTAGAAATAAAGAAGCAATGATTTATTTAGATGAATTTAAAAAGCTAGGTGAAGTAGCAGTAACTACTGATGATGGATCATTTGGATTTAAAGGTAATGCACTTGATTATTTACATAATAATAATATTGAATTTGATACATTATATAGTTGTGGCCCTGAAATTCTTTTAAAGAAATTAGAAGAAAAATATCAAGGATTTGAAGGTTATCTATCTTATGAAGCAAGAATGGCATGTGGTGTGGGCCTTTGTCATGGGTGTGTAAAGGGTGAAAAACATTACTGTGTATGTACAGATGGACCTGTATTTAAGTTAGGAGTTATCTATGGCGAATGTTAGAGTAAAATTACCAGGTCTTGATTTAAAAAATCCTATTATTCCAGCTAGTGGAACTGCAGGATTTGGTGAAGAACTTGCTAGTATTTATGATTTAAGTGTTCTTGGTGGTATTATGATTAAAGCTACAAGTGTTAATCCAAAAAGAGGAAATAAAACACCAAGAGTTGCAGAAACATATGGTGGAATGCTTAATTCAATTGGTCTTGAAAATCCTGGCTTAGATGTTGTAATAAATGAAAAGTTACCATTTCTAGCTAAATATGATACTTGTGTTATCGCAAATATTTGTGGTGATTCTATTGATGAATATGTAAAAGTAGCATATGAAATTAGTAGAGTAGATAATGTAGCTGCACTAGAACTAAATATTAGTTGTCCTAATGTTCATGGTGGAGGGATTCCATTTGGAGCAGATGAAGAAACTGTTTATGAAATTACTAAAAGAGTAAAAGAAGCATCTATTAAACCAGTTTATGTAAAACTTAGTCCAAATGTAACTGATATTGTTAAAATGGCAAAAGCAGCTGAACGTGGCGGTGCAGATGGTCTTTCTTTAATTAATACACTTCTTGGTATGAGAATAGACTTAAAAACAGGACGTCCTATTTTATATAATAAAAAAGGTGGATTTTCTGGGCCTGCAATTAAACCTGTTGCAATAAGAATGATTTATGATGTTTATGAAGCAGTAAATATTCCTATTATAGGTATGGGTGGTATTGCAACTGTTGATGATTGTATTGAATTCTTAATGGCTGGTGCATCGGCACTTGGTGTTGGTACAATGAATTTAGTAAATCCATATATTTGTAAAGAATTAGTAGAAGAACTACCTCTTGCTCTTGCAAAGTATGGTTTTAAAGATATAAATGAGTGCATTGGTTATGCACATCGAAAATAGGAGGGAAGATTAAAATGGTTATTATCGCATTAGATTTTAAAGATATGGAAACTTCATTAAATTTCTTAGATAAATTTAATGAATCATTATATGTTAAAGTTGGTATGGAATTATTTTATGGTTCAGGACTTGAAATTGTAAAAGAAATAAAAAAACGTGGACATAAAATCTTTTTAGATTTAAAACTTCATGATATTCCTAATACTGTTAAAAAAGCTATGACTAATCTTGCAAGACTTGGTGTAGATATTATTAACTTACATGCTGCTGGTGGTTCAAAAATGATGGCTGCAGCACTTGAAGGTTTAACTGAAGGTTCAACTGGAAAACGTCCTATTTTAATAGCTGTAACTCAACTTACTTCAACATCTAAAGAAATGATGAATACTGAACAACTAATTCCAGGTGAAGTGATTGATTCTGTAGTTAATTATGCAAAAGTTTCAAAAGAATCAGGACTTGATGGTATTGTATGTTCACCACTTGAAGTAGAAAAAGTAAAAGAAGCTTGTGGTAAAGAATTTGTAACTGTTACACCAGGAATTCGTCTTGCATCTAATAATGCTGATGATCAAGTTAGAATTACAACACCAGCAAAAGCTAGAGAAATTGGCTCTGATTATATTGTTGTAGGTCGTCCTATTACACAAGCAGAAAATCCAGTTGAAGCATATCATTTAATTTTAAAGGAGTTTTTAGGAAATGAGTAGTGTAGAAAAGAATTTACTTAAGATTAAAGCAGTATTTTTAAGTCCTAAAGCACCATTTACATGGGCTAGTGGAATTAAATCTCCAATTTACTGTGACAATAGATTAGTTTTATCATATCCAGAAGTAAGATGTGAAATTGAACATGCATTAGCAGATTTAGTAAAAGAAAAATTCCCAGAATGTGAAATTTTAATGGGTACTGCAACAGCAGGTATTCCTCATGCTGCATATGTTTCAGAATATTTAGGTCTTCCTATGGGGTATGTAAGAAGTGGAAATAAAGATCATGGTCGTCAAAATAAAATTGAAGGGCACTATGAAAAAGGTGATAAAGTAGTAGTAGTTGAAGATTTAATCTCTACTGGTAAATCAAGTATTGAAGTAGTTAACTCTTTAATTGAAGCAGGTGTAGAAGTAATTGGTTGTGTTGCAATCTTCTCATATGGTTTTGATGAAGCACAAAGTGCATTTGACCAAGTAAATGTTCCATATTATTCACTTGCTAACTTTAATAATCTAGTTAAAGTAGCAGTAGAAGAAGGTTACATCGAACAAGAAGATCTAGAAGATGTATTAGAATGGAGAAAATCTCCACGTACTTGGAGAGCATAATAATAAAAAAAATTAAGTTCTAACTTACGTTAGAACTTATTTTTTTATTTTAAATAGTTTTTTTAACCAATTACCAATTCTATTATATAAATTAACAAACCATTCTTGGATTTGATCTGCAAATTTATAAGAAATTATAAATGCAATAATACCAAGTACTGATAATCCAGCAATTACTGCTATTCCCCATCCGTGTAGAGGAATTAGATTTCCACCATATACTAAAATTGTACAACCAATTGAAGTAATTCTAGTAAATATTTGAATAATACTAAATGTTTTAAATTTAATTTTAGAAATCCCTGCTACACTACAAAGTAAGTCATCTGGGAAAAATGGGAATAAGAACATAAAGAATAATAGTACAGTTTCTCTACCTTTAATTTTTTCAAGGTATTCATCAACTTTTTCTTTATCTCCTGCAACCCAGTATACAAACTTTTTACCAAGGATTCTACCTAGATAAAATCCAAGTGATCCTCCTAAGAACATTCCAATTAAAGAGTAGAAGAATGCTTCTAAGGGTTCAAATATTAGTGTGCCAGCAAGTATTGTAACCATTCCAGGAATTGGAATAAATGTTACTTGTAGGAATGATACTGCTATATACGCAAGAGGTGCCCAAATTCCTGCTTGACTAACGATATCTCTAATTTCTTCTTTAGAAATATCTGTAAGGCCTAATGCTTTAAATAAAAAGTATAATCCGATAACTACTGCAATTAATATAATACCAGAAATTACAAGTTTTAGAATTGATTTTTTTGCTTCTTGACTAAGAGGTTTGATAATATCACTCCTTTAAAATTAACCATACATATTATATAATTTTTTTATTAACTTTATGTTAATTTTGCACAACAAATTTAACTTTTTTTTAACATTTTATGATATAATATAATAAATGGAGGAAAAACAATGATTGGTAAAAATTTTCCAAAAGAACATATAATTGGAACTAATAATTTTAGTCATTTATTTATCATTATATGTTTCTTTATTCTTTCAATAGTACTTTCATATAAACTTAGTAAAAAAGAAGAAAGAATAATAAATAGATATTTAATAATTAGCACAATATACTTAGTAATTACTGAAATTGTTAAAATGACTTATCGCTTTATTAAAGTAGGAACATTTAGTCATGTCTTCCCAATGCCTTTTTGTTTCTTATGTATTCCTGCTTTAATAATGTATTTTATTAATAATGATAAAATAAAGTATATTGCACGTGTATTTTTATGTAGTGGTAGTTTAATGGGAGGAAGCCTTTATATTTTTATTCCTAATGGATCTATTGATAAATATCCATTATATCATGTAAATGCTATCCATGGATTATCATTTCATTTTATAATGGTTGTAATTGGTCTTACATTATTATTTAAAAGAATGTATGTTCCTAAATTAAAAGATTTTAAATACTATTTTATGTTTATGGGAACTTTTAGTGTTATTGCGTTAATATGTAATTATTATTCAGGAGGTAACGCGCTTTTCTTTGGTAATGATAGTGGTATTCCTTTTTTAAAAAAAGTTATTGAAAAATCACATTTATTACATGTAATAATAGTATTTTTAGGTGAAAGTATTTTATTATTCTTTATATTTTATGCGATTTATTCATTAATTATGAATATAAGATTAAAATATTTAATAAAAAAAGAAGAATTACAAAAGAGCTAGAATTCAAATTTTTGAATTCTAGCTCTTATTCATTAAATAATAATGTAATTTCAAATGTAGTTTTTGTAACAGCATAGTCAAGTGTAATGTTATTTCTTTTTGCGAATAATTCAATAGATTTTGTACCAAAACCATGCTCTTCTTTATCATTTGTTGGTAAATTATTTGTATCAAAACTAATATTACCATCATATTTATTTTTAATTTGTAAAATTAAACGTCCATTATTGTTTAGGAAGATAAATGTAACAGCTCTATTGTTCTTAAGCTTAAGGGATGCATTAATTGCATTATCTAAACAGTTAGATATTACGACTACGATTTCATTAGATGGAATTGTAAGTAGTTCTTCGAAGTTATTAATTTTAGTCTTAAAATTAATATCATTATTAATACATTGTTGTTCATAGTATTCAAGTACTGAATTAATAAGTGGATCATTACAATATCTTTTTCGTTTTGTATTTTCAATAGAAACATTATATGAATTAATTAATTCTTGTGCTTGTTCTATTTCGCCATTATTAATAAGTGTTGAAATAGTAACTAATACATGTTTCATATCATGTCTTAAAATTCTAAGTTCATTATCACTTTGAGCTTTAAGTTCTGAAATTTCAATTATATTTTCTATTTGTTTATTTAAAATCTCTGTATCAAAATTATTAATTAATTCTTTTTGATAACTTTTTAAAAACATATAAAA
The DNA here is from genome assembly GCA_017937305.1 of Bacilli bacterium. Lineage (GTDB taxonomy): Bacteria > Bacillota_I > Bacilli_A > ML615J-28 > CAG-313 > UBA1737. The sequence goes on from JAGBDV010000020.1 coordinate 115,164, forward strand.
TCCAGTAATTGAAACTGTATATACGCTTAATAATGCAAGACTAAAGATATTAATTTTAAGTACATTTTGTGTTGTAGTACTTATAATATTTTGGTATAGGCCAATTTCAGCAAACATTGCAACACCATAAAGAAGAAGAAGCCATAACATTTTAGGAAGTGATGATTCAACAATATTATGTAGTTTATTATAGAAGAAATTTAAATATATAGCTGCTAAAGGGAAACAAGTAACATAGATAATCCCTCTATATAATATAGCGTTATCAGCAAACTTTAGACCAACTGCTTCAATTAATACAACAAAATATGTAAGTAAAAAGGCATTAACTATTCCTGTAAATAAAGATAATCCTTTTCTTTTTCCAATTATAAATACTAATAGTGCTTCAGGTATAAAAATACCTAAAATATTCCAAATTAATACTTTTTCAAGTTTGAAAAATTCAAATATGTATGAATTAATGATTAGTATTGCAAGAGTAATTGGAATAACAAGTAATAATGTTTTAATTTTAGAAAATCTACTACCTGATACAATTAGTAATAATAACATACTAAATGCAGCAGTAATTAATGTTGGAATTAACTCAAATATCTGTGTCATATTATTCACCAATTAAATACTTTATGTATTCTTTCTTAATACTTGAAAAATTTCTTTTTGCAATAGGAACGACAAAACCATTTTTCATTATAAATGATCCATCTTCAATTGCTTTTACATGATTCATATTAACAATAAATGAGGCATGACAACTAATAAAATTATAGTTTTCATAATTAAATGGAATAGAATCTAAAAACTTAGTTCTAAGTGCCGTAGATGTAATAGATTCACCAGTAATTAAGTGAATTACAATACGACGATCTATTGATTCAATAAAACATACTTCATTTATTTCAATAGATAAAATATTAAGTGTTTGTGTCTTAAAATTAAATGTATTTTTAGTACGATAATTAAAATTAATTGATAAATCATCAAGTACTGCATTCATTTGTTCTTCTGCAATAGGTTTAATCAAATAATGGTACGCTTTAACAGTAAAAGCATCTACTGCAAATTCAGAAGAAGTTGTTGTAAAAATTATTACAGCATCAGGAGACACTTCTCTTATTTTTCTAGCAGTTTCAATACCATTTATTTGCATGATTACATCAAGAAAATAAATATCAAACCCTGTATTATTAGGAAGATTTATTAATCTAATTAAATTAGCAGGATTATCAAAACAACTAATATCTACATTAACTTGTACTTTTTGATAGTATGAAGAAACTAACTTTTTAGTATTCTCAAGTTCTAATAAACTATCATCACATATAGCTATTCGCATAAGTATTACCTCTTTTTCTACTTATATTATACCACTATTTTTAATATTAGTCAAATTGTAAATAAATAATAAATTAAATCAAAAAAAGTAAAAAAAGATAACCTAAAAAGGAAAAAATTGTTAATTAATTTACAAAATAATTTTCATATTTTCACATTTAAATGTCGAATTTTCACACCAAATTGACTATTAAGTACTAATTTGTTATAATATGAAAGTAAAGTGAGAAGAGTATACACATCTATCACTTTTTAAAACTTAAACTAATATAAAGGAGAAATTATTATGAAAAGAAAAAGTTTAACAATGATTCTATGTTTATTAACTTGCTTATCATTAGTAGGCGTAGGGTTCGCGTCTTGGGTTATTAGCTCAGGCGATAAAGAAACTGTATCGGGAAATGTTGTTGTAGATACTGTTTCGGATGAACGTATTGTTCTTACAGTTACTGAACCAGGTGTTAAGGATATTAAATTTGTTGGTCCATCATCTACAACTACTGCAGATGGTTGGTTAACTACTGATAATAAAGCAGCTAACTTAGAAGTTACTTATGCTTGTACAGTTTCTAAAAAGACTGGTTCGTTTACATCTACTAGCGAAATTGCAACACCTTTAGCCACTTTAGTAGAACCTACAGAGAGTACATATACTACTGCTAAAACAAAAGGTTGTTTTGAATTGTCAACAGATGTTGGTGTTACTGCAGCTACATTAGATAAATTCTATCAAGGTATTAAAATTTCTACACCTACTCTTGAAGATGGCAAAATCAAGTTTAACGTGACAGTTCAATATAAATGGGGTTCTGAATTCGGTGGAATTAATCCGTTTGATTATTACAATGAATTAAAAACTGGTGTAAATCCTACATTTGTTAGAGACGTTAATGCAACATGTGGAGAAGCTGTAGATACAATTTCAGCTGAAGACGCTACTTGGGGAGATCATGCTTATTATTATTTAGATTTATTATCAAAATTAGATAGTAATGGTGCTACAGAAGGTGGTTTATTAAGTTATAGTTTAACTATTCAAGTTGACTTTGCTTAATAGTTATTTATAAAAATAATTTAGGAGGCTAGAAAATTATGGCTAGATTAACAAAGAATTCTTATAAGAGAAAGATTATATTATTTGGTTTATTAGTTTTCATGTCTATCGCATTAATTTCTACAGGTTTTGCTGCATGGGTTATGTCAACTAATGCAACAAATGATGATGCTAATGGAAATGTTTCTGTTGGTGTTGTTAAAGATGCAAGTTTAACAATTTCTAATGTTGTTATTTCATCTACTGAAAAGAGCTTTAGATTTGAACCTTTAGCTTCAGATGAATCAGGTCGTGTAAGATATGATGATGAAGAAGGTTTATATGAAAACTTAAGCATTACTGTTACAGGTCAAGTTGCACCTATTGAATATTTAGGTGAATTAAAGTATGAACTTGTTATTCCTGAATCTGTTAAGAAAGCTGCTGATGCTGGTTACATTGTTTTACCAGATTCTGCTACTTATCAATATCAAGATGGTGAAGGAAACACTGTTAAAGTTGGCAGTGGTACAGTACTTGCTGTTAGCGGAACTGAAGGTACATTTAATTTCACATTTACAATTGATTTTAAATGGGGTGCTAAATTTGGCAATATGAACCCTGGTTTATACTATGATACTGATGCTGCTGGAATGTTGATTTCAGATGCAGAATGTAAGAAAGAATTACAAGATTTTAGAGCATTATTATATGGTTATGATGCAGAAATGACTGCTGCTGGTAGTGATGAAGCAGCTAGAGATACTGTTGCAGAAAATCATAAGAATGATGCTGGTCCAGTATTTACAGTATTAATTACAGCTAAGAGTAACTAATAACTTATAGTTATGAAGTCTACAGAAATTATTTCGCTCATAGTTACTTTCATTGGGATATTTAGTTTTGCTACTATATTTACAATTTTATATGGTAATTATGCATCAATGTCAATTAAAGAATTAAAGTCTGGTAAACGTGACATTGAATTGATTGATGAAGTAGTCTATGAAAGACAAGAAAAAGTTAAAAGACGTAATGAAATAGTTGTTACTATTAAAAATGTGTTCTTTTATTTAACTTTATTTATTGTTGTACCTGTTTTTATCTTTTCACTTATTAGTAGATTTACTAATAATGCAATAATGATAGGTGATAGAACAGTTATGGTTGTCGCATCTGGTTCAATGAGTTATAAAGCTGAAACTAATGATTATTTAGTAACTAATAACTTAAACGATCAATTTTCAAAATATGATATTATTATTCTAGAAAAAGTTGACAGTGCGGCTGAACTTAAAGTTTATGACACTATTGCTTTTGTAAATGATAAAGGTACAAATATCATTCATAGAATTAAGTCAATTAAATATGATGGAAGTTATGAAACTAGAGGCGATGCTGTAGAAGTAAGTGATAGTTATAATCCTGTTTTTCCTGATGTTATCGGAAGATATACAGGAAAAAAGATTGGTGGTATAGGAATGTTTGTTTTATTCTTCCAATCTTATGCGGGGATTATTACAATTGTTTCACTTGTTTATTGTTTATTAATGATTGATCGAATGTCTGAGAAAATAAACAAGGTACAATTAGAAAGAATTGAGTACTTAGAAAAAGCTTTAGGTTTACTTGATGAAACTGAAGCTAAAGCTATGCAAGCTGCTTATTCTGAAACTATTTATTATAAAGGTTTTGCTTATCAATTTAAAGATGGTGAATTCATCTCTAAAGATGAAATTAAGGATAGCCTTTATTTAGAAAAGTCTTCAAATACAATTATTAAAGAAGTTACAAGTGGTGACTCTTGTGTTATTGAAGAAGAAATAATCAAAAATGACGAACAGGGAGAATAGTGTTATGAAAAAACCCTATTATACAAGAAAAGATTTGATTGTTATCTCTTTAGCTGTATTCTATGCATTTGTTTTAATCTTTGTTGGAATGTGTTTAGAAGGAACATATTCATTCGTTAGTAGTAAAAATCCAATTGCTGCAATGGGTAAAGGATTAAGTTTCAAAACAATAGAATGTGGATTATCTGGATTTATTTGCTTAGTACTTGTTGCATTATATGTTGCAGTATTTACAGCAGTATTCATGTATGAAAGAAGATATGCAATCGTAACTAACAAGAAAACTTATGGAATTAAGATGATTATTACTTACATCTTATCATTCCTTGCATGTGGTGTTATTTCTTTAGGTGTTGGTATTTTAATTCAAAAACCACTTACATGGGATAATATCAGTCTTGTATTATTATATGTTGGTCAATCTTTAATTCTAACTACAATTATTTATGTTGTATTATTTGCTTTATTTGGTGGTGTAATTATGTTTGTTGTCAATTTCTTATTAATTGATAAACCATTTAAAGCATTTGAAGATAATACAGAAATTAAAGTATTAGAAGAAGATGATCCTGAAGTTGATATTACAAGTAGTTTTGATGCAAATATTGATGGTGCTACTGCTACTGGTGGTGTTGCTGCTGCTGGGGCTCCTGGTGCTGCAGGTGCATCTGAAAGTATCGTTCGTTCTGCTGAAGAACTTGACGATCGTGAAAAAGTATTCCCAGCACTTTCTACAGTTGATGTAGATTATGATGGGTATGTAGTTGATCATATCGAAAGTGAACAATTCTCTTTAGAAGAAATTTGTGTTAAGTTTAGAAATTATCTTGCTAAAGAAGAAAAATTATACTTTGATATTGATACAATTCGTTATTTTATCAGTGCTTTAGGTACTTCTCACTTTATGATTTTAGAAGGCTTATCTGGTACTGGTAAATCAAGTTTACCACGTTATTTTGCTAAATTTATTAATGCTGAAGTATTATTTATTCCAGTTCAAGCAACTTGGCGTGATAAGACTAACCTTATTGGTTTCTTTAATGAATTCTCTAAGACTTATACTGAAAGTGAATTCTTAATTAAACTATATAAAGCTAATTACAACCCTGATGTTCCTCATTTCTTCGTACTAGATGAAATGAACATCTCGCGTGTTGAATATTACTTTGCAGATTTCCTATCAGTTCTTGAATATCCAGAAGAAGATTGGAAATTAAAGATTATGCAATTACCATATAACTTTATTCCACCTGCAAAATTAGAAGAAGGTATTATTCAAATACCTAATAACTCATATTTTGTTGGTACAGCTAATAAGGATGACTCAACATTCACTATTACTGATAAAGTATATGACCGTGCTATTTCAATCGATTTTGATAATCGTAATGATGCATTTACTGTAAATGAAGAAGTATCAACAATTACTATTAGTAATTCACATCTTCAATCACTATATAATGCAGCTAAGAATGAAGATGCTAACCGTATGAATGATGCTGATTATGCTAAATTCACTAAGATTACTGATTATATTTATGATCAATTTGATCTTACATTCGGTAACCGTATCTTAACACAAATTGACAACCTAGTGCCTATTTTTGTGGCATGTGGTGGTACAAAAGAAGATGCTTTAGACTTCTTATTATCACGTAAAGTTATTTATAAACTAGAAGGTCGTTTTGAAGAATATGTTAAAGGTGCTTTAAAAGAACTTCTTGCTTTAATTGAAAAGACTTACGGTGCATCTGTTTTAAAACGTAGTGAAAAGACTATTAAAAGTTTAATGAGAAGGTTGTAATAATATGAAAATCATCGAAGAAAACAAACTAAAAGAAATTATCCAAATTATTAATGATTATCATAATGATAATAAAAAGATAAAAAAATTCTTTAATAATTTAGATTCACTTACATTATCATCTTTACAAGATGTGTCATATGAAAAAGATATTGAGTTCTTCGATGAAGTATCATTTATCTTAAGTGTAATCTCTTCTATTATTTCTCACCCACATTTATCTAATCGTGGAGAAGATATCATTATTAGAGCTGAACTTGCAGGAAGTATTCCATCTGATGCGTTTAATCAAGTGGTTAAAGAACCAATTCTATGGAAAGAGCAAAATGCTGAAATGGTTCCAGAAAATGTTCATTATTATCAATATACTGATGAACTTAAAATTTACGAAAATGTCTTTATTGGAATGCTAATAACTACTCTTAGTTTAGAACTTGCAAGATATCAAGAATTTTATATTTCTTTAATTCCTTCACTTGATGGTGGAATGGAAGTATTAGATGCTTTATCTACTAATATTGCATTAGATAAGATTAATAGATTACAAAGAAAATTAAGATATATTATGAATACACATTTTTATAAAGAAGTATCTAAAGTAAAAATGTCTTTCAAAAATATTCAACCTACAAATATCTTATTAAAAGACCGTTTATATAATTTCTGCTTTAAGTTTTATAGAAAGTTTATTAAATATGAAGATCGTGAGTTATTACTTGAAGACTTTAGAACTTATTATTATCATTTGATTCTTAAAGTCTTCAAGACTCACGGATTCAATCTTGATGAATCTAAGAGTCAAGGTTTCAATAACTTATCATTTAACTTTAAAGATTATATTGTCAATGTTTATACAGAAGAATATAAACCAGGTATTTTCTTAAATATTAAATATCAAGATTTAAATGTTGTTCATCATTTATTACTTAATCTAGAACGTAATAACAAAGATTATAGTTTAACTCTTTATGAAGATTCAACTACTACAAGCGTAATTTCTTTATGGAATTTAAATACTTCTGAAAATTTAGAAATTCCAATCTTTAAAAATTATGCAAAAGAAGAAGAAATTGTTAAGTACTTTGTACTTGATAAGTTTAAAGAAGTTACTGGTAATCTTGATATGTATGAAAAATATTGTCCAGTATGTCGCGCTAGAAGTGTTGATATTATAAATAATCAATGCACTTGTGATGAATGTGGAAGTATTTATACATTTAAAGAAAATAATAAAATCTGGTTTATTAGAGTAAGGAGGTAGTCATTATGGAACAAAATAAAATTCCAAATGAAGGACCAAAAAGTGTGATATCAATTAAAGATCTTCATAAATCTTATGGTAAAAAAGATGTTCTTATGGGACTTAACCTTGAAGTTTATGAAGGAGAACTATTTGGCTTTTTAGGGCGAAATGGTATTGGTAAATCTACTACAATTGATTGTATGATTGGTTCTAAAAAGTTTCAAAAAGGTACAATTGAACTTGATTCTTATGATATTAAAATGTTCCCTATTGAAGCAAAATATTCATTTGGATATGTTGCGAGTGAACCTACTTGTTATGAAGAAATGACAGGATATGAATATTTAGAGTTTACTGCTAGTATTTACGGTTTAAGTGAAGCTAATTTTTCTAAAAACTATAAATATTTAGTAAACCGTCTTCAACTAAAACTTGAAGAATTATCTAATCCGATTTCTGATTATTCTCATGGTATGAAACAAAAATTATGTTTAGCTGCTAGTTTATTACATAATCCAAAGATTTGGATTCTTGATGAACCTACAGTTGGGCTTGACATTATGGCAGTAGAAGAACTTAAAAAAATGATGAGAGAATATGCTAGTCATGGAAATACTGTTTTCATTACTAGTCATAGTATTGAACTTGTTGCAAAACTTTGCGATCGTGTAGCTATTATTAATGATGGTAAAGTTGCAGCACTTTACGATTTAAATAAAGATCCGAATAAACGTCTTCAACTTTCTAGAATATTCTTTAGCACATATGGAGGGTAAAAATGATTACTCTTCTTGCAAAAGACTTTAAGTTAATGTTTGGAAACGAAAAAGGATTATTAAAGAAGTTACTTTCGATTCTTTTTTCTATCTTTTTCATAGCTTGTTTTGTAGGAATTGAAGTATTCTTATTCACTACAATCTTGACAAAGATAGGAAACTTTCATCAAGCGCCTAGTGCGTTTATATCGTTGTTTCTATTTATAATCTCTGTAATTGTAACTATTTCTAGTCTTTTTAATGCATTAAAGTTATTCTTTAATGAAAAAGATATTGAACAATTATCTGTTCATCCTGTTAGTAATAGTTCAATTATTCTATCAAAACTTATTTTCTTATTTTTATCACATTATGCTACTTGTTTTATATTTGTATATCCATTAATTATTGCATATGGACAAATTCATCCAATGCATATTAAGTTTTATTACATTGGTTTATTTTATCCTATATTATCATTCTTATTTGAAGTTGGGATTGTACTTTTATTTGTTTATCCATTCTATTTCTTTAAAGAATGGTTAAAGAAACATTTAATTGTAAAATTTATCATTAATACTTTAACATTAGTTATTGGATGTATTTTATATTCACAAGTTTTAAGCTTATTCATAGAAATTGTTGCGGGTAACAATATTAATAGTTTATTTACTACTGAATCAATTGGAGTAATTGTAAACTTAAAAAGATATTTGATCCCTACTTCATTCTTGTCAGATCTTGTATTTGCAGGATCTACTAAAACTTTATTACCTTATTTAGGTATTGCACTTGGATTTTTTGTATTTGGTGTAAGTATAGTAATCTTCTTATTTAACTATGTAAGAAATATTTCACTTACTAAAAATAACAAAATAAAAGAGAAGAAATACAAGGAAAAACCTGTTTGGCAAAGTTTAGTAAAAAAAGAAGTAATTTTACTTGCAAAGAATGCTGATTATACATTCTCATTTACAGGACTATTAATCGTTCAACCATTCCTTGCATTCTTAGTTATTAAAGCACTTAATACAATATTTACATCTGGTGTGTTCTCATATTATATTTCAATGGTACCTAACTTTGTGCCACTTATGGATATGCTAATCTTAATGCTTTTTTCAGCAATTATTAGCCAAGGGGCTAATTCTTACATCCAAATGGAAAAAAGAACAATTAAAATTATGAAAACTATACCAGTTAAATATTCAACTCAACTTTTAATAAAGGTGAGTATTCCATATTTGTTATCTTTTGCATCACTATTATTAACACTTTTAGTATTATTAATTAGTGGTTCAATTAATCTATTAACATTCATATGTGGAATTATTCTTGTTGGTTTATTCCTTCTTTTATTTGACATTATTTCATTAAAAGAAGAATTATCAATTAGAAACCATGTTCCAAGAAGTACAACAGTATCTAATCTATACTCATACTTATTCCCACTTGGATTCTTTATTGTTACTGCACTTTTATCTTATATTAAGTTACCATTAATTGTTGCATATGCAATGGGGCTTGTATTAGTACTTGCAGTAGGAGTGCCATATTCACTTAAATTAAAGAAGAATATGTCTAATTTATTTATGGAATTGGATGTGATTAACTAATGAAAAAGAAAAACTTAATCATTTTATTATTAATTCCATTCTTAATTGCTTTACTTGGTGTTGTAACACTAAATACAACATTTAAGTTTATCGATAATGATATCTTATCTATTAGTTGGGACTATGATGATACAGAAGCATTTAAATTATCTGATGGTTTATATCAACTAAATGCATCAGGTGTAAATGAAAAAAATTATCCAGCAGGAGCTGGAAATCAACTTACATGGAGTGTTTCAAATGTTGATTTAAATGATGAAACAATCTATGCGGAAATAGTTAAACAAGGTAATAACTATTTCTTAAAAACAGTAAAAGAAGGAACAGTAATTATTACTTGTTCTAATGAAAAAGGTAACGTATTTAGATCAATGAATGCTATCATTTATAAAAATGGTGCAATCATTGTTCAAACAAAGGTTAGAAGTTCTCAAAATAATGTTGATCCAGTAATCTATTATGGACAGTATGATTTAGATGGAAATAAAAAAGTAAATGCTAAATTTGATTTAGACATTAAAGTAATTCCTGAAAATCAAAAAGAAAACTTAAAAATAGAATCACAAACTGATAATATTGAACTTGACTTAACAAAAAATAAAGTAAATATTCTAAACCCTGGTGATGCATCATTTACATTATCTGTTGGTGATGATGCTATAGCAGCACCTTATACATTTAGTTTTAATGTAGTAGAAGAAGGTGTAAATGTTTATACTTATAATGATTTACTATCATGTACAAATAAATCTACAAATGGTGAAATTGTTGTTTTAAGAAAGTCATTTGAATCATTAGAAAATGCATATTTATTTGATAATAATGGGAACATTATTTTAGGTAATGATAAAAAACCATTATTAAAGTCAACTAATGTTGAATTATTTGGTAATTATAATCTAAATAACGAAACATTTAATTTTGCAAATGAAATTTACACATTTAGAACTACTTTCAATTACGAATATATTAAACAATGGAATGAATATATGGCTAGAATTGGTAGTAAAAATACTATTTCTACTGCAGTAAAAGCTGGTTTAAGAGTTCAAAAAGATTTCTATGGTAATGGATATACAATTAACATGCATAATTTAACTTATCCAACATCAATTATAGAAACTACTGATACTGAAGGTAATATTATAAAAGTTCCATATTTATCTAATAGTGATTTATTTAGAGGCCCACTTCCATTCTATACTTTAGGTGATCATAATAATATGCCTTTAGTAGAAGCCTTTGGGCAAGATAATATTGGTCTTTATTTAGACAAAGATAATATTACTTTAAATGATTTAAATATTAAAAACTGTGATTTTGGTAATATGTTATCAAATTTAAATTATGTAGGTACTGTTGTTGAAGTAAGTGGTGATAATATCACTATTAAAAACTCTAGGATATCAAATGGTAAAAATGTTCTTAGAAGTTTTTCTTCAAATAACTTAACTATTGATAATTCAATGTTATCAAATTCAAGAAACTTCCTAATTTCTACAGGTTCTAATGAATATGTAAGTGTTGAAGAAAATGGTATTTATGATTTCATAGAACTTGATGGAAGTGTAACAAAATCAAAAGTTAGTGATTTTATGGCTAAAGATAAAGGCGGAGATAAATTACTAAATAAGTATATCTTAAGTAATTTTGATTCAAAAGAAGCAATGAAAAATTCACTTTTATCAATGCAGGATGCATTTAATAATGAAAAAGTTATTAAAGATGTTTATAAAGGCAGTATGACTATTAATGATACTTACTTCTATAGAAGTGGTATTGCGTCAATTGCACTAGAAACAATGTTTAATGGTCCATTCTTAAATGCTGCAATACCATCTGAAGTATCGATGATATTAGGTACACTTCAAACTCAAGATGGTAAACCACTTGATGGTTTTAAAGCAACTAATGTTGCAGGAGTAAGTTATCCAGTAACGGTTGATATTACTGGAAATACAAGATTCTACGATTATAAAGATGTTAATGATGTTGATATTGAAGGATTAATTAATGAAAATATTTCAGCATTTGCAGCATCTGTTGATCCAGATCTTGCACAAAAAGTTGATATCAATATTGATAAAATCTTCCCAATTAAAGAATATCTAACTAAAGCTGCCGGCAAGAATGGTGATCTTCTTACAAAAGATGGTAAAACTTATATTAATATTCCTATTGCTTATTATGGTGGAGGATTAAACTTATCTAAAGTTACATTTACTGATTCTTCAATGAATGATAACATGGGTAATAAACTTACTATTGATTTACTTGACTCATATCTAAGTCTTGAAAAAGGTAGTGGTATGACACTATTTAAAAATATGATGTTAAAAGCGGTAACTGTTGTTACTGGTTATGAACCATTCTATTTTGAATGTGTAAAAGGAAATGGTTATTTATATGGTGAAACACCAAATGTTTCTGATTTAATTCAAAACGCTAAAGGAGGAAAATCAGACAATGAAATTTAATTTAAAATTATTGTTAATTTTTGTAATAAGTTTTTGTTTCTTACTAACAGGATGTGGTGCATTCTTTGGTGAAGAAGAAGTTTTACAAATGGAATCATTAGAAACAAGAACTTTAGCTGATGGTAGTACAGAAATTACTATCAAATATACTGATGAAGAAATTAAACCAACAGTATTTATCATTCCTAAGGGTGAAACTGGTGCTGATGGTAATGGAATTAGAACTTTTGATACTTTCAAAAGTGAAGATGGAGAAAGTACTGTTGTTCATATAGAATTTACTTATGGCATTGAACCTGTTGAATTTAACATTCCTAATGGTGTTTCTATTGATACTATTGAAACTAAAAAGAATGATAAAACTGGTGAAACATTCCTTACTGTTGTTTATTCTGATGGTTCTAAATCTGATCCAATATCAGTACCAAAAGGTGAAAAAGGTGACAGAGGTATTTCAATTGTAGGAATTACTCAAAAGATTAATCGTGATAATAGTGTTACCTTAACTCTTGAAATGTCTGAAGGAGAACCAGTAAGAGTAGAAATTCCAGCTCCAATTGATGGTAAAGATGGACGTGGTATTAAAGAAATTGTTTCTATTCCTAATGGTGACACTTATGTTATGACTATTAAATTTACTGATGATACTGAACAAGAACTTGAATTTGCAAGACCTAATAGATGGTTCTCAGAAAGCTCTGGACCAAAGTTAGAAGATGGTATCAATGGTGATTTATGGTATGACCTTGCTCATCAAATTATTTATGTAAAACAAAATAACAAATGGAACATGGTTATGAACTTCAATAATGTAGTTGATTTAACTTATGATGTTACATTTGATTTAAACGATACAAGTGAAGAACCTGCAAATATGCCTGCAGGAAGCTTAATTACTTATCAAATCGAAGCTGGAACTTATTTTTCAGCTAGTGGATATCAAATTCCTGTTCCAACACGTGATGGTTATACATTCTTAGGTTGGTATACAGTGAAAGTTCCAACAGCAGTTAATGGTGCATTTACTGATCTTACACCAGTACAAGCAGACCTAACTTTATATGCTGTTTGGGCAAAAAACTAATTAGTCTTAACTAGAAAGGAGGACCCAATGCTTACAAAAGGTAAAATTACATTATTTATGACCCTATGCATACTATCATTAGTAAGCATTGGGTTTGCTTCTTGGACTATTTCAGAAGAATCAAAAGAAGAAGTTCTAGGTTCAATGCAAACAGATAATGTTATTAATAGTGCAGAATTTGTACAACTTAATACAGAACTAGGTGAAACAGCTAATCCTGGTATTAAATGTTTTGATTATAAAGAATATGGGTATGTATCAGAAGATGGTACTTACGTTACTGACACTGGTTATATTTATACATATTTTGTTTTGGACTTAGAGAAATGCTACAATTTGTTTAATAGTGAATATGATTCTATTGATATAATCTTAGATTTACATTATGCATCTGATGTTACAACTGATTTAAATATATTTAAAAAACCTACTGATTCATCAAGTACTGGATATCATGATATTTCGGCTACTTGTTCATCTGATACTACTGGGGTTAATATTGAATTAGAAGAAGTTGATACTGGTGACGCACAACAATATTCAGTAAAACTTAAATTTAAACAAATATTAGCATCTCAACCTTCTAATAATAAGGTTTATTTTACAGTTAAGTATTCATTATTTGCTACAACAGGTGATTATTTCTATTCAAATATTTTCCAAAAAATGTATATGGATATGATTACAGTTGTTTCATTTGAAATGAATGTTTATTTAGCTGGTAGCAACTATGGAGCGTGATAACATGAAGAAGAAAAAAGTTTTGACATTATTAATCTTAATGATACCTCTATTATTTACAATTGGTTTTTCATCTTGGATTATTACATATTCTTTTACTTTTACTCCTGATTATAAAGATTCTGGTATTTCATCATTATTTAACTTAGAAAATAGTACTGAATATAACGGTAGTGAACAAGTACCAGCTCCAAAAGATGGCGTTGTAATTACTGGTGATATAGCATATGAATATAAACTTCAAGGAACTAATACTTTTACATCAGGTAAACCTATTAATGCTGGTGATTATGATATTAAAATAACAATTACAAATTCAACTCTTAATGGCACATGTCAAGTTAAATTCACAATTACTAAAAAACAAGTTAAATTAAGTACAAACGCTGTTAACATTAACTACGGTGACTGTGATCGATATTGGTCTGCAATGGGAGCACACATAAAAAGTTCAATCAAATTCTTAGATAAAAATAACAATGAATTAACTGATTTTACATTTGGTAATGAATGTTTATTAAAAGGAATGCATAATGGTCTATACTATTATGGAGATAGCGACTATAAGGTTACAGGTCTTACAACTACCACTAATATTGCAGGTAGTACTTACGTAGCTGAAGTTACTATGTATGACGATGTAGCTCAAAATTATGAATTTATATCTAGTAATCGAGTAATAATTAAATACAAAACTGCACTTTTAAACGGTACTTACTATACAATTGAAGATGCAATTAAAAATCAAAATACAACAATTACTCTTGCAGGCGATTATTCTAGTAATACAAGTTATGTAGAAACAGTATTTTGTTGCTTAACTGATGCTCAAGGGAATCCTTATACTAAAAGCGCTGGATATTATACAGAAGATTCTGTAAATTATCCAGGACAAAAAGTTTTTAGTATTTCTAAAGGGAATGTCTTAGTTCCTTATGAAAATTCTACAAAATATTTTTTAGAAAATGATGCTAGTTCATCTACATCTCGCGTTTATTCATGTTTACATATTCCTGCTTCATTTGCGCTTGTTTTTAGTTCTAGTAAGCAATTACAAATTGGTGGAGTTTTAAATACAAGTGGAAATATTGGATATCGCGGTGTAGTCATGAATAATGGAACTATTACTTTGGAATCAGGTAGTATTATATATTCTTATGGTTTCTTAAAAGGAACTGGTATGGTTAATGTTAAAAGTGGTGCAACAGCTTATGATATTATGAGAATGTTCGACTGGCCAGGTGGTAGTGCTGGATCAAGTATGGCGAGCAAAGCCTTCCCTATTATTGCGTGGTCTGCTCATAATATATCTTGTCCAACTAAAATTTTTAAAGGTGCAACTTTAAAAGGTTATTCATCATTAAGTGTATCGTTAATTGGTTACAAAAAACCTGAATTTACAATCGTTGGAGCATCAAGTTCTACTAAGGACTGTCTATTTAGACCAACTTCCAGTGCTGTTTCAACAGACTATATTTATAAAGCTGGTTCATCTACCAATAATTCATTAAATACATCTATTACTGTATCTAATCAGGAAAGAGGTCAAAAAGATATCGTTAAAATTTATGGAGATTATGAAGATAATGCTCTTAAAATTTCTGTTTCAATTTATACATTTAGCACTAGTACCTCTAAAGCTGTGCCGCTTAGTTATATGGATATTACTGTAGCTTCAAATTCTTCTTTAAATATTTCAACTTCATCTTATGTTTTCTTATTAGGTACAAAACTAGAAGTTGAAGAAAATGCTACTTTAAATGTTTCAGGTAGT
The DNA here is from genome assembly GCA_017937305.1 of Bacilli bacterium. Taxonomy (GTDB): domain Bacteria; phylum Bacillota_I; class Bacilli_A; order ML615J-28; family CAG-313; genus UBA1737. Next base: position 130,882 of record JAGBDV010000020.1, read on the forward strand.
GCTTTTATTGTTTTTGATAGGATGTCAGGAACAACTAAAGATACTGCGATAGTTAATCCATGGTTTGCAACAACTTATTGTACAAATGTAGAAAATTCAGTATTAATTCTTAATGGAACTTTAACTGGTACTGGAACTGTAGCAGGTAATATAATTACAGAGGTTTCTGGAGCACAATCTTCTATTTCTAAATATAGTATTTCTTCTCTTACTATGAAAAAAGATGCAGGAAATGCTGGTGAAATGTTAAGTGAAACATTCAATTCTTATGGTGATATAGGAGATGGTTTAGGTTTTAGTTACTCGACTTTTACTAATGGAACTGCATATATTTCTACTACACTTGATGCAGAAGAAGTAGTTGATAAAGACTATTATTTTACAGCTGCTACCAATGTAAAAACTTTTACACTTAATTTCTATGATTCTGATAAAACTACTCCTTTAGGTACAAAAAACATTCAAGTTTTATTACCTAATGATGATGGCAACTATGTTTATACAATTAATGGTATGGAATTAGTTCCAACTAAAATCCACTATGATTTCTCAGAATGGTATTATATGTCAAATAATACAATTGCAGGAAACACTACATTAATTTATAATTTAACTGACTCATCAGCCAACACATATGATTTTTATGCTTCATGGGTTGAACATGAATATACAATTTCATATTCCGCTGGATATGAAGATCCTGATACTGGAGAAGTCATACCACTTGAACTAATAGATATCACACTTACTGATGTGTTAAGTTCTTTTAAACTAAGTAATTTTAATTCATCTCCATTACAAATTACAACAAAAGCATCATATCTAGATTACTATTTTAATGGTTGGTATATAGGTATTGATAATTCTACAGGAATTAAACTTACAGAATTATCTAAATCAAATATTGAATTATTTGTCAATACCTATGGAAGTCAAACTCCTATACCATTATATTGTCAATTTAGTTCAGTTGCATATTACACTATTATATTTATCTATAATCATGATCAATTTGAAAATCCATTAACTTTACCAAATGTAAAAAATACTGAGATTATTTCCATTCCTGATACAACTACATTTAATTCTAATCCACAAGAAAAGCAATATTTTAATTATTGGAGCTTTTTACCTGAACCAACTGAAGATACTAAAATTTCTGAAGATACCATTATTCAAAATATCGTCAATCAGATAATTGATTATAATAATGCTCATGGATCAAATATAATTGACTTATCAAACAATCAGATAACAATTTATGCAAAACTTTCTGATAAAGAATATACTGTTACCTACAATCAAATTGATGCTAATGGTAATAGTTTATTTGAAAGTAAATTCTTTTATTATAATGCAGATAATACTCATTATTTGCCTACAAGTGAAGAATACACAATAATGGGATATAATTTTGTTAATTTTACTATTAATCAAACTATTGTTTCTAGCCCATTTGTTATTGTAAACGATAATTTTATTATTGTAGCAAATTATAAAATTAAGACTTATATAATTAAGATTTCTGGATCTGGGTATACCAATCCTACCATAAAAAACAGTTCTGGGAGCACATTATCTGATGGCTCTTCCATAACGTATGGAGATACTATTACAATTACAATGAATAAGTATAACAGTATTTTTGGGAAATCTACTACAGTCAAAGTTAAGGTTAATGAAACTGTGATTGCAACGTTTACTAGTTCTGGAAGTTTAATAGGATCGGGGTCGACAACTTCAGATAATATTAATTTTGGTGATGCTTCTGATGGGTATATTTATATTGAAATTTCATAATATTTTAAAGTTTTTATATTTTAATTTTGAAACTATTTTAGTAAAGAATATTTAATAGTATATATCGAAGGTAAAAAAATAATATTTATTTAAATTTTTTTCATATTTTTTTATGTAGATTAAATGGGCACTTTTTAAATAATGGTTGTTTTTGAAAAAACACCTGTTTAATTAGTGGTGGTTAAATAACCTTTTTAAAAAAGGTGTTCAAAAAAAATAAAGTGACTCAATTTAACTTGGGTCACTTTTTCCACACTATATAATTGATTTATTTTTTAATTTTATTTTTTTGTGTACCTTTAATTGGTATGATCTTTAAGTTATATTGTTCTAAATTTAATAATATTATGGTTTCATTATATATGAAGACTCCTTTCGTAAAATATAGTGTGGTAACTTTATTATATCAAAGGGTCTTCATTTTTTTACTAAAAAAATAACCTATAAAAAAATGGTGGTTAATATGTTAACCACCATAAATTACAAAGGTGATACTAAACTACCAAGAATTAATAATAATCAATAAAAGAAGCTATTTCAATTGAAATAGCTTCTTTTTGAGAAAGAAATATGTAAGAATTATTCTTGACCTTTAAGTTGTGCAACAAGTTGTGCTTTTTGTTCAACTAGTTTATTATATTTAGCTGTGATTTGATCTTTGTATTCAGCTTCAAATTTAGCTAAGTATTCTGCTTTTTCTGTGTTAAGTTTTTGGCTTAATTCATTTGCGTTTTGATTCATTAGGTTTTGTAAGTCTTCTGTTGACATGATGTATGAATCTAATTGTGCTAGTGCTTGATTGATTGTTGTTGTTACAAAGTTAAGTGCTGATTCAGCTGCTTGTTTTGCAAATTGTAAGCCTGATTCTGCAGTTAGAAGAGCTGTTTCTTTTGCTGATAATTCTGCAAGTTTTAGTGTTTTTTCTAAGCCGTCTTCTAATGCTTCAACTTCTGATCTAAGTGCTAGTACTTCAGCTTTTGCAGCTAGTACTTCGTTGTATGCTTTATTATAGCTTGATTCTTCATTAATAAATACTTCTTCATATGAAGATTTAAGTGAATTAAGTGCTTCTTGAACTAGGTTGAATAATTTGTTATAGTTATTAATGATTGCTTCATTAAGTGCAGAAGAAGTAGTTACGAAGTTTTGGAAGATTCTTGATTCTGCGATGTTGATTTCGTATTCTTTGAAGTTATTATACATGTTTACTAAATCTTCTGTTGGGAAGTTAATTCTTTCGATGTTATATGCAGCAATTAGTTTAACTAATTCTTCATGAGTTTTTTCGTTTAGTTCATCTTTGTTTAGTGTTTCATCTAATTCTAGTAATTTATTAATTAATGCATCTTTAGTGTTATTTTTAACTGTTGTAATTTTATCTTTGATTATTACATCTAGTTCAGTTAGTTTTTCTTCTACGTGAGTTTTAATTTCTTGTTCGATTGCATTAATTTGTTGTTCTGAAGCTTCTGTATCAATAGTAATTTTTAAGTTATTATATTCTTCGTTTGAAGTTGCTTTAACAAAGAAACCACATTCTGTTTCTGCTTCAATGATTAAGTCTAATGCGTAATCATATTTTTTACCAACTAGTTCATTTTGAATATCGATAATAATCATTTTACCTTCGTCATTGTTACCATAAACTGATGAAACGTTTCCGTTTTCATCTACAGTGATTTGAATGCTAGGGTTTAAATCTAGTGTAATAACAGCATCTTTTACTGTTTCTTGTTGTTTGTTATTGTTGCCTAGTGAGCAACCAATAACAATAGCGCCGATTACTGCAATAAATACAGCAGTTGAGATAATAGCAAGTTTTTTAGTTTTCATAAATAATAATAGTCCTCCATTTCTTTTTTTATTTATATCTGCTTTATCTTTGATATCATTAATATCTGTATTATGATCATAATTATGATTGTAATACTTTTTTATTAACTTTTTAATATTCTTCATATTAATTTAACTCCTTTCTTAGAGTTTTGATAGCTTGATAATAAGTTGCTTGAACTTGGCCAATGGTCATGCTTAAATATCCAGCTATTTCTTTGAATTTAAGTTTATGTACGATTTTTAAAATTACAATTTCTGCTTCTAAGTCTGTTAAGTAATCTTTAATATCATATAGCAATATATCGTTTGATGAATTATCTTTTTGATTATAAATTTCTTCATCACTATATATTGGTTGTTTTGATGCTACTCTTGTTACATAGTTTTTTGATAAATTTCTTGCAATCATCATGATATATTGTTTGAATTTACCATTTTCTTCATATGTATCAAGTGAAGTAAGAAGTCTTAAGAATGTATCTTGAGTTAAATCTTCACTAGCATTTTTGTCTTTTGTAATACTATAACAGATGTAGTATACGAGCTTTTCATATTCGTAATAAACTTGTTCAAAGGCGAGTTCGTCTTTTGCTTTTAGTTTTTCGATTAATCTTTTATTTACTATTAACATAAGTTTTATCCCTTTCACTATACATAACACAAAAAATATTGATTTTATTTTAAAAATTTAATATATTTTAACATATTTTTATAAAAATTTGTATTTTATAGAAAATATAATATAAAAAATTTTTTTAAATTTAATTTTATTTTCGTAAATTTAAAAATTATTTTCGTAAATTAAAAAATATTTTCGTAATTTTAAAAAAATTTTCCTAATTTATGGATAAAATAAAAATAATTTGATATAATAAAAATGGAGGGAAAATATTATGCAAGAAAAAGAACTTATTAATTTAATAAATAATATTATTTCTTTAGAAACTGAAACAAAAAATATCGAATTTAAAAAAGCTAAAGACGGTGTACCTGAAAATTTGTATGATACATTTTCAAGTTTTTCTAATACGTCTGGTGGTATTATTATTTTTGGTGTTGATGAAAAAAATAATTATAACGTTTCAGGAATTAGTAATCCCGATATTCTACAAAAAAAAGTAGCTGAACAATCGCTACTAATGGAACCTAAAATTAGACCTATCATTACGATATGCGAATATAAAGGTAAGATTATTGCATCAGCAGAAATACCTGAATTAGATGTTTTTAATAAACCTTGTTATTATTCTGGTAAAGGTAAGATGAAAGGTTCATATATTAGAGTAGGTGATGCTGACTTACCAATGACAGATTATGAAATATATAGCTTTGATGCTTTTAAATATAAAACCGAAGATGAACTACGCTTTAAAGAACGAATCGATTCTGATATTTTTAATGATATTGCAATCAATGCTTATTTAGATAAACTTTTATCACTAAAACCTAATTTAGTCAATTTAGATAAAAATACAATTTTAAAGATGAATGGTATAATTGATAAAAATAATCTTCCTACAATTTGTGGTATTATGAATTTTGGGAAATATCCTCAGATATTTTCTCCGAATTTAGATATTGTTGCTGTAAAATGTGCTTGTAATGAGTATGGTGTTGCTGATTGTAATGATGTAAGATTTTTAGATAATAAGCGTCTAGATGGTACTATTAGTGAAATGTTGAAATTAGCTTTATCATTTGTTATTTCTAACATTAAAAAAGCTACACGTGTAAATGAATATGGAATTCGTGAAGATATTTTTGAATATCCTATTAAGGCTCTTAGAGAAATAATTTTAAATGCTTTAATTCATAGAGATTATAGTATTCACACTGAAAATGATCCAATACGATTAATCATTTATGATGATCGTATTGAAATAACTAATCCTGGTGGCTTATATGGAAGGCTATCAATAGATGATTTGGGAAAAGTACGCTCAGATATCAGAAATCCTTTCATTGCTTCAATTTTAGAAATTTTAGAGGTTACAGAAAATAGATACTCTGGTATTCCAACTATTTATGCAGAAATGAAAAAAGCTGGATTAATGGAACCTGTATTTGAAAATTTAAGAGGGACTTTTAAAGTTACATTATATAATTCTAAGAAAAAGGAATTATTAAATGATGATTTTGTTTCGAAAATAAAAAGTTATTGTAAAACACCTAGAACAAAAGAATCATTAGCTAAGTTTTTTGGTTATGATGATAAGCATCCAGCTTATTTTATAAATTCTTATGTAATTCCATTGATTGATCAAGGTATACTAGGTTATACATTACCAAATAAACCTAGAAGTAAAAATCAAAAAATTTATACTATTGAATAAAATTTAAGAAAGAGGTTAATTATGTTATATATTACAAAAAATAATTTTAAAGAATGTGTTGAAAAGTATGATACATTAATCATTGACTTTTATGCTGATTGGTGTAATCCATGTACTGCTTTAAGTGGTATTATTGAACGTGTAGCTAAAAATTACCCAAATGTTACTTTTGGAAAAGTTAATATTGATGAAGAAGAAGAACTTGCAATGGGATTTGAGGTTAGAAGTATTCCATATGTAGTTAAAATTAAAAATGGAAAGATTGTTGATTCATTTGTTGGACTTCGTCCTGAAAACTTTGTTGAGGAGTTTTTTGCTAAATAATGTTTGATTGTATTGTAATTGGTAGTGGTCCTAGTGGAATTAGTGCTGCTATATATTTAAAAAGATTTGGTTTAGATGTTTTAGTAATCGGTAAAGATTATGGAACTTTATCAATTAATACTAAAATAGAAAACTATTATGGAATTGAATCAATTGATGGTGTTGATTTAATTAAAAAAGGAATTCTTCAAGCATCTAATTTAGGAATTAGTGTTTTAGAAGAAGAAGTTGTAAAAATTGAAATGAGTGATTCGTTTGTTGTTGGAACGTCTATTAACTCATATAATGCTAAAACCATCTTTATTGCAACAGGTATGAAAAGAAACTCTTTAAATATTAAAGGTTTAAAAGAATTAGAAGGTAGTGGCGTATCTTATTGTGCAGTATGTGATGGATTCTTATATCGTAAAAAACGTATTGGCATTATTGGTAGTGGCGACTATATGTTATCTGAACTAGAAGTTTTAAGACGTTTTAGTAATGATTTAGTTGTTTTTACAAATGGTGAAGAAGTATTTGATATTAATGAATTTAAAGTAATAGATAAAGTTATTAGTATAAATAAAGAAAATGATTTAATTAAGGTAAATACATCTTCTAAATCATATGAAGTTAATTGCTTATTTGTTGCGGCTGGAATGGCTAATGGAACTAGCTTTGCTCGTCATTTAGGACTTTTAACTGATGAAGTTGGTCACTTAATTGTAAATGATTATATGACAAATATTCCTGGAATATTTGCAGGAGGAGATGCAATAGGTGGCGTAAAACAAATAGTAAAAGCAGCAAGTGATGGATGTGTTGCTGCATATAAAATTAAAGACTATATAAAAGGATTATAGACATGAAGAATTTAATATTATTAGAAAATTATAAATCTAAACTTAGTTTAATAGAAACAGAAATTGCAATTAAATTTGTAAAAGATATATTTGAACGTGAACTTGCACGTGAACTTGATTTAACACGCGTATCTGCACCTTTATTTGTAGAATGTGAAACAGGACTTAATGACCATTTAAACGGTTATGAAAGACCTGTAAGTTTTGATGTGCTTGATGTAAAAAAAGATGTTGAAATTGTGCAATCACTTGCTAAATGGAAACGTTATGCATTATCAAAATATGAATTTGCCCCAGAAACTGGACTTTATACTGATATGAATGCTATACGTAGAGATGAAGATTTAGATAATATTCATTCAGTTTATGTAGACCAATGGGACTGGGAAAGAATAATTAAGAAAGAAGAAAGAACAATTGACTACTTAAAATATATTGTAAGAAAAATTTACAAAGTATTAAAAGTAGTAGAACAAATGGTAAGTAATGAGTATCAAGTATTTAATAAAAAACTACCTGATGATATATTCTTTATTTCTTCAAATGAACTACTTAATATGTATCCTAATCTTTCTAGTAAAGAAAGAGAAAATGAAATTACAAAACTTCATAAAGCTGTATTTATCTATCAAATTGGGTGGCCACTAGATAATAATATGCCACACGATGGAAGAGCTAGTGACTATGATGATTGGAACTTAAATGGAGATATTTTAGTTTGGTTTGATACTTTAGGCATTGCACTTGAACTATCAAGTATGGGAATAAGAGTAGATAGTGATTCTTTAGTTAAACAAGTTAAACATAAAAATGAAGAATCTAAGCTTAATAATCCTTATTCTAAAGCGCTACTAAATGGAGAACTTCCACTTACTATTGGTGGAGGGATTGGACAATCACGTTTATGTATGTATTTCTTAGAAAAAGCTCATATAGGTGAGGTTCAAGCATCTATTTGGAGTAAGGAAGATATTGAAATATTAAAGAAACATAATATTCATTTATTATAGGAGTAATTTATGAAAAAATTATTGATTGTAGTTGACTTTCAAAATGATTTTATTGATGGTGCTTTAGGATTTCCAAAAGCTAAAGAGTTAGTATCTGTTATTAAAAATAAAATTAATGAATATTTAAATAATAATGATGATATTATTTATACACTTGATACTCATTTTGATAACTATTTAGATACTCATGAGGGTAAAAATTTACCTGTAGCTCACTGTATTCTTGATACATTTGGTCATAAAGTAAATAGTGAATGTGATTATTTAGATAAAGCTTTAAAAGTATTTAAGAAAAATACATTTCCTTCTTTAGAACTTGCAAAATACTTAGAAAATACTGATTATGACTATGTAGAACTATGTGGTCTTGTATCTAATATTTGTGTTTTATCTAATGCAGTAATGGTTAAATCAGCACTTCCTAATGCAGAAATTGTAATTGATAAATGTGCTACTGCGTCATTTGATCTTGAACTTGAAGCTAAAGCTTTTGATGTTTTAAAAGGTTTACATATTGTTGTAAAATAAAAAAAGATTAATATATTCGTTGAAAAATAAGTTATTTGATAGTATAATCATTAAAAGAGAAAGAATTGGAGAAAATTATTATGGGAATATTAAATGTTTATATATTTGCTATAGTAGCGATGTTTCCTCTTTTAATTATTGCAATATTAATTAAAAAGAATGATTTAACATTAAATAATAAAAAACATAAACTTTTATATCATATATGTTTCTTAATAATTACACAATTATTACTTGAAATATTAACATATTATTTTTCTTTATTAGATATGAGAAAATGGTATTTTGTTACTTATGTAGCTCATGATATTTATTTTTTACTAGATGTACTTATTTTTTATAAATTAGCATTAATTTCTATTTTTGATGATAAAAACTCTAAAGTTTTACATATTGTAGCTGCAATACCACTTATATTATATATAGCCGTATTATTTATTAATCATTTTACACCAATAATGTTTTCAATTGATAAATCTTATACAGGTGTTACTGATACATTAGATATTGCTTATGTTAGAGGGCCATTAATTTGGATTTCATTCTTAATAGCTGGAATCTATGGTACTTATTTCTTCTTATCACAAATGGTAAGAGTTAGAAAGTTCTCTGGGTTTAATTCATTTGTTCTTGCAATGATTGGTATATTAATGCTAATTGGAATGGCTGGTCAAATTTTATTCTCAATACCACTTATGTGGCCTTGTATTTCTACTTGTATAGTTCTTTATTATTTACACTCATGTGGAATGAAATTTGAAACAGACCTTTTCACGAATGTAGATAACCGTAATACATTTGAACGTCGTATGATTGAATTTGAGAAATACAAAGAAGTATGGGTAATCGTATGTGATGTTAATGAATTAAAATACATTAACGATACATTTGGACATCGTAAAGGTGATGAATTACTTTCTGTTACTGCATCACTTCTTGCGAAATTATTTTCAAATTACGGAGCAGTATCAAGAATTGGTGGAGATGAATTTTGTATATTATGTCCTACTAAACAAACTAAAAATCAAATTAATACTTTGATGACTAAAGTTAATATGGGTATTAAAAATAAAATAAAGGAAGTTAGAATTAATTATCCATTATCATATGGATTTGCAAGATATCGTAAATCAGATAATGATAAGCGTCTAATTGATGTATTTGAAGATGCTGACTTAATGATGTTCGAAATGAAAAAGAAAATTATATAATAAAATTGAAATATCATTTTGATATTTCAATTTTTTTTAATTTGACAAATATTTGTTGTTTTGATAAAATGTTTATGAATTATAAATATTTAATACTTTGAGGTAAACTTATGAATAAAATTGAAAGAATTAAAAAAATTAAAGAATTATTAATTAAAGGGAATAATTTAAAAATTGGATCTAGAACATTTAAAGCTTTTGGATATCAATTTAATTATTATACAAAGTGTTTTGGTGACTTAAATGCATATTATTTTAATGATTATGAAGTTACTGAAATGTTAGTACCTAATGGATTGGATAACCGTCCTGGTATTATTAAAGATAAAACATTATATGTTTGTGTTCATGATACTGCAAGTGCAGCAGAGTCTGCTGGTGCTTTAGCTCACGCAAAATACGTAACTAATGGTGGAGGAGGCACAAGTTGGCATTATAGTTGTGGTGATGATATGATTTATCATCATATACCTGATAATGAAGTAGCATATCATGCAGGTGATGGGACTAAGGTTAGTTATCATACAATTGATACTAACGTTTTAGCAACTACAAAAGTACCTTGTATTGAAATAATCGATGGTTATTTTTATTTGAATGGAAATAAATCTTCTGTTGAAGTTCCTGATTTAACAGTTGTTAAAGTTGATGATGAATTATATTATTCTTCATGTGGAGTAATTCAAGGGAAGGTAAAAGATCATAGTATTAAAGAAGGAAAACAACAATTAAATCTTACAACTCTAGATATTAACGATGCAGGAATAAATACTTTAATTATTGATGGTAATTATCATTTTACTCCAGTATATTATAATAAATCATATGGTTTTGTTGCAAATAGACTAGGAAACCTATATAGTATTGGTATTGAAACAATGGTAAATAAAGGTTCTAATTTACTTGTTACATGGCATAAATGTGCAAAACTTGTTGCACATTTATTAAAAGATAATAATCTTTGTGTTGATGCAGTAAAACCACATCACTATTTTAGTGGTAAACCTTGCCCAATGACAATGCGTTATAATAAGATGTGGAATTATTTTATGAGTATGGTTGAGATTGAATTTGAAGTATTAAAATTATTAACAAGTGATATAAAGATTACTTTAAATACTAATAAAAAGAATAATGGTGGAGTATTATTAGAAGAAGTAGATAACTTAGTAAGTTATGAAGTAATAATTGAAAGTTGCGAAATTGTTGAAAAGTTTACATTGAATTAAAATATGTTATTAAAAGTTAGTTTACTAATATGAACTAACTTTTTTTGATTTTAGATGTATAATCAATAAATAAATTTATTGTAAGAAAAAATAATTTAAATATAGATTATTAGTAGATGTTTAGTAGATTAAGCCATAAATAATTAATTAAAAGTTATTATTATAAATTCATATAATAATAACATGCTATTTATAAGGTTGTAAAAATGTAAAAATTTATACTTATTTTGGTTGTAAAAATGTAAAATTTTATACTTATATTGGTTGTAAAAATGCAAGAGGTGATAAAGTGTTATTTAGAAAAACGTATAAAGACATAAAAAAATTGTTTGATTCTGCTTATATGATTATGTTTTTTTAAAATGAAAAGGATGTAGATAGTCAAATTGTAAACATTGATATTAGAGCTTTAAAGTAAGAAGTAAAATAGGACTTAAAATATGCATTTTTTAGTCAATCTTTTAGTAAGTATTAATGTTTTATTGTTTAATTATAAAAATGATAAAATTCAATAAAATATTTTTTAATTTACTTAACTTGTTCTTAAGTTTATTGAGTTTTAATAAAAAAGTTTACACTAAATTAATGATTATATTATATAATTTGTTTGAATAAAATAGTAAAATGTGGTATAATATGCATTAGAAAAGGTGATTTTATGATTAAAATGTATAGAAAATTATTAGTATGCTTATTATTAGTATGTTTGTTATTTATAACTGGTTGTGATGTAAATAATGATTCCAATAATAAAATACCTGAAAAATTATTGATTTATACAATTAATGACTTTCATGGTGCAATAGAAGAAGATAATGGTTTATATGGGGCTGCTAGAATTAGTGGTTTTATTAAAGATTCTATTAAAGAAAATAGTGATGCTGCAACACTTGTAATTTCTGCTGGTGATATGTTTCAAGGAGCAGCTATTTCTAATCATACTCGTGGAGAAATTGTTGTTGACATTATGGATGAAATTGGTTTTAATGCAATGACAATTGGTAATCATGAGTTTGACTGGGAATTATCAACTGTTTTAAAATATCGTGATGGAGATTTATCTAATGGTGAAGCCAACTTTCCATTTCTTGGATGTAATATTATTGAAAAAGAAACATCTAGTATTCCTGAATATGTAGATCCATATCATATAGTTGAAACTAAAGGATTAAAAATCGGTATTATTGGATATATGGGAAAAGGATTAGAATCTGATATTGCAACAGGTATGATTGAAGATTATTATTTTAGTGATCCAGTTGAAGCTGTATCAACTTACGCAAAAGAATTAAGAGTTGATGAAGATTGTGATATTGTTATTGTAAGTGGACATGATGGAGATGCACTTACTAATAAACAAATCTCTAAATTAGAGGGTGATTCTAGAGTTGATGCATTAATTAATGGACATACTCATAGTACATATACTGAAACATATAGAAGAACTGACGGTGTAGTTATTCCTTCAATTCAAACAGGAACAGCAGGTAAAAATGTTGGTGTTGTTACTTTAGCAATCGATCCAACAACTAAGAATGTTACATCTGGAAGTAGTTTTAATAAACAAATGAGTAAAAGTGTAGATAAAGACCCTGTCGTTAATAAAATGGTTGAAGATATTGTAACTGAAACTGCTCCTGTGTTTAAGCGTGTTTTATGTAAAGCAGGTGAAAATTTTGGTCAATATGAAGGGGCTAGATGGGCAGTAAATTCGCTTAAAGATTATATGAATACGGATGTTGCATTTATTAATTCTGGTGGAATAAGAAATAGTGCTTTCCCTATTTTTACTGGTGAAGATGTAACTGTTTCTAAAGTTTATGAAATTATGCCTTTTGATAATACGATTAAAACTGTAGAGTTACAAGGTAAATATATTAAGAGTTTAATGAACAGCAGTGGTATTGTTTATAGTAATAATATAACTGGTGATCAGCTTACTGGTTTTTATATTAATGGAGAACTAATCATTGATGATGAGTTTTATACAGTTGCAGCAGTAGATTATATTTTTGATCAAGCAAATTATCCGTTTAGATTAGGAAAAAATAGTGTTGCAACAGGAATTTTATTTAGAGACATTTTAATTAAGACACTTGAAGATATTAATAATAATGGCCAAACTTGGCTAAGATAGGAGATAAAATGAATAAAGTATTAATTTTAACTGATAGTACGTGTGATTTATCACAAGAGATTATTAAGGAATATGATATTAAAGTTGTTCCACTTCATATTACATTTGGTGAAGAATCATTAAATGATGGTATTGATATTCATTTACCTGAATTATACAAAAGAGTAGAAGAAGAAAATGTTATGCCTAAAACAGCTGCTTGTGCACCTGGTGAATTTATTGAATTTATGGAACCATATATTAATGAAGGATATGATATTTTCTATATGGGTATTGGAGGAAAACTTTCTACAACACTACAAAGTTTCCAAATTGCTGCAGAAGAATTTGATGAAGGTAGATGTTACTACGCTGATGGTTCTAATCTTTCTACTGGTACTGGTTTACTTGTCTTAAAAGCTTGTAAATACCGTGATGCAGGAATGAGTGCAAAAGAAATTAAAGAACGTATTGAAAGAAGAGTTCCAAGAATGAAGGCTCAATTTGTTGTAAGACAACTAGATTACCTTCATAAAGGTGGTAGATGCTCTTCACTTACTAAGATTTTTGGTACAGTTCTTAGAATTCGCCCTATGATAGTAGTTCGCGAAGGAAAGTTAAAAGTTGGTAAAAAAATTATTGGATTAATGAAAAAAGCAGTTGGTGTTATGACTGATATGTTCTTAGAAGATTTACCAAATATTGATCCAGAATTTGTATTTATTACAAATACTACTGATTGTGAACAAAGCTATGCTGAAATTGATGCTAGATTCAAAGAAGCTGGTGTTTATGATAAAGTTAAACATGTTTATCATACTGAAGCAGGATGTGTAATTGGATCACATTGTGGCCCTGGTACAATTGGTATTCTTTATTTAATGAAAGATGAATTAGAAGCAGAAGAATTTGATGATGATAAATTATAAAAAAAAGCCTAAATAGGCTTTTTTTAATAGGAGTATACTATGAAAAAAGTAGAATTATTATCTCCTGCAGGAAACTTTGATTGTTTGATTGCAGCAGTACAAGCAGGGGCTAATGCAGTATATTTAAGTGGAAAAGCTTTTGGTGCAAGAAGTTTTGCAGGAAACTTTGATAATGAAGAATTAATAAAAGCGGTTGATTATTGTCACTTACATAAAGTAAAAGTTTATGTAACTGTTAATACAATTGTATTAGAAAGTGAATTTAATGATTTAAACAAATATTTAGCTTTTTTAGAAACTATTAATGTTGATGCTGTTATCGTTCAAGATTTAGGAGTATTAAGATTAATTAAAACAAAATTTCCTTCATTAGAAGTTCACGCATCAACTCAAATGAATATTTTCAATGAAAATGGTGCTAAAATTTTAAAAGAATTAGGAGTTACACGCGTTGTTTTAGCACGTGAGGTACCAATTGATGAAGTTAAAAAGATTTCTAAAATTATTGATACAGAAATATTTATTCATGGTGCACTGTGTTTTTCATCAAGTGGAAACTGTTTAATGAGTTCAGTAATAGGACGTAGAAGTGGTAACCGTGGTAAATGTGCTCAACCTTGTAGAAAACTTTATTCTATTTATGAAGATGATAACTTAATTGAAGAAAATAAATCAATTCTATCAATGAATGATTTAAATACGCTTAATTATATGAAAGAAGTACTTGATAGTGGTGTAAGTTCATTAAAAATAGAAGGTAGAATGAAAAGCCCGGAGTATGTTTATACTGTGACTAAAGCATACCGTGATATTATTGATCAAATATATAAAGAAGATAGATATAAAATAAATTCTAAAACAATAGATAATGTATTAGTTACATATAATCGTGGATTTACTAAAGGTTATTTATTTAATGAATTAAATAGTTTAATTGTAAATAAAGAACATGTAAATCACCGAGGTATTAGTGTTGGTAAGATTATTAATTGCACGAAAGACTTTATTGAAATTAAACTTACGTCTTGTATTTTTTTACATGATGGATTAAGAGTATTATCAAATAGTGAATATGGTTTATATTTAACTAGTATATATTTAAATAATAATTTAGTTAAAACTGCTAAATGTGGTGATGTAGTTAAGATATTTATTAAAAATAATAGTCTAGTAGGTGATGAAGTTGTTAAAACTTCTAGTAGCTTTCTTACTAATGAAATTAAAGAAACATTAAGAAATGAAAATATTAAGTTTCCTATTGATTTAAGTGTATCAATGTTTAGTGGTAAAAGATTAACTATTAATGTTTTAATAGATGATTATTCATTTAATGTTTATGGTGATATTTTAGAATATAGTGATCAAGTTTTAAATGAAGAACGTATTAAAGAACAATTATCTAAACTTACCTCTTCTGTATATAAAGTAAATAGCATTAAAATTAGAACCGATAATAATAGTTTTGTTAAAGTATCTAGTTTAAATGAGTTAAGAAGAATATTTGTAAGTGAACTTAATAACTATTTACTTCTTAAAAAAGATAAAGTAAATCCCAGTTATTTAACTAATAATGATGTTGTAATTAAGGCTAAAAATCCTTTTAAAATTGAATGTGTTGTAAGCACAGTTAATCAGCAAGAAGTATGTGAATCTTTCAACATTGAGCGTATTTTTGCGTTAAATGGGGAATATGGTGGAAGAATTAATTCTAATAATAAAATGTTTGCTCATAATCTTGGTAATATTACAAAAGATTCTAGCATTTCCCCTTATTTTAACATTGTAAATAAAAATGCATTAAAAGTAATTGAAGAATTAGGTTTAAATGAATGTTATTTATCTCCAGAAATAGATTTAAATACTATTAAAGATTTAGATCTTAATAATCAAAACT
This sequence comes from Bacilli bacterium, assembly GCA_017937305.1. Classification (GTDB taxonomy): domain Bacteria; phylum Bacillota_I; class Bacilli_A; order ML615J-28; family CAG-313; genus UBA1737. Next base: position 146,934 of record JAGBDV010000020.1, read on the forward strand.
TAAATGTAGGGCTTATTTGCTATGGAAGAATTGATTTAATGGTATCAAAACACTGTGTAGTAGGTGCAATTAAAGGTGCAAAAAATAAAAACTGTAATGCATGTAAAAAACATTCATATAAAATAAAAGATGAATATGGAAACTTTTATCCACTCCTTTTAGAAAAAGAAAATGATTGCACAATGAGAATTCTTGATAATCATAAACTTAATTTAATTAATTATGTTGATTGCCTTAAAACTCTTGGAATTAATAAAATATTATTAATCTTTACAGATGAATCTAGCTTAGAGGTAGCTAATATTTTAGAGATGTTTATTAATAATAAAGAATCAAATAAGTCATTTTATACAGGATTTTTAAATAGTAAAATAGAGTAAATTATATTACCAGTACATACTATGTACTGGTTTTTTTAATGTTTTTTCTTTCTTTTAGTAAGTAAATATGTTATAATGTATTGGATGAAATTATTATAATTTGGAGTTTATTATGAAAATAGTTGTAATAGGTGATGGAAAGGTAGGTCGTGCGATTGTACAACATACTTGTAAAGAAGGACACGAAGTAGTAGTTATTGATAAAAACCCTAAAGTAATTGAAGAACTTGTAAATACATATGATGCAGGTGGTATTTGTGGTAATGGAGCTTGTATTGATATCCAAGAAAGTGCAGGAGTAGCAAAGGCTGATTTAGTTGTTGCAGCAACATCACGAGATGAAGTTAATATGCTAGCTTGTTTAATTGCAAAAAAACTTGGTGCAAAAGCTACAATTGCTCGTGTAAGAAGTTATGAATATAATCAAAATATTGAACTTATGAAAGATGCTTTAGGCATTCAAATGACAATTAATCCAGAACTTGAAGCAGCAAATGAAATTATGAATATCATTAATTTCCCTGAAGCTAATCGTGTTGATACTTTTGCAAATGGTAATGTTGATTTAGTAGAATTATTTATTCCAGAAAATAGTCCATTAATTGGACTTACTCTTGCAAATATTTCAACAAAATATCAAGTTAGAATCTTAGTATGTGCTGTTCAACGTGGTGAAGAAGTATTTATTCCAACAGGGAATTTTACTTTCCAAGCAAAAGATAAAATTCATATTACAGCAAGTAGATTAGTAGTAAAAGACTTCTTAAAGAAACTTGGACTTATTGAAACTAAAATGAAAGACATTTTAGTTATTGGTGGTGGAAAGATTTCTACTTATCTTGCTGATCAATTAATTAAAGGAAAATATAATGTTAAAATCATCGAAAAAGATTATGAACGTTGTCTAGAACTAAGTGAGTTATTACCTGGTGCATCAATTGTCCACGGTGATGGTTCTGATCAACTATTATTAGAAGAAGAAGGATTAGATAGTTGTGATGCTATTGTATGTTTAACTAATCTTGATGAAGAAAATATTATTATTTCTTTATATGCTCAAAAGATGGAAGTTTCTAAAATTATTACAAAAGTAAATAAAGAATCATTTGCAGGAATTGTTGAAACAATTGGTGTTGCAAGTGTAATTTCTCCTAAAGAAATTACATCCTCACGTGTTATTAGTTATGTAAGAAGTACTTCTAATATTCATGGTAGCAATATTGTTAAACTATATAAACTTGTAAATAACCGTGTAGAAGCAATTGAATTTATTGCAAAAAAGAGTAGCAAACTACTTAATGTATGTTTAAAAGATTTAAAACTAAAGAAAAATGTACTTATTGCATCAATTATTAGAAATTCTGAAGTAATTATTCCTAGTGGAATGAGTCAAATAGAAGTAAATGATAGTGTAATTGTTGTTACAACTGGTCAAATACTTGATGACTTAAATGACATATTGGAGTAGCATATGAATTATCAAATAGTTAGAAATATTATTGGTAAGATTATGATTCTTCTTGCAATGTTAATGTTCTTACCGTTAATTGTTTGTATAATATATCAAGAAGAATTTATTAATTATGTTGCTTTTTTAGTGCCTATTTTATTACTTTTAGTAATAGGAGTATTATTTAACTTAAAAAAAGCTGAAAATAAAAAGATGATGGTAAGAGAAGGCTTTATTATCGTAGGTGTTTCATGGTTAATAATGTCCTTATTTGGATGTATTCCTTTTATTATTTCTGGTGTTTTAACTAATCCATTTGATGCTTTCTTTGAAATCACATCGGGATTTACTACTACTGGGGCTACTGTTATGGGTGGTTTACAAACAATTACACCTGAAGAAGCCTTAGAAATGAGTCACAGTATTATGTTTTGGCGTAGCTTTGCTCATTGGATTGGTGGTATGGGTGTATTAGTATTTATTCTAATGATTATTCCTGAAAGTGATGAAGGTAGTGCTGTTCACATTTTAAGAGCAGAAAGCCCAGGACCACAGGTAGGTAGACTTGTCACAAAAATGAAAGCAAGTTCTAGAATTTTATACTTAATTTATATTGTTTTAACACTAGTATTAATACTATTATTATGGATAAGTCCAGATATGAATCTTTATGAAAGTATTATTTATGCTCTTGGTACTGCAGGTACTGGTGGTTTTGGAATAGATAATACATGTCTTGAATTTTACTCTGCATATTCACAATATGTTATTTCAGTATTTATGATTATTTTTGGTATTAACTTTACTGTATATTATTTTATTTTAGTTGGTAATATAAAAGATGTATTCAAAAATGATGAATTAAAATGGTTTTTATGTATTGTAGTAACTAGTGTAATTTTAGTATTTATTAGTATTTACCCAAGAATAGAGAACTTTGAGGAAACATTTAGAGTATCATTATTCCAAGTAGTAAGTTTTATATCTACAACTGGGTATACTACTACATCATATGTTCAATGGCCGGCTTTAGCACTTCTTGTACTATTTATTTTAATGTTTATAGGTTCTTGTGCAGGGTCTACAGCTGGTGGAATAAAATGTTCGAGAATAGTAATTTTAGCAAAATCAACTCTAAAGAAAATTAAAGCTATGATTAATCCAAGAAAAGTAGAAACAATTAAAATGGATGGTAATACAATTACAGAAGATACTATATCATCTGTTAATAGCTTTTTGTCTGTTTATTTAATAGTTTTTGTTCTTGGTGCGATTATTATTGCGGCTGACCCATTGGAAGGAATTACAGTGATTGATTGTCTTACTGGATCTTTAAGTTGTATTAGTAATGTTGGTCCAGGATTAGGCAAAATAACAAGTTCTACAATGGGAAATTTCAGTAATTTTACAAAATTCTATTTGTCACTCCAAATGATTGCAGGACGTCTTGAGTTATTCCCATTATTAATGCTATTTAGTCCTAAGACTTGGGCAAGAAAAAGAATGTAAACAAATAAAAGTGAATATGTAGTGCATATTCACTTTAAATTTAAAAAGGTGATAATTATGTTATTTGAAAAATTAGAAAAATATGAAATGAAACCAAATACAATAGCTAGTGGTACTTTATATATCGGTAGTGTTTTTGTAAAAAGTTTAAATGAAGATAAAAAGCGTAATATAAGAATATATTTACCTTCTAATTATGATGGAAAAAAGAAATTTCCTGTAATTTATATGATGGATGGTAAAAATTTATTTGATAAATATACTTCATTTGCAGGCGAATGGGGTGTTGATGAAATCATCGAAGAAAGAATAAATAAAGGTGAAAAAAGCTTTATTGTAGTAGGAATTGATTCTTCTATTACAGATATTGGTCGTCTTGAAGAAATGCTACCAAGTGATGAAAACTTAAGCTTTGTTGATGATTTAAATGGTAAAGTAACATCACATATTAAACCATTAGAAGAATTTATTGTAAATGATTTAAAACCAGAAATTGATAAATTATTTAATACACTTAGTGATTATGAAAATACTATAATTGCAGGATCTTCAATGGGTGGTATATTTGCATATTATATGGGAGTAAAATATTCTAATATATTTAAACTTGCAATATGTTTTTCTCCTGCATTTTGTTTATATGAAGAAAATGCTTTTAAACAAAATCTAAATAAATTAAATAAGTTAAATAATAAATTTTATTTATTAGTTGGTGATTTAGAATATGAAAATCAATTTGTAAGTTTAACTAAATATACTTATGAATTTATGAAAGATAATGGATTTAATGTTTATTATAAACATGATTTAGAAGGTATTCATCATGAATCATTCTGGAATAAATACTTTAATGATGCATTAGATTATTTAGATAAATAGTATTTAAAAAGAGTAGAAATACTCTTTTTTCTTTTTTTCCTTGCAATAGTATTGGATAAGTTATATAATAGTAGAAATATCTAAAGAAGGAGATGAAATTTATGAATAAATATAATCGTATATTTAATTTTGCAGCCGGACCTGCAATGTTACCAGAAGAAGTGTTAGAAACAGCAAAAAATGAATTAATGAATTATAAAAATTCAGGCATGTCTGTTATGGAAATTAGTCATAGATCCTCCTTATTTAATGATATAATTACTGAGGCTGAAAATAATTTACGAAAATTATTAAATGTTCCAAATAACTATAAAATATTATTTTTACAAGGTGGAGCAAGTACTCAATTTTCTACAGTTCCACTACATTTACTAAAAACAAAAGCAGCTTATATTAATTCAGGACATTGGAGTTCTCGTGCAATTATAGATGCTAAAGTTTTTGGAGATGTTGATATAGTTGCATCAAGTGAAAATGATAAGTTTTCTTATATTCCTGATTGTAGTAATTTAAATCTAAGTGGGTATGATTATTTATATTATTGTGATAATAATACTATATATGGAACTAAATTTAAAGAAGTTCCAGATTCAAAAGGTATTCCACTAGTTTGTGATATGTCGTCTTGTATTTTATCTGAAGTTATTGATGTTTCTAAATATGGAATTATTTTTGCAGGTGCACAAAAAAATATTGGACCTGCTGGAGTTACGATTGTTATTATTAGAGAAGATTTAATTAATAATTGTAGAGAATATACTCCTAATATTTTAAAATATAAGATTCATAGTGATAAAAATAGTTTATATAATACTCCTCCAACATATACAATTTATATGTGTGGATTAGTCTTTAAATATCTATTAAATAATGGAGGAATTGAAGAACAAGAAAAAAGAAATTTAGAAAAAGCTAAATATTTATATGATTATTTAGATAATTCATTATTTTATAAGACTCTTGCTGAAAAAAATTCTAGATCTATTATGAATGTTGTTTTTACTACAGGTAACAAAGAACTTGATTTGTTATTTGTCGAAGAAGCAAAAGAATATGGTTTAGAAAACTTAAAAGGACACAAAGTTTTAGGAGGACTACGTGCAAGTATTTATAATGCCATGCCTTTAGAAGGTGTTATAAGGTTAGTTGATTTTATGAAAACATTTGAGGAGAGACATCATGTATAAAATTAATTGTTACAATGTAATTAAAGAAGAAGCAAAAAAATTATTAACAAGTGAATATATTGAAACATCATTTGAAGAAGCTGATGGAGTTTTAATTAGATCTACAAATATTCATAATATAGATATTCCAGAAAATGTCTGTGCAATAGCAAGAGCTGGAATTGGTGTTAATACGATACCATATGAAAGACTTGCAAATAAGGGTGTAGTTGTATTTAATACACCAGGTGCAAATGCAAATGGTGTAAAAGAAATGACAATACTTGGTTTAATCTTATCACAAAGAGATATCATTGGAAGTATAAACTGGGTAAAATCGATAAAAGATGATCCAAACATTGTAGAAAAAGTTGAACTTGAAAAAAGTAAATATGCAGGATTTGAATTAAAGGGTAAAAACTTAGGAATAATTGGATTAGGTGCAATAGGTGGTCTTGTTGCAAATACTGCAGTAGAACTTGGAATGAATGTATTTGGATATGATCCATATATTTCAATCACTCATGCGTGGGGATTATCCAAAAATATTACAAGGGTTACTACTTTAGATGATTTATATGAAAAATCTGATGTAATAACTATCCACGTACCTTTAAAAGAAGATACTAAAAATATGATTAATGAAGATGCTATTAATAAAATGAAAGATGGTATTGTAATTATTAATTTTGCACGAGATGCTATTGTTTCTGATACTGCAATAAAAGATGCATTACATACTCATAAAGTAGCTAAATATATAACAGATTTTCCAAATCCTTTAACTGTCAAAATGGATAATACAATTGTAATACCCCATTTAGGTGGTTCCACTAAAGAATCTGAGAATAATTGTGCTATTCAAGCGGTAAGAGAACTTATGGATTATTTAGAAAATGGAAATATTAATAATTCAGTTAATTATCCTACTTTAGATGCAGGAATATGTAGAAGTGTAAAACGAATTACTATTAATCATTATAACGTAAGTGGAATGATTAGTAAATTTGCAAATATTTTAAGTTCATCTAATATTAATATTGCAAGAATGTATAATAACAGTTTAGATACTGTAGCATATACTATTTTAGATTTAGATAGTGATATATCTTGTGAAACTTTAACAAAATTAAAACAAATTGATGGTGTTTTAAGAGTTAGAGTTTTAAAAGGAGCTAAATAATGAAAATTGGAATGCCAATTCTTTATGAATATAATTCATTAATTGATAATGTTGTTCTTGCAAAAACTTTAGGATATGATTTTATTGAATTAAATTTAAATTTTGATTATTGTAGAGGCGAACTAGAAAACGATCAAATTATTAATTATTTAAAAGAATCAAAATTAGAGTTTACAATTCATTTTTTTGATGAATTTGATGCAGCTATTTATGATGAAGTAGTAGATGCTTATATTGAAATTTTAAAAAAATATTTAGAATTATCAAAAGATTTAAATATTAAATTATTAAATATTCATTTAAATGAAGGACCAATTGTAACTATTAGTGGTAATAAAAATTATTTATATGAAAAAGAATATGATTTATACATTAAAAGGCTAATTAATAATTTAAATAAGATTAAAAAAATAACTGACCTTTATGGCATAAAATTAGTATTAGAAAATGTAAAAACCCCTAAGTTTATTCAAAAAACTTATAATGATTTATTAAATCAAGGCTTTATGTTTAATTATGATATTGGTCATGACTATACAGATAATAATTTTCTTTTTGAAAATTTAGAAATGTTCATTTCTAATATAGTCGAGTTTCATTTTCATGATGCATTAGATAAAAAATGTCATTTAGCCCTTGGTGAAGGAGAAATGAAGTTAAAATATTATAAATCATTTATTACTAATCAATATGTTGTATTAGAAGTTAAATCAAGTGAAGAATTAGAAAAATCAATTAAAAAATTTAATGAAAAATAAAAAATGTGATTTCCATTGAAATCACATTTTATTTTTATTAATCTAGGTCTCCTAGGTTTTCTAAGATACCTTTCTTTTCATTCTTTTTCTTTAGATCTCTTTTTTCTACTACAAAGAAGAAGACTAAAAGAGCAATAACCATTGTAATTAAAGAATAAACATATAAAAGTCTAAGCCCTGCATCATTAAATGACATAATTAGACCAACTAAAATTGGAGTAGCAGTTTGTGCAATCATTGAGGCAGTATAATAATAACCTGTAAATTTACCTACATTTTTCTTATTAGCCATTTCAACAATCATTGGATATGAGTTAATGTTTACAAGGGCCCAACCGATACCAATAATTACAGTTAAAAGATAGATTACCCATACATATGATGTAATTACATCTCTTAATACAAATGTAAATAAAGCCATTAGTCCGATACCAACTACTAAAGCAATTAAACCTAAGATAATTGTCCATTTACGCCCAATTTTATTTGCAACACTTGAAAGTAGGATAAATGAAATAATAGATGAAACGGTTAAGATTATTGTAAATGTTCCATGAATTCCTTCACTACCTAAAATATCTCTACAGAATAAGCTATTAAATGTTTCTATTGCGTTAAATGCCATAAACCAGAAGAATACTGCAACTAAAATGATGATTAAATTTGCAAAGTCTTTTTTACTAAGTGGTTTATCTTCTTTAATTTCTTCAATTGATTGAGATAGTTTTTCTCCTAATTCTATATCATCTTTAGTTTCTTCTAAAAGTTTTGGTTCATTTATTTTAAACTTTAAGATAACCATCGCAGCAAGCATACATACAGATGATATTATAAATGGCCATAAGTATACTAAATCATTTGGATTAGCATCAGTTTTCTTAAATACCATTGCAAGAGCACCTGCAATAATAGCACCGATATAACCAACTAAGTTAATAATACCATTTGCAGTACTACGAAGTGGTTTTGGTGTTACATCCGGCATTAATGCAACAGCAGGACTACGGTATCCTTGCATAATGATTAAAACAAGTCCCATAATAGCAATAACACCTACTAAAGAATTCATAATAAAGAATGCAGCAATTAGTGGGAAAATTAAAGCTGATGCAAGCATCCCAATTAGAATATATGGCATTCTTTTTCCATATTTTGTATTTGTTTTATCTGATAAGTTACCAAATATTGGCATGATAACAAGTGCAACTAAATTATCCATTGCCATTATAATACCTATTACATATGTTAGTCTATCAGCATCACCTTTAAATGATGATTCAAGTAAATCTCTTAAGATTAGTGGGCAGTATGTATTATATACTTGCCATAGCATTAATATTGCAAAAAATGCAAGCCCTATAAAGAAGGTATTTTTATAATTTAATTTAAGTTTTTTATTCATAATTCTTTTCCTCTATTTAATTTGTGATAAATTACTTACTATAACATTCTATCATATTTTAAATAATATTGCCTTTTATTAAATAAGAAAATACAAAATATGATATAATATATTAAGAAAAAGAGGTATTAACTATGGCTAAAAACAATATTGTATTATATCAACCTGAAATTCCCCAAAATACTGGTAATGTTATGAGAACATGTGCAGGAACTGATACTACTCTTCATTTGATTAAACCGCTTGGTTTTTCATTAGATGAAAAAAGTATTAAAAGAAGTGCTGCTAATTATGTTCCTAATGTTAATTATATAGTTTATGAAAATTGGGAAGAGTTTTTAGAAAAAAATCCTGGTGGAAAGAAGTATTATTTATCAAGATATGGTAAAAAAACTCCTCATCAATTAGAATTATCTAACCCTGATGAAACATATTACTTTGTAATTGGAAAAGAATCTAGTGGGATTCCAAAAAGCATTTTAAGAGATAATTTAGAAAACTGTATTAGACTTCCCATGAATGATAAAATTAGAGCTTTAAATATGTCAAATGTTTGTGCAATTTGTGTATATGAGGCTCTTCGTCAACAAGATTATAATGATTTATTAACTGAAGAACCAGATTGTTTCAAGGGTAGCGATTGGTTACTTACTGATGATGAATAAGTACTACAAATTGTAGTACTTTTTTATTTTTTGTTTGCAAAAACAAATTTAATATAGTATAATATAAATTGTGAAAATATGGATTAATTCCATATAGAAATGGAGAATATTATGAAAAGACATAACGGAAGAATTATTGCAGTATTAACACTTTATAATATGGATTTAAGTAAACTTACTGATATTGAAACATTAAATGTTTTAAATGACATTATTATGATGGAAGCAGAAGAAGAGTATCCTGTAGAAATAGATAATTTATATGCTCATAAAATTGTTGATGGTGTTGTAAATAATCTAAATGCTGTGGATGCTATAATTATTAAGTCTTTAGTTAAATACACAATTGATAGACTTTCTTATGTTGATAGAGCATTAATTAGAGTTGCAACATATGAAATGAAATTTTTAGGTGTGGATCCTAAGATTGCAATTAATGAAGCCGTTGAGATTACTAAAGAATATTCTGCAGTAGAAAATGATTTACAAGTTAAGTTTAATAATAAGTTATTAGACAATATTTCAAAGGTAATTTATGAACAATAAACAAACATATGTAAGTGTATCAGAATTAAATAGGTATTTAGGGTACAAATTTGAGACTGATGCACTTTTACAAAAAGTATATTTAGAAGGTGAAATATCTAACTTTAAAAGATCGGGAAATCATTACTATTTTTCATTAAAGGATGCGTTTTCTGAAATTTCAGCGATGTTTTTCTATCCAGCTAATGTTTCACTTTCTTTTATTCCCACAGATGGGATGAAAGTTCAAGTAGTAGGGAAAATCCAAATATATCAAAAACGAGGGACTTATTCAATTATTGTTTCTTCAATACAACAAGTAGGAATTGGACTTTTATATGAAAAATATTTAGCTTTAAAAAATAAACTTGATGAAGAAGGTTTATTTTTAGAAAGTCATAAGATGAAAGTTCCAGAATACCCTGAGGTTGTAGGCGTAATTACAGCTCTTACAGGAGAGGCTATTAATGATATTATTTCAACATTTAATAGAAGATTACCTCTTGCAAAAATAAAATTATTTCCTGCAATTGTCCAAGGTGAAGAAGCACCTAAGTCTTTAATTAAAGCATTAGATCTTGCATATAAAGATGAAACACTTGATTGTTTAATTATTGGTCGAGGTGGTGGAAGCTTTGAAGACCTAAATTGTTTTAATGATGAAAGTCTTGCAAGAAAGCTTTATGAGGCTCCATTTCCAACTATTAGCGCAGTGGGACATGAAGGAGATTATACGATTTGTGATTTTGTTTGCTCATTTAGAGCACCTACACCTACTGGTGCTGCAATGAAACTTACAAAAGATAAAAAAGATGTTAATGAACTTATAGTTAACTATTCAAAGCGTTTATCTACGGGAATTAAGAATAAGTTAGTAAATGGGTTTAATAATTGGAAATCAATTTCTAGTTCATATGGCCTTGCAAAATTTGATGAAATCATTGATATTAAAGAACAACAATTAAATGATTTAAACAATCGTTTAAACTTACTTTCTCCAACAGTTCTTGCAAAAAAATTAGATGATAAGATTTGTGATTTGTCTTTCAGACTTGATAATAGTATTAATAATTATTTTAATAGTAAAGAATTGATGCTAGAAAGTATCAATAAAAGGTTAAGAAAAGAACTTGTGATTGATTTTATTGAAAATAAAAATAATGATGTTAATAATTTAGTTGGTAAGGTTGAATTACTTTATAGTAAAAAAATTAACGAATCAACTGTAGTTTTTAATCACTTAATCGAAAAGTGTACAATACTTAATCCTTTAAATATAATTAAAAAAGGATATACAATTGTATATAAAGATGAAAATATTGTTTATAATGTAAATGAACTTAATCATAATGATAAAGTTAAAATTAAATTTACTGATGGTGCTGCTACAGCAACAATTAATGAAATAATAAAGAATGAGGAAATATAAAATGGAAAATATGACATTTGAACAATTACTTAATGAATTAAATAAAGTAGTTGAATCATTAGAAAGTGGTAAATTATCTTTAGAAGAAAGTGTAGAGGTTTACCAAAAAGGAATGGCTCTTAGCATCGAATGTAAAAAAAGACTTGATGCTGCTAAAGAAGTAATCGTTAAAAAAGTAACTAGTGAAGGGGAAACTGATTTAAAATAAATTAGTAATTTTATAAAGCTATTTATAAAGGAGGTGAGTGAAAATGCTGAAAGATTTAAAGCTTAATGATTTAAAAACAATGTCTAATCAAGAATTAACTGAACTTGCAAAAGAAATTCGTGAAAAGATTATTGATGTTACAAGTAAAAATGGTGGACATATAGGATCAAATTTAGGTGTTGTAGAATTAACAATTGCTTTACACAAAGTATTTGACTCACCACATGATAAATTGATTTTTGATGTAACTCATCAAACATATGCACATAAACTTTTGACTGGAAGATATGATGATTTTGATAGTTTAAGACAAATGAATGGAATAAGTGGTTTTTCAAAATTATCAGAAAGTATTCATGATGTTTATGAAGCAGGACATTCGTCTACTTCAATTTCGGCAGCTTTAGGTTTTTTAGAAGCAAAAGAAGAAAAACCTGAAAGTATTGGTGAAGTTGTTTCGATAATTGGTGATGCATCAGTTACTAATGGATTATGTTTTGAAGCTCTAAATTATTTAGCTGCAAAGACTAATCAAAAAATGATTATTATCATTAATGATAATAATATGAGTATATCTAAAAATATTGGTTTTATTGCGAAAAGATATAATTCTTTACGTGTAAATAAAACATTATCTGTAATTAAAAAGATTGTACCTTTAAGAGTTAAACATGCACTTCAATATTATGCATATCGTGTTGATTTATTTACGAGTTTAGGATACAAATATTTTGAGAATATTGATGGTCATGATTTTAATGAATTAATTAAGTATTTAAATGTTGCAAAAAATTCATCTAAGTCTATTGTCTTACATGTTAAGACTAAAAAAGGTTTAGGTTATAAATTCGCAGAAGATGATAAGGTAGGAAAATGGCATGGTGTCCCTGCTTTTGATAAGGAAACTGGAGAGTTTAAAGTTTGTTCAAATAAACCGACGTATGGGGAAATAATTGGTGAGCAATTATGTGAATATGCTAAAGGTAATAATGGACATTTATTAAGAGTAATTTGTCCAGCTATGGCACTTGGTACAGGAATTGAACATTTCCAAAAAGAATTTAATAAACAATTTATTGATATTGGTATTGCTGAAGAAAACGGGGCTATAATGGCATCATCAATGGCATTAATGGGGCTAAAGCCGGTATATTTTGTTTATGCAACATTCTTACAACGTGCATATGATGAATTGATTCATGATATTGCAAGAATAAATGCTCATGTTGTATTTTGTGTAGATCATGCAGGATTAGTACCATCTGATGGTGATACACATCAAGGTATCTATGATCTTGCAATGTATTCATCCATTCCTGGTCTTACAATACTTAACCCTACATCAGTAATCGATGCAAAAAGAATGATTAATTATGCAATAGACTATCTTGAAGGTCCAGTAATTATTAGATATCCGAAAGGAAATATTAGTTTAGATATTGAATCTTTTGATAATAGTTTAAGATGGAAGGTAGTAAAAACTTCAAAAGATTATATTGTTTCATATAGTCCTAATTTTGATTTAGTTTATCAAAATGAAGAAATTAATCAATTAGATGTTGGATTAGTATGTGCTACTATAATTAATCCTATTGATAAAGAATTTATTAATTCATTGGAGCAAGGTTCGATATTATATGTTTTTGAAGATGTAATTTATCCTGGAAGTCTTGCAAGTAGAATACTGCAATATGTTAATCAAAATGATTTATGTGTTAAAGTTAAAAGTATATCAATAGCTGATACTTATATTTGTTGTGGTAAAGTATGTGAACTTAGAGAAAAATATCATGTATCAGTGAATGATTTAATTAAATTAATTAAAGAAGGTAATAAACGTGTTAACTAATTTACATGTCCAAAATTTTGCTATAATTGATAAAATAGATATTGATTTTAAAAAAGGTTTAACTGTCATTACTGGTGAAACTGGTGCCGGTAAATCTTTAATTATTGATGCCATTGGACTACTTGTTGGAGCTAAAGCTACCCCTTCACTTGTTAGAATGGGGTGTTCAAAAGCTACAATAGAAGGTGTTTTTGATGATTTAAGTGATTCCATTAAAGAATTTTTAAAAGAACTTGATATCGAAGATGAAGAAGAACTTATCTTAAGACGTGATATTCATGCTACAGGGAAATCAACATTTAGAGTAAATGGAATAACTGTAACACTTGCACAAGTAGAAAGTTTATGTGAAGATTTACTTGATATTCACATTCAAAATGATACTTTAAGACTTTTTAATCCAAAAAATTATTTATCATTTATAGATGATACAGAAACTAATTTATTATTATTAGAGTATAAAAAACTTTTATCTGACTATCAAACAGTCTTAACTGAATATAAAAAATTACTTAAATCAAAAGATGAAAGTGATCAAAATTTAGATTATATTAAATTTCAATTAAATGAAATTGCTAGTGCTAATTTAATTATTGGTGAAGAAGAAGAATTATTAGATGAATTAAAAGTATTAAATAATTTTGAAAATATTTATCAAAATTTACAAAATATAAAAGTATTATTAAATGAAAATAATATAAGTGATAATTTATATGAAGTTTTAGATAGTTTAAAGAAACTAAAATTAATGAAACCATCATATTTACAATTCTTTAATGATATTGAAAGTGCATATTATGTTATTGAAGAATTAAATTCTTTTATAAAAACAGAACTTGGTAGTTTAGAGTATGATGAAGATCGTTTAAATGAAATTAATGAACGCTTAACTATAATTACTAGACTTAGAAGAAAATATAAATTAGATGTTGAAGGTATTTTAGAATTAAAAGAACAATTAGAAAAACAAATAGATAGTGTAGATAATTTTGAATTTTTTGAAAAAGAATTAAAAACTAAAGTATTAAATGCATATGAAAATCTTAAAAACTGTTCAATTAAGTTATCTAATACTAGATATGCTAAAGCATCTAGTTTAAAAAATAATATTTTATCGACTTTAAAAGAATTAATGCTAGATAAAGTTAGATTAGAATTTGTATTCAATAAAGTTAATTATGATAATTTCTTAGATTCATCATGTTTTAAGAAAGATGGTGTAGATAGCTGTGATATTTTAATTTCTTTTAATGTTGGTGAAGATTTAAAACCTCTTGCAAAAGTTGCATCTGGTGGTGAAATGTCTAGAGTAATGCTTGCGTTAAAATCTCATTTATTTATTAACAAAAAATTATCAACTGTTATTTTTGATGAAATTGATACTGGTATGAGTGGAATTGTGGCTGAAGGAGTTGCTAATAAACTAAAAGAAATGAGTAAAACAATGCAAGTCTTTTCGATAACTCACTTACCTATTGTTGCATCAACTGCAAATCAACATTTATTTGTTAAAAAGAATGTAATTGATGATTCTACTTTTACAAATGTAGTTGAACTTTCATATGATGAAAGAGTTGAAGCGTTAGCTGAGATGATTTCTCCTAATGATTCAACTGGTAAAGCAAAAGAAGTTGCAATGTTAATGCTTGAAAAAAATAAATAAAATAAAAAAATGTAATAATCTTGTATCCATTTAATACAATGATTATTACATTTTTATTTTGTAAATAATAATAATTGAAAGGAGGAATAAAATGAAAAAAATATTATTTTTTATCATATTCTTGTGTTTTAGTTTAACAATAAGTATCAACATTAAAGCAAATAATGATATTTATGTTATACCAGGTGGAGAATCAATTGGTCTAAAAATAGAAACTGGAGTTGAAATAGTTGGAAAATATTCAGTTTCTACTAATAATGGTAAAAAGAATCCTTGGCAAAAAAGTAATATTGAAATTGGAGACTATATAGAAAAAGTAAATGATTATAATGTAGAAAATAATGAATCGCTACTTAAAATATTAAAACAAATAGATGAAAGTTCATGTATTTTGACAATAAAAAGAAATAATAAACTAATTAAAACAAATATTGATATTGTCAAAACTAATTCTAATGAACCATCAATAGGCTTATATGTAAAAGATAAAATGTTAGGTATAGGTACTTTATCATTTGTCTATGATAATAAATTTGCATCACTTGGCCATGGAATTTATGAAAATAATGAATTAATAAATATTAACAATGGAGATTTAACTTATTCTAATGTAGTAAGTATAAAAAAAGCAACACTTAATCAATCTGGTGAAAAACGTGCAACTTTAGTACAAAATAAAATAGGTGAAATTAAAACCATTAAAGATTCTGGAGTCTATGGTGTAATAAGTCAAAAAATAAATAAAAACAAAGTAAAAATTGCTGATATCGAAGATGTTAAATGTGACGATGCAGTAATATATACTGTTATTAATGGTAATAAAGTAGAAACATTTGATATAGAAATTATTGAAACAAAATATCAAAATAGTATTAATTCTAAAGGTATAAAAATTAAAGTAACAGATTCTTTACTATTAAATGAAACTGGTGGAATAATACAAGGTATGAGTGGAAGTCCGATAATTCAAAATGGTGAATTAGTAGGCGTTGTATCACATGTAACACTAGATAATCCAATGATAGGATATGCTGTTTATGCTAAATGGATGTATGAAGATTTAATTAATTATTAATATTATAAATTAGAATTTACCTATTTATGCATAAGACATTAAATATTCTAATAATTGACAAATTTTGTCAATTATTTTTCAAGTGTCTTTTAAAAAATATGCGTTTAAATTGCTTAAAAAAGTTGAATTATGGTATTATATAAAGGCATTTGAAAGGGGGATATTGTAATGCAAAATATAAAATTGTTAATCGCAGAAGAAAATGAAAATAATCAGTCGCTAATTACTGATTATTTACAACATGAAGGGTATTTTAATGTTATTGGGAGATATGATGATGAATCAAAAATTTTAAACACATTAAAAGTAGTTCAAATTGATATCTTAATTATTAATCTATTTAAATCTAAATTTGATGGGGTAAAGATCATTGAACAACTTAGATATAATGATTCTGAATATTTAGTTCCTAAAAGAATAGTTGCAGTTACACATTTTGTTAGTAACTATGTAAATGCTAAATTAAATGATTTGAATGTTGACTATTTAGCTGTTGAACCAGTCCAACTAGAAAGTTTTAGCAATATTTTAAAAGAAATGGCACTTTCATCTGATGATGTAATTGATAATAATTATGATCCTAATTTAGATGGGGAAATTACAGATATTCTTCATGAAGTTGGAGTTCCAGCGCATATAAAAGGGTATTTATATTTAAGAGAAGCAATTACAATGGTATATCATAATTTAGATATTCTAGGATCGATTACTAAAGTATTATATCCAGATGTGGCTAAAAAGTTTAATACAACTTCGTCTAGAGTAGAACGTGCGATTAGACACGCAATAGAAATTGCATGGGTAAGAGGTAATGTCGAAGCAATTAGTGAAATATTTAGTTATACTATTAGTTATAATAAATCAAAACCTACTAATTCAGAGTTTATTGCAATGATTGCAGATCGCTTACGTCTTAATCATAGTAAAGAAAAAAGAATTAGATATATTGCATAAAAAAACAGACAGTTTAACTGTCTGTTTTTTATTTTTTTAAAGTTGCATTAAAACTAATACTAAAGCAATAATAGCACTTCCACCAAGAAGAAGAGCTAATAAAGTAATAATGATTTTTCCACCTAATGTGCTTTGTGGAGCTTTAGTAACTACATATTCAGTAGATCCATCAGCACGTTTTGTAGTTTTAAGTAGTGGAGTTTTCTTTTGTTTCTTTTCTTTTTTACTCATTTTATATACCTCTATAGATTGTTAATTCAATATGCAATTATTATAGCATATATTAACAAAAAATGAAAGTAAAATAATCATTAATTTTTTTACGTATAAATAAATACTAATTTTAAACAAAAAATGAAAAATATGGTATAATAGATAGAAAGAGGTGATTATATGAAAAAATCATATATAGCAGTGTTTGATTCAGGTGTAGGAGGACTACATATTTTAGAATCACTAGCAAAAGAATATAAAAACGAAAACTTTATCTATCTTGCAGATGAAGATTTTTTTCCATATGGAGTTAAAACTAAAGAGCAATTAGAAAATAGATTAACTTTAATTGCTAATAAGCTTAGTGAAATGGATGTTAAAGCTATTGTTATTGCATGTAATACAGCTTCTGCTAATTCACATCACTTAAAAGAATTTATTAAAATTCCGATTATTGAAATAATTACAGCTACTGCAAATTATGCAAAAACAGTTACTTTAAATAATAAAATAGGTGTTTGGGCAACTAACGCAACAATTAGTTCTAATAAATACCAAGAAGCATTAAGTGATGTTGTATGCTACGCGGTTAAAGCTAGTGATTTGGTTGAATTAATTGAAAATAATTTATTAAATGAAACGATTCCATTTGTAAATAAACATTTAGAGGAAATTAAAGATGCTGATTCACTAATTTTAGGTTGTACACATTTTCCTTTATTAAGTGAAATTATTAAAGAAATTAATCCTTCATTGTTACAAATTAGTTCTAACATTCCTGTAAATGTTGCAGTTAAAAAATTACTTGATGAATTAGATTTACATAATGATTCAAATGATTTACAAATAATTAAGTTATACACTACTAAAATTTCAGGGGAATTAAAAGATAAAGCAAGACGTTTTAATATAACTTTTAATAGTGTAGATTATTTAGAAATAAAGTAGGATATTATGTTATTAACTGTTGAAAACTTAAATTTAACGTTTGATAAAAAAAGATTATTTAAAGATGCATCATTTAGAATCTTAAATGGTGAAAAAATAGGGGTTGTTGGTAGTAATGGAGTAGGAAAAACTACCTTAATTAATGTTTTATGTGGAAAAATTATTGCAGATAGTGGTAATATTGAATTTGATAAAAAAATTAAAGTTGGTTATTTAGATCAATATATGAATGTTGATAAAAGCTTAACTATTGATGAATATTTAAAACTTGCGTTTAAACATTTATATCAAAAAGAAGTTGAAATGAATAGCTTACTTGATGAAATTAAAAATACTAATGATCAAATTCTTATTGACCGTAATGTAAGACTTACAACTTCAATAAGAGAAGAATTAGAAACAAATGAATTTTATGCATTAAATTCTAAAATTGTAAGAATAGCATCTGGACTTGGTATTAATAATTTTGGGATGAATACACCACTTAAAAATTTATCTGGTGGACAAAAAGTTAAAGTAATATTAGCTAAATTATTATTAGAAAAACCTGATTTACTAATTCTTGATGAACCTACTAACTTTTTAGATACTGTTCATGTTGATTGGTTAGTAAAATATTTAAAAGAATATAAAGGAAATTTTTTAATCGTATCTCATAATCAAGAATTTTTAGATGATGTTGTTAATGTAATATTAGAAATTGAATTTGGTAAAATTACTAAATTTAAAGGCAATTATCAAACATATTTGGTTAAAAAAGCCCAAATGATGGAAAACTATGAAAAAGCTTATGCAGCACAACAACGTGAAATTAAAACATTAGAAACCTATATTCAAAAAAATAAAGTAAAAACTTCAACTGCCCGTCAAGCTAAAAGTAGGGAAAAAATGCTTGGACGAATTGACGTGATGGATGCACCTAAAAGTGGTGATATTAGATTAAATTTACATTTTAATTATGCTCCTATTGCATCGCATAAGTTTTTAGAAGTTACTAATTTAGAAATAGGATATACATCAAGTTTACTTCCACCGGTTTCTTTTACTATTAAAAGTGGAACTAGACTTGCGATAACAGGTTTTAATGGAATAGGTAAATCTACTTTATTAAAAACTTTAATAGGTGAACTAACACCAATTTGTGGTAGCTATAAGTTTGTAGATAATGTTAAGATTGCATATTTTGAACAAGAACATAATTTTGATAATTTTAATATTAGTGCTTTAGAAGAAATTCATAACTTATATCCTCAAATGGAACATAAAGATATAAGAAGTTTACTTGCAAGATGTGGACTGCGTGGCGATATGGTTCTTCAACCAATTAAAACATTATCAGGTGGAGAACAATCAAAACTTAAGCTTTGCAAAGTTATGATGATAAAGTCTAATATATTAATTCTAGATGAACCTACAAACCATCTAGATGTTAATGCAAAAAATGACTTATTAGATGCTTTAAAAAAATATCAAGGCACAATTATTTTTGTATCACATGAAAGAGAATTTATTGAAAAACTAGCTACAGAAGTATATAGTTTTGAAGATTTATTATTATCATAAAAAAATTATAAAAAAGAATAAAAAAATTAGTTTTTTTGATATAATTATAGAAGAAAAAATAAAAGAAGGAGTAGTACGCAATGACTAAAAATGAACGTTTTTTAAATATGTTAAAAATAATGAATTTTGAAGTAACAGATGATATCGCATCAGGTGTGGTTGTTGGTTATAAGTTATTAGAAGATAACAAAACATGGCGTGTTACTCTTGAATTTGATAATTTATTAACAGTTGAACGCGTTAATAGTTTAACAAGTGGTATTAAACAATATTTAGTTGATGAAATTGGTGCTTTAGAATGCAAATTTACAATAAATTATCGTAATAATGTTTTAGAAGGACTTAATAGTTCAATAATTTGTGATTATTTTGAAGAAGCAATTAAAGTTTTATCCACTGTAAAAAGAGAAATTACAATTGTTAAAAAATATTCTTATGAATTTGTTGCAGATGAAATTACTATTAGTGTAGGTACTGATGTTGAAAAATCTGTTGTTGAAGCCTTATGTAAACTAATTAAAAAATATTTTAACAATTATGGTTTAAGTGAGATTAAATTTAATGTTGAAATAGGGCTAGAAAAAGCTGATTTCAAAGCAGAACATGAAAAACAATTACAAATTTTAGAAAATCATAATGTTGCAGTAGGGCTTGAAAATTATAAACGTATTCAACTAGATGCACAAACTAATAAAACAGATACTACTTTTACAGGATACTATAAAAATAAACCTTTAGAAGTTTTAATTGAGGATATTCCACTTACTAGTATTGAAGTACAAGAATTTAGTCAAATTAATGGTACTACAAAAGTAACAGTTAATGGGGTATTAGTAAAAGGTGAAACTAAACACTTAAAGAGTAAAAAGACTGGAAAAGAATTACATTTATATACTGGAGTAATCACTAATTATAAAGATTCAGTTTCATTTAAACGATTCTATAAAGAAGAAGATACTGAAATTTTTGAAAAAGAATTAAAGCCTGGCAAAAATATTGAACTTACTGGTTCTATTGAATGGGATGATTATGCAAAATCTGTAGTAATCATGTGTAACAGTCTTATAATTAAAGGTGTTGATTCGTACCGTGTGCGATTTGATGGGCAACCTGAAAAACGAGTTGAATTACATGCTCATACTAAGATGAGTGTTTTAGATAGTATTTTAAATGTTGGTGAATATGTAGAACAAGCAAGTAGATATGGGCATAGTGCTGTTGCAGTAACAGATCATGAAAACTGTCATGTATTCCCAGATTTCTTTAAGGCTTGTAAGAAAAATAATATTAAGCCTATTGCAGGTCTTGAAGCAAATTATATTGATATTGATGATATTAAAATTGCTTTAACAAATGAAGATATTAATCTTAATGATGCTACTTTTGTAGTGTTTGATATTGAAACTACTGGTTTTTGTATTAATTTCAATGAAATTATTGAAATTGGTGGTGTAAAAATTAAAAATGGAATGATTATTGATAGTTTTTCTGAGTTTGTTAAACCTAATAAACGTATTACTGAATATATTACTAATTTAACTGATATTTCTAATGATACTGTATTTGATGCTTTAACTATTGATGATGTATTACCTGAATTTAAGAAGTTTATAGAAGGATGCGTATTAGTTGCTCATAATGCAAAATTTGATACTGATTATATTTATGCTAATATGAAAAAACTTGGTATTTTTGAACATGAATATCCATGTATCGATACGATTATTATTGCAAGAAGCATATACCCTGAACGTGGACTTAAGAGGTTTAATCTAGGTGCTGTTGCGAAATTCTTAAAAGTTGAAATTGAACAACAACATAGAGCTATTCACGACGCTAAAACAACTACTAATGTATTTATGAAAATGTTAGGAGATATTGCAGAACTTGGAATTACTAATTACAAAGATTTAAATAAATTAGTAGATCCAAATCAAATTTATAAACATGTCATCCCTACACATATTAATATGCTTGTTAAGACACATGCAGGGCTTAAAAATTTATATAAAATTATTTCTGATTCCCATACTAATCATTTTTGGCGTAATGCAAGAGTTGTAAGAAGTGTTTTAGAACAATATAGAGAAGGCTTATTAATTGGTAGTGGCTGTGTAAATGGTGAGGTTTTTAGAGCAGCTTTAGAAAAAACTGAAGATATTCTACGTGAAAGAATTAGAAAATATGATTATATTGAGATTCAACCACCATCAAGTTATATGTTTTTATTTGAAAAAACTGCAGATCTTGGCGCAAAAGAATATATTTTAGATACGATTAAATTATTAATTAGAGTAGCTAAAGAAGAAGGTAAAATTGTTGTTGCAACAGGCGATGTCCATGAGCTTATTCCTGAGGATTCAGAATTTAGAAAAATCTATTTATCAGTAGCTAGACCTAATGGTGGTGGACCTCACGAACTTGCTAGTTATGATTCAACAATTGATATGCACTTTAGAACAACTACGGAAATGTTAAATGAATTTAAATTCTTAGGAACTGATTTAGCATATGAAATAGTTGTTACTAATACTAATTTAATTAACAATATGATTGAATCATATGATCTATTTCCAAAACAACTATTTGTTCCTCGTGATGATTTCAGAGCTGAATATGGTGTTCCTTCAATGAAACAAGCTATCTATGATATTTGTGATCAAACTGCTCATGAAAAATATGGTCCTAATATCCCTGTTTACGTAAAGGAAAGACTTGACAGAGAATTAAAAGCCATCATTGGTCATGGATATTTCTCAGTATATTATATTTCACATTTACTTGTAAAAGATTCAAATGAAAATGGTTATGTAGTAGGAAGTCGTGGTTCTGTAGGTAGTAGTTTTGCAGCTACAATGATGAAAATCACAGAAGTTAATCCACTAACGCCTCACTATGTATGTCCTCATTGTTATTTTAATGCTTTTAAATTTACAGAAGAGGAAAAACAAAAATATGGACAAACTAACATACCTTCTCATATCGAAGAAGCGTTAAATAGCGTAAGTAATGGTTTTGATTTACCAAATTATGATTGTCCTATTTGTGGTCATAAAATGAATCGCGATGGAATGAGTATTGCTTTTGAAACATTCTTAGGTTTTACTGGTGAAAAAGTTCCTGATATTGACCTTAACTTCTCTGGCGAATACCAAGGACAAGCACATTTATTTGCCCAAAAAATGTTTGGCAAAGATTATGCTTTTAGAGCAGGTACATGTTCTACTGTCATGGATAAAACTGCATTTGCTTATGTAAGAGATTATTATAATGATAAAGGTATTGTTAAACGTCAAAGTGAAATTGATAGACTTGCTTCATTTATTGCGGGATCTAAACGTACTACTGGACAACATCCTGGTGGTATTGTTGTAGTTCCCGATAATATTGAAATTTATGATGTTACTCCTATTCAATTTCCACCTGTATCAGATAAAGATGACTTAACACAAATGCAATGGCGTACATCACACTTTGATTATCATAGTTTTGAAGATAATTTATTAAAACTTGATATTTTAGGTCATGATGACCCAACACTTATTAAAAAATTAATAGAATATGTTCAAGCTAGACCTGATGAATTCCCATTTGATACTGTAGAAGGTATTCCATTTATTGATGAAGATGTTATTTCTTTATTTAGTTCTAAAGAAGCCTTAAAAATTAAAGGTGATGACTTAGATACTTTATCTAGTGGAACAATTGGTATGCCAGAATTTGGAACAAGATTTGTTAGAGGAATGCTTGAAACAATTAAACCAAACAGTTATAACGATATTATTAAAGTATCAGGTTTATCACATGGTACAGACGTATGGGCAGGAAATGCAGAATCTTTAGTTAAAGGATTAATTGATGGATTCCCTAAAGTTGAATTTAAAGATGTAATCGGATGTCGTGACGATATTATGATTTATTTAATTGCTAAAGGAGTTCCTGCTGCTGATGCATTTAAAATAATGGAATCAGTAAGAAAAGGTCGAGGAATTACTAAAGATCAAGAAAACTTAATGATTCAAAATAATGTACCTGATTGGTTTGTTTGGACATGTAAAAAGATTAAATATCTATTCCCTAAAGCTCACGCAACAGCATATGTTATTATGGCTTTACGAATAGGTTGGTTTAAAGTTCATCGTCCGATTTATTATTATGCAGTATATTTCTCAGTTCGAGCTAAAGAATATGATGCTGAAATATTTGCACTTGGTAAAAATGCAATTAGAAATAAAATTCAAGAAATTGAAAAGAAAATTCAAAATCATGATGTAACTAATAAAGAAGAAAATTTATTAGATGAACTTCGTATTGCTTTAGAAATGGTTCTAAGAGGTTATACATTTAAACAAATTGATATTAATAAGTCTCTTGCAACAGACTTTGTAATTTCAGATGACAGAATGTCTTTATATCTTCCATTTGTAACTATTCCTTCACTAGGTGAAGCTGTAGCTAAATCAATTGTAGAAGCTAGAGAAATTAGACCATTCTCATCTAAGAAAGATGTTGAAAGAAGAACTTCAATTAATAAAACTCAATTTGCAAAATTACAGTTATTAGGTGTATTTGATGAATTACCTGATGATGATGAAAATACATTATTTTAATAGGGGGAAAAATTTATGAGAACTTCAAATATAGTTTTTAGAAAACTAAGAAGAATGGAAGGATATACTTACGATACAGCAACAATATCTGGTGTAAGTATTAAAAGTACAATTTTATTATTAATAACACTTGTATCTGCTTGCTTATCAATTATTTTTCTTAGTGCTTTAAGCATGCAATCAATGCTGCTTTATGCTTTAGCAACTATTGCAACTGTTGTATTACAATTAATTATTGTATTTAAACCAGCAACAGCAAAAAATTTATCTATTCCTTACGCAATATGTGAAGGTTTAATTATCGGTGTAATATGTGATTTAATGGAGTTAGCACTTCCTGGTGAGGGATTTGCATTAGCTGGTGGAGCTTTAATGATTACAATTGGAATTGTACTTGCCGCATGCATATTATATTCTCATGCAGGACTTAGAGCTAAATCTGGGTTTATTAAATTCTTTATAATTTTACTACTAGGCTTTTCGATCGCATCAGCATTTTTCTCGCTAACTGCTTTAATTATAAGATTAACAACGGGTATTAGTTTATGGTCTATCTACTTGGGATCATCATTATCTATTGCTGTTTCTTTTATTATGGTAGTTGTTGCATCAATTTATGTATTTATAACTATTCAACAAACTAATGAAATTGTTAATCAAGGTATTGATAAAAACTATGAATGGTATGCTGCATTTGGTATTGCAATAACTGTTATTTGGTTATTCTTAGAAATATTAGAATTATTATTAAAAATAGCTGCTAAAAGAGATGACTAAATTTGAAATGAGTAAAACTATTGTTTTACTCATTTTTTATATTTTATTCTTTTATGCATAAACTATTAGTAAGAGGTATTTTTATATGAAACTTAGTATTAATAGTCTAATTAAAATTTTATTAATTATTTTAATCGCAATAAGCTTTTTATATTTATTTAATTATGTTTCATCTTTTATTTTTTCATTGCTTGGAATATTAGTTCCTTTTTTAATTGCGTTTACTGTTAGTTTTATTGTAGATCCTTGGGTAAAATATTTAGAAAAGAAGAAGATTAATCATAAATTATCAGTTTTAATTATAATTTTGTTTTTAATAAGTATAATTATCTTATTTGGTGTATTCTTAGTTCCGTTAATTAATAAAGAACTTAGTTTTTTTATTGATAATTTCCCTGTATTAATTGATAAAATTAATGACTTATTTAATAATATAAAGTTCTTTAATAAAATAGGTCTGAATTTTAAAACAATAGTCAGTTTTTTAATTAATTCTAATGGTAATATAATAGATAAAATAATTAAATTTGTCACAGCGATTTTTTCCTCATTTATCCCAACTATTACAACTCCTATTTTAATAATCTATTTTATTGTTTATTATGAAAAAATAGAAAATTTAATTAAAAGATTAGTTGATAAAAATAGTGGTAAATACTTAATACTTAAAAACATTAAAGATTCAATGCATACGTATTTTAAATCATATTTAATTATCACTGTTTTATTAAGCTTTTTTAGTAGTATTGCGTTTATGTTACTTGAAATTGATTATTTCTTGATATGGGGAATTATAATTGGTATAACAAATATTATTCCATATGTTGGACCATATATTGGAGGAGGTATAGTTGGGCTATTTGTGCTTACTACAAATCCAGAATTACTTATTTATGTTATAATAATTATAGTATGTTTACAGGTAATTGAAAGTAATTTTTTGACTCCAAAAATTCAAGGTGAAGCATTAGAAATTAATCCGATTTTAGTTGTTTTTTCTGTGACATTTTTTGGTAAAATACTAGGAATTATTGGTATGATTATTGCGGTTCCAATTGTAAGAATTATCCAAATAATTATAAAAGTGAAATTTTTTAACAAAAAAAGATAAAATCAGTTTACAAAAAATATGAAATGTGATATAATATAGTCATAAAATATGTGTATAAAAACCAACAAAAAATTATATGCTGATGGCAAAAGGAGAGAAAATTATGTTAACAAAAGCAAACAAAGTAGTAATGTATATCCTTAGTATTGTTACTATTATACTTGGACTTGTTACAGCGATCCCATTTAGAACATTACCGTTCGCAAGCAATTGCCCTAATATTTTAAATGTGGAATTCTATGTTAAGTTCTTAGTTATTCCGGTATATGCATTAGGAGCTTGTGTTTTTCCAAATATCGTAAAATATAAACAAATTAAAAACAGATTAGAAAGAAGCAAAGTAGCTAATATTCTTAGTTATTTACCAATTTTAGTTGTAATTATTGGTCAATTAATTTTATTAGTTCACACTTTAACTTTCAAATACTATCCAATGTCAGCTGGTGCTCATGCAGTATTACTAGCTATTTGTGTATGTTATTTAGTATTTATGATTTGCGTATTATTCGCTGTTAATAAGATTACAGTAAGCTTATCTAGAAAATCAAATCGCATTTTTGATGTTATTGTTGGGGCATCATTAGTTATTTTTATTTTATTATCTTGGAGAATTTTAGATGCTTATGCTGCAAGCTACGGTCTTGAAGAAGGTTATATTTATGGCCAATCTAACGTAGACCCATATTTATTCTTCTTATACATCATTTTATTATTTGTTACTGTATTCTATCTAAAAGGTATTTTCAAAACAATTAAAGCTAATGAAACATTAGTTTATTCACAAGTTCTTACTAATGGTCAAATTGATGAAATCATTTGTGAAGAATATAATCATGCTTATAATGATATTCTACAAGAATTTGAAGAATTCTTTGCAGAAGAATTATTAGAAGATACTGAAGAAGTAGAAGAACAAGCTGAAGAAGCAGAAGAACCTGCTGAAGAAGCACTTCAAGAAGTTGAAGAACCTGCTGAAGAAGCAGCTCAAGAAGTAGAAGAACCTGCTGAAGAGGTAGCTCAAGAAGTAGAAGAACCTGCTGAAGAAGCAGCTCAAGAAGAACAAGCTGAAGACTTATCAGAAATTAAAGTTGAATCATTAGAAGACTTAAATGAATTAAATGAATTACTTGTTCAAACTGATACTAAGAATGATGAAAAAGTAGCTGAACAAGCTGAAAACATTAAAAACCAAATTGAAGAAGAAAAGAATGCTCTTGTAAATGAAAGAGCTGAATTAGAAGCTTATCGTGCTGCTGCTCAAGCTGAACTTGCTGCTTTACAAGCTCAACTTGACGAAATTGAAGAAGCTCAAGATGAAGTAGTTGAAGAAGCACCTGTTCAAAAGAAGAAAGTATTCAAACCTACATTTGAACAAGTTGTTGCATTCGCTAAATCTTTACAAGAAGAAGATTGGAAAGTTACTGAAAATATTAAAGAAGAAACAGGTACTGGTACAATTAAATTCTCTAAAGGTAAAGTTCAATTCTTAATTCTTCAAAGTACAAGTAGTGATTACCGTATTACTTTCTTAGCTACAGAAAAGAAATGGTCTACAATTTTAACTGGTGTTAAGGGCGTTTCTATTCCTAAAAATGCTAAAGGTAACAAGTGGTTAAAATATGTTAACAAAGGTATCGGTGAAACTTCTGTTATCAAATCATTCATTAGAGAATCTGTTAAGGGTGCTAATGAAGAAATTGCTAATATTTTAAAAGCAAAAGAAGAAGAAAAACAACGTCGTGCTGAAGCTAAGAAATTAGCTAAACAACAAGCACAAGAAGAAAATAAATAGAAAGGACTAGCAAAATATGTTATTAGAACGTGATCGTAAGTTATTTCATCTTTTTGCAGTAATTTCTATTGCATTAAGTTTATTAGTTTGTATCCCTTACTCATTAGCTAAGGTTACATTATTTGAAATTATTGTTAAATACATGGTTATTCCATGTGCAATTGGTGTATTTACTTTTATTTGTTGGTCTGGTAAATATCGTAGCTATCGTCCAGCTGTAAAATTTACTACTATTGTTACTTATACACCATTATTCTCATATACTGCTGCAATTTTATTTAATACATTACTATTATTAGTAAGAAATACTTCTGTTTATTCTCAACTTAAGTACAACTTATTAATTATGGGATTAGCTGCAGTTTTAGTACTTATTATTGCATTAGCTCATGTTTATAGTAAATTTGTAATTAAGTTTTCTAAAAATGAAGCTTTAATCGCTGATTGTATTTTTGCAGTATTAGCACTTGCTTATACAATTGGTGGTGCATCAATTGCATTTGATTATCGTGCAATAGGTGGATTAGAATTTAAATCTGTTTTATACATTTTAATTCCTTTAATTCTAGGTGCTGCTGCTGCTTGGTTACATGTTTTAATCATTAACAATGCAAATGAACAAAAACAAGAATATGTAGTTAAGAGCCGTCAAGAATTATATCAATTATGGGAAGAAAATTGTTTAACAGCTAAAAAGATTTATGAAGCTGCAAGAGAAAATATTTTAGAATCTTTATTAAACTACAATTTAGAAGAGTTAGGATTTGAAGAAGTTGAAGCAGTTGAAGAACCTGTTGAGGAAGTTATCGTAGAAAAAGATCCTGAACTAGAAAATAAAGTAAATGAATTAGAAGCTGAAAAAGAAGCATTAGTAGGTCAAAATAATGAATTAAATGAACAAAATCAATCATTAGAAGAAAGAATTAATGCTTTAGAAGAACAAAATAAAGCTTTAAAAGAACAATTAGATGAAGTATTAGCAGTTATTGCTACATCTAAAGATATGATTGTAGATACACTTCAAAAGTGTGCTGATAATGATGCAGATTTAATTATGGATTCATTACAACATTCATTAGATGTTATTAAATCTGAACGTGAAGCTGTTGCTGAAAGTCGTCAAAAACTAGTTGCAGAAATTGAAGCTCAAAAAGCTGAAATTCAAGCTAAACTTGATGCACATGCTGAAAAAGTTGCTCTTGAAGAAAAAGCTAAAGCTGAAGCTTTAGAAAAAGCTCGTCTTGATGCTGAACGTCGTGCTAAAGAAGCTGAAGAACGTGCAAAAGAAAAGAAACCGATTGAACCTGACTTTGCTAAAGTTGTTGAATTTGCAGTTAGCGTAGGTAAAGATCGTGATGACGTTGAATTATCAGTTAATGATAAGCAAACAATGTACAAATTCTTACATGATGGTACTGCATTTATTGCTCTTCAAAAGACTAATAATGATTACCGTATTTCATTCCTTGCTAAAACTGAAGCAATGCGTGAACTTTTATATCAATATAATGGTGTTATTAGTTTTGATAAAGTTGTTGAATTTGAAAAAGCTAAATATTCTATTCAACTATTAAAAGCTGTTTATAAAGGTGATGAATCATTAGCCATTGAAGTAGTACAAGAATTATTAACTAATTCACTTGCTGTATTACTTGAAGCTGAAGAATTAGAAGCTCAAGCAATCGCTAAAGAACAAGCTGCTAAAGAACGTGCTAAACTTGCTGAACAAGCATTAAGAGAAAAAGAAAGAGCTTTAGCTAAAGAAGAAGCTAAACGTCAAAAAGAATTACAAAAAGCTCAAGAAGAAGCAGAAAAACAACAAGCTGCTCCTGAAGAAGCTGCATAATAAAAATTGTTGATAGAAGATAAGTAAATATATTTAATTATTTATAGAGAAAAGCTGGTCGGTGAAAAGCTAATAATTGGTATATTGAAGCTCCTTCTGTAGATGGGACTAATCCTCTCCGCTTGAAGCGTTAAAACTAAAACTGAGCGTATAAAGTTATCTTTATAAACTAGGATGGTACCGCGAATTCATGTTCGTTCCTAATAATATTAGGGACGAACTTTTTTTATGAAAGGACAAATTATGAAAAAATTAAAAGGCTATGAAATAAGACAATTATGGCTTGATTTCTTTAAATCTAAAGGACATGCTGTAATTCCAAGTGCTCCACTTGTACCCCATGATGATCCAACTTTGCTTTGGATTAATGCTGGTGTTGCACCACTAAAAAAATACTTTGATGGTCGTGAAAAACCAACAAATCCTCGTATGTGTAATGCACAAAAATCTATTCGTACTAATGATATAGATAATGTTGGTAGAACATCTCGTCACCATACATTCTTTGAAATGCTTGGAAACTTTTCAATTGGTGATTATTTTAGAGACGAAGTTATTCCTTGGGCAACTGAACTTTTATTTGATGAAAAATGGTTTGGATTTCCTAAAGAAAAGATTTATATTACGTATTACCCTGATGATACAGAAACATTTAATAGATGGATTGAAAATGGTGTAGATAAAACTCATTTAATTGCTCTTCCTGGAAACTTCTGGGAAATTGGTGAAGGACCATGTGGACCTGATACTGAAATTTTCTTTGACCGTGGTGAAAAATATGATCCAGAAAATCTTGGAATTAAAATGTTAGAAGAAGATATGGATAATGAACGTTATATTGAAATTTGGAATATTGTACTTAGTCAATTTAACTCTGTTACTAATCTTTCAAGAGATGAATATCCAGAACTTCCTAGCAAAAATATAGATACAGGTTCAGGATTAGAACGTCTAGCATGTATTTTCCAAGAAACTGAAACTAACTATGAAACTGACCTTTTCTTACCTTTAATTAACTTTGTAGAAGATTATACAGGTATTAAATATGAAGGTGAAAATAAAATGGCATTTAGAGTAATTGCTGATCATGTAAGAAGTGTAAGCTTTGCAGTAGCTGATGGTGCAATTATATCTAATGAAGGTCGTGGGTATGTTTTAAGAAGAATATTACGTCGTGCAGTTAGATATGGAAAACGCCTTGGTATCAATGAACCATTCTTATACAAAATGGTATCTATAGTTGTTGAAAATATGAAACAATTCTATTCATATTTAACTGAAAAACAAGCTATTATCGAAAAAATCATTAAAACTGAAGAAGAAAACTTCTTAAGAACATTAGAAACTGGTGAAAAGAAACTAAACGATATTATTAATTCTAATAAGAAAAAAAGCATTGATACTATTAGTGGTAAAGATGCATTCTTATTATATGATACATTTGGCTTCCCAATTGAACTTACTGAAGAAATATCTAATGAAGCTTCATTTAAAGTTGACATTGAAGGTTTTAAAAATGAACTTAATGCTCAAAAGATGCGTGCTCGTGCTGCTAGAAGCGATATGCAATCAATGAATACGCAAAATGAAGCGTATTTAAACTTTACTAAAGAAAGTTCCTTTGTAGGTTATGATAATTTAGAAGTTTCTGCAAAAGTAATCGGTTTATTTAATAATAATACTTTAGTTGATAAAGCTTCTGGCTCTACTGTTATTGTATTTGATAAAACTCCATTCTATGCAGAAATGGGTGGTCAAGTAGGTGATGAAGGTGATGTTGTTTTTAATGGTGAAACATTTAAAGTATTAAATACATTTAAACTTCCAAATGGCCAACATGCGCATTTAGTAAATCTTTTAGAAACTGTTTTAAAGAATGATGATGAAGTATTATTAAAAGTAAATGAAGAATTTAGAAATAATGTATGTTCTAATCACTCTGCAACTCATCTTTTAAATGAAAGTTTACGAAAAGTATTAGGTTCTCATGTTGTTCAACAAGGATCACTTGTTACCGATGACCGTTTAAGATTTGACTTTAACCATTATAATAATTTATCTAATGAAGAAATATTAAATATTGAATCGTTAGTAAATGAACAAATTAATAATTCTTTAGATGTAAAAACACTTGAATTATCAAAAGAAGATGCAATTAAAACTGGCGCACAAGCTGCTTTTGGTGAGAAATATGGTGATACTGTAAGAGTAGTAGACATGGGCTTTTCTAAAGAATTATGCGGTGGTACACATGTTAAAAATACTAAAGAAATTGTAAAATTTGCAGTAGTATCGATTGAATCAAAAGGTTCTGGAATATTTAGAATTGAAGCTTTAACAAAAGATAAAGTTTTAAATTCAATGAGTGAACATTTGAGCTTAATAAAAGATGAAATTACAATTTTAATTTCTAAAGCAAAAGAAATTGTTAATAAAGCCTGTGAAGATGAATTTAAACTTGAAATGCCTAAATTTAATATTCCAGTAATTCTTGGTAGTTATCAAGATATTATTAACTACAGAGTTGCACTTGAAGATGCAAGAAGACTTGTTAAAGAATTAGAAAAAACATATGATAATATGTTTAGAAGTAAGAATTCATCATCTTATAAAGCATATTTGGATGAAGTAGAAGTTATTAATGGTATAAGTGTACTTGTTAAACGTGTTGATAATGTTAATATTGATGTATTAAAAGATATTATTGATAAAGTTTCTGCAGAACTTGGAAAAAGTGTTGTTTTCTTTGCTGATGTAATGGATGGTGGAAAAATCATTTTTGTTGCAAAAGCTAAAGAAAATGCAGCAAACTGTGGTATGCTAGTTAAAAATGCAGCAATTATCACTGGTGGTAATGGTGGAGGAAGACCTGATTTTGCTCAAGCAGGTGGAAAAGATGCATCTAAAGTTGATGAAGCTTTAAAAGCAGTGAAGGATGCAATTAAATAATGAGATATATTGGACTAGATCTTGGTAATAGAACTTGTGGTCTTGCAATAAGTGACCCGCTTGGAATGATAGCTACATCTTTATATACAGTAAGATTCTTTGAAAAAGATTTAAATACGGCTTTAGAAGAAGTTGTAAAAGTAATTAATGAAAAAAAAGCGGAAAAAATTGTAATGGGTTATCCACTTAATATGAATGGAACGCTTGGACCACAATCGGAATATGTTTTAGAATTCAAAAAGATGTTAGAAAAAGCGACTAATTTAGAAGTAATTCTTTATGATGAAAGACTTACAACTATTGAAGTTCAAAAAGTAATGATATCTGCTGATGTAAGCAGAAACAAAAGAAAAAAGGTGGTTGATACTTTAGCTGCAACGCTAATATTACAATCATATTTAGATAGTATAAGATAAAGGAGAAAATAAAAATGGAACAAAATGAAAACAAAATTATTATTGTTGATGAACAAGGTAGAGAAAGAGTTTGTGAAATCTTATTTACTTATCAACACCCAGAAACAGAAAAAAACTATGTAGTTTTATATCCAATCGATGAACTTGATTCAGATGATGAAGAAATGGATTTATTCGCATATTCATTCATTGAAAATGAAGATGGTGATGGTGAATTATTTACACTTGAAACTGATGAAGAATATGATATGATTAATGAAGTAATTGATCAATTTTATGAAGATCAATTAGAAGGTGCAGACGAAGAATAATGCTTAAAGGCTTTGTTTCTTCAATTTCATCTGATGGAGAAGTAACAACAGCTGTTATTGTATTAGAAAATCAAAGTACTTATATTGTACCAATTGAAATGTTACCAAGAAATATTGAAATTGATGATTTTGTAATTATTGATAATGGTGTAGTTTCGATTGACCCTGAGACAGATGATAAAAAAGAATTATTAAGAAGTGTTCTTGAAAACATATTAAAATAAGCTGGTTAAAATAAAATAACCAGCTTCTATTATTTAAAAAAATAAAACCGGTTCAAATGAACCGGTTATTTTATATTTCGTTTGATTTAAAAATAATAAATTCAGCAATATCATCATAGATTTTTCCATTTTCTTCATCTATTTCATATACATCTTGATGATATTTTGGACGATTAATTGGAAGTTCTGCAATAAGTTCAGTATCTAAACTTTTAGCTACTTTAGATCCTCCGCCTTTACCAAAAATATATTCTTTATCCTTATTTACTGGATTAATATAATAAGACATATTTTCGATTACACCTAAGATGTCGTGACCTAAAGTTTTTACTGCGAAACCTGCTTTTACTGCAACATGTGATGCAGAAACGTTTGGTGTAGTAACAATAATCATTTTAGTTTGAGGAACGATATTTTTAACATCAAGTACAATATCACCTGTTCCAGGAGGGAAATCGATAATTACATATTCAGTATCACTATGCCATTTGATATCGTAGAAGAAGTGAGATAACATACTATTTAACATACTTCCACGCCAAATTACAGGTTGTCCTGGATCTGTAAAAAATTCTGTTGAAATAACTTCAATTCCGTCTTTTTCAATTGGAATTATTTTTTTATCTTCATTATATTCAGGTGTTTGATGGGGAATTTCTAAAATTGTAGGTAAACTTGAACCATAAATGTCTGCATCGATCATTCCTACACGAATTCCTTTTTTGCTTAAACGATATGCGATATTTGCTGCAACATTACTTTTACCAACCCCACCTTTACCGCTGATAATACCGATAAATTTAATATCTTTTTTAGTAATACTGTTGTAAATTTTTGATTCTTCAAGTTGTAATCTTAAACCAGTAAAACCACAATCAATTTTTACAACTCTTGCGATTTGACGGCGAATTGTTTTTTCGTTTTCATCACCTAATTTTCCGATTGAGACAATTAAAGTAACTACATCTTTTTCATCATCATAACCGATATGTTTAATTCCATAAGTTTCTTTTAAAGTTTTTCCAACTGTTGGATCTGTTATTTGCTCTAGCAGTTGTTTTAATTCATCCATTGTCATAGGTTAGTCCTTTCTAATTGGTAGTTGATATTCTTTGATTAATAATGAATTATCATTTGTTAAAAGAGAATATAACTTCGTTGCATTTAACTCAATTTCTAATATATTATAACATATTGAGTCATTTTTTAATTCTTTAACACTTGAAAATATTTGATTTTTTATTGTTTTATCTAAAGTATTAATATATTTTAATCCTTTAGAATTAGTTCCTAGAAGTCTTAAATATTTTTCTTCATGATAAAATTCATCAATGTTTAAAGTCATATAAAGAAAAGTTCTGTTAATTCTAGATTTAGAATAACGTTTATTACTTAAACTAGAAATTAATTCTAAATAACTTGATGATTGATTAAAATTATTTAAAATATAATTAATAATTCCTTCATTATTAATAGTATTACTATAATTAGATTTAACTAAACATAAATAGTTAATAATGGTTAATAGATTATTATATGCAAAGTTTAAATCTATTAATTTTTGATTAAATGGTAGATATTTAGCATAATCCAAATTATAAATTCTTGCATTTCTAATTGCTTTAGCTGAAACAATATTTGAATCTAAGCTTTCATCATCATAACTATTTGTGCGTTTAATTAAAGACATTTTGATATGGGGATATTTACTATTTATGGTTTTATAATATTGATAAGCAAGAGTAAAATTTGGTTGATTAAATAACTTAATTAAATGCTCATCAACATTAAAATTTTCTAAAGTATCTATGAAAGTTTGTTTATAAGATTTAAATTTTTTTAAATTTTCTTTAAATTGAAGATTAAACTCATTAGTTGATTCTAGTGAATAGAAATATTTTAAATTATTAATATCTTCATTTTCGCAACCGCAAATAATATGATTTACACCAATTTCATTAAGTATAGAAATTGCGTTAGCAGCAAAATAATCACTGCTTTGGGTAGATAAAATAAAAGGAAATTCAAGTACTAAATCAACTCCTGCTTCTAATAAAGCATTAGCCTTATCAAATTTATTTATTACAGATATTTCACCACGCATTGTAAAAGAAGTAGATGTTACTGCAATAATTAAATCTGGTTGATGAATTCTTTTTATTTCATTGATAAAATACATATGCCCATTGTGAAATGGGTTTGTTTCAATTATAATTCCAACAATATTCATAAATAAACCTTCTTTACTCTTTAATTATTATACCAAAATTCGTGTGTTTTTGCAAATAAAGAATGTTATAATTACATTGAGGTAAGAAATATGATAGTAAATAAAACACTTATTGAAATTGAAAATATGATTAAAATGAAAAGAAGTTTTATTTTATGTACTTATTATATTGATACTTATAGTAACTTTTACACAGCTATGCTAAATAAAGAATTAAAAAAAGTTTTTATTGATATATTTTACATAGGAGTTGAAGACTTTTTAAAAATATGTAATCTCAATAAAAGAATTTTTCCAATTTTTTGTATATTTGCAGATGGAAAGATAGTGTGGAAAAAATGTGGATTTATTAGTTTTTCTGAGATATCTAATGAATTTACGAAAAAATTAGTCCTTTTTTCATAATTTGAATTTTTTATATCCTAAAAAAAGAGTAATTTGTAAAAAGCAAATTATTCTTTTTTTTTAATTATATAAGTGAGGTGAAAAAATGAAAAATGGTTTTACATTAATTGAGGTTTTAGTTACAACAGTAATAATCGGAATCTTTATTGTTATTTGTATCCCTTGTTTAAATAGTATGAACAAATATTTTAATAATATTAATATCACCCAAATAAAAGTTTTAAATAAGATTAATTTTTATTCTAAAATTGATGCTGTAAATGAACAAACAAATATAATTTATTATTCAATCGAAGATGAATTAAAAATTTTTATAAATGAACATAAGATTAAAATTTCAGAAGAAAATTATTTATATTTTGATAATATAAATTATGATATCACAGTTGAAGATATACAAATTAAAAAAGAATATATTTTAATTAATATTGTTATTAATGATAAAGAACAATGTATAATTCTTAAGGGGGAAGTATATGAGATTAGTTCAAGCTAAAATTTTTAATGTAAATAGATGCTATTACGTAATAGTGGAAAGAATCAAATTAACTGATAAATCTAAGATATTAGAATTTGAATATACAAAAAAGTTAGATAATAAAATTGAAGTTCAATATTAT
The DNA here is from genome assembly GCA_017937305.1 of Bacilli bacterium. Lineage (GTDB taxonomy): Bacteria > Bacillota_I > Bacilli_A > ML615J-28 > CAG-313 > UBA1737. The sequence continues at coordinate 184,044 of JAGBDV010000020.1, forward strand.
TTAACTAACATTTTAAATACAAAAGAACTAAGAAAAAATAAAATATTTATTAATTATATAAGCAATGATGTACTTATCGAAACAATAAATCAAAACAAAGAAAATAAAGAAGATTTTCATAAACAATTAAACAACTTATATCCTAATTATAAACAAGACTATGAATTATTAACAGGTGAAATTAAGTATAATTCAAAAAACAAAAAGAAGGTTTGTGCTTTAGTTAAAAATGAAGTAATTAGTGAAATTAAAACACTTTTATCATTGGTTGGTAAAAAAAGAGTTTATTATGGGGTAGATTCATTGTTGTTGCAGCAATTAATAAATAAAAATTCTGTTATGTTTAATAAAAAATATTTAGTATTAATTCAGAAAAATTTCAATTATTATCGCTTTTATCAAATTTTAAATGGGAAAATTATAAATTATATTGTTTTAGATAGTGAATCTAATGATTTTAATGACATTTATAAAAGTATCATTAAATTAATTGATAGTAAGGTTGATGAAGTGATTGTAGATGCTGAATATAACGTTTATATTGAATTAGTAGATAAATTATTTAATGTTAATGTTGTTTTAATAGATTATATAGAAAGAATTAATCATATTGATGAAAGAAAGATAGTGTATGGAAAAAAGACGATATAAAAAAGGTATAACCTTAATTGAAGTAATTATTGCAGTAACTTTATTTAGTATAATCTTTTTATCGAATTTCTTTATAACTACTAAGTTATTTGAAATGACGAAAGATAATGAAGAGTTGCTGGAACAATCTTTATTTTTAGAACAATGTTATGATTTATTTACTGTAGATCCGATAAACTTTAAAGCTAATCTAAGCGATGCTTATGGAGGCTCTTGGGAAAATGAAATTTATTCACCAATTATTTATTATGGTATTAAAATTAAACATTATGAAACAGAAGAATTTATTCATATTTTCATTTTAAATGATGATGAGGTAAAAGAAGAATGGGTAAGAAAAAAGGTAACACTATTATAATTATGTTGATTTTTGTTTTTTTAATTAGTTCATTTATTGGTTGTTTTATAATTTTTAATAATTCAATAACAAAAAAAGTAGATAAAATGATTGAAAAAAATGAAAAAATTAGGAAATTAGAACTATCTGCATATGAATATTATTTATCTGATTGGGAAGCAAATGATAAATTTTACATTGAAGATCAAATTATTATTTATAGATTAGATGAAAATATTAGATTTTATATTTATGAAGAAAATGGAACTATTAATATAAGGAGGCTATTTGAAAATGAATAAATATTATTATGTTGCAAGATCACCTACTGGAAAAAAAGAAAAAGGTTATTTACAAGTTGAAAATGAAAATGCATTAATCGATATTATGCTAAAACATAATTATCGATTAATTAAATATCATATTGCGAAAAAGAAAAAACCATTATTTTCATTTTTATCCGTTAATAAAAATGATTTGCTTAGCTTTTGTGAAAATGTAAATATGATGTTAAGGGCTGGATTAACATTGAAAGAAGCAATTCATTTATGTCAAGATGTAACTAATAAAGAATACTTTAAGAAAATATTGGTAGAAATTGAAAAAGAACTATCAAAAGGTAAGTCGTTATCAAGCATAATTAACAATTACCCTGAGGTTTTTCCGATCTTTTTTAGGACAATGATTAATTTAGCTGAAATAAGTGGTAATTTAAAAACAATTTTTGAACATTTAATTAAATACTATCGTTTTGATATAAGCATTAGGAAGAAAACTTTAAACTCGTTATTTTATCCTAGTTTACTATTTGTTTTATGTTTTGTTGTAATTATTGTTATGTCTACTGTTATTGTTCCTTCGTTTATAAAGATATTTAACGAAATGAATGTTGAACTTCCTTTAATAACTAGAATAATCATTTTTTTATCAGAAATTGTTTCTAAGTACTATGTTTTAGGTTTTATTATTTTAATATCATTAGGGGTTTTTGCATACTTTTTTTCTAAAACAACTAAAGGGAAAAAGTTTATTGATAAGTTAAAAATAAAACTAATAATTATAAAACAGTTTTCAAAAATATCATTAACAAGTAGATTTTGCAGAAGCTTAAAGATATTAATTGATAGTGGAATTCCGATAGTTTCTAGTATGGATATTTGCTCATCACTTTTAGGAAATTTATATTTAAAAGAAAAATTTATCTTTGCAGTTGATGAAATTAAAAGAGGAGCAAATATTTCAGAAGCTTTATTTTCTACGAATTTTTTTCCAACATTAGTTACTGAGACTATATTTATTAGTGAAAAAACTGCAAATTTAAGCTATAGTTTAGAAATTCTAAGTAATATTTATGAAGAAGAACTACAGCACAAAATTCAAAAGTTAACAACAATTATTGAACCAGCACTAATTCTATTTATTGCGTTAATAGTAGTAATTTTAATTATCGCAATATTTATTCCTTTATTCTCGATGTTAAATAATATAGGAGCTTAATATGAAATCGTTAAATGTAAACTTTAAAGATTTAAAATCTGACCAATCTTGTTTAAAAATACTTCCTTTAGAATTTGTTAATAAATATAATTGCATCATTTATTGTAATTATGATAATGGTAAAGTAGTATTAGTAAATGATAATTTTGATTATTATAATCTAAATAAACTATCATTTTTTATTAAAGAAGAATTATATATTTGTTATGTACATCATGAAGATTGGATTGAACTTACAAAAAATTTAAAAATTAATGATGATCGTAATCAAGCTATAAATAAATTCCAGATAAATTCTAATATTATTTCTCAAAGTTCTTTAAATGAAAACAATAAAGTGTTTTATAATGCAGAAATTGAAAGTTCTCCAATAGTTAAAATAGTGGATTCCATAATTGAAGAAGCTATAAATTACAAAAGTAGTGATATTCATTTTGAACCATATGAATCTTATGTTAAAGTCAGACTTAGAATTGATGGAAAACTTTTTGATAAATCTCCTCTCCCATTTGAAACTTTTAGTGAATTGTCTACAAGAATTAAAGTTTTAGCTAACTTAGATATTACAAAAAAATTTATTCCTCAAGATGGAAAAATGATTTTTAGCTATGAAGGTAAAGATTATGATATAAGAGTTTCTATTTTACCTTGTGCATATGGAGAACGAATTGCTCTTAGAATATTAGATTTACATAATAATATTTTAAGATTGAATGATTTGAATTTTTCAAATAAAGCAATGGAAAATATTAATCGAATTTTAGGATTTTCTTCTGGATTAGTTTTAGTTGTTGGACCAACTGGAAGTGGAAAATCAACAACATTACATGCATTTTTAGAAAAAAATTTAGAAAGAAATGAAAATATTATAACGGTAGAAGATCCTGTTGAGTATACAATTGAAGGTATTACTCAAGTTCAAATTAATGAAGAAGCTGGTCTTGATTTTGCAACATGTTTAAGGACGATTTTAAGACAAGATCCTAATATTATTATGATAGGGGAAATTAGAGATTTAGAAACAGCTAAAATAGCATGTAGGTCTTCAATTACAGGACATCTTGTTTATTCTACACTTCATACTAACACATCTGTGGGAGTAATAAATAGATTAAAAGATATGAATATAGAACCATATTTATTAGTAGATGCTTTACGTGCTATAATTTCTCAAAGATTAGTTAGATGCTTATGTAATAGATGTAAGAAAAAAGTTAAAATTAATTCTTATGAAGCAAAAGCGTTGGATGTAGATGAAGACATTTATATTTATAAACCAGTAGGTTGTGGCTACTGCAATAATACTGGATATAGTGGTAGATGTGGAGTTTATGAAGTAATAATACTAGATGAAGATTTTAGAAAATTAATTACTGAAAATTCTACATCAGCAAAGTTTTGGAATTTAATTAAGAAAAAGAAAATAGAAAGAATATTTGACAACGGGAAGTTATTAGTATTAAATGGAATAACTTCTCTAGAAGAAATTCAATCAGTATTAAATTAGGAGGAAAATTGTGAAAAAGAAAATGAAAAAAGGGTTTACCCTAGTTGAAATGTTAGTTGTTGTTGTTATTATTGGAATTTTAAGTACTGTTTTATACTCAAGTTATAAACGATATGTTAATTCTACTAAGAGTACAGTTGCACGTGCAGAATTAATGACGATTGTTCAATGTTTTGAAACGGCAATGGTTGATAATTCTAGAACAGGATATAAAGATGGGGATATAAATCCAGAATCTTTTACTACTTTTGATGAATTATTTGAACTTGATTTAGTTACAACATATAATTACATTTCAGAAATTAAATTACCATTAAGTGTAGAATTAAGTGTAACAGATAAAGATATGCTTAAATACGTTGATACAAGTGATGGAGTAGAAGTAATTTATGATCCTGTACAAAGGTCAGTTGTATCAGTAATTATCTACTAAAAAATAAAGGGTTAGACTTTGTCTAACCCTTTATTAAATTATAAATACTTAAAGCTGTTAAGGATTCAACAAAAATAATTTTTTTATGTAAATTAAAATACTCTTGCTTAGACTTAACAATATAAATATTTTCCAACGTTTTATAATTAATACTAGTACTATTTTTATTAAATAAAAAAGGTGGTAAAAAATGAGTAGAAAACTTCACGATATCACTTGTTGTAATTCCGGATTCTACTCCGTAATAAACATTTGAGGTATATTTAATTATGTCATTTTCAAAACTAATATTACTATAACAGTTTTCTAAATTAGCATTAATTAAATATACATTTGCAAATTCTAAACTCTTTAAACCTGGGATTAAATACAATGTTCCTGCAAGATTTGCTTCAAATAAATTAAAATATGGCTTACCAAGTCCTTTGGGGATATTATAAATAATTGTTTCTAAACTACCACTAATTGGTTGTTTGCTGTTGATTGCTTTATTAATTATTTTTTGCATTAATTGTTTTGCTCTATGATCTACGATTGGTAATTTATCTTGTGTATATAGATTTATGTCATTAATTAATGTATCATAATTATTAATATTATCATAGATATTTTTTATTGAATTAATGTGAGTAAAAAATTTGATATTATAATTGTGGTTAAGAAATTCTTTTATTATTAACCCTATAATTGTAATTCCAATTATATTATATTTAAGTAAATCAGCATTATTTATTGTTTTATTATATTTATTAAGATAATATAAATGATTTTCTTCAGGATTTATTATATCATTTTCTGATAATTCGTTATTTATATTTAATATTAAAGCGAAATTATTAAAAAAAGACTCATTCGCATTAATGAATTCGACAGTAATTTCTTTATAATCATTTAATAATGGTGTTATAATTTTATAAAGATCAATGTTATGATCAATTTTAAGATTTCTTGTTGAAAATAATAATTTATTATTTGATAATTTTGTAATATCAATTTTAAAAGAAGAATTTATAAATTGCATAAGTTGGTTCCTTTCATTATATTATAATTTATTTATATTGAAAAAAACGTCGAAATATGATAAAATTATCTTAAAAGAGGGAAAGTATGAATAAAATAATTGTTGTAAATAAAGCTGCAGGTATGACTAGTCATGATGTAGTTAATAAAATAAGAAAAATATTTAATACGAAAAAAGTTGGGCATACTGGTACACTTGATCCTGATGCAACAGGGGTATTAGTTGTATGTATTAACGATGCTACAAAATTAGTGCAATTTTTAGAAGCTGATTCTAAATGGTATATTGCTGAGGTTTTAGTTGGAAGAAGTACCGATACTTTTGATAAATCAGGGAATACTATAAAAGAAGTTCCTGTTTTAAAGCTATCTAATGAGGAAGTGGATGAATGTTTAAACACCTTTAAAGGAAAAATTTCTCAAATTCCTCCAATGTATTCTGCGATTAAAGTTAATGGAAAAAAATTATACGAGTATGCGAGAAATAATCAAATTGTGGAAATTGAACCAAGAACTGTAGAAATTTTTGAAATAAGTAGAATAACTGATGTTATTAAAGATGGCGAATTTTATAAATTTCAAATTAAAGTTCATGTTTCTAAAGGTACTTATATTAGAAGTTTATGCGTTGCTATTTGCGATAAATTAGGGTACCCTGGTCTTATGAATAGCTTAATTAGAACAAAGACTGGTGTATGGAATATAGAAGAAAGTTCGACAATCTTAGATATTGAACATGGTAATTTTAAATCATATTCAATGCTTGAAGCAGTTAAAAACCTACCTTCAATTGAAGAAGAAGATTGCGTTTATAAAGCTCTTCATGGTATGAAAATATCACCAAGCAAAATTTACGATATTTTATGTGAAAATCCTCAAAGAATTGCAATAAAACAAGATGATAAATTAATTGCAATTTATGATTTTGATAAAGAAATTAAAGGATATAGAGCGGTTAGAGTATGGAATTAATTAAGTTTGAAGAATACATTAAAAAATATAATCACAAGATAGTTGCTACAATTGGTTCTTTTGATGGAATTCATCTTGGCCATCAAGAACTAATAAAAATGACTGTTGATAAAGCTAAAGAATTAAAAGTTTATTCTGCTGTAATTACTTTTGATCCTCATCCATTAAATGTTATTGCAAATAAAAATCATTCAACTATAACTTCACTTAGTGAGAAAGTTCAATTAATAAAAACATATGGTGTTGATTATTTAATATTAATAAATTTTGATGAAGCTTTTTCGAAAATATCAAAAATAGATTTTATTAATAATTATTTAATAAAAATGAATGTTAGTAATTTAATTGTTGGAAGTGATTTTAAATTTGGTTATTGCGGAGAAGGCAAAGCTTATGAAATTAACATTTTAAGTAAAGGGGTTATCAATACTACAATTATTGATTTAATTAAATATAATGATATAAAGATTGGTAGCAGTAATATAATTAAATTATTAAATGAAGGAGCATTAGAAGAAGCTAATGCTTTATTAGGGTATTGTTATTCATTTGTTGGAAAAGTAATTAGAGGAAAACAAATTGGTAGGACTATGGGGTTTCCTACTGCAAATATAGATAATGAAAATGTTAAAAAAATTTTAAAAACTGGAGTTTATGGTGTTAACGTTTATCTTGATAAAGATGTTTATGTTGGAATGATGAACATTGGCCATAATCCAACATGTAACTTTCAAGAAAACATTTCTATTGAAATTAATCTTTTTGATCTAGATATTGATCTTTATGATAAATCATTAAAAATTGAGTGCTTTTGTTATGTAAGAGAAGAGAAAAAATTTAATAATGCTGATGAATTAATTGAAAGATTAAAAATAGATAAAGAAATTATTAGAAATAAAAACCTATTACTTGCAAAAAAATGAAAAAAGTAGTATAATATATACGACCTATACATGGTTTATCGATTCTTCCGACGATTTACATTGTATTGGTATATAATCGTAAATTAAATTTTACGAAATTTTATAAGGAGGAAATAAAAATGGCTTGTATTACAAAAGAAGAAAAAGCCGCAATTATTGCAAAATTTGCGCGTGCTGAAGGTGACACTGGTTCTACTGAAGTTCAAATTGCTATTTTAACTGCAGAAATCAACAAACTTAATGGCCACATGAAACAACATCCTCATGATTTCCACTCACACCGTGGATTAATGAAGAAAATTGGTCATCGTCGTAACCTTTTAAACTATTTAAAAGCTAAAGATGTTCAAAGTTACCGTGAAGTTATTGCCAAATTAGGTTTAAGAAAATAAGTCTAAAGGGCACTAAATGTGCCCTTTTAGTCTTATTAAAATGAGTAGGTAAAAAAATAATTAATTATATATAATATTTGAAAGGAAAAATAAAAATGGAAAAACATGTTTTTGAATACGTTCAACGTGACAGAAAATTTGTTGTTGAAATTGGTGAACTTGCTAAACAAGCAAATGGTGCATGTTTAGTTAGATACAATGATACAGCAGTATTAAGTTCTGCCGTTTGTAGTAATCAAGTAATGGCTACTGACTTTTTTCCACTTACAGTTTTATATCAAGAAAAATTATATGCTGGTGGTAAAATTCCTGGTGGCTTTTTAAAAAGAGAATCTCGTCCAACTGAACATGAAACATTAGTTTCTCGTTTAATTGATAGACCAATTAGACCATTATTCGCAGATGGTTATCGTAATGAGGTTCAAGTTATTAATATGGTTTTAAGTGCTGATCCAAATTGCTCTCCTGCAATGGCAGCTATGCTTGGTGCATCTTTATCACTTGGTGTTTCTGATATTCCATTCCAAGGTCCAATTGCTGGTGTAGTTGTAGGTCGTATTAATGGTGAATATGTACTAAACCCTAGTGTAGATGAATTAGAAGCTTCTGATATTAATTTAACAGTAGCTGGTACAATTAAGGCTATCAATATGGTAGAAGCTGGTGCAAAACAAGTTTCTGAAGATGATATGCTTGGTGCACTTGAATTTGCTCATGCAGAAATTAAAAAATTATGTGCATGGCAAATGGAAATTATTGAAGCTGTAGGGAAAACTAAACAAGTTCCTGACTTATTTACAATCCCTGCTGAACTTGAAAATGCTATTCGTGAATATGCATTTGATGATTTAAAAGAAGCAATTTCTACTTATGACAAGTTAGAAAGAGAAGCAAATATTGAAGCTGTAAATGAAAAAACAAGAGTTCATTTTGATGAAATCTTTGCTAATGAAAGTTTAGAACCAACTGAACTTGCTGAAAAACAAACATATGTTAATATGGTATTAGAACATATGTTAGCTGAAGAAGTTCGTCGTTTAATTACTGAAGATAAGATTCGTCCTGATGGAAGAGCTGTTGATGAAATTAGACCTCTTTCATCACGTGTAGATTTATTTGAAAGAACTCATGGTTCTGCATTATTTACTCGTGGACAAACACAAAGCTGTTCAATTGTTACTCTTGGATCATTAACAGAATTCCAAATCATTGATGGCTTAGGTGTTGAAGAAGGTAAGAGATTTATGCTTCACTACAACTTCCCTCAATTTGCAGTAGGTTCAACAGGTCGTTATGGTGCTCCAGGTCGCCGTGAAATTGGTCATGGTGCTTTAGGTGAAAGAGCAATTTTACAAGTAATTCCATCTGAAGATGAATTCCCTTATACAATTAGAGTTGTATCTGAAATTTTAGAATCAAATGGTTCATCAAGCCAAGCTTCAATTTGTGCTGGTACTATGGCATTAATGGCTGCTGGTGTTCCAATTAAAGCTCCAGTTGCTGGTATTGCAATGGGGTTAATTAGTCAAGATGATGAATGTTCTAAATATACAATTCTTACAGATATTCAAGGTCTAGAAGATCACTATGGAGATATGGACTTTAAAGTAGCTGGTACTAAAGATGGTATAACTGCTCTTCAAATGGATATTAAATGTAAAGGTATTACATTTGAAATCTTAAAAGAAGCTTTAGCACAAGCTAAAAAAGGTCGTATGCAAATTCTTGAACATATGATGTCAACTATTTCTGAAGTTCGACCAACTGTTTCTAAATATGCTCCTAAAGTTAAGATGATTAAGATTGATCCTGAAAAGATTCGTGAAGTTATCGGTAGTGGTGGTAAAAATATTCAAGACATTATTGAAAAATGTAATCAAGTTAAGATTGACATTGAACAAGATGGTAGAGTATTTGTTATGCATGCTGAACTTGAATGGATTGATAAGGCTGTTGAATTAATTGAAAATATTTGCCGTGAACCTGAACTTAATGCAATTTATCCTGCTAAAGTTATCAAAGTGCTAGAAATTGGTGCTGTAGTTGAAATTTGGCCAGGATGTGAAGGTTTAGTTCATATTAGTAATCTTGCATGGAGAAGAGTTGCTAAGGTTGAAGATGAAGTTAAAGAAGGCGATGAAATTGTTGTTAAACTAATTGAAGTAGGTCAAGGTGGAAAACTAAGATTCTCTAGAAAAGACACAATGCCAAAACCTGAAAAATCTGAAAATGATCGTCCTAGAAAACCACGTCAACAAAAAGACGAAAAACCTGCTGAAGATGTAGAAAATAAAGAAGAATAATTTTATTTAATTAATACGGAAAGATAATCGAGCACATTTTTATGTGTTAGGAAAGTCCATACTAGCACAATCTGCGATGATTGTAGTGTTTGCGCTTAACGAAAAAATAAGTTAAGGTACTATCCAATGGTTAGTAACGGCGAATGAAACCTAAGGCTTTTTGCTATGGTGTAGTTCTGAAAGTGCCACAGAGACGATTTTCTTTTGGAAACAAAAGAGTGGAACGGGTAAACCCCACAAGCTAGCAACCCAAATTTTGGTAGGGGCATGATTTTAGGGAGAATTGAATCCACTAAAATTACACTATTTAATAGTGAGATAAATGATTATCACTTCTTAATGAAGGACAGAATATGGCTTACAAAGTATTAATTATCAAAACCATGAGAACTCTCATGGTTTTTTTAATGAAATTTTAAAATTTATTTGGTATAATATAAAAGAGGTAAAATAATATGGTAATTAAAAGTTCAGAATATGTAATTAGTTGTGTAAAAAAAGAACAATACCCAAATAAAGATAATCTTCCGGAATTTGTTTTTTTAGGAAGAAGTAATGTTGGTAAAAGTAGTTTTATAAATGCACTTACTAATCGTAAAAATTTAGCATATACATCAAGTAAACCTGGTAAAACTTTAACTCTTAATTTCTATTTTATTAATAAAGAATTTTATTTTGTTGATGTGCCAGGATATGGTTATGCACAACGTGAAATGAAACAACGTATGGATTTTGGAAAAATGATTGAAGAATATTTAGAAAAATCAGATAATTTAAAGAAATGTTTTTTAATAGTTGATTCAAGACATAATCCTACTGAAGATGATATTTTAATGTATAATTATTTAAAACATTTTGATATTGATGTAGTTGTTATCGCAACAAAATGTGATAAGCTTCCTAAAACTCATCAACAAAAACATTTTAAAAATGTTTGTGATGCTTTAGGAATTACTAAAGATGAAGCTGTATTGGTTTCTTCTGAAACTAAACAAGGCATTGATAAAGTACATGCAATCATAGAAGAATATTTATAGAATGGTAATAACAAATAATTCGTTTAGAATTATTGTTATTATCATTTTTTTTATTTTTAATTCATAATATTTTATGATGGAGGAATGTAAAAATGATATTAAATAAAACTTTTAAGCAATTAATTAAAATTAAAGATTTAGCTTACTTAAATGATCTTGGTTGTGAAGTAATTGAATATTATCCTAATAAACAATATTTAAATGGTAGAGTTTATGTAACAGGAGCCTATCATTCATCAAAGAATAATGAAGTAAAGCTAATATCTGAAGATTTGGAATTTATGTTTGATTTAGAAAAAGAGGACTTTTATATTGACGATATTGAATGTATAAGTTTTGATTATAATGTTTTAGAAACTGAGGGTATTGAATTTTCATATGAAATTAAATTAGATGTAAATATTATAGAAGAATTTGATTTAAGAGAAGACGATTCATTAAATTTTGAAGAAACCCTTGAAACAATTAAAGAAGAAATTGGAAATATTGTAGAGGAAAAACTAAGTGATAAACTAGATGTAGTTGATGATAATTTACCCCAGAATGAAGAAATGTTTAGATCACTAAATGATGATAATAAAACTATTAAAATAATTTATTTTAATGATGAAAAAGAATTATCTAAAATAGCTGAACAAAATAATGTTTCGATTGATTATTTATTTAAATGTAATAAGAATTATAACTTTAATGAAAATAAACGAGTGATTATACCTTATGGAAAATAGAGTTAGACAATTATCTAATTCATTAATTGAATATTATGAGATACCTTTAGAATATATTAAAAAAATAACTAATAAAAGTTATCAATATAAGGATGAAACCTCTAAAGAATATTTTTTAAAGGTTTCTCCTTTTAATTCATCAGAAAAGTTTAAGTTTTTAGATAGTCTTGGTGTTGATAATATATTATATCCATACTTAAATAAAGATAATGAATATATTACAAAACAAAAAGGGGATTCTTTTTATTTGATGGATTATTATAAACATGTAAACTTAATCGATGAAGTTAAGGCTCAGAATATGATTAAAGAATTAAATAAGCTTCATCAAAGTACTATTATTAAAAGACAATTATCAACGAGACTTGCAAGACCTAAATTTGAAGAAATAACAAAAGAGCTTGATTATAAATTTAAAATATTAGAAAACTATGTAAGAAGTGTTGAATTTGAAAATTTAAATGTGTTTTCAATGCCTATTCTTGGTAATTACCAATATATACTCGATGCGAAGAAAGAACTTATAATGTTACAAAAAAGAATTATTAATTTTGTTAAGGCAAAAGAAAAAGTCGAATATGTTTATATACATAATCGACCTAGTTTAGATCATATTTTAAATGTAAAAGGAGTAAATTATTTAATAAGTATTGAAAATGGAAAAATTGGCATAAATAGTTTAGACCTTGCAAAATTCTATCTTGAAAATGAAGATTTAGAAATTGATTTTGAAGAATTAATTGTAAAAAATATATTTAATAACGATAGTAATTTTAATTATGATTATTTTAGATTTTTAATATTATATATTCTAATTAAGAAAATAATAATTTCTAATGAAAAGTATTTAACTGCACAAAGTTTTATTAATGTTTCTGAATCAATTAGAAAATATTTTAGTAGATTTTTAGATAATAATAAAAATATTAGTAATCAAAATGAATCCTAAAATAAAAAGAATAATTAAGTTAGTTGAACTAAACCAAAAGATTGTTAGAAATAATTGATAACAAAATAACCAAATAATAAATATTCTTATTCTTGCAAATGCTTGTTTTAAATTTCTAATTAGATTAATAAGTTTTGATTTCATAAATATCACCAATATAATTATATGATTAATTAATTTTAAAAGCACTTTTTTAGTAAAAAAAATATATGTTTAGTAAAATATTACATAATGGAGGAAATAAATATGAAAGAATTTGATTTTATTACTAAAGAAAAAGCTTTAGAAATTCTTGAAATTGCTCTTTCTACTGGCGGTGATTTTGCTGAAGTATTTATGGAAAATGGTTCCAGCGAAGCATTTGAGATGACACTTGGTAAAGTTTCACAAATTAGTTACCGTAATGTTAGTGGAGCTGCTATTAGAATTATTAAAGGAAATACTGAAGTAAATACTTCTTTAACTGATTATTCTTATGAAAATTTAAAGAATGCTGCAAAAGTCTTAGCTGAAAGTTTTGATGGTGTAAAAACTACTGATGTCTTAGAGTTTGTTTCAAAAGAAGTTGAAACTGTTTGTAATCCAACAAGAGTTTCATCTAGTGATGCAAGTGAAGAAATATTATTACTTACTAAAGCTTCAAGTGCTGCTATGAGTGCTCATGAAGAAATTAAGCAAGTTATTTGTGGTTTAACTAGAAAATTACAAAACATTTTTGTTTTTGCAAGTGATGGTACATATCAAAAAGATTATCGTTGCAATATGAGATTATCAGTAAACTGTATTGCAAGTGATGGAGTATCAATGCATTCAATAGGTAAGACAAGTGGTAAAGCTATTGGACTTGAACAATATGATACTGTTGATGTTGAAGAGTTTGCACGCGGTGTAGCGCTTGATGCTGTTGAAATGTTACATGCTGACCCAATGGTGGGTGGTGAAATGCCTGTTGTTATTAACAATGGATTCGGTGGTGTTATTTTACATGAAGCTTGTGTTCATGGTTTAGAAGCAACAAGTGTTGCTAAAGGAATGAGCGTATTCTGTGGTAAACTTGGCGAAAAGATTGCAAGTGATATTGTTAATGCTGTGGATGATGGTACTAACCTTAATGCTTGGGGTTCTATTAATGTTGATGATGAAGGAACTCCTTCAAAATGTAATGTTTTAATAGAAAATGGTATCTTAAAATCATATTTAGTTGATAAACGTAACTCAAAAGTTATGAATCATCCTATCACTGGTAATAGTAGAAGAGAATCATATAAATACCAAACTACATCTAGAATGACTAATACTTATTTCTTAAATGGAAAGTCTACCTTTGATGAAATTATCGCTAATACAAAATATGGTCTTTTTGCAAAAGAAATGGGTGGTGGAAGCGTAAATCCTGCTACTGGTGAATTTAATTTTGCTGTAAATGTTGGCTATTTAATTGAAGATGGTAAAATTACTAAACCAGTTAAAGGGGCTACACTAGTTGGTTCTGGTCGCGATGTACTTCTTAGAATTGATATGATTGGTGATAACTTGTCATGTGGACATGGTATGTGTGGATCAATGAGTGGTAGTATTCCAACTAACGTTGGTCAACCTACGATTAGAGTTTCATCTATGACTGTAGGTGGAAGTGGAAAAGGAGGTAACAAATAATGACTTATCAAGAAATAATTAATTTAGGACTTAAAAAAGGTATCTCTGAAATTGAACTTTACGCAAAGACTTCTACTGATAAAACTTTAAAAGTATTTAATGGAAATTTAGAATCTTATAACGCAAAAGAAATTTATTCTTTAAGCATTAGAGGTTTATACAACGATAAAATGGGTTATGCTTCATGTGAATCTTTAGATGAAAGTGTTATTAATGAAGCACTTGATAAATTAATTACTTCATGTGGGCTATTAACAAGTACAGAAGTTGAAGAAATTTTTGGTGAAATTGTTGAATATGAAAAAATAGAAGAAGCTTTAAGTGATGCTTCAGAGTATCCACTTTCAGAAAAAATTGACCTTCTAAAGACTCTTGAAGCAGAAACTTTAAAAGCAGATCCAAGAATTGTTAAAATTGGGTACTGCCAATATGTTGAAACTTTAGGAAAAGTTGAAATTATTAATTCTAAAGGCATTAATTTAGTAAGAAATTATTCATATGTTGTAGTAGTTTTAGGTGCTTTAGGTATGCAAGATGGTTTAACTAATGTTGGTTATGCTCATCAAATTGAATTAAGCTTTAAAGATATTAACAAAGATAAACTTATCAAAGAAGTTGTTGAAAAAACTTTATCAGGTCTTGGCGCTGGAAGTGTTGCAACAGGCGAATATCCAGTAATTTTAGATCAAGAAGTTGCAACTGATTTAGTTCAAGCATTCTCATCACTTTTCTCTGGTTATGCTGCAATGAAAAATATGACTATGCTTAATGGAAAAAAAGGGGAAAAAGTATTTGGTGAAAATATTACACTTGTTGATGATCCATTCTGCGAGTCTTCACTTATTAAAGTAGCATTTGATGATGAAGCATATCCTTGTAAAAAACGTAATGTTGTTGAAAATGGTGTCTTTACAGGATTCTATCATTCATTAAAAACTGCTAAATACTTTAATGAAACTCCAACTGGGAATGGCTTTAGAAATGGTAACCAAGTAATTCCAAGCCCGACTAACCTTTATATGTTACCAGGAGAATATTCTCAAGAACAACTATTTGATGGAATTAAAGAAGGTATTTTAGTTACTGATGTAGCAGGTCTACATGCAGGACTAAATGTTGTTGCAGGGACTTTTAATCTTCAATCTAGTGGTTATATGATTAGAGATGGTAAAAAAGCAGAACCAATTACATTATTCGTAGTATCTGGTAATTTCTTTGATATGCTAAATAATGTAGAAAAGATTGGTAATGATTTACCAGAAAAAATTAATGATGTTGCAATTCCTTCTCTTCTAGTTAAGGGATTAATGATTTCAGGTAAATAATAAAATTAGATTGCTATTAACTTAGCAATCTTTTTATTTTATAAGTAATTTTATACTATTTTTATGTAAAATATGGTATAATATGTTTGAAATTAAGGAGATGTATTATTATGAAAGCAAGTAGAATGTTAATCGCAACATTAAAAGAAGCTCCACAAGAAGCAATTATTTCTAGTCATATTTTACTTATTCGTGCAGGTATGATTAGAAAATTAGTTTCTGGTGTTTATAATTATTTACCACTAGGACTTAGAACTTTACAAAAAATCGAAAATATTATTCGTGAAGAAATGGATAAAGCAGGTTCATTAGAAATTTTATCATCAGCTATTCAACCTAAAGAATTATGGGAAGAATCTGGCCGTTGGCAAAAATATGGTCCTGAACTTATGCGTTTTAAAGATCGTCATGAAAGAGAATTTTGTTTAGGTCCAACTCATGAAGAAATTTTTACTGATTTAGTTCGTACTGAAATTAAATCTAGAAAAAGTCTTCCACTTTCTTTATATCAAATTCAAACTAAGTATCGTGATGAACTTCGTCCTCGTTTTGGTTTAATGAGAGGAAGAGAATTTATTATGAAAGATGCTTACTCATTTGATTTAGATCAAAAAGGTTTAGATGAATCATATAAAATTATGTATGACACATATTGTAGAATTTTTGATCGCCTTGGTATTGATTATAAAATAGTGCTTGCAGATACAGGTGCTATTGGTGGTACTGGGTCTCATCAATTCATGGCAATTAGTGATGTAGGTGAAAGTAACATTGTTTACTGTAACTGTGGTTATGCAGCTGATGAAGAAAAAGCTGAAAGTATGCCTGAATCATTTAACAATGATGAAGAGTTAAAAGAAGTTGAAAAAGTAAATACTCCTAAGATGAAAACTATCGAAGAAGTATCAAACTTCTTAAATGTTTCACCTAAAAAGATTGTTAAATCTTTAGTATACCGTGATTATGCAAACGACAAATTTGTAGTAGTACTAGTTCGTGGCGATAGAGAAGTTAATGAAATTAAAGTAATTAATCATTTAGGTATTGCAGAACATGAAATTGCTCTTGCATCTTATGATGATATAAAGTCTATTGGATCTGTTGAAGGCTTTGTTGGCCCAGTGGGACTTTCTAATATCGAAATCTTAGTTGATGAAGAAGTTACAATGATGAAAAACTTTGTAGTAGGTGCTAATGAATTTGATTATCACTTAGTTAATGTAAACTATGGTCGTGACTTTACTGGTACAGTTAAGATGTTTAGAGCTGCTGCATCTGGTGATAAATGTCCAGTATGTGGTCTTCCACTTGAACTTGAACGTGGTATTGAAGTTGGTCAAATCTTTAAACTAGGTACTAAGTATTCTGCTAGTATGGATTGCACATACACTGATGAAGCAGGTAAAAATGTTCCAATGGTTATGGGATGCTATGGAATTGGTGTAACTAGAACATTATCTAGTATTATTGAACAACACCATGATGACTTTGGTATTAAATGGCCACTTAATGTTGCTCCATATCATGCAGTAGTAGTTCCAATTAACTATAAAGATGAAACTATGAAAGCTGGCGCTGAAAAGATTTATCAACAACTTTTAAATGCTGGGGTTGAAGTTATCTTAGATGATAGAGATGCTAAACCAGGATTTAAATTTAAAGACTGGGAATTAATTGGTATTCCATATATCATTACTGTAGGACGCCTTGCTGGTGATGAAATTTGTGAATTTAAAGAAAGAAGCACAATGGAAAAAGTGGAAATGCCATTTAATGAGGCTATTTCAACTGTAGTAGAAGCTTTAAAAAATATTAAATAATAAATAAAAATGGTAGAATTAAATAATTCTACCATTTTTTTGTTTGTTCATAAGGTGATTCAAATATTTTAGTATTACCAAGACCAATAAGTCTTGTTCCATAAACATCTGTATATGGAGTTACAAAGACTATTTCACATTCATTGATATATTTTACAATTTTTTTAGGATTAGGATTTGCAATAACAAGTTTGATTTCGTTTGTTTTAGTTTCTAGATTCATGAACTCTGAAATATCTTTTAGCATTTTTTTATAAGGTTGAGCTTTACCAGGGGTATTACCTGCTCCATATTTAATTTCCCATGTGACTTTATTATTAATTTGGATTTCAGCGTATTCTGGAATCTTAATAAGTTTTACTAAAAATGTAATTTCATCATTTTTAATAATTTGATTAATAACACCGTCATCATGTTCTATTATTTCATAACCTAGTTCTTTAATTTTATTATAAAATGATTCTTCAATAGTTGTTTTATTTTTTTCTGATTTTGCGAAAATAAATACTAAAACAGCAAGTGCTATTAAAACTAATATAATTGTAATGATAATATCTTCCATAAATTTTATACCTCTATTTTTATTATATCATTAATTTACTTATTTATAAAGTAATAAACAATTATTGATACTTATTCATATGATATATTGGGTGATAAAATGATTATAATTATAGGTACTTTTGATAATAGAATGAAAGAATTTATTAAAAGTCATAAGTTTCATAATAAAGTTGTAATAGCATATAAAATATGTAATATTAAACATATAAAAGATTCATGTGAAGTAATTATTCCATTTGGTTATATTATGGATAATGATTTAATTAGTAATACTTATATTCAACTTTATGAACTACTATTAACTTTAAACGTTAAAAAAATTTATTATTACAATGATTGCAATATCAATAGACTAAAAACCATTGCTGATGAATTTAATGTAGAAGTTATAAAAAAATATAATGAATAATTTAAAATTATTGCAAAATTCTAATATTTAGTGTATAATAAATAAAAAAGAGGTTTTAGTTATGGATATGATTATTTCAATTGTAATATTAGTACTACTTTGCTTTATTTTTTATAGAGAAATTAAAAGTGATAAAGAAGTAGATTTATTTATTAATATAGTAATTTCTGGTGTTTGTATTGGTACACCACTTGTTACATTTTTATTAGATGGATTTAAAGCAAATTATATCGCTCATTACATTTATATTGGTGTAATAATAGTAGCTGTTATTTTTACAATTTATTATTTAACTAAATATTTTAAAGCTAAAAAGTAAAAGATTAATTCTTTAACTTTTTTTATAGAAAGGTAGACAACATGATTCCTTCAAAAAAAGAATTATTAGAAAGACAAAAAAAGATTAGAAATTTTTCTATCATTGCTCATATTGACCATGGTAAAAGTACTTTAGCAGATAGAATATTAGAATCTACTAAAACTTTAGAAACTAGGGAAATGAAAGAACAAATCTTAGATTCAATGGATTTAGAACGCGAACGTGGGATTACTATTAAACTTAATTCAATTGAACTTGAATATACTGCAGATGATGGAGAAACTTATATTCTTCATTTAATTGACACTCCAGGACATGTCGATTTTACTTATGAAGTATCTCGTAGCCTTGCAGCATGTGAAGGTGCAGTTTTAGTTGTTGATGCTGCTCAAGGTATTGAGGCACAAACACTTGCTAATGTGTATTTAGCTCTTGAAAATGATTTAGAGATTCTTCCGATGATTAACAAAATTGATTTACCCTCTGCTGATCCAGATAAAGTAAAACAAGAAATTGAAGATGTTATTGGACTTGATGCAAGTGAAGCTGTACTTGGTTCTGCAAAAGAAGGTATTGGTATTCATGAATTATTAGAACAAATAATTGAAAAAGTGCCAGCTCCAGTAGGTGATCCAACGGGTGAAGTTCAAGCATTAATTTTTGACTCTTATTATGATCCATATCGTGGAGTTATTCCACTAATTAGAGTAGTATCTGGTACAATTAAAAAAGGTGATCACATTAAGACTTTTAATAGTGATCAAGTATATGAAGTTATTGAACTAGGTGTTACTACACCTAAAGAAAAGAAAAAAGATTTTTTATCAGCAGGTGATGTTGGCTGGCTTGCCGGTAGTATAAAAGATATTTTAACCGTTCAAGTTGGGGATACTATGACTACTTTAGAAAATGAAAGTAAAGAGTCTTTACCAGGCTATAGAAAAATGAATTCAATGGTTTTCTGTGGTATTTATCCTTTAGAAACTAATAAATATGATGAATTAAAAGATGCACTTGGAAAATTAAAATTAAATGATGCAGCACTTGTGTTTGAACCTGAAACTTCACAAGCGCTTGGCTTTGGTTTTAGAACAGGCTTTTTAGGACTTCTTCATATGGATGTAATTCAAGAACGTATTGAACGTGAATTTAAAATTCCTTTAATCGCAACAGCACCAAGTGTAGAATACCATGTTTATTTAACAAATGGTTCAATGATTAAGATTGATAATCCCAATGATTTACCAGAGTTAACGCTTGTTAAAAGAATCGAAGAGCCTTATGTTCATGCTAATTTAATGATGCCTAAAGAATATATAGGTTCTATTATGGAAATATGTCAAAATAGACGTGGTACTTATGTATCAATGAGTTATATTGATGATAACCGTGTATCACTTTATTATGATTTACCACTTTCGGAAATTGTTTATGATTTCTTTGATAAGATTAAGTCTACTTCACGTGGTTATGCATCATTTGACTATGAACTTGCAGATTATAGAGAAAGTAATCTTGTAAAACTTGATATTTTATTAAATGGTGAAAAAGTCGATGCATTAAGTATTATTGTTCATAAAGATTTTGCATACGGACGTGGTCGTCAACTTGTTAAAAAACTTCGTGGATTAATTCCTCGTCAATTATTCGAAGTTCCAATTCAAGCTGCTGTTAATACAAAAATTATTGCACGTGAAACTTTATCTGCATTAAGAAAAGATGTTATCGCAAAATGTTATGGTGGTGACATTTCTAGAAAACGTAAACTTTTAGAAAAACAAAAAGAAGGAAAGAAGAGAATGAAACAAGTAGGTAGTGTTGAAGTACCTCAAGAAGCATTCCTTGCAATATTAAAATTAGATGATGAATAAAAAATTAGGCTTATATATTCACATTCCTTTTTGTAATAATGTATGTCCATATTGTGATTTTAACAAGATGGTCGCAAGTGATGATTTAAAAGAAAAATATATCAAAGCCTTAATTAAAGAATCAAAGATTAAAAACATTTCTAAATATGATTTATCCACGTTATATATTGGGGGAGGCACTCCATCAAGTCTTAAGATGGATCTTTTAGAAATGCTTTTTTCTTCTTTAAATGAGGTAATAAACTTAGAAAAATTAGAAGAGTTTACTTTTGAATGTAATCCAGAAGATATCCACAAGGATTTATTAAATTTATTAAAAAAATATCATGTGAGTAGACTTTCGATTGGAATTCAAACTTTAAACAAAAATTTACAAAAAGAAATAAAAAGAGTTTTTGATGAAGAAAAGTTATCCACAGTGGTTAAATTATTAAATGAATGTGGTTTTACTAATTATAGTTTTGATTTAATGTATGGGTTTGTTAAGCAAACTACTTTAGATATCAAATTAGATATTGATAAATTAGTTAGTTATAATCCTACCCATATTTCAATTTATTCACTTATTGTAGAAGATCATACTATTTTTGGTAAATTAAAACAAGATGGTTTAGTGTTAGAGGCAAGTGATGATTTACAAGCTAATCAGTATTTATTTATAATTGATTATTTAGAAAAACTAGGATATTATCAATATGAAACAAGTAATTTTGCAAAACCAGGTTATAAATCAAAGCATAATTTAATTTATTGGAATCATGAAGATTATTTATGCCTAGGCACTGGGGCTAGTTCATTTATTGATGATGTAAGAAGTGTAACAACAACTCGTATTCATGAGTATATTGATAGTTTAAAAAATAATAAATTACCTTTTGTTGAATCTGAACTTTTAGATTTTGAAGATTTAACTGATGAATTTGTGATGATGGCGTTAAGAAAAAATGAAGGTGTGGATATCGAATTATTTGAAGAATTATTTGGTGTGGATATCTTTGAATATTATCCTAATATAAATTATTTATTAGATAATAATATAATTGAACAACGTGGAAAATTCTTAGCAATTAAAAAAGAATTTAGATATGTTGCTAATTCAGTAATTGTAAAATTTATATCGGATTTTTAGGTGAATATAAATGGAAGATTTAATTTTAGAATATCGTAATTATTTAGTTTCAGAAAAAATGCGCAGTAGTAATACAGTTAATTCATATGTAAGTGATTTAGAAAACTATTGCTACTTCTTAACTAATAATTTGTTAATAGAAAATGTGAAAGATATAGAAGCAGAACATATTAAAAAATATTTAAGCTATATTAAAGGCTTAGGTTATTCTGCATCATCAATATCAAGAGCTTTAAGTAGCATTAAGAGTTTTCACAAATATTTACTTGTAGAAGAGGTTTGTGTTAATAATCCTGCATCGAGTATTGTAAGCCCTAAAAAACCTAAGAAACTTCCTGCAGTTTTAAGTGTTGATGAAGTAATGCTTTTACTTAATAGTTTAAATAATGAAACACCAATAAGTTCAAGAAACCAAGTAATGGTTGAATTAATTTATGCGTGTGGACTTCGTGTATCTGAACTTGTTGATTTAAAACTTGGAGATCTACGTATGACTTCTAAAATGATTTCAACACGTGGTAAAGGTAGTAAAGAGCGACTTATTCCAGTAAATGATTATTGTTTAAAATTATTAAGAGAATATATTATTAATGACCGTCCTAAACTTGCAAAAACAGTGGATCCAGGATTTGTGTTTTTAAATGCTCAAGGTGGGCATTATTCTAGACAAAGTTTCTTTTTATTCTTAAAAGATAAATGTAAAGAGGTTGGGATTACTAAAGAAATTTCCCCGCATACACTTCGTCACTCTTTTGCAACACATCTATTAGAAGCTGGAACTGACCTTCGTATTATTCAAGAATTACTTGGTCATGAATCAATTAGTACTACACAAATTTATACACATATAAATAATAAAACAATTAAAAATGTTTATGATAAAGCTCATCCAAGAGGAGGAAAATAAAATGTTATATAAAAGAATATTTGTTATAGTAACTGATTCAATGGGAATTGGTGAAGCGAAAGACGCATCAAAATATAATGATTTAGGATCTAATACTTTTGGTCACATTGCAGACCTATCTTTAAATTTCAACGTTCCAACGCTTGAATGGCTAGGAATTGGAAATATTTGTAAAAATACAAAAATACCCCCTAAAAAAGCCCCAAATGGTGTTGTAGCACGTATGCATGAGTTAAGTGTAGGAAAAGATACATTAACTGGACATTTTGAAATTATGGGTTTAAATGTACTAACACCTTATCCATCTTTTACTGATACTGGATTTCCAGATGAACTTATCAAGATGTTAGAAGACTTTAGCAGAAGGAAAGTAATTGGTAATATTTCTGCAAGTGGTACCGAAATTATTAAAGACTTAGGAGAAAAGCAACTAGAAACTGGTGCTTTAATTGTTTATACATCAGCTGATTCAGTACTTCAAATTGCTGCAAATGAAGAAATAATCCCACTAGAAGAACTTTATAAAATTTGTGAATATGCAAGGCGCATTACAATAGAAAATAAAGACTGGCAAGTAGGTAGAATTATTGCACGTCCATTTGTAGGTAAAACTAAAGATACATTTAAACGTACAACAAATCGTCATGACTATGCACTTGATCCATTTGATGAAACAGTACTTGATGCATTAAAAAATGAAAACTATGATGTAATAGCAGTTGGTAAAATTAATGATATTTTTAACGGAAAAGGTGTCACTAAAGCAATCCGTACTGTATCTAATCATGATGGCATGGAAAAAACTATTTCCTTATTAGATGAAGACTTTACAGGACTATGCTTTACAAACCTTGTTGATTTTGATGCACTTTATGGACATCGTAGAGATTTAGAAGGTTATAAACTAGCTATTGAAGAATTTGATCAAGATTTAAAATCTTTTATAGATAAAATGAATGATGATGATTTAGTAATTGTTGTAGCAGATCATGGTAATGATCCTGTTCACCATGGAACCGATCATACAAGAGAAATAGTTCCATTTATTGCGTATAGTAAAAAACTAACTGGTAAAGTACTTGCTGATTTTGATACATTTGCATATGTTGGTGCAACAATCGCTGATAACTTTAATGTTAAATCACCTAAAATTGGTAAAAGTATTTTAAAGGAACTAAAGTAAAATGGAAAGTGTTATAATTAAAAGTTATAAAGAAGGCTATCCTAATGTTTATGGTTTTAAAACATCTTGTGATAACCCTAAATCTGTAATTTTATTTGTCCATGGTATGGCAGAACATATTGAAAGATATAAAGATATCGCAAACTATCTTTCAACAAAGGGGTTTATTTGCTATGGATTTGATTTAATTGGACATGGTAAATCAGTTTTTGAAAATGAAAGAGTTGGAATTGTTAAAGCTGATGACTTTTTTGAAGCTGAAATTGAATGTATCAAACATATTTATGACTTTATAAAAAAAGAACATCAAGATTTAGAAATAAATCTATTTGCTCATTCAATGGGATCAATGATTTCACAATGTTATATTGAGAAGTATCCTATAGACTTTTCTAAAGTAATCTTATCTGGAACTGATATTGGATCACTAAAATATAAACTAATGTCAAAAATCGCAAAAGGAATGATAAAAAAACATGGTTTATACTATTATTCTGATTTAATTCAAAAACTATCTCTTGATGCATTTGACAAACCATTTGATAAAAAACTAGGTTGGTTATCTATAAATGAACAAAATATTATTGATTATCTAAATGATCCTTTATGTAATGAAAGATACCCAATTGGATATTTTTATAGTTTAGCTATTAACTTATATGAAGCAGCTAAACCAAAAAATATTAAAAACATTAAAGCAAAGAAAATCTTACTTTTAACTGGTGAAAAAGATCCAGTTACAAACTTTTCAAAATCAACGAAGAAGCTTAATAAGAAATATATAAATCAAGGTGTTAATAGTTCAATCTTAATTTTACCTAATCTTCGTCATGAAACCTTCCATGAAGACGATGAAATTAATAAAAGAGTTTACAAAGAGATTGAAGAGTTCTATAATTAATAATTAACTGTCTAATAAATTTAGACAGTTTTTTACTTTAAAGGTTTTCCACATCCTTTTTAATAAACGATGAAAATTAAAAGATGAATATTTATCCACTTGATGCTTTGTAGAAAGGTTTAAAAGTTTTCCACACCTATAAATATTTAACTAATTCATTAGTTATCAACTATTCTCTATATGAGATGATGTAACATTAAAAGATGTATAAACATTTGTTAGATGTTTATAAATGTGTTAAAAAAGTTTTCAACATCCTTTATATAAAAAGATGAGAAATAAAAAGATGAATAAATATTAATTGAAGTTTTTTAAATTGACTGATCTATAATTTTATAGGTCAGTTTTTTTATTGTAATAAAGCTTTATATGAGAAGTTAAAAATAAAATAATGAATAATTATTCATTTCGATTTTTGATGTGAATTGTAGCATTCTGTAAGAGGATGAAATTTTAAAACATGAATAATTAACTTTTCAACATTTGTTGATTATTTTAGATTAATTATTCACTGCTTATTAACAATTAAAAAGAATGAATAACCACTTATAAACATAATTATTAACATTTAAATAAATATAAAATTATTTAGGTTTTACTTATCTTTTTTATTGGTTAACATAATATATATTATAGGAAGTAATAAATAAATATATTTGTAGAGGTATTTGGCTATTTAATGATATAATAATTAAAAAATGAATCGTTCTTTCGACTAATTCACCTATTACTGTTGATATTAAACTATGTCATTTTAAAAATGATGACATAGTTTCTTAAGTTCTTGTTTCGACGAATAAATATTAATTTATCAACATTCTTCTTTAGTAATCAACTACCTTATTAATAGGTTTTCCTCGTTTTATCCACTTATGATAATAAAAAAAGCCCTGTTTCCAGAGCTTGAAATATATTTATTTGAATAATTAATCATTTATTTTCTTATAATAAGGTTACTAAATATCTTATTATCTATTATTAATTACTTATTCGATCTATTTCTTGATTATTATATTCTACTTCCTTACAATTGAATTGCTAACTTTATATGTAATTAAATTATTTAAATGAATTTTATATCCCTTCTCTGAGATGATGAAATATTATTTTATTGATAATTAATCGTTTATTTTATTAAATAAGGCTTTTATAAGCTTGTTTTAATGAGTTTATTATTAATATTAATAATTTAATATCTAATTATAAGTTTTAAAATAAGTGGTTATTTTGTCTTTATTTAATCAGATGATAATTATTTTTTATAATAAATAATTACTTCTGTTCTTCTTTTACATAAGATATAATAAAAAACCTCGAAAACAGCGATTTTTCGAGGTTTTAGTTATTATTATTAATTAATCAAAAATGATATTAAAGTTTAAAAATAGGTAGTTTTTAAAGCTTAATTTACAAAATAAAACTATTTTATTAAAGCTTATTTACTAAATTTAAACCTAGTTTTTCTGCAAGTTCATATGCTTTTAATGTTTCATCATCATGAATATGCATTGGATCATGTGCATCATCATTAACCATTACTAAAACTTTAGTTTCAGCACATAATTTAAAGAACTCAATATTTGGATAAGCCCAAGAATGAATTTCCTTCTTCTTATTTTCACTATTTGGAAGTGTAATATAACGATATGATTTTTCACAGTTTCTTATACCATTTGCGTTAATCTCTAATATAACATTATTGTTTATAGCAGCTTCAATGATTCTTTTTGTAACATTTACACATTCATCGTCCCAGAAAGGGTAACCCCAGTTAAAAATATCAGGGTGCGCAAAGATTTTAAAATATCCAGTATTTAAAGCTTCAACAACAGTATTACAATAAATTTCTAACATCTCACTAGAAAGTTGAGAATAAATGGATAAATATTTACCTTCATATTTAAAATAATGCTGACCAAGAATCATATAATCTAATTTTTCGGTAAGTTGTGGATAAAATTCTTTAAATTCATCAAAATATTCAATTTCTACAGCACTATGAACATTAATTGTGCCTTGATATTTTTGCTTAGCCTTTTCTAAATCTGGTAAATAGATGTTTATAAAATCATCCATATTCATTCTTTTTGAATAAATTAGTTTTTCTAACTCTTTTGTAAACGGACAATGATCAGAAATACCAATATCTGTATATCCAAGTTCGATAGCACGGTTTATATAGTCATCTATAGTTCCTATAGCGTGTCTACAAAGGTATGTATGAGTATGATAATTAGTCTGTATTTTCATCTTCTGCAACTCCTAATACATATTCTTTTTTGTTTGGATTATATAATTTTTGCCATTTTGCACTACGACCTGTGCCTAAGGGAATAATATAATTCATATCATGTAATTTTTTTAATGTTCTCATAATAGTTGAAGGGCTAACACTAGGATTTAGTCTTGCAACATCTTCTTTTGAGAATAAATCAGGTAGTAAGTGTAATATTGATTCTTCAATTATATCACTTTTATGTGCAGTTTTACTAACCTTTTTAGTTTCAATTTCTTTTAATTCATTAAAACTATTATTAATTAATGACAATGTATATTTTACAAACTCATAAAAGAATATTGTTCCTTGATCATAATTAATACTACCTTTGCTAATTAAGCTAAAAGCTTGTTCTTTATTTTCAAAAAACATTTTAAAGAAACTAACATAATTAAAACTCACAATTCCACATTTAAGTAGTAAATAATAATAAGTTAAGATTAGTGCAAGCTCATTATATTCAGAATAAGGTTTAATATTATACATTTCCATTATTAAAATTGACGATAAAATGATTGGTTCATATAATTTTTGTTCAATCGCTGAATCATAATCGTCTAATATCTTATTAAATTTATAACGAACGCTTTTATTTTTAGCTCCTTGAATTGTAAAATCATGACTATTTATCTTTACAATAGGACCATAAATACGTTTTAACATATCTAAAATATCAATACTGTTAATTGGACGCTTAAATTCTATTGCATTAGATCTAATCGATATTAACATTCTTTTAATGGCTGCAACCATATTTTCTTCTTTTGTTTTAGGAGTATAATCTTTAGTAATTATTAAACGTTGACGTTCAAAACTTACCCTTAAACCTAAATATTTAACAATTTCAAATGTATCTTCTTCTAATGAGTTATTATAATTAATTAAATAATCATCTTTATAGATACTACTATACATTTCGGATTTACCAATTGTTTTATATAATGATAAAAGTTCAAGTAGTAAATCACCAGGAATTTGGTAATTTTTCAAATAATCAAAATTATTCATATTATCTATCTCTCAAAAATGGTAATTTTTTATATAAATAAGGTACAAGTACTATTGCAAGAACAGCAATCATACTATGAGTAATTAAATTAGAAAAATTTAATAAAAATTGATTATTTAACACTACATCCAAATGATTAATTACATGAGCACCTAAGTAAATGATAATCATCAATACTAAACCAAATAAATATCTAATGATATTAACTTTTCTAGATTTTGCAATTTCAAAATTAACATATTTTTCTTCTAAAAATAACCCTAGTAGACAACCAAATAAAATTCCCATGCCTTTATAGAAGTCTTTTCCCATATTAGGAATAAATAAAAATGGAATTAAACATATTGTAGTAATGATAAAGACATGATATTTTTTATGATAGAACTTATCAATGATTGTACCAAAGATAATTGTAGATATAATACCTATACTTGTTCCAACAACTACATCGCCTGGAAAATGAACTCCTAAATAAAGTCTTGATGTTGGAACAATAATTAACATAAAGATACTACAAATAATTACCCAGTTCTTCTTAAAATATCTAATAATACTACTATATAAAGTACCTGAATTTTGACTATGACCACTAGGAAATGAAGTGCCTGATGCTCCATCAGATAAAGATGTACCATCTAATTTTCTTAAATATTCACGTCCTTCATATTGAAATGGACGAAGTGACTGAAACATTCCTTTTAATATACCATTTAAATTGATACCTAAAATAGAAATATATGCAATTTTAATCCCTTTTTCTTTATTTATACACCAATAAACTATTGTCATTAAGATTAAAATTCCAATACTACCACCTATTTGTGATATAAAATAAAAGAAATAATCAAAAAACTTCAAATCAATTTTATTAAACCAATCTAAAATATCCCATTCAAAATTAAATCTCATAATTTCTAAAAACATTTGTTACTCCTTATGTTTTGTAATATTTTTTGATTGTTTTGCAAGAGCGTATAAAGTTTTAACATCATGAATACTTAAAACTTCAACTTCTCCTTCTTTTAGATTTTGAATTGTAAGATGGCCAAATCTAACTCTCGTTAATTTCTTAACTTCATGATCTATTGCTTTAAACATTTCTTTAACTTGATGATAGTTGCCTTCTGTAATAATAATTCTAACTAAGCTAGAACCATGTTCACGATCTAATGATTCAATAGTTACAACTGCAGGTAATGTCTTTTTACCATTAATTATTACACCTTCTGTTAATTTCTTAATATCAGTAAGTGTCATTATACCTTTTACACGTGCTAAATATTCTTTTTCTATTCCACTTTTAGGCCCTACCAAAGCATTCATAAACTCTCCATCATTAGTAAGAATTAAAACACCTTTTGTATCGTAATCAAGTCTACCAACACTATAAATTCTTTCTTTTTTTAAGTTTTCAGGTAAGATATCAAGAATTGTTTTTCTTCCTCGATCATCACTTGATGTACAAACTACACCACGTGGTTTATTTATTACATAGTATTTTTTAGCCTCTTTTTCTATTATTTTACCATTTACTTCAATAACATCATCATATGATACTTTAGTACCAAGAATAGTAATCACTTCACCATTAACCTTAACTTTTCCTTCAAGAATTAATTCTTCAGCTTTTCTTCTACTACAAATACCACATTCTGCGATTCTTTTTTGTAATCTTTCCATATTGCTGTCCTTTATTTTATAAATATTCTAGATTAATTATACTAAAAATTTAAGTTTTTTTCAAGTAATTAATTAGTAATGATAAATTACTATAAACCAATTAACCCTTCTCTAAGCGTTCGAATGTAAAAAAGATGAGTAAATATCTACTCATCTTCTTAAAAATGATAAATTATTCTTGAAGTAGTGCTTCTAAAACATTTTTATAAATCTTTTTTCGTAATATTTAATGCATCTTTATTTGCTTCAAATAATTCCATCAATTCATCACCAAAGACATAGATTTCTTTTCTCCATGGATGTCCTAATAATCCATAGCTAAAGTCTTTAGCGATAAAAAAATAATAATCTCCATTTGGATAATATGATGGAAAGTATACATTACAATTTCGTGTTTCATCATGCCATTGTTTAATAAAATTGTTATATTCATGTGGATTAAAAATAAAACAATCATGATGCCAATCTAGTGCATAAATATCTTCATTAGATATTTTTTTAAATAATTCATTTACTAAATTTTCTTGTTCTTCTGTCCAAAATGAATTAAATTTAAAACACTTTACTTTAATTTTGAATTTAAATGGAACTGAATCTATATTAATACTAGGATAAAACTTAAAGTCATTGTATATTTTATCCCAAATCTCTTTATCTAGATCATCTTCTATTATTTTTACCATATTATATTTTTCTCCTTTAAATTAGTTTATAAATGTATTAATTAAATGGTCCATTTTTTAAAATCATCAACAATATAATCTGCATCAATTGCCATATCACCTTGTGGTGAAATATTAGATTTAACATAATAAGTAGAAAAACCTACAGATTTAGCACCAAAAATATCTGATATTGAATCATTTCCAATAAATAAGGTACTTGATGGATTAATGGAATATTTAGTTAATAAGATATCAAAAAAGCGTTTATCAGGCTTTTTAGTTTTATAATCTGATGAAATTAAAATACCATCAAAGTATTTAGTAATATCTAAAGCATTCATTTCATACTCTGTAAAAATACGTTGAGCATTAGATAAAAGATAAATTTCTTTACCTTCTTCTTTTAGTTTTCTTAACA
Source organism: Bacilli bacterium (assembly GCA_017937305.1). GTDB lineage: Bacteria > Bacillota_I > Bacilli_A > ML615J-28 > CAG-313 > UBA1737. The sequence goes on from JAGBDV010000020.1 coordinate 214,927, forward strand.
TATTAACAGTTCCATCATATAGTTTTAGATACTTAGTTGTTAAGATACGGAATAGTTGTCCTGTATTTACTGCAAGACTAGTATCTACTTTTATCCCTTTTCTTAAATATAACTCAAGAAACACTTCAGTAAGCTCTATTTCGGGTGATGCTTCATGAGAATATTTTGGATCTTGTTCTAATGTAGATTTTAAATTCGCCTCTTTGTTTTTTATAATTTCTTTATAACTTAATTTTAATTCTTCTTTTGTATAATTTGCTTTATAATATCCATAAAATAAAGACAGCTTTTCCCATACATCAATATTTTCTTCATCAGTATTAATATCTACTAATGTCCCATATAAATCAAAAACATATGTTTTATAATTTAGTGGTAATAATGCAGTTTCAGATGTTTTAATCATTTGATAACTCCTTTTTGATTTTTATAACAATATTATAACACTTTTTTTAAATTTAACAAATCTTTTTAAATAGTAATTTATATTTTGCACATTTCTAAGCGGTTGAAACAAAAAAAAGCGACTAATTATTTATTTAAAGTTTTTAAAAAGAGGGTAAAAATGATAGAGTATAAACTTTATCAATATGTACTTCATAAGCTTATCTTTATATTTTTATTATTTTCTTTTTTTTCATATCATAAAATAAAAAAAATAAAAAACAAACTTACTAATAAAAATGTAATTATATCTGTTAAAACACCAACTTTTAATGCATATTTATAATTTTTTATTTTAACACATGAAAAATACAATGTAACAATATAAAAAGTTGTATCACTACATCCTTGAATGATTGAAGATAAAATACTTATATTACTATCAATACCAAAAGTTTTAAAAACTTTTAACATCATTACAAGTGCACTAGATGATGATATCGGCTTTAAAAAGGCTTGAATTATGATTTCTATAGGAATACTTATAAATTTTACATATTCATTAAAAAGTTCAATAATTCCACTATTTGTAAATACTTCTACTGCAAAAACTAAAGCAAGTAAATTAGGAAAAATATCAAGTAATATTTTAAAATTACTACTTACTCCTTCTTTAAAAGATTCATAACAATTCACCTTTTTAATCATTCCATAAAGGATAATAAAGGAAATATAAATAACGATTACGATCATACTTTACTTCTTCTATAAAAGATACGGTCTAATGCTATCGCAAGAAAAGTAGAAATTGATGTTGCAATAATCATCATTAAAATTACATTCATATTAGTGCTTCCACCATTTAATTTTCTTAAACTAATAATTGTAGTTGGAATTAACGTTAAACTACTACAGTTTATCGCAATAAATGTAAGCATACTTCTATTTGGAATCCCATTTTTTGTATCTTTTGCCATTTCTTTAAAAGCTGCAATGCCCATTGGTGTAGCAGCAGCACCAAGTCCTAACATATTTGCAACCATATTTGAACAAATTAATTCATAAGCCTTACTTTCAAAGTCAAGTTCTGGGTAAATCTTTCTTAAAGGCTTTTTTAAAAAATTACTAAATCTTTTTACCATCCCGGAATCAATTGCAATTTGAAAAAGACCACCCCAAAATAAAATTAAGATGCCTGTTTGAAAAAATATTTCAAATGCCTTTGTGCTTGAGTCAATCATAATATTTCCAAGATTATTTATCTTTCCTGTTATTAAACTAATAAATATTCCTATAATTAATAACCAACACCAAATCTTATTCATAAACCCTCCTTTAATCGTTTGAAATAAAAAAAGATGAATAAATACCTTCTCAACTTCTTAAAAACGTCTTCTAATTTGACTAAAACCATAACTACTTAGTCTTTTATGTAAATCCCAATCACTATATGCATCAAGACTAACTACAACTAGTTGATTAAATTTATCTTCAAATCCAGTAATTAAAGTTCTTCCTGCTTTTTTTGTATAACCTGTTTTACCACCTAGACAGTTAGGCTCACTATGTACTAATCGATGTTTATTCTTGAAGTTTAATACTTTATATTCTAAATTTACACTTTTATAAGTTTTAGTTTTGAATACTTCTTTAAAAAAATCAATCTTATAACATGCAGAATATAGAATTGCTAAATCATAAGCAGTTGTATAATTATTTGTAATTCCGTCTAATCCATGTGGATTTTCAAAATTAGAATCTTTCATTCCAATTGTTTTAGAAATCTCATTCATTAAAATGATAAAATCATTTAATTCACCACTATATTTATACGCAAGAGCAAGTGCTGCATCATTACCACTACAAAGGAGTAAGCCATATATTAAATCTTTAACACTAATAACATCTCCTACTTCTAAATAAATCTTTGATCCTTCTACATTAATCATGTCATGAGTAATTACAACAAAATCATTTAAATCATAATACTTATAAGCTACATATGCTGTTAAAACTTTTGTTAAGGATGCAGGTAACATTTTTCTATATGCATCGTTTTCATATAATACTTCATTATTATATAAATCAAGTACAATTGATGATTTTGATGTATCATTTAGAGTAACAGTATTCACCATTTGATCAGAATTAGTTTTAGGAACTAATAAGCCAATCATTACTATTATTATAATAATTAAAAACATACCAATAAATTTAAATTTCACAAACATCACCATTTAATAATATGAATAAATATTTTAAAAAATACCTCTATTAAATATTAAGTTTAAAGAAAAAAAGATGAGTTTTTACTCATCTTTTTTGATTATTCTTTCAAAAATTTATCTATTAAACTATAAACTTCATCTACAGTATTATTGAAATTATTAACATCTATTAAAACTTCAGTAACATATTCTTTATTTCTAAACCATGTAAGTTGACGTTTAGCATAATTTCTTGAATATTGTTTGATTTTATCAATTGCTTCTTCTTTAGTAGAATTTCCATCAAAATAGTCAAATAGTTCTTTATATCCTATTGCAGCTTTTGCAGTTAGTCCTAGTTTATTAGGATAAAAACTTTTTACTTCTTCAAGTAGTCCTTCTTCTAACATTTGATCTACTCGTTTATTAATGCGGTTATATAAAACTTCGCGATCATCATTTAAAACGATAACAAGTGCATCATATAACATTTCTTTCTTTTTAGTTCCCTTTTGTTCATTATTTAAAGCTATTTCTAAAGCTCTTAAAACTCTTTTTCTGTTATTTGGGTGAATTTCATTATATGATACATTATCTAGATCTTTTAATAATAAATGTAATTCTTCATTTGATAAATTTTTATATTTTTCTTCAAATGAATGATCTCTAGTTTTACCATCAAATGTGTAATTGCATATAACACTTTCTAAATAAAGGCCACTTCCTCCAACAATTAAAGGAATGATATTTTTAGATTTAAATTCAGATATTTTATCTCTTACAATTCTTTGATAATCAGCTACACTAAAGTTTTCTAATGGATCAAGATAATCTATTAAATGATGTTTAATCTTTGATAATTCATCTTTTGATGGCTTTGCAGTACCGATATCCATACCTTTATATATTTGATATGCATCACCATTAATAATTTCAGTTTTTAATCGTTCAGCAATTAATAATGAACATTTTGTTTTTCCAACCGCTGTAGGACCAGTGATTATTACAACTTTATCCATTAGATTACCCTCTTAAACATTTTTTCAATTTCATATGTTGAAATTTTTACAAGTGTAGGACGCCCATGTGGACAAGTGTAAGGCATTTCACATTTTTTAAGGTTATTAATAAGTTCTTTTACTTCAGAATCTAAAATAAAAGTATTTGCTTTAATAGACTTTTTACACGAAAGTTTTTTAGCTAAACTTTCATACATAATGCTTTTTGAAACATTTTGATTATTAATAAGATGATTAATAATATCAGAAATGAATTCTATTTCAAAGTTTTTAGGAATCCATAAAGGGATTTCTCTTATAATTATCGTTGTTCCACCAAATGGTTCAAATTTAATACCAAGTTTACTTATTTCCTGTTCTTTTTCGTTAATTAATGGAATTTCAGAAACACTAAATTCTAATTTAATTGGAATTAAAAGTTCAATTGATTTATTAGATTCTTGTTTAAATGAATCTCTAATTTTTTCATACATACATCTTTCCATAGCAGCATGTTGATCAACTAGATATAAATCATTTCCTCCATCAAATAAAAGATACGTTTTGTGATATTGACCAATATAAGTTAATGTATCAAAAATAGATTCTTCAAATTCAACTTTTTGAACTTCTACTTTAGCTTCTGCATCTATAGTAAAATCTAAATCATCATCATCTTTGTCATCATCTTCATCATCAAAATCATCAAAATCTAGATCTGTATTATCTTCATCAAACTCATCCCACAGCGTTTCAATGGATTCTTCCTTGATATTTTTTGGTTCATCTTCTTTAATCAAGGTTACATAAGGATTTTCTAATTGATCGTGAGTTTCTATTTTAATATCTTTTTCTTTTGCTTCATAAACTAAAGATGTTTGATATAAACATTTACCAATTGTTGATGTAATCATTTCTCTTAAAATTAGTTCATCAGTAAATCTAATTTCAAGTTTTGTAGGATGGACATTTACATCTATTAGTGAAGGATCACACTTTATTTCAAGTAATGTAATAGGATATTTTCCTACAGGAATGATTGACTTATAAGCATCTGTTACTGCAAATAAAATATTTAAGTTTCTAATAATACGATTATTAATTACAATATTAATGTAGTTTTTATTAGAACGATATACATTATTTGTCGTAGTATATCCATTAATATGATATAAGTCGTTTTTATTTTCAAATTTAATTAAATTTTTTGCAACATCAAGTCCATATGTTTGTCCCATTAAAGATATTAAATTGTTAGTTCCATCGGTTTGATAAACAACTTTATTATTATTAATTAATGTAAATGAAATATTGGGATTTGCAAGAGCAATACGGTTAATAAGGGTTGTAATATGTGATAATTCAACACTTTCAGTACTTAGGTGTTTTAGTCTTGCAGGAGTATTAAAAAATAGATTTTCAACCTCTACTTTAGTTCCAATTGGCATTGGAGTTATGCCTTCATCTATTAGTTCACTCGATTTATATTGATAAAAATACCCATTAACACCATCAGTACAAGATGAAATACGCATTTTAGAAACACTTTGAATTGAAGGAAGTGCTTCACCCCTAAACCCTAGTGTTGCAATATTAAATAAATCACTAGATGTTTTAATTTTGGAAGTTGCATGAGGTTTTATTGCAACAGGAATTTGATCTTTAGTCATTCCAAAACCGTTATCTAAGACGGTGATTTTTTTTATACCACTATTTAAAAGTTCAATTCTGATATTTGAAGATTCAGCATCAATTGCATTTTCTACAAGCTCTTTTACAACACTTGCAGGACGTTCAACAACTTCACCTGCAGATATTAAATTAGCAATTTCTTTAGATAATTCATTAATTGTAGGTAGACTCATTAATTATCTGCCTCCTTCTTCCATTTATTAAGTAACATTAATGCATCAATTGGTCTTAAACTATCGACATCTAAATCTTCTAATTCTGATAAAATAGCTTTTTGTTTAGGATCAAGTTCAGAAATAATTATTGGTTCAGTATAATTATTTTTAGACAATAGTTCTGCATCATAATTATTTTTACTTTCTAGTTTATTTAGAATATCTTTTGCACGTAGTGTTACTTTTAAAGGTATTTTAGCTAAACTTGCAACATTTATACCATAACTTTGAAGCGTTGCACCAGGAAGTACTTTATGTAAGAAAATAAGTTCTCCAGTTTCATTAAAATTATCGGCATTTGCTTCTACATGGACATTTCTTAAGAAAGGTAGACTTTTATCTAAACTTGTTAGCTCATGATAATGAGTTGAAAAGAAAGTTTTTGCACCAATTGTATCATGAATATATTCTAAAATTGCTTGTGCAAGAGCCATACCATCAAATGTTGCAGTACCACGGCCTACTTCATCAAGAACAATTAAACTTCTTTCCGTTGCGTTAGTAAGTGCATCATTAACTTCTAGCATTTCAGTCATAAATGTAGATTCACCACTTGCAATATCATCACTTGAACCAATTCTTGTAAAGATTTGATCAAAAATTGGAAGCGTGCAACTCTTACAAGGAACATATGAACCCATTTGAGCCATTATTGCAATAATCGCATTTTGTCGCATAAAAGTACTTTTACCACTCATATTAGGACCGGTAATTACTAAAATCTTTTCATCATTATATAAAGTTAAATCATTTGGAATAAACTCTTTTTCTGATACTACTTCAATAACAGGATGACGACCATCTTTTATTAATAGTTCATTATATCTAGAAAATGATGGTCTTACATAATTATTTTCTTTTGATACAATACTTAAACTAATTAACATATCGATATGTGAAATTATATTAGCTAATTTTTGAATTTCATGCGTTTGTTCTTTACATTTATTTCTTAAGTTGTTAAATAATTCAATTTCAAGACTAAGCGCAAGTTCAGCACTTCTTAAAATTAGAGCTTCACGTTCTTTTAATTCTTCTGTAATATAACGTTCAGAATTAGCTGTAGTTTGTTTACGAATATAACCAAACTCATCTTTTACTAGTGGAAGGTAAGATTTAGTTACTTCAATATAATAACCAAATACTCTATTATAACCAACTTTTAATCCCTTAATTCCTGTACGTTCACGTTCTCTTTGTTCTAAGTTAAGTAAGAACTCTTTATTTGTAGATTCAACGTTACGAATCTTATCTAGTTCAGCACTATAACCATCTTTAATTACTCCACCATCTTTTAATAGATATGGAGCATCTTCTCTGATGGCATTATCTAATTCGTCATGTAATTCATTAAATAAAGTAACTGCTTCACTAAATTTAGCACTTTCTACGCCTTTTAATTCTTTTAATTTAAGTTTAACAGAAGGTAAAACACCGATTGATTTTTTTAGTTGTAATAAATCTTTTGGACTAGGTGCACCAAAACTAATACGACCAACAATACGTTCTAAATCATAAATTTCAGTAAGTAATTTTTTTAGTTCTTCAGTAACAATATAGTTTTTATGAAGTTCACCAATAAAATCAAGTCTTGAATTAATTTTATTTAAATCAACAAGTGGGAATAAAATACTTTTCTTTAAATATCTTGATCCCATTGCTGTAGAACATTTGTCTAAAATAGCAAATAAATTGTTTTTAAAGCGATTACCATGAAGACTTTCTACAAGTTCTAAGTTTCTAACCGCATTATTATCAAGTCTTAAATACTCTTTATTATCATAATAAACAAACTCTTTTAAATGCACTAAAACTCTCTTTTGAGTTTTAATAATATATGATAATAATCTTTTTGCAGAAAACTCTAAAGATGTATTTAAATTAGCTGTTAAGCCATTTAAATAACCATCAACAGTTAAATCTTCATTAATTGAAAGTAATATACCATAAATTTTAGTAAGAGAATTTTTTATACTATTATTTAGATTACTTGGAACTACTAATTCTTTAATACCAAGTTTATTGATTTCACTTATTACTAAATCAATATTATTTGGAAAACTTGTAATTAAAGCATCACCAGTAGATAAATCAATATAGCTAAGAATATACCCAGCTTCGTATTTATCTAAACAACCAATATAGTTATTACTTTTATCAGATAAGTAAGATTCATCAATATTTGTACCAGGAGTAATAATACGGATAACATCACGATGTACAATCTTCTTTCCACCTGGTTCTTCTAGTTGTTCTACAATTGCAACTTTATACCCTTTTTGACTTAACTTTTCAATATATGAATTTACTGCATGATGAGGAACACCACACATTGGCACTCGGTCATTTTCTACCCCAGCATCTCGCCCTGTTAAAACGATCTCAAGTTCTCTACTTGCAACAATTGCATCATTAAAAAACATCTCATAAAAATCCCCTAGTCTAAAGAATACTAAAGCATCTTTATATTGTTCTTTAATTTCTAAATATTGTCTCATCATTGGAGTATATTTACTTTTATCAATATTTTCGTACATAATATTTCCTCATTTTTATAGTTTTGTAATTATTATATCATAATTTGTGATTTTAATCAAATAATTGTCAAGTTTTTAGCGTTTGAGATGATTAATTACCCATATTTTTAAACTCAACCGCTTAAAAAAGGGTATAAAAAAAGGCCCAAAAATTGGACCTATAAATTACTTTTTATTTAAATTATAAAAATTTAAAACTTTAATTGATAATTCATCATTTAGTTTTGCATACTTTTCAACAAGCTTTAACGCAACATTAAATCTTGTAGCTTCTTTTGTTACATATGAAGAATCATACTCATCGACAATATTTTCTTCATATTCATAAGCTATTAGACCTGAATGTCCATTTTCTTTCCACGCAAAATATCCGCCTAAAAATAAAACGCATTTTTCATAATTATTATTTTCAATCAGATTATTATCAATAATTAATTTTGTTGCTTCAAGTTGTGTTAATGCTAAAAACTTTCTTCTTCTAGTATAGGATTCATCTTTTTGTTCATCTACATCATAGTCCCAAAATCCTGCATAGGTAATTAATTCTTCGATAGCTTGTTTTTTATATTCAGTATCTAATAGTAAGATATTAAAAATATAAGCTGATTCAATATAATTTTCAAATATTAATTCTTCAAAATTAGGAAATTTATTTATTCCAAATCCTAATTCAAAAAATCTTTTTAAATCATATTTAGAATGACCTAATAAATAATGAATGTAAGCTTTTTCTAAATCTATTTCTATACCCATACCAAATTCATAACGTTCACCTAAAATAATATTTAATTCTTTTAGATTAAATAATTCATCTGTTTTTAATACTTTATTAATATAATTATTGGCAACATTATATTGTTCTAACTTAAGATAAATTCTAATTAATAATAAATGATTTAAAGTAGTATCATTAGTAGTTAATTCCTCAATTATCTTTTCGATTGAAACGATGCTTACAGTGAATGTTTTATAATCATTAATGGCCCCTTTAATATATTCCCATCGCATTTTTATATAGCTTGCATTAAATTTTTCATTTTTTGAGATAATAAAACTTTCTTTTACCGTTTCTAAAGTATAATCGTAATTAAAGCCACTTTTACCTGCATTAGCATATTTAGTATAATCATATTCAACAAGATATGTCCCATTATTTAAATCAGTACAAGAAATATTAACAGGGAAATCGTAAGATGCATGATTTATTTTTCCATTAATGAATACATATAGTTGATGTTCTTTATAAGTATAATAATTTATTTTAAGTACTTTCATTTATTACTCCTAAATTATATTCATATTTTTATTTTACATTAATTATTTTTTCATGTCAATTAATTAATATAATATAGAACTTTTTTAAGCGGTTAAGATAAATAATTTATCAACTTTTTAAACTCAACCGCTTAAAAATGAGTTATAAAAAAGACTTAATCAATCTGATTAAGCCATACGTTTTTTAAACATATAAATAACTTTACTTAAAGCTATACTAATAACTGAATTTACAACCAATTCAATTAAGAAATTAATTGTCATTGCACCAATAATAATTTTAAATAAATTATCTTGATTATTAAAGAATGCCCAAAAGAAAGTTAAAAAGAATAGTGTATTAAGGAATGTTCCAGAAATACTTGCAATAGTAATTGAAATAATATCTTGTTTAATATATTTACTTAATAGTCGATATAAAAGTGCAACACCAAGCCCCATTAAGATTCTAGACCCAATACATACAATTGCAAGAGCAATTGGTTGTTGTTCAAAAAGTACAGCTCCTACTGGATCTTTTCCTTGAACTGCAGTTAAATAACTTGTTAGACCAAACATTAAACCTAAAACAATTCCACCTTTTTCTTTTAAGCATATTGCTGCAATTGCAACAGGGAAAACTAAAAGAGTAATTGTAAGGCCAGGACCTGTTGGAATATAACCAATACCTGTTAAATCAAGCATCCATAAAAGAGCAATTAATATTGCCATTAAGGACATTTCATAGATAACTTTTTTGTTTTTCATTTTCTTCTCCTTTTAAAATATCGTTTAATATAAAATTAATATGATTTTTAATTTAAGAAAACATATAATTTTTAAAGCTACAATCTTAAATATATTAAGTATTGTGCATTATTATTATACTCTTTTTTATATTATTTTAAAAGAAAAAAGGCCTAAAACTTATGTTTTAAGCCACTTATTTTTAATTATGCTACAAATTCAAATTCATAACCTAAGATAATAATTGTTTCACCTTGTTCTGCACCAAGTTTGCGAAGTTCATCATCAACTCCTAAGTCACGAAGTGCTCTTGCAAATTGTCTTACACTAACTTCATTATTAAAGTCAGTTCTTTCAAAAATCTTTTCAATGGCAGGACCATCAACATGGAAGAATCCTGAATCATCCATTGTTATTTCAAATTTAGCTTTTTCTGGAACAAAGTTATATTCAACTACTGTATCAGTAATTACTTGATATTCAACTTTAGATCTTACTTCATCTAAAGTATCAGCAATTTTATATAATAATTCATTTAGATTATCTTTAGTATAAGCACTAATTGGAATGATATTTTCAATACCAGTTTCTTCTTTAAAACGGTTTAAGTTATCTATAGATCCTTCAACATCCATTTTATTAGCTACTAAAATTTCAGCACGTTTAAGAAGGTCTTCTTTAAAATCACCAAGTTCTTTTCTTATGATTCTATAGTCTTCAACAGGATCTCTTCCATCTGTTGCAGACATATCAATAATATGAACGATTACTTTAGTACGTTCAATATGTTTTAAGAACTGAATTCCAAGTCCAGCCCCGCTTGATGCACCTTCAATTAATCCTGGTAAATCAGCCATAATGAAACTTCTTCCGTCCCCTACACCTACAACACCAAGATTTGGAACAAGTGTTGTAAAATGATATGCAGCAATTTTAGGTTTTGCTTTAGATACAACACTAATTAAAGTTGACTTACCAACACTAGGAAATCCTACAAGTCCAACATCAGCAAGGACTTTTAATTCAAGTTGAACATCAAATTCTTCACCTTTAATTCCTTTTTCAGCAAATTGGGGTGTTGTATTTCTAGGACTTGCAAAAGCAGCATTACCTTTACCACCACGACCACCTTTTGCAACAACAACTTCTTGATTATGCTTAGTGATATCACCGATTACTTGATTAGTTTCAGCATTAATGATTGTTGTTCCAATTGGTACTTTAACGTAAGTATTTTCACCTTTTTTACCAGCACAATTTTTATCCATTCCTTTTTGGCCGGGGAATGCTTTAATTTTACGATTAAATCTAAAATCAAGTAATGTTGTTAATCCTTCTTCTCCGACAAAGATAACACTTCCACCACGGCCTCCATGTCCGCCTGATGGACCACCTTTGTCCATATATTTTTCATGTAAAAATGCTACGATCCCGTCTCCACCATCTCCTGCTTTAACGTGAATTCTGACACTATCTACAAACATAAATTTCACCTCTTTTTTTACAAAATAAAAGACACTTAAAGTTAAGTGCCTTTATTTTTACAATGTTCAATGTAATCAATTATTCAGCTGGATAAACTGATACTTGCTTCTTACCTGCACCTTTAGTTTCGTATTTTACGATACCATCAATTAAGCAGAATAAAGTATCATCTTTACCAATACCAACATTGTTTCCTGGATGAACCTTAGTTCCTCTTTGACGGTAGATAATAGAACCAGCAGTAGCAAATTGACCATCTGATAATTTAGCACCTAAACGTCTACCAATAGAATCACGACCGTTCTTAGTAGAACTTACACCTTTTTTAGATGCGAATAATTGTAAATTAAATCTAATCATGGCAACCTCCTATAAAATTTCGATTTTCAAATATTTTGGATAATTTCGTTTAATTTCTTCATACATATCAATTAAGTTTCTAATAATTAGTTGAATAAATTCAACTTCTTCTTTAGATAACTTTTGATAATCCAAACTCATATGAAGATAACCAGCATCGTCATTAACATCAAGTTTAAAACAATCACTATTGATTTTATCAATTAGATTGATTGATGTATAAGTTGCTGTAGTGATCCCGCTACATACAATATCATAACCAGATCTTGCATATCCTGCGTGACCAGAAAGTTCAATAAAAGAACATAAGGATTTATCGTATTTAACGATAATTTTCGTCATTAGTTAATACCTCGATTAAGCAACAATTTCTTTAACTGTAACTTTAGTATAAGCTTGACGATGACCTTGTTTTTTACGTTCATTTTTCTTAGATTTGTATTTGAAAACAACGATCTTTTTTCCTAGTCCTTGTTTTTCAATCGTACCAGTTACTTTTGCGCCTTCTAGGTATGGTTGACCGATTTTGTCACCTGCTAGTAAAACTTGATCAAAAACAACTTCACTTCCAGCTTCGCCTTCTAGTTTTTCAACATAAAGAACGTCACCTTCTTGAGCACGATATTGTTTACCGCCTACTACAAAAATTGCGTACATCTAAAAGCACCTCCTCATTAAAATTTAAGACACGCCATCAGAGTGATAATTAAATAATTATGCTTTAAACTCTTCTTGAGCGGTTGCTTATTCTCATAGATTTTGCAACGAATATATTATACACTAAAATAACATTTTTTGCAACTATTTGACCTTATATTTTTTATGATAAGAAAATATCAATTATTCCAAGCATTTGTACAATAGTTCCGATGCAACAAAAAATATGAAATATAGAATGATACCACTTATTATTTTTACCACTAATAAAAAAGAAAATTCCAAATGTATAAGCTATTCCACCAGAAAAAATCATGATAAATTGATAAACACTTAATAATTTAATTGCTTCAGGAAACACTATAATTCCCCATCCCATAATAACATAAAGTAGCGTAGATATAATTTTTATTATTTTATTATTCATATCAGTTACTTTTAATAAAATGCCGAATAATGCCGAGCCCCATTCAATTATTAATAATAATGTACAATAAATACTGCCCTTTAATGCAATTAAACAAATGGGTGTATAAGTACCAGCTATTAATAAATAGATTGTACAATGGTCCATAATTCTAAATACTCTTTTTGCAATGCTTCCTTTCTTTAATGCATGATATAAAGTAGAAATTGTATACAATAAAATAACACTTACTGCAAATATCATCATCCCTAAATATGCTTGTAAATTAATGTTTGAAACACCAAACCAAATAGAACTAAAAATTACTAAAAATACCCCAACACTTCCCCCTACAATGTGTGATACATAATTAAAGATTTCTTCTCCTTTTGTATACTCCGGCATTGGATCTGTAATAAATTTTTGATATGTCATATAACCCTCCTGTTAAATTAATTATACTAAAATTATATAACATAAAATGTCAGAAGTCACCCTACTCTTAAATTAAGTATTCTAATCAATATTTTTATTATCTACTGCTTCAACTTATAAATCTACTTAAAGTAGAGTTTTAAATTCTACAGCAAAAAAACCCGTTTTAAAGCGCTTGAGTGAATTTTTGATGGTGATTTACCCAGTCAAACGCTTAAAAACGAGTTTAATTTTATTCATAAGTTCATATTTTTAATAAATATTTTAAAATCATCATATTTTTAATAAATATTTTAAAAACTATTGATTTTTTAAACTTAAAATGGTATAATTATATTGTAAGAAATTTGAGGTTAAAGGTTATTATTTACTCTAAAGAAGTAATAATCATATTGAAATTCTTGCTACTCCTAA